>JAEHCQ010000009.1 GCA_020696385.1 Methanobacteriota archaeon | reverse complement strand
CAACCTCGATATTAGGCCAGTTGAGTGAAGGATCATCATTACTATCCATAGCGACATCCGCATAGTTGAATCCATATCTAACTCCATCTGTAGCATATATCTCAAGATTCTCACCTTCAATATATCCCGAATACAAGGTTCCCAGATCAACTATGTATGTGCCATCAGATCCTCCAATGGCTATCGTAGTCTCATTGGTGTCCAGATTTGTGACCCTTATGATCGGATTGGTAACTGAGCTTCCATCACCGTATTCGATGGAACCCCATACATAGTATGGCATCAATAATACATAGATGTCATAGATACCGGTCATATTATCATTGCCTTCTGTGTCATTCGCCCATATGAAGAAGGTGACTATTCCCTTCCAATCCTGGTATGGTAATTGCACTTCGTACCATCCATTGCCATAAGCGTCATGGGCACCTGCGACAGGTGTCATTGCCAATGATCCAAGTTCTCCCCAGATATCCTCATAGTATATCATGGCTGTATCTACACCAGTCTCGTCATCGATTATACGTGCACGAACAGTTATCTCATCTCCGACGAAAACAAAGACATCATAATCTGGGTATATGTCTGGTGGATTGCCAGATATTACTATTATATCAGTTGAGAATTCCGCATACTCATCAGGCATTGATATTCCATTTGAGTCAGTGTAGCTCAATGTGATATTGTTTATCACGGTTCCAGACATTGCATCGAGATCCACCATCATAGTAATGGTGATCATTCCAGATGCCCCCGAATCTACAGAGCCTATCACCCATACATTATTCCCTGTTGTTGGGGAAGGTGTTGCGCTAACAAAGCTCAGACCTGCTGGATATGTTTCTGTTATTATGACATTCAATGCAGTGCCGTTTCCATTATTGGTGTATGTTATGACATAATCAAATGTGCTTCCTGGAACTGCAGATAAAGGACCTGTCTTCTGTATGTCCATATCAGGTACCAGCATAACCGGATAGAATATCGTCGAGTTCACTTCCGAGTATAATGTTGGGAGATCAAGATATGCAACATTCATGTAATCCAATGATGCATTGTTGATCACATACAACAATCCAGAAGTGGTCAATGCCCTAACACTTATCCTTATGGTATTGAAGGTCGATGGACCAAGAGGTGAGGTCATATTCCAGTAATAAGTTCCATTGTCGATGTATGATGCATCTGGTGTCACTGAAACGATCTCAAGGCCTACTGGTATCATATCAATTATGGATATATTGTAAGCCCAATCATTACCTGTGTTTGAATAGTTGATATAGTAGTCAAAGACCTCTCCAGCAGTGACAAGTGAAGGTGCGGATTTTATCAATGATATCTGTGGACCCACAACAATAGTAGAGGTCATATCACTTACAGCTGGTAGAGTTGTTCCAGCAAGGTCGTCATATACAAGATCGACCGTGTTATTGAGATATGTGTCTATCATGAGGGATGAATTGACCAGGACAGTTATTTCCAGCCAACCGATCTCATTGGATCCGAGGCTGGCTATTGTCCAGATATTGTCACCTGCGCCCGGATTATCTGGAACGATAGAAGAGCTGACAAATGTCACATTCATTGGATAAGCATCGGTTATGACCAGATTGGCTGCATCACCGTTACCAATGTTCTCGAATGTTATGTTGTAGGTGATCGTTCCGCCCGCGGTTATAGTAGATACCGCGGTCTTTGATATGATCATGCTTGGATCCTGTATCAATGTCTGTGAGTTGGCAGATTCTGTTGGTTGAGCTTCTCCCGCTGCATCTTCATAATCTACGACCACCATGTTGTCAATGGTATATGATGGCGGGTTGGTCGTCACATTGATGAACAATGTGAATGAATCAAAGGATGCGATGGTTGGTATTGTCCAGATATTATCTCCAGTTCCTGGGTTGTCCGAAGGAATGCTTGAGTCCACGAAGATGACATTGGAACCATATTGCTCTGTTATAATGACATTGTTTGCCGCATCAGTTCCAATATTATCCACAACGATAGTGTACATGATCATCTCACCAGTGTTCGCAACTGCTGGTGCGGTCTTTGTCACCGTAAGTAATGGATCAATGACCTGTGTGGTGGCTGAATCAGTCAGTTCTGTCTGATATTCACCATTTGCATCTGTGTAATTGAGCAGAACATCATTGATAAGGTTGGTTCCTGGTGCGACATTTGTTCCCACCATCACAGTTATGGTTATTGTCACCGTGCCAGCCACACCAATGCTTGGTATGGTCCATATATTGTCATAGCCTGCATCCGGTGCAGGAACAGAGCTTACATAGCTGATTCCTACTGGGTATGTGTCTGTAACAATAATATTCTCGGCAACAGCGCCACCGATATTTGTGATGGTCAATGTGTATGATATCTGTTGGCCTGTGTTCGCGGTTGCATCTGATACGGCCTTTGTTATGGTGAGTTCAGGATCGAGAACAGTGGTCTGTGCATTATCACTTATCGTTAGCTGTGATACACCTGCAAGGTTCTCATGATCGAGATCTACTACATTGTCCAACAATGTACCATTCGCCACTCCAGTTCCTACCAGTACAGTTACTACGATAGTACCACCTGATCCAGGAGCAACAGTTCCTATGTTCCAAACATTGTTTCCCACATCTGGAGCTGGTGTAGAATCAATAAAGGATGTGCCTGCATCATAATTTTCGGTAATGACCACATTCTCTGCTGTATCCGTTCCTACGTTCTGATAAGTGATAGTGTATGTGATTTCTTCACCAGAATTGGCCTCTACAGGGCCAGTCTTTGTTATGGTCATTGATGGATCAACTACGATAGTTGTGACCATCCACTGCTTCTCGAATGCAGTTCCAGACTGATCCGTGTAATTCAAATATGCATAATTATCGAAAGCTGCCGGGGCTGTGAAGCCAATCACATCAAATGTAACGGATATGGTTCCACTTCCGCCACCTGCAACACTGCCGATATTCCATCTCACTGTGTTTCCGATCAATATTCCCAATGGTGATGATGAAACATAGCCAAGGCCTGCTGGGAATGCATCCTCAATGACCACATTACTGGCAACACCTGCACCATTGTTCTGATAGGATATCGTGTAAGTTACCTGACCATCAGAATTAACAGATGATGGACCTTGCTTCTCAACGACCATGCTTGGCCCTCCGAGCACGGTCATGGCACTTGCCCATTCGGTTGGCTGTGAGCCACCAGAAACATTCAGATATTCCAAAGATGCCCAGTTAGTTAGTGTGCCATAGGCAAATAATGAGATGTCCACAACGATGATAATGGATCCTGAATCACCTGGTGCAATAGCACCAAGGTTCCATACATTATTGCCCGCATCTGGAGCTGGGAAGGAATTAACAAAGGTCACACCTGCTGGGTAGTTCTCTGTTATGACAACATTGTTGGCATATCCTGCACCGATGTTCTCGTAAGTCAGAGTGTACAATATGGTCTGTCCTGGTTGTGCCAGGCCTGGGCCCGCTTTACTCAGTGTCATCAATGGTCCACTGATAGCCGTGGTGGCATCAGCATAGAGAGTGTGTGTGGTAACACTGTCATCGAATTCCAGCATCACATTGTTCGTGATGATGTCTGGAGCAGATGCATCGATAGTAACTACGATGTCAATAGTACCGCCTGTGTCGGCAGGTACAAGACCTATGTTCCAAACATTGTTTCCAATAACTGTACCAGTACTCTCACTAACAAAGGTAACGCCTGCCGGATATGTCTCTGTTATGATTACATTGGTAGCGGCTGATGGCCCGTAGTTATGATATGATATAGTGTAAATTATCGTGTCACCTGGATCTGCGGTAGCAGGACCAGTCTTATCAAGCTCCATGATGACATCGGTTATCGTCGTGGTCGCACTGTCTGATTCCATTGGCTGGCTTGTTCCAGCTTCATTGGTGTAATTGAGCCACACATAGTTATCCAGCAATGTTCCTGCTGGCAGAACACCCGCAACCTGAACTGTTATGGTTATGGTTCCGCTTCCACCTGGTGCAACAGCACCAATATTCCAAACATTGTTTCCAACGGATGGCAGTGGGTTTGCAACAATATAGTTCACATTGGATGGATAGTTCTCTATTATCTCAATATTATATGCAGTGTCTGTTCCCGTGTTCTGATAAGTGATGGTGTAAACGATATTCTGAGGTGGATTGCTCAATACGAAGGTAGGCGCTACCTTGGAAATTGTCATTGATGGATTCACAACAAGTGTATCTGCTGTATCCGAACCGATCTGACCAGCTGTTCCGTCAAAGTAAGTGATATCAACTGTGTTTGTCAAGATAGTTCCAGGTACGACACCAGTATTCACACTGACATTGATGAAAATTGTGCCACTTGCTCCAGAAGCAAGTGCACCGATGTTCCAAACATTGTTTCCTACATCTGCTGGTGGGTTTGCATCAACAAATGTCGTGCCTGCTGGATAGATCTCTGTTATGACAAGAGCACTTGCAGCTCCCAGACCAAGGTTCGTGTATATTATCTCGTAAGTGATGATACCATCAGGGCAAGCTGTTGGTGTCGCTGTCTTTGTAACTTGTACAACAGCATCCAATACATCCACAAGGGTAGTCCATGTGTCTGTTTCCTGTGGTTGAGGAACACCAAGACCATTCTCATAATCAATTGCTACATCATTGACCTCTGTGGCTCCTGCTACGGAGAGTGTGACATTGATAAAGATCACAGCACCATCGCCTGGAAGAACATCGCCGATGGTCCAAATATTATCTCCAGCTCCTGGATTGTCCGCGGCCACTGAAGAATTAACAAAGGTACCGCCTGCTGGATATGTCTCTGTAATTACAACATTGTATGCAGTGTCATTTCCTGTGTTCTGGTACGTGATGGTGTACATGATGGTCTCGCCAACTGTGGCTGTCAATGGACCTGTCTTGGTTATGTCCATAAGAGCATCTGCTATGGTCGTATCCAAAATTGCCTCATCAAAGTATGATTCCCCACTCTGGTTCTCATAATCTATTCTGACAATGTTCGTAACAGTACCATAGACAGTTCCGTCCACTGTCATGTTAATCATAATGGATCCAGATGTTCCCGCAGGAACCGTTCCTAGATCCCAGATATTGTTTGGTGTGGTTGGGACTGGCCATGCATTTACATAGGTAAAGCCTGCTGGGTATGTTTCGGTTATGATCACATTATCTGCATCGACAACTCCAGTGTTTGTGTAATTGATCCAGTAAGAAAAAGTCTGGAGTGCATTCACAAGTGTTGGGCCAGCCTTTGTGATCTCCATTATTGGTGTGTCACCGATAGCTGTGATCGCAGTATCTGATTCGGGACCATATACATATCCAGCACCGCTCTCGTAGGTGATCTCAACAAGGTTCTCCAGTGTGCCAACAGCTGTTGGCAGCACAAGCGCAGTTATCATTATTGAAACAGAGGCGCCTGGTGCGAGTGAGGCGACATCCCAAATATTGTTACCTGAAGTTGGCATTGGAACAGCACCAACAAAGAGAACATCAGCCGGGTAGGTATCAGTTATCACCAAGTTGTGAGCAATGTCATTTCCAGTATTGGTGTAATTGATCCAGTAGTTTATGGTGTCACCAACATTTGCAGATGGTGTCGCATCCTTTGTGACATCGACGACAGGTGATATTATCTGAGTATCGGCTGTGTCTGATTCCTCATCCTGATATTCTCCTGCGAAGTCTGAATAATTGACAACCGCAAGGTTCTCTATAATTCCAAAGGCGGACTGATCTACATCGACAGTGATGATTATCGTCTCTGTGCTCAGGGCCGGGATCATCGCGAAGTACCATCCGAAGTTTGGTATGTCTGGAGTTGGGGTGGAACTTACAAAGGTAATGCCCAGACCATAGGTATCATAGACATACACATCGTAAGCCGCTGCATCACCAAGGTTCTGCACGGTTATTGTGTATGTTATCTGTTGCCCGGGGTTTGCAATAGGATCTGATACGATCTTTGTTATCTGAATGAATGGATCTGTCACAACTGTTGTATCGGAAGCAGTCTCGGTAGGCATGACAATTGCAGAGTTATCGTAATCAAGAGTTACAGTGTTTGTCAAGACACCAGCTGCATTTGCGCTGACATCCACGGCAATCATTATCGAACCACCAGCTCCAGGAGCGATTGCTGGTATGATCCAGACATTATTGCCCATATCAGGTGATGGGATTGCTCCAACAAAGGTCACATCTGCTGGGTATGTCTCAGTTATGACGACATTGTATGCCCAGTCATTACCATTGTTCATGTAGTTAATGACATAGACTATTGTCTGACCACTGTTAGCGAATTCAGCAGCGATCTTCTCAATGGTCATGCTTGGATCGATTATCGTAGTTTCAAGATAATCGCTTTCCTGTGGCATGACTCCAACCGTATTATCATAATCAAGCACAACGGAATTATTGAAAGTTCCAGATGCGCCAACAGACACCTCGACGGTTATGTTTATCCATCCAGTCTCTCCAACTGCCACATCTCCCACATTCCAGATATTGTTTCCAAGTGATGGAACTGGTAATGATGATATGTATGATACAGATGCAGGATATGTCTCTGTTATGGAGACATCATATGCCACATCATTTCCGGTGTTCGTGTATTCGATAGAGTATGTGATCTGTTCGCCTGTATTGACTGTTGCTGGGCCAGATTTAATTATTGTCATTGCAGGATTGATTACTATCGTATCCGCTGAGTCACTTATGCTTGGGTATGCCTGCCCGATCGGGTCATCGTAATCCACTGTGACATCATTTGTCAGAGTTCCGAAGGCATCATCATTGACAAGGACGTTAATATCTAATATCCATGGGAATCCAAACAGTATTGGGATGGTCCATCCATTATTATCAATGTCAGCAGCTGGTGATGATGATACAAAAGTGGTTCCAGCTGGAATGATATCTGTTACCAGAACATTTGTCGCAGCAGTCATACCTATATTCGTGACTGTTATTGTGTAAGTTATGGCCTCACCTGGGTTTGCAAAGGCAGGTGCGGTTTTGGTGACCGTGAGCTCGGGGTAAATAACATCTGTCTGCCAGCTGTCCTGGTCCTGAGGCATTATGGTTCCAATGCCATTATCATAATCCAGTGTGACATCGTTCTGTATGGTCCCAGATACTCCGGCGTTCACCTGAACCAATATATCTATGGAACCTGAGGCTCCAGGAGCGAGTGTTGGAATTATCCAGGTATTGTCACCAATGGTTGGAGCGAGTATCGAACTTATGAAGGATACCTCGGGTGGATATGATTCTGTTATAGTCACATCGTATGCCGTGGCGGTTCCTGTATTCTCATAGGTAAGAGTGTATGTGAACTGCTGACCTGGCAATGCAATTGCAGGTCCGGTCTTGGATATTGTCACCAGTGGGTTGACAATGTCCGTTATCACATCGTCGGTCACAGGGACTGCGACACTGCCTGCAGAATTATTGTAATTGACGGCTACAAAGTTCTGGACCTGTCCAGATACTGCAAGTCCCACCTGAACTGTAACTATAATGGAACCACTTGCGCCTTGTGCCAAAGCTGGGAAGAACCATTCATTATCTCCATTTGTTGGAGCTGGTATTGAACTGATGAATGTCACGCCAGCTGGATATGATTCAACAATAAGAAGATCATAGGCCCAGTCGGTTCCAGTATTGGTGTAGTTGATATAATAATCAAATGTTTCACCGGGGTTGACTTCTGAGGGACCTTCTTTGGTCACCTGCATAATAGGCCATCTCAATTCCGTGCTTGCCCAATCCTCGAGGATCGGCATATCCACAAGAGCAGAGTTCTGATAATCCAGGGTCACATAGTTCTCAATAATTCCGGTCGCATTATCAGCTATTGTGACATTGATGAACAGTGTTCCGGAAGTTCCAGGAGTTACAAGAATGATGGTCCAGGTATCATTTCCAGCGCCTGGATTGTCTGGCGCAATAGATGAATTGACAAATGTCACACCTGCTGGATAGGTCTCTGTAATTACAACAGTGCCTGCATCGGCATTTCCTATATTGGAATAGGTGATGGTGTACATTATTGTCTCACCAGGGTTTGCAAAGGCAGGAGCTGACTTGGTCATCTGCATCAATGGACTGTCGACCACTGTGGTCGCAGAATCTGAATTATCATATGATACATTTCCTGCAGCATCGGATGAGTAGTTCACCATTACATCATTTATGAGTAGGAGTGCTCCCGTGTCAACATTAACTGTGATGTTTATCCATGTTATATCACCGGGTGCCATCGTGCCGAGATCCCATATATTGTCACCTGACGTAGGCGCAGGTGTCGCACTGACAAATGTAACATCTGTCGGATAGGTCTCAGTAACAATGACATTGTGTGCGTCATTGTCACCAGTGTTCTCCACCACGATGGTGTAAACGATATCAGCTCCAACAACTGCATTTGCAGGTGCGGATTTTGTGATCTCGATGTATGGTCCTTCGATGAGAGTTGTACAGGTTGCATTCTCTTCCATTGGAACAGATGCTTGGTTCTCAAAGTCCATTACAATTAAATTGGTTATATTGCCGATGGTCCCTGCATCAACAGATACATTGATGAACAATATGCCGCCGTCTCCAGGGGCGATGGATCCTATGAGCCAAATATTGTTGCCGATTGTTGGTGGGAAGCTGGTGTTTCCAGAGGTGGAATTAATGAACGTCACACCAGCCGGGTATGTTTCTGTAATTATAACATTATAAGCCGTATCTGTTCCAGTGTTCTGGACAGATATCGTGTACATTATTATCTCGCCAGGAGCTGCGATCGCAGGTCCTGTCTTTGTGATCGTGATAACTGGATCGATCACTGTTGTGACCGCGACATCCGAATCCTGGAATGATGATGCGTCAATGTTCTCATAATCCAATATAGCGGAGTTAACAAGTACAGTGCCCAGTGCAAGCCCAAGATCCACATCGACAGTTATCTGAATGGAGCCACTTGCTCCAGGTGCTACAGCACCAATTGTCCAGATATTGTTACCAGCTCCGAAGTTGTCTGGTAGTATTGGAGTAGATATGACAAAGCTGACATCAACTGGATATGTCTCTGTGATCATCACATTATATGCCCAATCATCCCCGATATTTGTGTAATTCAGGTAATAGATGATGGTTTCGCCAGTATTGGCAGTTGCAGGCGCCCATTTGTTTATCTGTACATCTGGATTGATTATATCAGTTATTGCCTGGTCTGTTTCGGTCGGGTACACGAAGTTCTCTGTGTTCGTGTAGTCCAGAATTACATCATTGATGACCTGACCAGTAGAAGCAGTTACAGTCACGTTTATGAATATCGTGCCTCCGGTTCCAACTGGGACATTTCCTATGGTCCAGACATTATCGGTTGGAGCATCTGGTATCGGGTTTGCATTGACAAATGACACACCAGCTGGATATGAATCCATGATCACCACATTACTCGCATCAGATGTTCCGATGTTCTGGTATGTGATGGTGTACATGATGGTCTCGCCAGTATTAGCAGATACTGGCGAGGTCTTGGATATTGTCATTGTTGGATATACAATTGTGGTCGAAGCAGAATCCGAGATCGGTGTTTGCGCCTCGGAGTTATTGTCGTCATATGTCAGATCCGCATTATTGATCAATACACCGGATGCCGAAGCATCCACAATTACATTGATAATAATAAAGTCAGAAGCTCCTGGAGCCAGACTTGGTATTACCCAAACATTGTTACCAGCACTTGGGGCTGGAACTGAGCTTATGAAAGTAACGCCTGCTGGATATGTTTCTGTGATTATGATATTGTTTGCCCACCCTGTTCCGTTGTTCTGATAATCAATTGTGTAAGTTGTGACCTCTCCATGTGTTGCAGTTGCACTTGCGGTCTTGGATATTGTCATCAGAGGATCGATGATCTGAGTTGATACAGTATCATTTTCCTGGGTCTGTGGCAATGTTGCATCATTATCATAGTCCATGAATACGGTATTGTTCACCCATCCAGATGCCCATGCTTCAACAAGTACGGTGATCTGGATAGTACCGGATGCACCAGGTGCCATAACTGGTATTGTCCATACATTATCTGTTGGAATATCAGGTGCGGGTATGGAACTTACAAATGATACGCCAGCAGGGTAATTTTCGGTTATGACGACATTGTATGCCCAATCATCTCCTGTGTTTGAATAATCTATTATATAGACTATCTGCTCACCGGTATTGGCTGTTGCTGGTCCGGTCTTTGTAATGGAAACATCAGGGTTCAATATCATGGTTGTTGCATTGTCCCATATTCTTGGCATGGCTCTTGCTGTATTATCATGATCTGTGAAAGCGACATTGTCGAATGTGCCTGTAAGGCCAATTACCAGAGCGGTTATGGTGATGGTGGTTGAACTTCCAGCAGTTATATCTCCAAGGCTCCAGATATTATCGGTTGGAACATCAGGTGCAGGTATCGCACTGACAAATGAGATCTCTGCTGGATAGGTATCTGTGACAATGACATTGTAAGCCGTGTCTGTACCTGTATTGGAAACCGTTATTGTGTATGTGATGGTCTCTCCGGTATTGACTGTTGCCGGACCATCCTTTGTCATTGACAGAACTGGATCGATTATCGTGGTGTTCGCATATGCACTGACATCCGGCCACTGAACTGCGGCGAGGTTCGTGTATTCCACAAGTACCTCATTCATCAATATTCCTGCAGCATCATCGTTCACCTGGAGTGTGATATCCACAGACCAGGTCTGGCCCGAGGCCAAGACCGCAATGTTCCAAACATTGTCGCCGATAACTGTGCCCGTGCTCTCACTGATATATGCCACACCAGCCGGGTATGTCTCTGTAACAACAATTCCCATTGCTGCCTGATCTCCAACATTGGTGATCGTCACTGTGTAGGTTATTGTCTCACCAGTGTTCGCAAAGGCAGGAGCTGTCTTGGTAACATCCAGCATAGGTCCTTCAACGAGTGTGATCGCTGTATCATAATTATCATATGTGACTGTTCCAGGAACATCCGCAGAATAATCCACACTCGCATTGTTTATCAGAAGTGTGGCTCCTGGTAATACATCCACCAGGATCGTTATAACACCTACCTCGCCAGACAATAATGTACCAATGAACCAGGTGTCATTTCCAGTTCCCAGATTATCTGGATCTGGTGTAGAAGATACGAACTCCACATCTACTGGATATGTCTCATTGATCCAGACATTGTATGCATCATTTGGCCCGGTGTTCATGTAGGTTATCGTGTATGTTATTGTTTCACCAGTGTTTGCGACGGCCGGAGCTGTCTTGGTTATCGTGATATATGGTCCGAGAACCTCAGTATCTGCTGTGTCATCCTCAACTACCTGTGGGCCAACGGTGTTCTCATATTCCAGAGATACGAAGTTGGTGATATTGCCACCAGCTGTTGGTGAAACAGTGACATTGATGAATATCGTGCCACCAGTTCCTGCTGCGACATTGCCTATGGTCCAAACATTGTCGGTTAGAACATCAGGGGCTGGGTTTGCATTCAAGAAAGAAACCTCTGCCGGGTATGTCTCAGTTATGACCACATTGTAAGCCGTGTCTGTTCCAATGTTCTGGTACGTGATGGTGTACATGATAACCTCACCAGGTGCCGCAGTTGCTGGTGCGGTCTTGGTAATGGTCATCAATGGGTCGATGATCGTTGTTGTTGCGGAATCAGAATCGGTGTATGTCTCTCCGCCAGCATTCTCATAGTCAAGTGTAACATCATTGATCAATGAAGTTCCGATCGCAAGACCTGTATCTACATCCACTGTGATCACAATTGATATAGAGTCGCCAGATGCCAATGATGCTATGTTCCATACATTGTCACCAAGCGTTGGATCTGGTATTGAACTCACAAATGTAACACCCACCGGGTAGGTCTCAGTAACAATGAGATCATATGCCCAGTCTGTTCCGACATTAGCTATGTCCAATGTGTAAGTGATCTGTCCACCTGCATTGGCATTTAGCGGAGCGGTCTTGGTAATTGTCACAAGACCGTTTATTATTGTAGTGTCCACCGATGAATCCACTGGCTGATAATCCTGGTCTGCGGAATTGTTGTATGTCGATGATATCAAGTTGGTAAGTGTTCCAATTGCAGCTGCATCGATCTGGACAGTAACCAGAATAGTACCTGAACCACCTGGAGCGATAGCTGGAATTATCCAGACATTGTTGCCTAGCGTTGGAGCAGGAACGGCTCCAATGAATGCAACATCTGCATCATAGTTCTCTGTGATAGTCAGGTTATATGCCCATTCAGTTCCTACATTATCGTATGATATTGTATAATTGATGAACTGGCCTGGTGCTGCTGTTGCAGGTCCTGTTTTAATGACCTGGACAAGTGGGTTCTGTATCGTGGTCATCCATGAATCTGTATCTGGAGCCTGTACCTCGGTATTAGCATCCTCATATGTAAGATCCACAAGATTAGTTATGGAGCCAGTTGTGGCTATGATCTGAACTGTAACCTCTATTGAACCACCGGTCATAGGTGCGACATTGCCTATGGTCCAGATATTATCTCCAGTTCCGGGATTATCCGGCACTATGCTGGCACTGACAAATGACACGCCTGCATCATATGTCTCAGTGATGACGACATTGTATGCAATATCTGCTCCGGAATTGAAGTAATCGATGGTATAGGTTATCGTCTCATTGGTCACGGCTGTAATTGGACCATCTTTCTGGATGGTCATCAATGGATCGATGATCGTTGTTGCTGCAGAATCAGATATATATGGCTGGGTAACCCCTGCCACATTCTCATAATCAAGTGTTACCAGATTTGTGAGGATCGTACCTGGGAGAACATTCACATCGATATCAACGGTTACGATTATGGTTCCAGGGACACCAGCTGCAAGACTTGCTATTGTCCAGACATTATCACCGGATGTTGGGGCCGGAACTGCACTTACAAATGTCACGCCCGCGGGGTATGTTTCTACTATATCTATATTATAAGCAGTGTCGTTTCCATTATTGATATAATCAATGGTGTAAGTGATCCGTTGTCCTGTATTGGCAGTTGCAGGTGCGGTCTTCGTGATATCCATGTAAGGTCCGCCAAGGAACACGGTCCACTCATCGGATTCAACAGGTAATACCTGATTGTCCTGGTTCTCGTATTCCATTGTGATATTGTTAACAAGAAGCCCGGTCACATTTGCATCTATCGTGACATTGATGAATATATATCCAATTTCCATCGGAGCAACGCTCGGTATTATCCATACATTGTCCCCGATCGAAGGGGCTGGGTTTGCATCAACAAAGGTAATGTTGTTCGGATAGTTCTCTGTTATAGTAACATTCAAAGCAGCTGCATCACCAGTGTTCTGGTATGTGAGTGTGTACATTATGGTCTCACCGCCAACTGCGGTAGCTGGACCATCCTTCTGAATTGTCATCAAAGGAGATGAAATAACCGTATCTGCAGAATCACTAACTACTGGCAGAACTGTGCCAGATGCATCCTCATAAATAAGATCGACAATATTGGTGACAGTTCCTGTTACAAGAGCGCCTATCTGAACTGTAACGACTATGGTTCCGCTTCCACCTGCTGGAACACTTGGTATCGTCCAAACATTATCTGTTGGGAAATTTGGAGCCGGAACGGCTCCAATATATGATACCTCAACAGGATAATTCTCAGTTATGATCACATTGTATGCATCATCAGTTCCAGTATTTGTGTACATTATGATATATGATATAATCTCGCCAGGATTGGCTGTTCCCGGAGCGAACTTCATTATATTCATCAAAGGATTGGCTACCGTTGTGTTAAGCCAATCGGATTCGACAACCTGTGTTTCAGAAGCCGCATCCTCATATTCCAGAGTTACGAAATTCGAGATCATACCAGTGGTAGCTGGTGCGATATCGACAGTGATCATTATGCTGCCACTGCCTCCTGCTGGGATAAATGGTATTGTCCATATATTATCTGTTGGAACATCAGGAGCAGGTATCGACATATTGAAGGCGACCTCACCAGGGTATGTTTCTGTTATTACAACATTGTATGCGCCGGCTGTTCCAGTATTGGAGTAGTTCAACCAGTAAGTGATGGTCTCGCCAGCATTCGCGGTTGCTGGTCCTTCCTTGGTAATATCCATCAAAGGATCCTGAATAAGTGTGTCTGCAGAATCTCCAATTATGACCTGAGGGATACCAGCACTGTTATTGTATTCCATACCCACAATATTGGTCAAAGTACCACTTGCAGTTGCATCAACCAGTACTGTGATAGTAATTGTACCACCAGTTCCGGCAGCTACATTTCCTATTGTCCAAACATTATCTGTTGGAACATCTGGAACCGGAGCGGCTCCAACGAATGTTACTCCAATCGGATATGTCTCAGTTATGACAACATCCGTTGCAAGATCAGTTCCAATATTGAAATAGTCAATAGTATAGGTGATCTGCTCGCCGGTATTCGCAGTTTCTGGTGCGGTTTTATTGATGAGCATATTGGAGTTGACAACTGTTACATTGTACCAGGCCTCTCCAGTTTCCTGAACTTCGGCCTGTGAATCATCATAGTCCAACATTACATTATTGACAACAATGCCAGAAAGCGCGTCCACGGTCACATTGATAAATATTGTGCCCATCTCGCCAGGTGCAAGATCACCGATCAACCAGGTATTGTCTCCAATATTCGGTGATGGGGTAGCATTTACAAAGGAAACGCCTGCATCATATGTTTCAGTGATGACCACATCATATGCTATATCAGATCCGATATTATTGTAGCCGATAGAATATTGAATGATCTCTCCAGTATTTGCAGTTGCTGGAACTGGTCCGCCTTTTCCAACTAGAACCAATGGATCGATTATGGTTGTATCAGCCCAGGCAGTGACATTGGCAATTGGCAATACACCAGGCAGATCAAATCCAGTTATTAACGCGGTATTGTTCAGTATACCTGTTGCATCATCATTTACACGAACAGTGACCATTATGGAATTTGAATCTCCGGGTCCCATGGCACCAATGAGCCAAACATTTTCGCCTACATCGGGTGCTGGTACCGAGCTTACGAATGATACACCTGCAGGATATGTCTCAGTAACTATGACATTGGAAGCCCACTCACTTCCAATATTGGAGTAGTCTATCCAATAAGTTATGAGCTCTCCAGTATTCGCAAAAGCAGGAGCGGTTTTTGATAAGTTCAACATAGCTGCGCCAACAATGGTGACAGCTGTGGCCGTGTCACCTGGCCATTCATCCCCAATTGAATTGGTGATATTGGCTGTGACATTATTGTAAACGCTCGTACCAAGTGGAGCCGTCGGGCTCAAAAGAACAGTGATGTTTATGAACTGTGTTTCACCCGGAGCCATCTGTGGTATTATCCAAACATCATTACCGAATGTTGGTGCTGGGTTCGCACTAACAAAGCTAACCCATGGCGAATAACTTTCTGAGATGTTTATATTGTAACCTGTTGTGTTTCCATTGGTGTACTGCAAAGTGTAAGTTATGAGATCATTCGGATTGGCAGATGCTGGAGCTAATTTGGTTATATTGATCGAAGGTGTTTCCAGAATGATATCCATCCACTGACCGCCATTCCATGGCAGTGGTCCTGTTGTTGTGGAATTGTATCCGGTGTAAGGCCCAATGGATGCATTACCCCAGATCACTGTGTTCTGATCATGCTCCACGACATCCACGGAATACTGACTCGATGCCTGTGTTGTCCATGGGAAAAATGGTGGATCATTTATCACGACGCCAGTCATATTAACCCATTCAACTTCAACATCTACACCAGCTCCAACGATGCTTCCATCTCCCCACTTAACAAATCCATATACTGGATATGGATCAGTTGGTGGTGCTGATGCATTCAGGTTGATAACAGCTAACTGTGATGAGAATAAGCTATCTGATGCTTCTATGTAATATTGGTATTCCACCGGGCTAGCACCGTAATCAACTGGCATGTATGTGAACCATGTGCCATCTGTCTGATTTCCAGATGTCATACCCATCGCCATGCTCATCCATGATCCGGATGATGCCTTCTTATAGTGAAGGGTTGCGCTCAATACGCCAACACCATCTGTTATGGTTGCATTTATTGGAACCATCGATGCTGCATATTCTTCATTAACATGCTCGGTGTGGGTTATCTCAGGTGCCCAGAAATCTGCGAGTATGGATACTTCCTGTGAATAATTAGAGTCAGTTCCCAAAACAGATTCCATGAAGTAGTAATTGGTTACATTTCCGGTTGGTGTCAGATCCTGGAAGGTGTTCAGAGTCGCTCCAACATTATTGTATGCTGAGGCAGAGCCGTAGTATATACCATAGCCACCATAATTTCCCTCTGATGTTGCAGAGTCCGCTCTCCATATCCTGTATAAGGTTGGATCCAATGCATGATCCCAGTCCAGCTGAACACCCAATGTACTCATATTTGTGCTCACAGCGAGATTGGAAAGTGCCAGATTGGTTGGTGCGGTCGCAGGTAGAGGCTGAGTGAGGGTGAAATCACAAACAGTGGTACCTGCAGTGCTGTATGGTACAGCCGCAAATCCAAAGTGTGTTTCATTGGATGCGTATACATCAACATTGTAGCCAGTTAAAGCATTATCAAAGTAGATCCTGTAATTATTGAGAGTTTCAGGGGCTGTCAGGTCCATGTCATATGTATTATCCGTTGCCCATCTGTCAGGTCCTGTTGTGACCCTGGCCACGATCGTCGTGTCCCTTGCTCTAAGACCATTACTATCAGATATCTTTCCGACCATTGAGCTAGGTGGTATACCTGGCCCAGCTCTTGATCCTCTGGTTGCCTCAAGGTCAAAGTTTGTTGGAAGAGCCGATACATCACCGTTGAGTTTCCAATCGGTGATCTTGATCAATGCTGTTGCATTCTCGGTAAATGTACCTGTGAAAGCATCCGCAGATATTCTTGCCTCAACAGACCCACCGGATGATGCGGCTGTTGGTGTAACACCAGCAATAACTGTCCAGTCATTCATGAACTGGTCTGAACCTGTGAATTGCAAGAACTGGGTCCTGGTGACATCTCCATCCTGTCCATATATCCTTACAAGAGCATCTGCTCCAATGTAATATGGGCCGCTTGTGACACTGAATCCAGTGGATGTATCATTATCTGTATCAATATAGATGGACACAGCATCCTCTCCAACTGCTGGGTTCTCCGCATCTGGTGCTGGAGGAGTTGGTCTCTGGAAATCAGTTGTCTGTCTTGTGCCATCCTTCTCAACTGGTGGCTGTGTGAAGGTTTCTGTCCTGGTTCCTGGAAGTGTGTCGCCACTGTACTTCTCTTCCATTTCAGGGACCCACATTCCAGCGAACATATCTCCTTCCACGTTCACATAGAAATTGATATTATTGTTCTCGGCAAGTGTCTTGTGTTCCTGAATATCAAGGTCTGGTGTGTGGTCAAGATCGACACCGCCCTTTGACATGACATCCAAGATATCATCGGACTGGGCTGGTGTTGTGTCCCAATCTGCAAAGGCACCATCAATGGTGATGGCAGCTGGTGCACTGTCAACGTATGCATATGTTCCTTCGCCAACTACTACAATATCTCCAGATAATGTGGTAAAGGCATTGTGATCGACCTCCACATGAAGGAAGTCAGATGTCTGGTTGGAATTTGTATTGTATGATATTGTGATGATCTCGCTTGTACCCTCGTCAATAGTGATTGGGAGACCAGTAGCGGAATAACCTGCTGGCAGATCCAATGAATCTACCTGAATGGTTTCTCCTGTTGCATTCAAGGTAAGCTCAAGGACATCAACGGATGCTCCCCTTGGAACTATGCCATTGTTTATCAGGGTAGCCTGCTCGACGAACAGAACTCCATCCTGGTTCGAGATAGGCATATCCGAGAAATCATGGTCGCCATCTGTGAATGAATCGGCCATGTAGAAGACTGCGGTTATTGGTGTATTGAAATCCATTGGCACTCCGGCTGTATCCACAAGGTTATCGAGAGATACTCTGACCTCGAACTTGTTGCTATCATCATTCTCAACACCAGCATAAGGCACTGATGGACAATAAGATACGAAGCCATTGAAGTCATTGGATGCGTATGTGTCATCGAAGGCCATACATGATGCGCTCTGCACTTCACTGTCATGACCGAAAACACGTATCTGATAATCTGCACCGATGCCCATGATATTGTAACCAGTGGTCTTATCCTGATCACGATCTATGAATATCCTGGCAGTATCCCCAAGATCATCCGCAAATGCTTCACCAGCCACCTCGACATAGAAGAATATATTCCAAAGGTCATTAACGACCTTGTAATTCACTATATCGATATTGGGGTTGATGACCTCTGCGGGTAATATATCTGTGTTGTTGGCAACATTTTCCCAGTCATCAAAGGAACCGTCTATTATAACACGGTCACGATCGACTTCTGGTAAGCCAACAATGAAAGGCATAAGGGCACTGGCCAGCAATATCAAAACAAGCACAAATGCAACATCCTTCTGCCAGTCTCTCTTTGGAGCTGGCTTTGGAGTCCACACCCTCTCTTTCTTGGGTGCGGGTTTATCCTCTTCTTCAACCAGCGGCATTCCACATTCAGAGCAGATATCATCATCCTGTCCAGCGAAGGCGTTGCAGAACGGACATTCGATACCAAATTCTTCTGTGTACTCGATGGTCTCTTCTTCTTCATAAAATTCATCGTCAGATGAAGCGGCGAGAGCTTCATCAGATAGCTGAAGGTTATCATCTTCCAAAGGCGGTGTGTCAATGAGGACGCCTTTGTCGAGTTTGGCATAGCACTCTGTGCATGATTCGGAAACTAATGGCACCAATGATTCGCAGGCAGGGCATTTGACCATATCTTCCAGGTCGACCCAGCATGAAGAACATTGTTCAGAACCCATCGTAACAGGCTTCTGACAGGAGGGGCAATGGTATTCATCAGGTCCAAGCTCAGGGGTCTCCTCAACTTCATCCAGACCAAGAATATCTTCGTCTGTTGGATCACCAATACCATCATCAATAACAGGTTCATCATCCACCACAGGAACCTCTTCCTCTGGCTCGGGAACTTCAAGCTCCTCAGATGCTGGAGAATCGCCATTGGCTTCATCCCCACCTATTATACCCATATCCCAATCAGCAGATTGTTTAGGGTCTGATGCAGTTTCATCAGTTGTCGATACCACAGGGGCATCGCATAAAAAGCATTCTGTCGAAGTAGCGTCCAGCATTGTGCCGCAAGCTGAACATTCTACATGATCAGAATCAGTTGTTTGTGCAGGTTCTGTTATTTTGTCTGCAGTGCTCTCACCGCATACTAAACAGCTTTCAGAACCTTTTTCAAGGAATACTCCACAATGTGGGCATACCTCGTGCTCATTCACATTTCCATCCGTATCCATGGGACTCGCCTTCCTCAACTCAAAGACAGAGATCATCCCCCCTTGATGGGAATCCCCCTGCCTGATTTGTTAGGAAATATCTGCACAATTGCAAACATTTCCTGATACTCCTCACAGTATCTATACAGTATATAACCAATTACTATATAATAAGGTTTGCTATAAAAGCCTTATAGGCTTTTATAGACCTTAGTCTAAGTTATCATAAAAATAAAAGAAAAAGGGAGAGAACCCGAAGGCTCTCTCATTTTCGGTTTTTTGTTCAACAGATCTAGTAGTCGACATCGAAGGTTATTGCACCACCGGTGTCGGACCAGACCCAGTATCCCCAAGCAAAGGCTGTGTTAACAACCCAGTCGTGAGCGATCATACCTGGGAAAGTAGATGTGACAACGTAGCTGTCATATCTCTGTGTACCCTGGTCGAACCATGTTGCAACGAAGTTTGTTGCACCGCCTGTTGCGGACCATGGTGCTGCGCCTGTGTCAACTACACCAGTTGCAAAGCTGTCTGCTGTAAGTGCTGCGTTGTAAACACCGGCTACTGTGTAGTTGTGTGTGAATCCAATAAGGTTCCACTCGCCAACTGCAATTGCGCCGATATTGTCGCCAACACCTGTACAGTTCTGTGCCTGCACTATGACTATACCTGCTACCAGTGAGTTAACCCAGTAACCGCTTGTGTAGTCTGTTGCGAAGTCGTTAGCGGCTCCCTCAGCTGTACCATAATCAAATGTGGTGTATGCTGATGGGTTTCCGCCAGTCCTGTCTGCGATCTGTGCTGTTGCGCCTGGTATGTCTGCCTCGATCTCTCTTGCAATATCGAAAGCACCGAATGTGAGGTCAAGACCATCATCATCGGGGTTCATTGGCACGCTGATCAGGTTCCATCCAGCTACGATGTTCCACTGGAAGAAGTCAGATGCTACCAAGATAGTAACATTGTCCCAGTCGTTCAAGTATCCTGCGGATCCATCGAGGTATGTCCATGCACCCCATGGGGTCAAGAACTCTGGACCGTCTGCTGCGACTGATCCACCCTCTGATATGTTGATCCACTGCAGACCACCTGTAACGAGTGTTACAGTTGCTGTGTAGGTACCGTCTGTGACTGCACCACCAAGACCATCGAAGGTCAATGGGTGTGCGACGTCGTTGACGAACAACAGGTCACCGGAGTAGAAGTCGAATGGACCATCTGCTGCGTATGTGAAGTAACCCTGTGCGATTGCACCATTGATATCCAAAATGTCGTATGTCAATGGGAATGCGGCTCCTGCAGTTACTCCTGCTGGTGGCAGATTGTACAATACTTCGTATGGTACACCGGACATTGCATCCTGCTCTGACTGGCCGTTTGCAACGTTTATAACAGATGTGTTGTAACCGATGTTACCGTATGTTCCAGATGTCACGTTGATCCATATTGTTGCACCGTCAGTGTAGTTGTAGATATCAACTGAGTACTGGGATGCTGCGTTTGAGGCTGTTGTTATTGTCTCGAATGCAAGTGTGTCTGTGTTCCACCATGTTACATCAACTGATGAAGCTGGATCCAATCTACCGTATGCGTCCTCAGCTACATTGTATTCCATTACACCAGCTGCACCGTTGTAGTAGGTTGTGTATCCGAAGACCGGATATGGATCTGCTACTGCTGCTGCTGTCTGGAAGTTCAATGTCTGCTCTGCACCGACAACTGCGTTACCGCCGCCATCTGTCAACCTGTACTGGTAGTCAACAAAGCCGTCTGCTGCGAGTGTGACCTGGAAGCTGAAGTCAGCTCCGAAGCTACCTGTCCATGTTCCGTCAACGGTCATTGGTGTCCATGCACCGTATCCAGCGAGGTTCTCGTTGATCTGGTATTCTGCGACTGTGTAGTCTGTGAAGTCGTGATAGTCTACCAAGATATCAACTGTTGAACCTGTGTCACGGGTTGCGCCATCAACTGGTGATGCTGCATCGTATCCGTGCTCTGGTGCGGTTGTATCAGCTATTCCGAAGACAAGTCCTGCTGGTGTTGCGTCCCATCCACCGTCTGAAGCTCTTGCCTCTACGAGGATGTTACCGATTGCTACACCGTGCAGATCGATGGTTGCGGTGAACTGTGTTGATACACCGATTGCGCCTGGGGTCATTGCGATCCATGCGCCGCCATCTATCCTGTATTCTGCTGCAACAACGTTTGAGTCACCAAGACCTGTGTCATCACCAGTTACTGTCAGAACAACATCGTCTGGCAACTGTCCAACGTATGCTGGAGCAATGCTGTCGATGGTTGTCTGTGGTGGTAATGGGTCACCTGTTGTGAATGCGGTTGCATCTGATACAAGTGGGTTACCTGCAACATCGGCACCTGCAGTTACTGTGAAGGTGTGTAGTGTTGATGGTGCAAAGTCTGTAGCATGGCTGTATGTAGCAACTGTGTTGCCGACAGTCCAAACAACTGTGTATCCACCTACTGGGTTTGGCACAGATGTGTATGTGACAGTTCCAGTGTTCATTGGCTCATCGAAGGTAACAACGACATCTGCAGTTACTGCGATGCTTGTTGCTGTGTCCAATGGGACAAAGGTGAATGTTGGTGCTGTTGCATCAACTGTGTATGGTCCTGCCTCTGCATCGCCAACAACTGTTGGTGCTGCTTCATCAGGGGACTGTGCATACCATGAGTATGTACCGTCTGCCAGAGCTGGGCATGTGAAAGGACCGACACCGTCTGCGTCAGTTCCCTGGTTTGTCCAGGAAGCTCCATCCCATGACCAAATGTCAACTGTTGCTGGGCTACCGGTTGTTGTGAATGTCACATCTGGTGTGTTGTCTGTTGATGTTCCGGTTGGGCCTGTTGCATCAGCTGTGCTTGCAGATGCTGGTGGGTATGTGTCAACTCCAGACAATGGTGCTGGTATTCCAGTGTATGTGTCATCGAGTGGTACTGATGACCAATACTCAAGTCCAGATCCGCCATCCCACATTCCGTATCCAGCCAGGTAAAAGGTGGATGTTACATCGTTCTGTGTGTAGTAGAATCCAGTTGTCATGTCCCTCAGGTTGTTGTTTGCGAAAGCAGCCATTCCTGCGGGTGCAGGCACTGTAAAGAAGGACAGAGGCCATGTATTGTCCACGGACATCGTAGCCAACATAAGTGGCTGGCCTGTTGCAGTGACTGTCTCTCTGATTATCTCGGAAACAGCTGTGTTTGTCACAGGTGCGCTTGTTGCTCCGATCCTTGTTGGACCAACAGCTGTGCCTGCAGCAGGGAAGTAAGTTGTGTCCCCACCATCGACGAACCTAACCCTGTAGTAATAGGTTAAAGCTTCATTGAGGCCAGTAACACTTACTCTGTATGCACCAGCTGCATTGCTTGTTGCTGAGAAAGAACCGAAGTTACCGGCTCCATCTGCAAAAGCATCTGTAGTGCTGTCAACATCTACAATAACGTTCGCCCCTGCGATATCAATCACACCGGCTACGAAAAAGCCGACTGTTGATACATCTGACATAAAGGGGTCCAACATTGAAGTTGGAAATGCGCTTGGTTCTGCTTGATCATCTGCTGCTGATACTGCTGGTACCAGCATAGCAAAGGTCATTGATACCATTGCAAGCGCAACTATTGTTGCTAATATTTTTTTGTTCATTTTATTTCATCTCCTATATATCTATATATTTTCCTTATTTTCTCTCTCTGTGTTTTTCTTTCTCCTTTTTTTCTCTGTTTTTCTCTGCTTTTCATGATTTATGTACTCGTGATTTATGGATATATTATAAATTAATGAATATGATATTTGCCTCTCCAAGGCTGCCTCCCATTTTGCCTCTCATCTCCTCATGTCTCCCGTTCCTTTCTCCTTATGTCTTGTTCTTCTATTATATTAAATTATAATGGGGGGACTCCCGTTGCCGGGAGTCCCATTATTTAGTTCACTCAACCTAACTAAGAGGGTGTGTATGCTCTTGGCTGTGTTGACAATGCACCGGATGCGATCTCAATTATGTATCCATCACCTGGTGTTATTGCAAAGTCAGACCACCACATCATAACAGCTGCCCAGTAGTAACAGGTTGTGTACAGACCAGTTGTTGAGTCGTACTTTGTCACTGTTACGTCGACGTCAGCCAAGCCCTCTCCGTAGTTAGCATTGATATATGCGATCACATCGATAGCGACCTCTGATGCCAGAGTGGCCGTGGTCACAGGTAATCCCCTGAAGTTCTGACCATTGTACAGATCGATGGTAAGAGCTGATGTGATCTCGAAGTTAGGTAGATCATAGCTCCTTGGCTGTGTTGACAATGCACCGGATGCGATCTCAACGATGTATGTGTCACCTTCGACCAGTGCGAAGTCCGACCACCACATCATAACAGCTGCCCAGTAGTAACAGGTTGTGTACAGACCAGTTGTTGAGTCGTACTTTGTCACTGTTACATCGACGTCAGCCAAGCCCTCTCCGTAGTTAGCATTGATGAAAGCAATTACATCCTGTGCTAGGTTTGAAGCTTGCCATCCAGCAGTAAGGTCACTTGTGAATGTTCTGAAGTTCTGACCATTGTACAAGTCCCATGAGGTGACTACACCGCCGCCTGGATCGGTCTCAACTGTGAAGACGAATGTGATGTCTCCGGTAACTGGGTTACCTGCGAGGTCCAAGAAGTCTGTGTTCAATACAACATCATATACTCCATCATAAGCAACTGTGAATCCGGTCTTGACGTATGTTGTTGTTGTTGCCCATGCCCATGATCCTCCTACGAGGTCATCGGTTGCAAGTGTACCTACAGCCTGCATTGGCTCGTTGAAGGTGATTGTGTATGTTGTGGTTCCAACTGCGACATCGATTGCACCATCTGCTGGTGTTGGTACACAGGTTGGTGGTGTAACATCAACAAAGGACTCAACTGTGAAGACGAATGTGATGTCTCCGGTAACTGGGTTACCTGCGAGGTCCAAGAAGTCTGTGTTCAATACAACATCATATACTCCATCATAAGCAACTGTGAATCCGGTCTTGACGTATGTTGTTGTTGTTGTCCATGCCCATGATCCTCCTACGAGGTCATCGGTTGCAAGTGTACCTACAGCCTGCATTGGCTCGTTGAAGGTGATTGTGTATGTTGTGGTTCCAACTGCGACATCGATTGCACCATCTGCTGGTGTTGGTACACAGGTTGGTGGTGTAACATCGACAAAGGACTCAACTGTGAAGACGAATGTGATGTCTCCGGTAACTGGGTTACCTGCGAGGTCCAAGAAGTCTGTGTTCAATACAACATCATATACTCCATCATAAGCAACTGTGAATCCAGTCTTGACGTATGTTGTTGTTGTTGTCCATGCCCATGATCCTCCTACGAGGTCATCGGTTGCAAGTGTACCTACAGCCTGCATTGGTTCGCTGAAGGTGATTGTGTATGTTGTGGTTCCAACTGCGACGCCTACTGCATTGTCTGCTGGTGTTGGTGTTGCGGTTGGTGCTGTTGAGTCACCAGTTGTGAAGACGAATGTGATGTCTCCGGTAACTGGGTTACCTGCAAGGTCCAAGAAGTTTGTGTTCAAAACAACATCGTATGCTGTGGAATCAGCAAGTGTGAATCCGGTCTTGACATAGGTTGTTGTTGTTGTCCATGCCCATGATCCTCCTGGGAGGTCATCGGTTGCAAGTGTACCGACAGCCTGCATTGGTTCGCTGAAGGTTATTGTGTATGTTGCAGTTGCGGTTGCGACACCGGTTGCGCCATCTGCTGGTGTTGGTATTGCAGTTGGTGCGGTCTCATCAGCAGTTGTGAAGACAAATGTGATATCACCTGTGACTGCGTTACCGAAAAGGTCAACGAAGTCAGTGTTCAATATAACATCATATGCTGTTACTTCTGCAAGTGTGAATCCGGTCTTGACATAGGTTGTTGTTGTTGTCCATGCCCATGATCCTCCTGGGAGGTCATCGGTTGCAAGTGTACCGACTGGCTGCATTGGCTCGCTGAAGGTTATTGTGTATGTTGCAGTTGCGGTTGCGACAGCGATTGCGCCATCTGCTGGTGTTGGTACTGCAGTTGGTGCGACCAAGTCAACAGTCTCAAGTTGTGCTGCGAAGTCTGCTGAGCAGTCGTTTGTGTCTGCAAAGCCGACCCTGTAGATCTCCTGACCTGCTATTGGTGCTACTGCGTTGTTCATGTCAGTCTCTCCAGAGGCTGATGCTCCGATGGCTCCGTACTCGACCCTGTCAACAACCCATCCGCCTGGGGCGATGAGCTGAATTGAGTCTGCGTTAGCGAGACCTGGTGCGAGAACGTATATCTCACTTGTTGCTGGGAACACGGTTCCGCCGAGTGCATCTGTGATTGCGATTGCTCCGCCAGTTCCTGCGAGGTCATATGTCCAACCTGCGATGTTAACATCGGCACCTGTTGGGTTGTATATCCTCATCCAGTCGCTGCCGGCTACCCATGCTGACTGTGTTGCCACTGCACTTACCTTAAGGAGTGCTGGTGAAGCTCCGGCCAGATCGGTCAAGCCTGCATTGGTTGTGACACCAGATGCGAAAACCTGGGTCGCAGAGTAGAATGTTCCTGCATCTGCATTGGTCAGACCGTTTGTAGTTGTAGCTCTTACGAACTGGATGGTCTCCCCATCTACACCGCCGATCTTTACAGTGGCGTCAGATAGGTCGTCACCCATTACTTCAACGGAATATAGACCTGCTGCGTCAGTAACGGTTGATACACCATACTGCTTACCGTCGACAAATGCCAATACGTACTCCCCAGCTGCTGCTGGTGAAGTGTTTCCCCACCTTGTGGATGGGAGTATTGGAGCGGCGATAACTAGTTGTGCAAAAACCATACTGATCATCAGTATGACTGTCAATATGCTAGCTCCTTTCATAATACTTTGTTTCATTTTATTCGTCCTCCTCCTATTGCGCGAGTATAATCAACTCATCTTGTTTTTGTACCCGCAAAGTAGTTTACATATATATACCTTTTTTACTACTATGTTATTACAGGTTATGAAAGATACCCTTTATATACGGTTTGGTACAACTTTCGAACAATAAAAAGTCATTAATTTAGAGCTTCTACAATTATACTGGCCATGCTTATTTTTGATGTGTCGCTCTCTAGTGTATCTGTTGATAAAAGCATGTCACAGGCACCCTTTAATTTTGGTATTGCTCCACCCGTGTAAAGACCATGTGTGCAGGCTGCGATAACCCTCTTTGCACCCTGTTCCCTCAACTGCTCCGAGGCCTTGATTATAGTTCCACCGGTAGCGATTATATCATCGACTATCGCTACTGTTTTTCCTTCCACATCAAGGCTTTTGGGCTTTATTTCCACGGTCGAGCCGTCGATCCGGGTCTTTTCAAGGAAGTCCCAGCCACAGCCAGCAGAGCCTGCAGCTACCGAGGCTCTGTCCTTGGATCCCGCATCTGGAGACAATATGGCATCCACACCTTCAGATGCCAGATACTCTCCGATGGCAGTCATGCCTGTTATATTATTAGCATGATCTCCGAAAGCATCCATTATAGAGATATTATGTATATCTATTGTTAAGATTCTATTAGATATCAATCCTATATGTTTAGCCATATTTCGCGCACTAACTGCCTCGCCATTGGTGAATTCCTTGTCCTGCCGGGCGTATCCAAAATATGGAACAATGGTGGTGATCGAGCCAGGGTTTAGTCTGGAAACTGCATCTTGAAGAAGAAAAAGCTCTACGATGTTCGGGTCTGGATAAGTGGTCTGGATAATGACGACATCCTCGCCTTTCAGGTCGTCATTTATCTTGACATAATATTCTGTGTCTGGAAACCTCTTGGTAACCATGTCCACGGCCTCGAAACCGGGTTGTTCGATCAATTGCTGGGCAAGTAATTTGGAAGCTGATCCGCCTATGACCTTCATCTTAGCACCATGGGTGAATAGGATACTTGGGATTTAAGGATGTTCATCAAGAGGGGATGTAAACTCTCGGTTGGACTGACAATGCACCGGATGCGATCTCGATTATGTAGCCTTCTCCTGGTGCTATCGCGAAGTCAGACCACCACATCATAACAGCTGCCCAGTAGTAACAGGTTGTGTACAGGCCAGTTGTTGAGTCGTACTTTGTCACTGTTACGTCGACGTCAGCCAAGCCCTCTCCGTAGTTAGCATTGATATATGCGATCACATCGATGGCGACCTCAGATGCTAGAGTGGCCGTGGTCACAGGCAATCCTCTGAAATTCTGGCCATTATACAGATCGATAGTAAGAGCTGTTGTGATCTCTAAGTTAGGCAGTTCAAAATTTCTTGGCTGTACAGAGAATGTGCCTGGATCGATATCAATGATATAACAAATGCCCTCGTATAATTGAAAGTTCTCCCACCACATTGTGATCGCGGACCAAAAGTAACTTGTTTTGTACAAGCCAGTTACACTGTCAAATTTGGTGATCGCAATATCCTCAATGATCATGCCCTCGCCATAGTTCGCATTCATATAGGCCACGATCTCATAGCAAACATCTTCTACCATCCGTCCAGACGTATCACTTGAAAATGTTACAAAGTTCCTGCCATTGTAGAGATCCCATGATGTTGTTTGGGGCTCATATGGCGGGTAGGTGTCCACTCTCTGTAATGGGACTGGAATACCAATGTATGTGTTGTCAGTCATATTTGATGCCCAGTATTCCGTTCCAGTTCCGTCATCCCACATTCCGTATGAGCCTAAGCGGAAGGTGGATGTTGCATCGTTCTGTGTGTAGTCGTATCCAGTTGTCTTGTCCCTCAAGTTATTGCCGTTAAAGGCAGCAAATCCTGCGGGTGCGGGCACTGTGATGAATGTCAATGGCCATGAGTTGTCAACAGTCATGTATGCCAGCATTCCATCCTGTGGTGTTCCAGTTATCCTCTCATAAGAGATCATGGAAACCGCTGTGTTGACTGGACCCATGCCTGATGTTCCGATCCTCTCTGGACCAACAGCTGCGCCTGCTCCAGGGAAGTATGTGGTGTCTGCTCCATCGACGAACCTGACCCTGTAGTAATAGGTGAAAGCTTCATTAAGACCAATTACACTTACTCTGTATACCCCATTGGCATTGCTTGTTCCAGAGAAAGAACCGAAGTTACCGGCTCCATCTGCAAAAGCATCTGTAGTGCTGTCAACATCTACAATTACGTTCGCCCCAACGATATCAATTACGCCAGCTACGAAAAAGCCGACTGTTGATACGTCTGACATAAAGGGGTCCAACATCGAAGTTGGAAATGCGCTCGGAACTGGCTCTGGCTCGTCCATTTCGATCTTCGCCTTGCCTTTTCCACCGGATCCCGGCATAACTGGAGCTAAAAAACTCAGAATTAGCACAAGGACCACAAGCAATGTTACTCCACTTCCCTTCATGAGATGTTATTGGTCTATGAGCAAATAAATGTTTCTCAAGTGATATTTATTAGCTTGGAGTGTAAGCCCTCGGCTGAGTGGATAATGCTCCTGATGCGATCTCGATTATGTAGCCATCACCTGGTGTTATTGCAAAGTCAGACCACCACATCATAACAGCTGCCCAGTAGTAACAGGTTGTGTACAGACCGGTTGTTGAGTCATACTTGGTCACGGTCACATCTACATTAACAAGCCCTTCTCCATAATTGGCATTGATGTAAGATATAACATCCAGTGCGACCTCTGATGCCAGAGTGGACGTGGTCACAGGTAATCCCCTGAAGTTCTGACCATTGTACAGATCGATAGTAAGAGCGGAGCTTATCTCAAAGTTTGGCATTTCATAGCCTCTTGGTTGTGTTGACAATGTACCAGATGCGATCTCGATGATATAGCAATCTCCCTCGGCCAGTGCGAAGTCCGACCACCACATCATAACGGCTGCCCAGTAGTAGCAGGTCTGATACAGACCAGTTGTTGAATCGTATTTTGTAACAGTCACATCCTCATTGGCAAGTCCCTCAGCGTAATTGGTGTTCATGTAAGATATGATATCGATAGCCAGGTCAGAGGCCTGCCAGCCCGGTGTAAGTGCGTTTGTGAAAGTCCTGAAGTTCTGACCGTTGTATAGATCCCATGAAGAAGCTGGTGCAGATGATGTAAATGATATATCACCCTCGGAATAATCCTCTGACACGAAGGCTGTGTTGGGATCCCATTCACTCACACCACCGGAGTTTGTAGCTCTGGAGTAGAATCGATAATAGCCATCACCGCCAGGGAAGTCGAAATCCCATTCCCATTCTGTTATGGTCTCATCGACCTCGAACAAGATCCAGGAACCCCAGGTTGAATTATCAGTGCTGTAACGATAGTACAATGAAACATTGCTGGTAGGCCAGGCATCCACATATGTCACCGTTGCTGTTATTGCAACTGGCGAGGTACTTTGATTGTAAGGAGTTATTGGGTCAACATGGGAATGTGGTACATCCTGGGAGAAGTGTATCACCCTTATGTCCAAAGCAGTTGGAAGACCATTGGCATCCCTCAATTCCACATAATATTCAAGAGTTGCCGCATAGGCTCTAATTATAGGGCCATTAAACGTGACCAGGAAACCAGCACTTTCATCCCACCAGAGATCTGTCATTCCGACAGGGGTCCAGGCACTAGGAGTTGGAAATATTTCTCGTTCCCAAATAGTGGCCGAAGTGAAATTGATATCACTCAGGTAATCTGCGTAAATATCTATGACCATGCCAGTTGACCTTGTCGAGCCATTTGCAGGGGACATGGCACTATACCAGCCCTGTGGCGGGACCAATAGTGGATTCCAGGGTGTTATAAGTGGATACATGTCACTGGAATCACCATCAATGATGTAAGGTGTATCACCCAGTCCATCAGCTCCAGGTTGGTCCTGCAGTGGACCGGTATTGACATCAACTCCGCCATAATCACTCCAGTAATTTCCACCAGAGGGATATCCATTGTCCCACAGAACAGTTGAGCCGTCATCCTGAGCCTGGATAGCATTATTGATGAAATTATTATGATAGACCGAGCCATTTGTGCAGTTTACCAGAGAAATGCCCATATTATTGTTCTCAAAGATGCCATTTCTTACTAAGAACATTGCGGAGTTTTTGATGATAAGAGCCTCGTCATTGTCCTGGAAATGATTCTGATCCACTGAAAAAAAGGTCGCATTCACGATAAAAAGGCCTTCCGTGCAATTGTCGAATATATTGGTAACTTTTCCAAAATCAATTACAGTCGGCGGTATCTCATCAGGGTCTAATGATGTTATTAATTGTGTTCTAAAATCACTTGCATAAGAAACGGCCCTTGAGCAGTCTTCAATGGTATTTGCATTGAACGTGTATTTTGGAATTTCCTCTATCGGGAATGAAGGTATATCATAGAATGGAATGCTAATTGTGACCCCCTCATCACATCTGGCAATATGGTTGCCAAAAATGTCCACGTCATCAGGGTGTGGTGAGCTGTATTCCTCTGTGTTAAAGATATCGAGGCCAATGCCGCAATTTGATATATTATTGCCCTCAAAATTCAGATCAAATATGGAATCTCCAGCAGCCCTGTTGAGGTTTATCATCACACCGGCTCCGGATGAATTGAAAATTGAATTATTGGCAATGCTGTAGCACCTGTTGCCACAATCACCCAACAGAGTGAGATTGATACTGACATTCCAGTTCTCAAAAGTATTGTTCGCAAAGTATTCCCAAATGGCAGGAATGCCATCCCTGTCCTCGTCAACGTCATCATCAGGGATGTTCACCCCCTCCCTCCAGGGAAGGTAACCCGGCACGACATTCTCAGGAGCCACGATCGAGTTGTTAAGAATGATCAGTCCGCTGCAGTTATTCACCAGAATGCCTGCTTTTCCATTTCGGATCGTACTATTCTGGATCGTGGTATTTGTGGAATTCTGGGTCAAGATATTTGGCGCATCAGGGAAATCGATCTCATATTCCACATCAAAGAAAGAATCGACCATGAAAGTGCCATTTGACTTTTTATTGTTAATAGCAGAGCCATTTTTCACTGTGACCGTGGAGTTCCTGATTGTGGCTCTTGAGGAATTTTCAATCAATATACCAGTGGGCGCGCTGGGGAACGTGATATTGTATTCCACATCAAAGAAGGAGTCCACCATGAATGAACCGTTGGTATTGTTCAATTTAACAGCAGAGCCATTCTTGGCCGTGACATTGGCATTCATGAGGGTGATGTTTTCACTGTTCTCGAAATACAGACCAGTACCATCGGTCACATCAATATCTATGTCAGAGAGTTCCCAATCATTACAATTATCGAGAACCATGCCATCCTGCCATGCTATAGGAGCTAGTACTACCCGAGTCACATGTATACTGGTTACATTTGATGCTATGACAGGTGGTAGTGGCATTGCTGGTAATGGCATGGGGGCTGAGAAACTCCAATTCAAATGTGTTCCATTGCTCGTAGTGTTGGTGATCTTGACAAGACCTCCCATATTAATGTCAGAATCCTCGATAGATATGTTTGAGGTGCTGATATCTCCAAAGCACCCATCGATTCTCAGTAAGTACCACTGGGTATTACCACTGACATTCCAAATATCGAAGTTCGAGCAATTTTCTAATTTGATACCCATGCCACCGAATCGAAATCCCGGATTAACTGGTCCAGCTTCAGATCCTGGGAAGACCAATGCACCACCAACCCGGCTTCCTGGCCTGGTAACATCTTCGAAGCTAATGGCACTGCCACCGGCACCACCAGCCATAGGGGCCATGTTGATGCCGCCGTCACCGCCTTCTATAGGACCATTATCTGTGATCCTGATATTCCCCAATCCATCTGAATTGAACACGCAGATGCCATTCCCTCCATTTCCTGCAAATCCGTTGGTGGGATCCATACTGTCGCCCCCGCCGCCTCCGCATATCTCGAGATTATTTTCGATTATAACAGATTGCTCATCGGCCAGCCAGTCCTCTTCATTAGGAAGGTCAAGAACCAAGATACCGCTCCCGCCATCACCAGCTCTACCGCCTGGAAGGGCGTTCATTCCACCAGCTCCTCCCTGGAGAATATTATTGTTCTGGATCATGATATTATCTGTCCAGCCATTACTGGCATTGCCCACGAGCTCCTCGATCAGAATAGCATGTCCGCCATTCTGGCCTTCGTCACCGTGGCCGCCGAATATCCAATTGTTCGATATCCATGATTGGCCCCATTCCACGGTCCCATTTATTACAATACCATTTCTTCCAGACTCGCCAGAGCCACCACTGGCATTGTAAGAATATATTGAATTTCCATCTATATTTGCTGATGAGTTATACAAAGATATCGTATCCTCGCCAAAGTTATTCCTGAAGGTACTAGCCATTATCCCAACTGTGGCAGCATCTTTGAGATAGATGCCATTAACATAATTATTTTCTATCTGGCACATATTGATCATTGGCCCGAAATCACCTTCTACCATAATTCCAATATTACAGTCCATTACCTGATCATTGAAACACTGGGCTGATGTGTCCTTTAGATATATACCGATATCACAGCCCTGGATCATGTTCATGTTAATTCCGGGGCCGCCCATCGTGCCTATCATGGTTATGCCAGTGTTCGAACACCCTAATATCGTGCACATATCGATCTGCATCATTCCAAAACCGAATGAATGATCTGCGTAGATACCATCAACAGCATCCCAGATATTCAATTGATTGGCCATCATGCCACCATTGCCCTGGATCCTGATGCCTTGCCAGCTACCTGGCCCAGCAGAGTGGAATGTTGCACCCATGCCCATATTGGCATCGAAGAATCCCTCTATCTCAAGTGCTATGCCCATGAATGGATCGAACATCACATTCTCTCCTCCCATGAGCATCAGTGTATCACTGGGCATGATGGTAATCGGCTCATGCACCAGGTACTGGCCAGGACCTATGTCAGATACGGCCAGGCCACCTGACAGTATGACAAGGTCATCAAATGTCAGAATTGCGGATGAATCTGGAGACACCCAGCCCTTCGCATCCTGTGTGATGACAGGAGACAATGCCGCCATACTTGTCAATACCATTGATATGATAATAAAAATCGAGATCGTCTTTCTCCTTCCCAGTTCTACCCTACTTGAAGTTATTTGACTAATGATTTCACTCCCACAATTGAATGTTTATATATCTAAAGATATAAAAGGATTGGTAATTTAATATTATAGAGACGGGGAAACCCTTATAATAAGCCGAATGGATTAACCCATATTGAAAGGTATTGAAATGCAGGGAATAAAGAAATACGGATTCTTCTTAGGAATGATAATCCTTTTTGGCGGCCTTAATCTGGCCATACTTCTCAGCCATCTTAACAGGGTGTTTGGCCTTATGTTGATAGGAGCTGGCCTGCTCATAATGTACCTGACCAGGGATGAAGCCCCCTGGATAAAGTCAGACAAGCCAGGCGAGGAAGACATACCTGGCGATGATGATGATGATGATGATGAAAAATCGACTTTCAAAAACTTGAGCCAGTGGTTCATCAGCATGATAACACTGAATGGAAAGCTCATGCCCTTCCTGCCGATACTTGGCATGATCCTTCTGGCTGGCATCATGGCCTTCAATTTACTGGTGGCTGATGAGTTCTCGCTTGGAAGCAATGATTATGTAGCGCTTCTGCTGGCTGGTGCCCTGATCGCCTACAATTACATTCCGTCAAAATACAGGGTGGAAAGGGACTTCGCATTATTGTTCATGATATTTCTCTTCATGATACTGGTCGTGCCGACCACAATTTATTCTCTGGCATACTCATCCGAACCGGACACGAACAGCAGGATCACCTACTACCTGCTGGTGCTTCCGACTGCTGGCCTTCTGAAGATGATCGGAGTGGATGTCGCTTACGGCCATTCTCTGACACTGTTCCAATTCTCATACATGCATATGGAGGTCATCGGGCCCGGTGGAGCTATCATCCCGGTTTCCATCGGATTATCATGTACTGGCCTTTACTCTGTGAGCATCTTTGTATCGGCCTTCATCGCCTTCATATTTGTGGAATATGACAGGATCGACAGGAAAGTCCTGACCATGCTTTCAATAGGAATATTCCTGGCCTGGCTGGCCAATGTCATCCGAATGGCGATAATAATCCTGGTCGGCAAGTATTATGGCTGGGATGCGATGGAGTGGACCCACAATAATATCGGGGAAGTTATTTTCATGATCTGGGTCAGCATATTCTGGCTGGTGATGTTCAAGTATATGGGCATCTGGAAGGATGAGAATAAAAACAAGACAGGGCGGAAAAAGAACTCCAGTACTGGCAAGCCACAGAATTCCGGCGCTGTCAGCACAAACAGCGCCGTCAACCCCCCGCCCAGGAGAGAGTGCGATATCTGCGGTGAAGCACTATCTCACACCATTCCAGCCTACAGGTGCGATTGCGGAAAGATCTATCATCTGGAGTGCACAGCCACTGTCAAGAATTGCTCGGCATGTCACAGGATGATAAGAAAAGAATGATGAAAAAAGAATAAGCCAGTAGCGATGATAGTTGGTCATTTATCATCGATCTTCTGTAACTTCTATATTATCTATATCATCGGCCAGATCATCCAAATGGACATCTTTCTTCTTCTCGATGTCCAGGTATTCCTTCAGGTTCTTTGATATCCTTCTGAAGATGAAGGCGATGTAAAGAACTGGTATGATGAATATTCCACCCACGACACCAACAGCCAGCACGACATCCAGATGCTCCCACCCTACGCCGAACCTCTCGATTATCAAAGTGTAGGTCGTGCTTTTCAGGATAGTACCATTGCTCACAACCTTGAAATACCATATGTGCGAACCTCCTGGCAGCTTGGTTATCAGGTAATAATCCTTGGAGTCTGAAAAGTTATGGTCAGATGGATCAACTTCCTCCATCTGGTATTCCGTATCACCCATAACGATTACCACTTTCTCAGGAGCCAGATCACCAGTATATCTCAGCGTGAAGACATAATCAGTATCCAGATTTCCATCTCGGGGAGAATATGTTAGGTTTGATATCGTGGGTGCTGCCATGGTATTGGAGACCAGCATGACTACCAGCAGGATCGCCAGAATACTCGGAATGAACATTCGCATCTTCATGTTCATAAATCAGATTGCAGATATTTAATATTGCCCACTTAATTTCAATAATTATAATTAATAGATAATTGATGTAATTTTGATAAACAATATTTTATAACGAGCAGGGTTTTACATATTCCGATGCGAAGTGAGTTCAGCATATTCAAGAATACCACGATACTTCTGGCAAGCAATGTCATGTCAAAGGGGCTCGGTGCCCTCATAGTTATCTTGCTGGCCAGACATCTTGGGGACGCTGGATTTGGCGAATATAGTTTCGCTTTCGCCTTTGTCACGGTCTTCATAATCATTTCGGATTTTGGCCTGGATGCCCTCGTCATAAGGGACATTTCCCGCGATAAAAAACAAGCTGGCATCTACATGGAGCATATCGGTATTCTGCGGGTATTGCTCTCCATCATCATGATCGTGGCGGCACTGGTGGTCGGCATCCTCATGCAGATAAGCGGAGATAGCCTATTGATCATCCTTTTCGCAGGCATGATCTGCACATTTGACAAGCTATCTGGCCTCGGCTATGCTTTCTTCCGAGCCTTCGAGAGAATGGAATTCGAGGCAATAAGTCAAGTTCTCTGGAGGATTATCCAGATAACCATACTTCTGGCAGCCATCCAGCTGGGATACGGACTGCTGGAGATAGTCATGGTACTTCTCGTCGCCTCGATCCTGAAAACGGTCATCAGCTTCACCATCGCGCTAAAGATCGGAATTAAGCCGCAAAGAGGAGAATATGGACTGCTGGACATGATGAAGATGTCCAGGTCGTTCGCCCTGTACGAGATCGGATACGCGGTCTATTCAAATATTATTATCATATTATTATATATTTACTTCGAATATTTCCAGATAGGCTGGTTCAGCGCATCGATGAAGATCTTTTTCCTGCTATTGATGATCCCGATATCCTTCGAGACCGCGATATTCCCCGTGCTGTCCAGATTGTATAAGGAGCATCCCGAGCGCATGAAGATCATGTATGCGAAATCCATGAAATTATCTCTACTGATCGCAATACCCAGCACCTTCATCATTTACACCTATTCGATGGAAATAATGGGAATTCTGGGAACCGAGTTCGAGAGTGCGACCAGCCTACTCAAACTGATGATATTCGCACTTCCCTTCACCACGGTGAACATGATAATGAAAACCACCTTGTGGAGCTCCGACCGTACGGACATCACGGTCAGGAACATATTCGCCTCCACGATAATTCTGACCATCATCACGATACTTATGCTGGACAAGTACGGACTGGAGGGCGCGGTATATGGCTTCATCATGGGCGAAGGAGTTCTGTTCGCTCTCAACTATCACATCATATCCAAGAGAATATACAAAATTGGAAGATATATCTGGAAACCGATCATATCTGGTTGCGCGATGACTGGGGGCATGTATTTCTTCTTCATGATGAGCGAGGGAAATATCGGATCTCAGCAGTTGCTATTCATATCACTGGCCATCTTCATAATATCCGTGGTGTCCCTCAAAACGATAACGGAATATGATATTCTGATAGTCAAACAGCTTCTGAAAAAGGGTAGGAAATAGAGCTGGATACTGTATTGTGAGTTCTGTGGTTCAACCCACAGAACTCAAACAGCTCATGCAGTTCATACAACTCATCAAATACAAGCACCCCAGGTAGCCTGGCAGCTCACTTCATCAATTCATTATAGACCTCGACGATCCTTTTCATGCAGATATCTGGATGATGATGTCTGATAACGAACTCTCTGGGATCCTCGGCCAGGTCTGGATTCTCATCGTTATAATATTTGAGAAAATCAGTTTCAAAGTCGGTAAATGTTCTCACCCCGCATGCCATGGCCTCCATCCTGGCCATGCTGATCAGATCGCACAATGTTCCGATCATCTCCTCATACCGATTGAAGAAGGCTGGCAATTCATCATAGTCCACATAAGGAAGCCTCTTCACATTGTCCGGCCACTCGATCTCATTTACCGTGGTGACGCAATCATATTCCCTGTCTGGCTTGATATGTTCATAGACCTTCGAGCCCTTGAGAAAGCGGCCGCAGATCAGGGCATTATCCGATTTTTCAATATTGGGCAATGGCCTGAACTTTTCGAGATCGACCGGGTTGGGCACATATTCCCCATCTGGCTCGTACTCTATCAAGTCCGGTGTGCTGAGGAATATCTTGCTGGACCTTTTTCTGATGTATCGACTAATAGCCGCGTGAAATGCTGGCAGGTCCTTTCTCCCACTCGCACTGACCAGTCGTAGATCAGAACCATGACAGTGAAGGATGAACGGTATCTTCAATTTCCTGGCCTTCAGAAAAGCACGGATGGTGGCCTTATTGAGCGCGTAATGGGCATGAACGATATCATAATTTGACATGTCCAGTGTTCTCACATCCTCAACAAAATCAGCCTCAATGCCCCTCTTCCGAAGCTCCCTCACCATGAGGCCAGGGATATGCGCGATATTGTGGACATGAAGCACCTTCATGTTTGCGGATATTGACTGAGAATATTTAATATTATATATGCAAACTATCAGGCTATAAATGACCGGCATTATGCTATTTAATTGATGCCAGTCCATTTCTGCCTGAATGTTTACAATCAAAGGCCATATACCCAAACACTCGAAGCTTTATTTAGCTTCGAGTTCAGGTGAATAATATTGATGGGCATACGGCGGCGTTACATTAAGGTCGAACCCCGCCAGAAAACAGGGGGGTTCTCGACCTATTGCACTAAAGATCAAGATCTGCCAAAGGATTGAAGTCCACCTTTCGCTTTTCCTTTTTCCCGGGTATGTCCAGATCCAGGTACAGCCTACTGCCAAGTCTCTTTCTCAGCTTGGGTCTGAGGCCATCCTTCACCAGCAATTCCATCAAGGCCAGTTGATTGTCATAGGCATTTTCCCTGTAATGCGTATCAAGATCATGAAGCAGTTCCCCAACCACATACACCCTGCCATAGCCCTTGCCAGTGCTTTTTATCAAACCTGCATTCTCCAGATCGTGAAGCCTCTTGAAAAGGGTCTGCTGTCTGATCCCCAGAGCTCTATAGAGAGCATTCTCCCTCATGCCATCCGTCTCCATTGCCAATGCCAAGATGATATCATGACCCACCCTGTCGCCAAGAAAGGACAGGGTGTCCACATGCGCTTTGTCGATGATGCCAGCCACCCAATACACCTTCTTATTCCTGAAGGTGCTGGATCCCAGTATTCCTGCATCCAAAAGTTTTGTGAGATGCCAGCTTGCGGACGGGGGCTTGACAGACACCTGGGTCGCGATGCCTCTTAGATGATCGCAAGGGTGTCCCACAAGGTGAAATAATATCTCACGCCTAATATCGCTCATGAAAAAAGAACTGGTACTGTCCTGATCCTCTATCTTCCGAATAAGGTCTTCCTGCTGAAATATCCTTTGAAGTGCTTTGCCGAGAGATGACTGGGTATTATCCGGAGAGGACATCTATATTGCCCCCGGATGTGGTGATGTATTTTTTTGAGGGATCATTCGCAGACCCTTCTGCCAATATTGTTAAAGATACGTTCGACATTCTCGCCGGACTTGGCACTGGCCAGGTAAAAACGAGCACCAAAGGTCTCGGCGACCTCCTGAACTTCCTGCAAGGTCATCTGATGCTCATCCTCAAGATCGTTCTTATTCCCCACGATGGTCATTGGAACCTTGCCAGCGATATCGGTAAAGCCATCATACCACCATTCCACGCGATCCAGTGTTTCTTTCCTGGTAAGATCGACGACTATCAGGCCGCCCTTGGAGCCCGCATAATAGCTCTTGTGAAGAGATTCGAACTTCGCCTGGCCAAGAATATCATGTATCATGAGAGTTAGAACGATATCCGTACCATCGTCTGCTATGAATTTCAGAGGTTTTTTGGTGACCTTTGTGCCAATGGTCATGATATAATCATCCTTGAACTCATCAAAAACAAACCTTCTTATCAGTGAGGTCTTGCCTACGGCGCCATCACCCAGCATGCATATTTTCTTGATATAGTTCCTCTTGACCATCAAATGTCACTTTCCCTACTCCAGTATATGATTTGAAGATATAAATAATGTACTGAATTTATGTGTTAAACTATCAATTTATATTCCAATATATTGTTAATTGAGATATGCACGGCCTTCGGGTGAAAATCGTTATAAACAAGCATCGTGATGTAAGGACGATGAAGGACAAGGGCCCACCGCCAGTCATACATATTCCAACCACCCAGTTCGTTCAGAGATGCTTTCGTGAGTATTACACGAAAGCCGAAATCCCGATGGTACACGATCTTGACCGGCGTGAATTCGGTGCCATAATCCCAGGCCGCACGATGAGGCGGCACATGGGCTTCAATGACATGCCAGCTCTGAAAAGATATCTGACAGACAGCTGTCCTGCCCATGTTTATCACTCGACCGCTTATTACGAAATGCCAGGAGCCGCGACCATGGATAAGAAGACATGGTTGGGAGCCGATCTGATATTCGATCTGGATGCAGATCATATTCCCGGAGCGGAGGAAATGTCCTATGCGGAGATGCTGGCTCAGGTGAAAGTGGAATTCATCAAGCTTATCGAGGAGTTCTTGATGGGAGACTTTGGATTTGCCGAGAAAGATATCGGTATCTACTTCTCGGGTGGCCGAGGATACCATGCCCATGTCAGGCATCCCAGTGTTCGTAAGCTCAATTCACATGAGAGGCGGGAGATAGTGAATTTCATCACGCTTCCGGCAAAGGACATATCTGGCTTCCTTTCCAAGAAGGCCTATGATGTGACCGAGTTCAAGGGTCATAGCAAGGCCAAGTACACGTACATCCTGCCGGATCCCGATGCAAAGGGCTGGAAAGGTAAGTTCTGGCATAGTCTTATGGAGTATCTGGACAATGGACTGGAGCGAGACAGAAAGGAGATCATTGAGGAACTCATCGCCCATGACGGGATCGGCAAGGGCAGTGCGGAGACCATCTATTCCAAACTCTTCAAGGGAGATGTGGAGAATACGGGAGCCAGCAATATAAAGAGATCCAATTCCCTCGAGGCATTTTCCAGCGATCGTGTGCGAAATCTATTCCTGGATTTCATACTGGAAAGAACAAGAGCGATGGCCGGGGAAACTGACGAGCCAGTTACTTCGGATATCAAAAGATTGATACGATTGCCCGGATCCTTGCACGGCAAAACGGGCTTCTATGTGAAAAGTCTCGAACTCGGCCAGCTGGAGGAATTCGACCCACTTATCGACACGGTCTGGAAAGGATTCACTGGCAATACGAAAATAACTGGAACTGCCGACCACACATTCCAACTTATCGGCGAGGAATGGGAGATCAAGAAGGACGAGAGCATGCTTTTACCAACGGCTGTCGCCCTGCATGTGGCATTGCAGAAGAAGTGCAAGATATCCTGACATTGATGAATAATACACCAAAAACAATATTAAGCCCAATTACAATCCATTTTCAGCAGAGGGAAGTGTATGTCAGCCAATGATAATAAACATCAAGCAAAAGAAATGCCAGAATATGAAATGAGCTATCAAATATCATCTGATAGGGGGAAGGATTATGCTGGCCCAGTGCTTTTCACTATTTTTGGCATCTTGATATTGGCCGGAGTTGTCTGGAGTATTATTAATTATGCAGTTGGCCAGCGCCCAAATTTGAGTGGTCTTCTGGAGCCGACGGTAGTTGGGGCATTCTTCATCTTTTTCTCCTATAACTTCTGGCCATCAAGTGGATTGTCAATGGAGATATACAAGGACCATATGGCCTTCCCATTGCCTAAGCTTCTAAGGTTTCAGGACTCTAAGGCCAGATTAGAATTTGATAATATAACAAAGATAAGATATGTAGAATATAGAAAATTTCCTAATTTACTGTATATCTATGTAGATATTGAGAAACACCCTGTAAACCATTACAAACGTGTTTTATACTTCAAGAGAGACAATGAAGCTTATTACAAAACGGCTATACAGGGATCAACAGATGAGCAACGTGCAAAATTGTTCCAGCATTTAGAAAATAAGAATATTACAGTTGAACTTGAATTACGGGAGCATAATTGATTTCAGTATATTAAAATAAAGCCAGGCCTTTGAATGGCCTGGCTCACAATGCTTTTTCGCATCAATACTTAGGAACCAGCCTGTGCCTTTTGTAGGCCGGGAAATCCTCATCAAAGCAATAATGCATGGTCTGGAAATCCGATTTAAAGCGGGTGACATCGTCCTTGATCTTGGTCGTGTTGTCCTTGTCGATCGCCACTCTCTTGATGAACTCCGCGACCTCGGTCATGTGGCTTTCCTTCATGCCGATACGCGTCATCTCCTGAGTACCCAGACGAATTCCGCTCGGGCTCTTTGGCTTGTCATCCCAAGGCAACATGTTCATATTACAGATCATATTGGAATCCTCCATAAGCTGGGCGACCTCTTTTCCACCGCCCAGTTCCTGAACATCCACAACGATCGTGTGAGATTCTGTGAAGTTCTTGTGCTCGCAGAATACCTTCATTCCGCGCTCATATAGTGCCTGACCCAGTGCCTTTGCATTTCTTATAATTTGATCTGAATATTCCTCGCCGAATTCCTTGTGCTCGGCGATCGTCACGCCCAGAGCGGCGGTTGCGAACAGGTGGTGATTACTCACGACACCCGGGAATATACCTGAATTCAGCTTCCTGGCCATCTTGTCATCTCTTGGATTCGCGATAAGAATTCCATGCTGTGGGCCTGGCAGTGTCTTGTGCGTGCTGCCAGTGATTACATGCGCTCCCTCACGCAGAGGATCCTGGAACCTGCCAGAAGCTATAAGTCCAAGAACATGAGCTCCATCGAACCAGACATTACATCCGATCTCGTCAAAGGTATCCTTCAGCTCCTTCAGAGGTGCTGGGAATAGGAAGACAGACCTGCCGAAGAGAGCCAGCTTTGGCCTGATCTCCAACAGAAGCTTGCGTGTGCCATCAATGTCCAGGTTCATCTCGTCCACATCAAATGGATAGGTGTGGCTTTTGAGACCACGGACACCGACCGCCCCGAACTTGGCGGTCGAGATATGGGCTCCGTCAGATAATGCTGGCGCGGTGATCGTATCGCCAGGTTGTGTAAGTGCCTTTAGCAGACCGATGTTCGCTACAGTTCCGGATATCGGTCGAATGTCCGCATAGTTGGATCGGAACAGCTCTTTGGCCATCTCGATGACCCTGGCCTCGATCTTATCAACATAGATATTGCCATTATAATATCGGTCGCCCGGTAGTCCTTCCGCGTACCTGTCGCAGAGATCGGACATAAGCATCTCCCTGGCCAGTGGACTTATCAGGTTCTCGGAAGCTATCATCGGGATAGAGTTCTTGAACCATTCAGTATGATCATCAAGCATTTCAGATATGAATTCTGCATCTTTTCTGTTTTCGGACATATTAGCACCCGACACGGGAATATACGAGGACATATTAAATTTTATGATATGCTATTTACATATTAAATCAGGCAATGAGAGCTAAGGGATCATTCAATTAATTGACATGTCAAAATCAACTTTATATATGTCAAAATGAATTTCATATCATGGATCTCAGAAAAGAAGCATTGAAAGTGCACTATTATTTAATCGCATCATTGATGATCTGGCTATTCTTAATAATGACATTTGACTTCATCGGCACAGATGTACATGGCAACAGTGATTTCTTGCCAAGCCTTATCATGCTCATTGGAATAATAGTTGGAATATCTGGCTTCTACATGATATTCAATAAAGAGCATTATATGAAAAACAAAGGATATGAAAAGAGAACCCTGAACATGATAGCCATAAGTCTCATGATGATCGGCTTCATAATATTTATGATAGCATTTACCTATACCGCCGTGGTATGCTTCAGTTAATGATCATTGATTTTGGAGGGAATACATTATAAACCATGCTAATAATCCTGCATCATGGATAAGTCATGGGTCAGAGGAATTTTCTTCTACCAGGTATTGAATTACGTCAGGACCGAAAAAGGCCAGTCAGCCTATGAGCTTCTGGGCGTGAACATCGAAGAGATAAGAGCAGACAAGAAATATGATTTTGAAGAATTCGGTGACCTACTGGCAAAGACTGACATGATGATTGGGGATGGAGATCCAAACTTCATCTGCGCAATGTCCAAGGCCACGATGATCGGAGAGGCCAGCTGGAAAATACTTTTCAGGCGCATGCACCCAAGAAACATATTCACCACAACCACGAAACAAGCTGGCAGGCACAATCTTGCTGATTTCATAACACTGGAGTCTGATGACAATCATGTGCGCCTGAGCATGATCATGCGGACTGATAATGTAGCCCACCGAATACTCTGGGCGGACTTCTACAAGGGTCGGCTGGAAGGCATTCTCAGCCTGATGGGCAGGAAAGGAACCATCAGGATCGAGAGAGAAAGCAATAATGGCGAGTTCATTTACGTCATCGAGTGGGAAGGTTGAGCATTCAACTGCCTGAAATCACCTTTGGATTAGGGATATATTATTTATTATCAATAATGAATTGACATTGCATGAGAACTAAAAATGCAATGTTCGGAGGAGGCTGCTTTTGGGGTATAGAAGAAGAATTCAGGAATGTCCCGGGAGTACTGGATACACAGGTAGGTTATTCTGGTGGGGACATCGAGAATCCCACATACAAATCAGTCTGTAGCGGAAAGACTGGCCATGCGGAAGTGGCTCTTGTAACCTATGATCCAGAAAAGGTGAGCTTTGAAGAACTTCTTGATACCTTCTGGAACATACACGATCCAACAACCCTCAACCTACAAGGGCCAGACATCGGCACACAATACCGTTCGGTCATATTCTATTTTGACGATAGCCAGTTAGAGAAGGCGACCTTATCAAAAGACGATTTGCAGCAAAGATCCAGCAGAGAGATCGTTACCCAGATCAAGCCAGCTGGTAAATTCTGGAAAGCGGAAGAATACCATCAACGCTACCGCGAGAAGGCCAGTATCCCCGGGTGTTGCACGGCATGAGCCAGGAGGATGAACTGCGCGAGCATGTCATGAAAAGAAAGGGCACTGAACCCCCTTTCTCTGGCAAGTACCTCGCGGAGAAGCGCCCTGGCGTGTACAAATGCGCTGGCTGCGGTCATGAATTATTTAACTCGGATGCGAAGTTCGACTCGGGATGTGGCTGGCCGAGCTTTGACCGGCCAGCGGATGATAGCGCTGTCACGACCAAACCAGACCTGAGCCACATGACAGTCAGAACCGAAGTTATCTGTCCTGAATGCGGCGGCCATCTTGGCCATGTTTTCAATGACGGCCCGACAGACACTGGCAAACGATACTGCATTAATTCGATATCACTGAACCTCAATATCGAGTAATACCGTTGCCTATGAGATTATTTTTACAGTTTATGGTCACTATTGAACAGTATTGCATGTAAAATAATGTTTAACATTAACTATTATTAGTGAAAGATTTATTATCTATGTCATTATCACAGGTTCGAATAAGGTGATATAGATGGCATCTGATCTAAATATCCTGTTAGGCACAGCAGCGGCTCTTGGGTTCATCCACACACTTTTCGGGCCAGATCATTATCTGCCCTTCATCGTGATGAGCAAGGCAAGAAACTGGTCACTGAAAAAGACCAGTCTTATCACCGTACTCTGCGGCATCGGTCATGTGCTCGGTTCGATACTTCTCGGAGCCATCGGAATCGCCGCTGGCATCGCGGTCACCAGCCTCGAAGGCGTAGAGGGAACCAGGGGCGACATCGCCGCCTGGTCATTGATCGCCTTCGGTTTTGTTTACTTCGCATGGGGTCTGAAAAGAGCCTGGAAGAACCAGCCCCACACCCATGCTCACGCACACATGGACGGATCTGTGCACGAGCACGATCATGTGCACATGAAGGAGCACACGCACGTTCATGAGGATGGCCAGGAACTGCATCTTGATGGAGATTCATGCATCAGCAAGTCCAGCAAAAAGGCGGAAGCAAAGAAGATGACCCCCTGGGTTCTTTTTGTCATATTCGTGCTCGGCCCCTGCGAGCCACTCATACCAATTCTAATGTACCCAGCCGCCCAGAGCAGTGCCTGGGGAGTGGCGATGGTCGCTCTCGTATTCGGACTGGTCACGATCCTGACCATGACCGGAATGGTACTCCTGGCCTTAGCCGGGATTTCCTTCCTGCCCATGGAAAAGGTCGAGAGGTTCACGCACGCCATTGCAGGCGGGACCATCGCAGCGAGTGGAATGGCCATTGTTTTCCTGGGGCTTTGATGCATAAGGCACATGATACTCCAATAGTTTCACCCACCCTCTGTTCGGGCTTATATATCATTTTTGAATTATTAGATATGAATGAAAGTAAATGTTAGAAACGACAGGCACACCACCAGCATGCTGACCGATCACATCGTGATAACCCCGAAGTTCCGAGGCTTGGTGCTGGTTGACAAGGTGGCCAAAGAATGCGAAAGGCAGATAAGATGGATCTGCAAGACCATGGACGTGGACATCCTGGAAATGGCTGTCGCGTCCGATCACGTCCATCTATTTATTCAATACCCGCCCAGGCTGGCACCGTCCAGAATTGTTGAGGTGATCAAAGCCCAGAGTGCGCGGGAATTAAGGAAGAAATTCCCGCATCTGAAAAATTGGAACCGGAAGGGGCTATGGGCTCCAGGGTGCTATCATGGAAGTGTTGGCCAGGGGTTTGATGTTGTTGAAAAATACATTGCTGTGCAGAGGTATGATCATGGGAGCAGGCCCAGTGTGGTTCAGAAGAAATGATGGTAATACTTTCGCTCACCTGTGATGATGGTTTATAAAGAAAGTCCGCATTTTTGTTAGGGAATGCGGGAAACCCCGGTAGCCAACCAACGAATGGCTGAAAACCAATTTAGACTACTGCTGTCTAATGAATGATATGGTTTCAAGGGTTTAAAAAACTATCGATATGCCGAGGTAGCCAAGCTGGTAACGGCGATTGGCTGAAGACCAATGAGGCACTGCTGTCTTCGTGGGTTCAAATCCCATCCTCGGCGCAGTGTCCGCACAGAGAACCGAGTGAGCAGGCTCACCCGAGTTTTCTTTTTTAGATGCGTGTTTTCGCGCATCTATTTTCCAAACTTGTTTGGTCGATATTGGAATACTTGTTCTTTTGGAGGGTGAGCCAGAGGAGCGAGGGCAAAAGAAAAGGCTTCCGTGGGGAAGTACATTGCTGTGCAGAGGTATGATCACGGAACAAGAGCCAGTATTGTTAAAAAGTGAGATAAACAATACTTTCGCTCACCTGCAATGATGGTTTATAAAGAAAGTCCGCATTTTTGTTAGGGAATGCGGGAAACCCTGGTAGCCAACCAACGAATGGCTGAAAACCAACTAGACATCGCAGTCACTAAATCATATGCAACAAAGGGCATAAATAATTTCCTATGCCGAGGTAGCCAAGACCGGTTAAGGCGGTTGGCTGAAGACCAACTAGATTTCGCAGTCTTCGCGGGTTCGAGTCCCGTCCTCGGCGCGAAATCTACACAAGCCAGACAAATAAAGGAGGCATCCGATCTTCACGGGGTTCATCCCCCGTGAAGCAAAAGTAAGTCACGATTAACGTATCCAGCCCTAGATGGCGAGGTGAAAAGTGTAGGGGCGTGCGAATTGTGCGCGAAAGCGTGCGAGGGTCGCGCCCTTATACACAAGCCTCGTCTATTAGGGCGGGGTATATATATATGTATAGTGTTTACGTGACTTAGCGACGAGCGATAACCAACAAAAGTTGTGTGCCCGTTAGTTAGCCAGTAAGGAAGGGAGGTGGAAGAATACATAAATGTCATAAATGTGGGAATGATTTAGTTTTTGAGGAAAATAACGGATGGAATTGTAATAATTGTCATTCATATCCATTTCCACAGCCAGATCTTATAAAAGCCAATAATATAGAAAGTTGGCTATTGGTATTATTAATTGGAATAATTTTTATAATTATAACATTTTTCGTGATTCTATCGGGAGTCAGTACAATCCCTGAAGGAATGAGTGGATTTCAATATGCATCTGTATGTTGTGTATTGCCTATCATGTTTATCATATTGTTAATTGCATTTGGAATAATTAGCAGATACAAAAAGCGGTATCTATAACAAAGCCAGCGTCCCGAGCAGGGGGGATTTTCGCAGAAAATTGGGCCAGCGCAGGGACGCAAGGGTGGGAGTAGGGCACACAACGTTTTATCAGTATAGCGAGGAGCTGGAGCGAGTTCATTTTATATTCAATAAATATGCAGATCTATCGACGCGAGCGACCCGTGGATGCCTCGCTCGTAGAAATTCGTCAGAGCAGTGACGAGAGTAGCCAGAATTTCAAGAGTTGGCACGAACGAAGTGAGGCCAATCCTGAGCAACGCAAGGACGGGGAGCACTAATGCGAATGCTTTTTAAGTACCATTCGCTATTCACTTAGCGACGAGCGATAACCAGTAAAAGTTGTGTGCCCGTCAGTAGCCAGTGGTGGAAGGGGAAATAGATGAGACCAGAAATTTATGTAAATGAGGACATCATAGAATTAAGGGGGAAAATAATCACAGACATGATTGAAATTGAAAGACAAATAGATCATCTTATTACTGAATATTTTTTTGATGGACCAAATTATGAATTTATGAAAAATATACTGAATCAAAATCGGATGTCCACCTTTAATAAAATTAATGCGTTTTCTGACTTATATGATGTGAAAAGCTTAAGAAAAAAGTTACT
>JAEHCQ010000008.1 GCA_020696385.1 Methanobacteriota archaeon | reverse complement strand
GTCTGGAACATAAGGATCTTGTGTGCTGTCATCCGTGAAGACGTAGACCGCCAATAGCATTATTATCAAACTTATTGCCAATGCGATCATTATAGACTTATTGGAACTGGGCTTTTTCTCTTTATCCTTCTTCTTCCCTTTATCTTTCATGTTGTATCATCCAATTTGTCGATATCTGGTGGCCGATCGATCATCTGGTCAGCAGTTTCTTTATCTTGCTGACCTTGGGTACTTTTCCATTTAACAGCACCTTGCCATCAACAACAAGAGCGGGTGTCACCATAACCCCGCGCTTCGCTATCTCGGCAAAGTCATCCACCTTGACTATCTCGACATCCAAGGCCAGTTCCTTGACCGCCTCTCTCACATTGGCTTCCAGGGACCTGCATTTCGCACACCCGGATCCCAGTATCTCGATCTTCATTTTTGATCCTCCATTTTCTTTCTATTACCTATTAGTTATCTACCATATACTATTTCATTTTATCATTATATATCATAATATCAAATTGAATATATAGCCCGTGATGATGATGCCAGTGGTGACGATCGCCACGAAATACATTATCAATTTTGGCTTCAGCACTTTTTTCAGTATTATCAGCTCCGGCAGGGAAAGAGCGGTGACTGACATCAAAAATGCCAGTGCGGTTCCCACTGGCAGACCCTTGCCTATCAATGATTCCGCTATGGGGATGAGCCCCATCACATTGGAATAGAGAGGGACTCCAAGACCCACGGCAACCGGAACTGCGAACAGATTCTCCTTGCCAGCATATTCCGCCATGATGCCCTCAGGCGCGTATCCGTGGAATATCGCACCCACCCCCACACCTATCAGGATATATGGCCAGACCTTCAGAACGATGTCTCGAGTTTCACCCCATGCCCAGTCCTTGCGCTCCTGCCATGCCATTGTTTCTGGATCCAGGCCTTCTCCAATGAAAGTTTTATAGACGAAATCCTCCACCAGATGCTCCAGCTTCAGTTTTCCTATGATGTAGCCGCCAAAAGTACCGATAAGAACACCGCTGATAACATAGACAGCGGTGGCCGCCCAGCCTATTGATCCGCCAAGAACCGCGACAGCCGCCTCGTTCACCATGGGCGAGGTGATAAGAAATGAAAATGTAACACCAAGGGGGACACCAGCACCTACGAATCCAATGAATATCGGCACACTGGAGCAGGAGCAAAAGGGGGTGACGACTCCCACCATGGCCGCCATCAAATTATATTGAATGCCCGTGCGCTCGCCCAGGAACTTGCGTGCTTTCTCGGGCGTGATATAGGTTCGAATGTAAGATACGAGAAAGATCATGCTCATTAGAAGTATGAATATTTTTATCACATCATAGACGAAAAAATTGATGGCATCGCCTGCGTGGGTGCCTGCCTCGTACCCAAATACACCATATACCAGCCAGTCCGCGAATGCCAGGATCGGGTCCATTTCTTCCATCTCCTTCAGGTATCAGTTAATTATATTACATTGAAAGCGATATCTGTTTCAATAAAACTTGAAATAGTCCGAAGTATATAAAGTTATTTCAATAAAACTTGAAATGGTGATAATCTGGATACAGAAATTCCCGATCCGATAAGAACGCAGTGCGAGTCCAAGGGCGGCATAGCTGGCATCAAGAAAAAGCTACCCGGCAAGAAGGAACTGGAAGAACAGAGCCAGATCTTTCAGGCTCTGTCCGATCCTCTCCGCCTAAATATCATGCTGGCACTTGCAGAGCAATCCTTGTGCGTGTGTCTTATCAAGGAGATGCTCGGCCCCAAGATGTCGGATTCCAAGCTCAGCTATCATATCAATATCCTGAAGGACGCTGGCCTTATTGATGGCCAGCGGCAGGCCAGCTGGATAATCTACGCGCCCACAAAGCTTGGGAAGGAAGCTGTCAAGGTAGCGGGGAGGCTGTGAATATGGATGGGGAAAAGGACTGGCTTCGGATAGGCACAGGAATTCTCTCTCTGGCATTTGCGTTATATTGCCTGGGTCTTATCTTCATTGATGCTCCTTACTTTTTTATATTGTTCATCATTAACGCTGTCATCTACTCCATATATGGTATCACTTTGCTGTTCAGAAAAAAGGACAGTAGCTTCAGTTTCCTGCCCTTTGTTTTTGTCTTTGGATTCTCATGGGGCCTGGGTGGCATGCCGTGGTATATCTGGCCATTCTTCATTCTTCCCATAATAATACTTGTTCTGTCGATACTTATGTTCATAAAGATGTTCAAGGGCAATTACCGTCTTGGATAATCTACAACAGGACAGGGATGCGGAGTAATTTTACTGATAAATACTGAGTGAAAATAACTCTACACCCATATCCTTCATCTTCGAGGATAATCTACAACAGGACACGGGTGTAAACACAAACTACACGAAACACATTTATCCCCATCTAAATATATTTTACCATCAATTAATTCCAGTGCGCCACTTTCACACCTCGAAAGGCAAACTCCACAGCCCACGCAATGCAGTGCTTTCCTTATCACTGCTCCGTTGATCTCGCCGCCAGTTATCTTCGAAAAGGTCTGGACACGCTCCGCCATGTCATCCGGTACTTCCTCATTCATATGTTCGAAGCCGCGCTTCTCGAACTCGTCCAGCTTCTCGATGAGATGCTCCAGTTTCTCCTGGCGCAGGTAATCCCGCATACCTCTGGAGAGCTTCTTCCACCTCCAGAGTCCCATGGTGATCCATTCAACTGGCAGGTCGTTCTTCTCCGCATATTGCTCCAGGAAAGTGTTCCATTCCTTCGCACGTGGCATGAACCTGGCGATCTCCGACTGCTCGGCCATGTCAGCTGCCGGGCATAGCCAGCACCCTATCCTCTCGAAGCCCTGTGCATAAAGTGGATTATATTCCTCTTCCTTGTAAAATATGTAAAGCCAGACCTCCAGGGAAGTCCATTTTTGAATCGGCGAAGTGCCTATTTGACCAGGAACCCAGGGATTTTCCCAGATGCCGCCCTTTTGGTAGCGCGCTTCGGACTCGTACTGGCGCTGGCCTATGAAACTGAGCACTCCGTCCGGGAAGTGTTCGCGAACAAGGCCAGCGGTCGGACCCAGCTTGCAGGTCTTGCAGCACCATCGGAAATCTTTGGACGATGGTCCGAAGTATTTCACGGCATCGAAATAAGCCTCTCCAGCCTTGGTGGTCAGCAGTTCGAGATCGTGCTTCTTCATGATCTCGTCAATGTGATCCAGTGTCTCCTGGAACTCGATTCCAGTATCTATGAAAATTATTTTGGGCTTGATGCCCGCGTCCAGCACCAGCAAAAGAGTTGCCAGGCTGTCCTTTCCACCTGAAAATGATACGGCGACTGGCTTGCCAACACGCTTGATGGTATTGTGTATCTTACGGGCGGCAAGGTCGATGTCTTCCTCCAACTTTGGAATATTGGCCTGCACGGCTGTCTTCCAGGTTTGGCCGCCTGGTGGCCTTACAAAGCCATCAACATCATCGTGCCAGCGATTCTTCAAAGCTGGCCCTCTCATCACTTCCACCATCTCGGGTCCAGACATCTTCGCCTTGCCTGTTGCGACCAGTCCTCGATCCATGTCGAAGATCACAACTTCGTAGCCTGGCAGAAGATCAGGGTCTGCATCCATCACACCGATGGCCATCGCACTGGATCCCTTTCTCATAGACGGAACTGCTCCATTGTCCACCTGCACCCAGCCCTTGGTCAACATGTCAAGGATGAAATGCGCGCCCATCATACGTATGACAAAGCGCCAGCCTCTTCCTGGCTCGTAAATATGAGTACCAACCACCTGGCCATCCACAATGACCTCGTCCATACGGTCGACGCCAGGTGATTTATTGAGAACCACTATCTTGTCAAGGGGTAACATCTCCTCGCCAGTACCTTCTCCGAACTGCTTATCGATAGTAACTCGAATAAGCTCCAGATCATAATCAAAGGCCGGCCGAAAATCTCCGGGCGGCGTGATGCTCACAGGTATGGTATCTTCACCGCATATGCTGCATATCTTCTTCTCGATAACTGGAACATTACATTTCATGCACCATCGAAGTGCTATCTTACCAAGTCTGACTGCTCCCAATATACGGCCTCGCGCCCAGAAATGCCTGGGGGGTAATAAAAGGTATTGATGGATTGATCATTTTTGATAATGGCCAATGGTGCCTAGTTCATAATCCATCTAGGGCGGTCTGGCATTTATCTTCCCATAGCTTCATGCCCATGTCCTGAAACATGGGCAGTACCTTTTCCAGATTTTCACGAGCCTTATCTAACTGACCTTGTTCTATTTGCAAGAGGGCATGTTCATAATAAGTGAATATAAGCTCATTCTTACTATCGATCTTCTCAAGCCGTTGTAAGCTCTTCTGGAACATATCCTCAGCCATAGCGATTTCCTCCATTTTTCTATAAACTTGGCCAAGAACCCTGAGGCTTTTTCCTTCTTCTGGTATGGCATTAATGTCTATGGAAATTTCAAGAGCCTCTTTTGCCTGGGAAAGGGCAATTTCATTGTTTCCCAGACCAATGTTTGTAAGGGCCAGGCCACAAAGTGTCAATGCACATCCTTTTCTATTTCCTGCTTTTTCCCGTATCTCAAGGTTTCGGGTATAGAAATCAAGCGCAGTGTCCAGGTCTCCTTTTAGGAGATTCACCTCTGCAATGTTGTTAAGGGCAGCTGTCAACCCCATTTTATCCCCTATCCTTTCCCATATAATAAGGCTTTTTTCGTAATTATCATGAGCACTATCCAGATCCCCTTTCTTGACATAGATCACACCCATGTTCAGTAATGAAGCAGCAAAGCCCCATTGATCTCCTATCTTTTCCTTGATTATGAGACCTTTATGATGGCTCTCAAGGGCTTTATCCAGCTCACCTTTGATGTAAAATACATTTCCTATATTGTTCAGTGAGGCCGAGATACCTGCTTTGTCCCCTATCTTTTCCTTGATCTTCATGCTTCGTTGATGATACTCTAAACTATTGATCGAGTCTCCAATTTCATTGTATAGAACACCGATATTGTTCAATGCTGCGGCCATGCCATATTCGTCTCCGATATCTCTCATGATGGCCAGACTTTTATTATAATTATCAAGTGCAGGATCAAATTGGCCAAGACGCAGATGGAAGAGACCAATAGCTCTCAGAATTATCGCTATATCTCTGGGAGAGTCGCCTTTCTCCTCAAATATGGCAAGTCCTTCCTGTAAGATAGCCAGTCCTTTTTCCCGTTCACCTTTCTTACCATATATGCCTCCTTCAAGGTGACATATCCTGGCATATTCATCGGAAGCCTTGTCATCTAATAGGGTCTTTGCCTCATCCAGAACCTTCAAGGTCTTATCGAAATCACCCTTGTTCTCATAGACATCACCCATTTTCCTGAGCATTCTGGCCTTGATTATCTTATCATTAGATATACCGAAAGCCTCATCGTACATATGGAGGGCATTATCCCATTCACTGACCAGATCCAGGAGATCCCCTATTGTCTCCAGAAGATCGACAGTTGTCTCCTCGCGGGTGTTTTGTCTCAGATTTCTATGGGCGGAAAGGGCGGATCTATACAATTCCAATGCTTGTTCTGGAGCAAACTCAGACTCTGCTTTCTCTCCGGCCATGATACAATAATCGAATGCCTTTGAGTGTTCTTTGCTATTCGAATAATGCCTGGCCAGTTCATATATGACATTATCAAGGTTCTGATTATGATTTTTTTCATAATGATCGCCAAGATTCTTGTGATAGGCATATCTCCATCTGCTCCCCATGCTCTGATATATCACATCCTGGAACAGGGCGTGGCTGAACTCGATATGATCATCATAGGTAATGAATATCCTGGTGCTGGCCAATTTATCCAGGGTGGAAGATATGTCTGGAATGATCTGGATGGAGTTCATTATGCCCCTATCGAATTGAAGGCCTATGCATGATGCATATTCCACAAGTGCGATCTCATTTGGCTCCAGCCTCTCCAGCTTACGATGTACCACATCCTCTATGGAGCTGGGGATGGAATATTCCTTGCTAAGTAGGGTGTATTTTCCATTCTTCTCTCCTATGCTACCTTCATCGACCATCTGTCCAAGAAGCTCGATGATGAAGAATGGATTGCCCTTGCATTTTCCAGCCAGCATCTTTATGAAATCTTCCGTTAGATCATTTTCAGCGAATAGTTCCGATACCAGGGAAACGACCTCTTCAGAGCTCAAAGCATTAAGCTTCTGTTCAATGATAAGATCATCTTCTATCATTTTCTCAAGCCTTGTATCAAGTATCTGGCTCTCATTTGGTCTCAGGGTTCCAAGTATCATGACCCTCTCATTTCGGATGTTCCTGGCCAGGAAGTTCAGAACGAAAAGGGATGATTCCTCTGCCCAGTGAAGGTCCTCCAACAGAATAAGCACTGGTTGTTCCTTTGACAGTTCTGTTACAATTTCCAATATCTGGCCTGCTATCCTGAGCCTTTCTGTCTCAAGTGTAGCTCCCTCCAGCTTCTGCTTCACAAGGAATTTGATATTTGCTAGATAATTGACCATGACTTCAATTGGCCTGATTTTCTCCATGTTCCCGGACCAGGATTCGAGTATGTCGCCATGATCGCTCTCGATGGCCTTGACGGTTTCCTTTACTAGTTGTTTCATATCTTTGTGCTCAGCACCATCGAAGACTGCAGTTAGAAAAATATGCTGGCCATGCTCCATTATGATCTTCTTATCACCATATTCAAGCCTGCCAAGACCTGATTTTTTTCCATCACTGAGATCGAACGAATCTCTGACAAATCCCTGGACTGCCGAGAGCATGCCTGCAAATATATCCGCATCCAGTTCATAGTCTTCTGAGGATGCCTGGGCTAGTAGGAGTCCTGCTCCATCCACGGCAAACACATGCGAGAAAGATGTATGTTCCTGCTTACGAAAAATTGGTTGGTTTGATATGCCTTCAAGTGCCCTGGCGAAAATCTCAAATGGTATGAGTGAGCTAGAATCTGTAGAACCGTGCAGTATCCTGGCATGTTCATTCGCACACCTCCGGTATTCTTCGATAAGTCGTGATTTACCTATGCCTGCTTCTCCAGAAACAAGAAGAGTGCTTCCTTCTCCTTTCACCATTCTGCTAAGAAGGTCTTGAAATGCAGACCTTTCCTCTTTTCGACCAATAAGTTGAAAATTGTGCAATATAGGCTCTTCCATGTGAGTGGATAATAAATTGGGTAGTTAAAAACTATGCGGTGTCTTGCACGATCTTATGTTAAGTTAGAATAATAAAAATTATTACAATAGGAAATATGCTCGCTCATTTTTAAGCGAGCATTATTCAGTGCCGAGGCCAATGGCCTAATCAGATTCGATCCTCGGAGCCAGCAGGTAAGTTACTTCTCCTTTTCCATCCGCTATGGAGAATTCGATCTTCACAGGATAGTCATTGCCCATCCTCATGGTGACCGCGGTACCCGTACTGATGGCCTTGATCATGTTTGAGAAATAATCAAGTGGGAAAAGACTGCGAACTTCCTCTTTACATTCCAGGCTTTCCAACAAGTCCTTTGGTAGCTTGAGATCAACAGAATCAGTATCTCCCTCTGATGCCATCTCGAAGCCATCCGGGGTCGCTGTCAAAGCAATGTGGTCGCTGACGCTCTCAGATGCCCTTATGCCCTGCCTCAATTCCTGTGTTCTGACGCTGACAATAACTGGCAATGTGAGATTTGGAACCTTTGGATCTGAGATCCCTGTGGTGTCCACCAGGCTCATCCTTCTTGTGATATTTCCGACCTTGAAGACCATCTGGCTCTTCTCCTCGTCGTGCTCCATGGTGATCTCATCACCTGGCTTGGCCAGTTTCAGAACCTCTTTGACCTTGTCTATGTCCACACCGAGCTCATTGTCATCTGCCTTGTATTCTTCGAAACCGCCTTTGCTGATGTTAAGCTCCACCATGGCAACATGGGCTGGATCGACTGCTTTGATAACTAATCCAGTCTTTCCTACCGAGAACTTCGCTTCGTCCACCAGTGTGGCTATGATCTCTATCACTTCTTTCAATACTTCCGGTTTTACCTTTGCCTTGAACATAAAATGGCCTCCCCATTTACAAGCTTGAAGCCTAAATACACGATAGGATATAAAACTTTTTTATCAAAGACATATACATTTTTGCATATTATTCCATATATTGCCCCATATATTATCCATATTATTACGAAATAATGCAAAATTGATTTAAACGAACTCGCATTATGGTGTCCTGATGAGCTTCAATATCTGTGTATTAGCATCTGGTGGTGGAACTGACCTTCAGGCAATAATAGACGCTTGCGAGGATGGTGACATTGATGGCAAGGTCACTCTTGTAATTGCCAATAATCCGGGAGCGTATGCCCTGGAGCGTGGAAAGAAACATGGCGCGGAATCCGTGCTCATCAACCACCGTGGCATGTCCCGCGAGGAGCATGAGAAGCTTGTCGCGGAGGAAATCGACAAGCATCATATTGATCTGATAGTTCTGGCTGGGTACATCCGTATGTTCACGCCATATTTTGTAAACAAATACGAGTGGAAGATAATCAATATCCACCCATCACTTTTGCCGGATTTCGGAGGTCCAGGATTTCATGGTCTCAATGTCCACCGAGCTGTTCTGGAGTCTGGAAAAAAGATGTCTGGCTGCTCGGTTCACTTCGTGAGTGAAGAGGTGGATGGCGGCCCGGTCATTGGCCAATTGGAGATCCCGGTGCTATCTGACGACACTCCCGAAACTTTGCAATCCCGAGTACTTGCAAAGGAGCATGTGCTTCTACCAATGGTGGTTCAGTGGTTCGCCGCTGGCCTGGTGCATGTGGATAAGGATACTGGCGAGGTAAGGGTTGAGGGTACTCAATAAGGACTCGTCCCACTCCCACCTGGCTCCGCCCCCGCCACGAATATTTATCGAATACAACCCACCCTCGAAGGATGGTAGATAATTCAGACTCTGATGTTCATATTACCCCTTAATTTTATATGCCACCGCGACAATACATTGCTAAAGTGGTGGTGAAAAGATGGCTGAAGGAATTTTACTGATACTGGGTCTGATATTACTAGGTGTGGGATTATTGCTGGCCTTCTTCGGAAGGGCAATGTGGGAATCCATGATGTCGATAATCGGTGGTTTCATCGGCTGGTTCCTCGCTTACTTCTTCGCATCCTTCATCATGGGCTGGGATTGGTGGATGGCCATGATAGTCGGCTTCATCGGCGGCATATTCGGTTCCTGGCTCTTTGGTTCCCTGGTGGAGATCGCTCTCGCCCTCATAATGGGAGTTCTGGCAGCCGGGATCGTCTACTTCATTGGAGGCGCTGGCTGGTGGATCCCCGTGATAATCGTGTTCTTCATCGTATTTGGATTATCATACTATTACATGGATGATCTCATAGCAGTGGTTACAGCCCTCATTGGAGGAATTCTCTCCGGACTCGCGGTATTCGTCATACTTATGGAAGATACTGGTCTTGGAGAGGGCGCGACCATGCAATCTGATCCCTGGATGGCGGCATTGGCCGGAATTGGAATATTCATATTCGGAGCACTGGTTCAAACCTTCTTCATCAAGGATTCTGACAGGAATCTAAGGTAGTTTTGTTCCTATTACAGGTAGATGTTCTCTTCTCGTCCAGGTCCATAAGATACGATCTCAACAGGAACTTTCAGGTTCGCTTCTATGAAAGTGATGTAAGCAGCCAGGCCTTCTGGTAACCCATCGCGTCCTTTACTCGCGATGGCATCCCATTCTTCCTTTTTCAGGTCAGGCCAGCCAGCCATCGTGTGGTATTGAGGAACACATTTCTCCACCTGCGCCATACTGGCAGGGAAATGATGGATGTCCTTACCATCCAGCTTGTAATGTGTGGCGATCTTGATCTCGTCCATGCCGGCCAGTACGTCGGACTTGGTTATCACGAGACTGTCCAGCCCATTGACACGAACTGCATATTCCACCATGACGAGGTCCAGCCATCCGACACGTCTTTTTCGGCCAGTGGTGGTTCCAAACTCGCCGCCTTTGTCAGCGATATGCTCTCCAATATCATCGAAAAGCTCAGTGGGGAAGGGGCCAGTGCCTACACGGCTGGTGTATGCCTTGACAATTCCAATAACCTTGTCAAGTCGCTTTGGGCCGACTCCAGTCCCGATTAGACATCCACCGGTGATCGTGGATGAGGATGTCCCATACGGGTAAACACCATGATCGATATCCAGATGGGTTCCCTGCGCTCCCTCGAAGAGCACATTCTTGCCCTGGTCCAGAGCGTCGTTTATCAGAACCGACACGTCGCAAACATACGGCCTCAGCCTGTCTGCGAGAGTCATGTATTCCTCGAATATCTCATCCATGGTCTGCTCGATTTCCCCACCCAGTGCTTTGATATAGCCGGCTTTCAGTGGATATGCGACTTTCAGTTTATGCATGAAAGCTTCGGGATCCATCATATCGCACATTCGCAAGCCGAAGCGAGCGGTCTTGTCCGAATAACAGGGGCCGATGCCACGCCTGGTGGTTCCGGCAGCCAGATTTCCTTTGGCCGCCTCTTCAAGGCCGTCGATCGTGCGGTGATACGGCATAATGACATGTAATCTATCTGAAATTTTAAGCTGTCCCATCTCGACATTTCCCTCTTTCAGTTGGTCCAGTTCCTTGAGGAAAGCTGCTGGGTCCAGAACAACTCCATTCCCCACGACCGAGATAGTATCCTTTCTGAGAATTCCGGATGGCACGAGGTGCAATTTGAAGGTCTGGCCATCGATAACTATTGTGTGGCCAGCATTATTCCCTCCCTGGAAACGCACAACCATCTCCGCCTCATCGGCTGTAAGATCCGTGATCTTTCCTTTGCCTTCATCGCCCCACTGCGTACCAAGTATTACTTTTGCCGGCATAGTATCAAAAGGGGCATAGATTCTTGGTATTAAAATGATCGTTTAAATTACAGATTCTAAAGGACCTGAAATTTAAATTGAAGGCCATAACCTCAAACTCTCAAAGCCTAATTTGGCTTTGAGTTCAGTTAAATTATATTGATGAGGTTCTAATTGCATATATTCGGTATATTTCTACGCGATTAGAAGAGCTAATACGGTATTATTTATATTTTAATTTTAGTATTTACTCCAATGGCGGTATTTTTTTGAATATTTCCACCATTTCATTGTTGGCCAATTACCATAAAATTTATATACAACGTTAACAATAGTTAATTTAGAGGGAGAACATGTCTGAACATAGGATAATTGAGTGTGAGATCACAGAAAAATGCCCCTTTTTCACGGATGAGCTGGTGGCCAGGCCAGGCATCGCGGTAATGTACAAGAAGAAATACTGTAATGGTGGTTATAATATCTGTGCCAGATACATGGTGATCAAGGCACTTGGACTCGAAAATGCTCCATCAGATCTTTATCCAAATATGATCAATAGAGCCAAGGAGCTGATCTCCACGAAATAATGGTGATCGATATCCATAATATGTGGCCTGAATGCTCATGATTTTTTTAATTCTCCGATCCGATTTGGTAGCTTCAATTCTCTGATCTAAAGAGGATCTCCCTTATCATCCAGAACAACTATCACCGCATGATTGTCTGGCTTTGGTTTTTGAAGACTCAGTACATGGCCTTTATCTATTCCAATGACCGCCTCGAAGTATCCATCTCTATCGAATATTCTTTGGACCCTGATATCACCTTGTCCATCCACTATGAAGAAGGATGGTCGATTCTTCCCATCAACAACAGCATCACCAGCCATCAGGATATTCTCCCCTGAGGCTTTGACCGAAGTGGCTATGCCAATGCCAAATAGTCCGCCCCACAGCATTTCTCCATTCTGGCTCATTTTCATGAGGAAGGTCTCCACTCCTTTCTGGCCAGCCAGCAGGATATCATCTTTCAGGGTGCCCATGTGCATTATACACAGATCATCAAAATATTTCTCCCATATTATCTCGCCATTCTCATCCACCTTCCAGTGTTTGAACTTCCAACCTTCCGGGGTCTTGTGGCTTCCACCTATGATCATCATATCATTCACAATGACCAGGCCGCTGGCCATGACATTGAGACCGCAATTGAATTGCTTTTCCCAGATCACATCGCCCTGTCCATCCAGCTTCAGAAGGAATACATCAGTATTCCCCGATTCTTGTCTTACCTCTCCAAATAAATAGATATATTCTTTATTGGTCACTACAGAATAAGCACAGGCGCTGGTTCCCCAATCGAATATCTTTTCCCAGACCTTTTCTCCATTCGCATCCAGCTTCATCAGATAGGCTTTCCAACCACTTCCTCCCTTCGGGTCTGCTATTCCATCGCAGCAGCCACATACCAGTAATTCATCGCCCAGGGCAGCTACATTCTGTCCCTCATGATCCTTCTCCCCTTCTCCAAACAATCGCAGCCATTCCACCTCTCCTCCATATCCCATCTTCATCACTACTGTGCGATAGTTATCAAAGAGGAAACTGCCTACGAATACCAGATCATTTTTTATCTTGATAATTTTGGCGAATACGGTTTCCTTCGCATTTGTCGTTCCTTCACCCGTCATACACCCCGTTATACAGTAAATGCTGATAAATTTTCGTGTCTTCATTATTTCGGTTTGTGTGAGTTTATGCACAATTAGGAATTTATTTATATCTAAAAATCAATTATGTATCATAGGAAGAGCGAGGGTGAATATTATGTCAGAATGTAAGATGTTGGAAGCCTGCCCATTTTTCAATGACAGGATGGCCGATAAACCTGGGATGGCACAGTTATACAAGAAGAATTATTGTATGGGGGATAGTACTCAATGTGCCCGGTATATGGTGGCGGAGGCGATAGGACCTGAAAACGTACCCGCGGATCTGTATCCCAATATGATACAGAGGGTTGGCGCTATCATATCCGGGTAATGGTCACTACTATACAAGTTCGATATCCAAAACATTATCTCATTTTTTCAATTTTAGGCACAAATCCTTATATAATACATCTAACATACTGTTATCATACGTTAAAAGTCCGTTTTGGCGGATGATATGTATAAATCAACAAGGGGTATTGAAGATGTCAGAGCTAAGGGTTGTAATTCCAGATGAGGTAGATAACTATCTGGACATGGTGATAAAGAGCGGGATGTTCGGAAATAAGGCAGAGCTAGCCAGAGCGGCGATCGTTCAATTCCTGAATACCATAGGCCCGATATCCAAGGGCTATGACACTGATAATTTCTTCTCGCCCGAAGGCCGCATACATCAGATCGAGTACGCCAGGGAAAGTGTGAAGCGCGGAGCCAGTGTCATGGGAATAATATGCACAGATGGTATCTTAATGGCATCTGAGGACATATCTGCCAAGGCTGGCAATTCACTAATGATGTCTCCGATGAAGATCCACAGATTATCCGATAAGGTCATGATAGGAACAGCAGGTCTGGCAATGGATGGCTCCATGATATTGAACCAGCTTCGAAACAAGGATTTCAAGAATGTGGATGATATGCTTTTCACCATAAAAGAGATTTATTGGTCGCACACAATAAAAAAGGATGTAAGGCCACTGGGAGTGGGTCTTCTCATTGCGACGAACTTCGACCATCCAAGGCTATTTGTTATTGATCCAAGTGGAACTGCGACAGAGTTCACAGCCGCCGTCATTGGGGATGGCATGGAGGCTCATATGAAGACACTGGCTGGCAAGTACAAGAAGATGATGATCCGGGATGCGGGCAAGCTCATTCCGACAATTCTTGGCAAGGATAAAGAGTTCAATGTCGAAACTATAAGATTTAAGTAAAGCGAATGAGCAGGTGAGGGCGATTTTTCTTTTGCAATGGAATACTTGTTCTTTTGGAGCCCGAGCCAGCACAATGAGCGTAAAAGAAAAGGCTTCCGGATGATGAGTTCAATGTTGAGACTATAAGATTCAAGTAAAATAAGCCCGAGCGAACATATTATACATATTTATTAATGCCATTAATAGGATATACTTCCCCATAGGATAAATTGAGGGATTTATATGAGGAAAATATCCACTATATTGATATGCGCCATGCTTATAGCCAGTAGTTTTATCATCATGATAGGGAACGATGTTCAGGGTAAGGATGATGGGAATGAGGGTAGAGCCCTTTACCAGATATTCACACTTGCTGACCTGCAGGATATCAATGGCCACAGGGACCAGGATCATATTCTGATGAATGACATCGATGCCTCGGAAACCGTCAACTGGAATGGGGGCCAGGGTTTTGATACCATAGGAGGCTTTGCAGGTACTTTCAATGGTCAGAATTACACGATATCAGGTCTTTACATGAACAGGCCAACAGAGAATTTTGTTGGATTGATATCCATCATGACGACTGGATCCCTCGTTTGGAATCTCAATCTTGTAGATGTTGACATAACCGGAGATGACTGGGTAGGAGGTCTTGTGGGTATCAAGAATGATGGGGCTATAGACAACTGCATGGTCTCTGGAGAGGTTTTCGGAGCCCAAAGTGTAGGTGGTCTAGTAGGCCAATCATCCGCTGGTCCAATAACGTCATCCTCCTCTAGCGGAAATGTTGTAGGCACGGATGGTTATGTAGGAGGTCTGGTTGGCAATAACCATAACCAGATATTTGATTCCTACAGCCAGGCGGATGTCATTGGAAGCAGTCAGGCAAATGGCGGCCTTGTTGGCTTTAATCAGGTTACTGGTGAAATTCGCCGATGCTATGCCACAGGAAGCGTATACAGCTCCTCATCCTATGTTGGCGGGTTCGCTGGCTCCAACTTTGGCGATATATATGACTCATATGCGTTGGGAGATGCCGAGGCTGTGTTCGATTTTGTTGGTGGATTCGTGGGTAGTATGCAGGAAACAGGTAGCACGACCATCGAGAACTGCTACAGCACTGGCAGTGCGACTGGTGGGACCAGTGGTGGCTTTATAGGTAACTTACCAAGCGGCACAGTGACCAATTGCTACTGGGACCTTGACACGTCTGGATTGGGAACATCAGCAGGACCAGAGACTGGGCTTACAACCGCCCAGGCAATGACTCAGGCAAGTTATGGTGGCTGGGACTTTGGAACGATCTGGTGGATGGTCGATGGTTATACAAGACCCTTCCTAAGGATGGAGTGGGATACTGAAATAAGAAATACTCATCAGCTACAGATGATGAAGATGAACGCCGCCTCACTAGCTGCGGATTACACTTTGATGAATGATATTGTGATGGACGACCTTGTAGACCCTGCCAGTATGTGGGGGACAAGTCCTGCCTCGGTAGGAGGATTCGATAGGATCGGTATAAATACGGCCAAGTTCGAGGGGACCTTTGATGGCCAGGGATTCACGATCACCAATCTTTATATCAACCGGCCCAGTGACAATTACAACAGCCTGTTCGGGTTCACTGATAGCACATTTGATGTTCAGAGCCTCGGCCTTGTGAATGTGAACATAACAGGTGGTGGCTGGATAGCTGGAATTGCCGGAGCTAGCGAGGGCATGTTCATGGATTGCTATGTCACTGGCACACTCAGGGGAGAGCAGTATGTCGGTGGTATAACCGGATGGACCATGGCGGCTGTTTATGACTGCTATGCAAATTGCGAGATCATTGGTACTGGCTCGGCAGGTGGCGATTTTATTGGCGGTCTTGTTGGTTCCAGTCTTGATGGGAACATAGGGGCCTGTTACAGCACTGGTTCTGTCACTGGTGATGAATATGTCGGTGGTTTGATAGGATCGAATACTGGCGCCGTAATTAATGTTATAAATTGTTACAGCACTGGCCAGATAACTGCCACATCCACACCTGTTGGCGGTCTTGTTGCAGATGATAACAATAATGGTGCCAACATTATCAATTGCTTCTGGGACACTGATACCAGTGGCCAGGCAGCCAGTGATGGTGGAACCGGCATCACGACCGCCCAGGCGCTTACCGAGGCAACATACACAGGAGCTGGATGGGATTTCACCAATGACTGGATAATGTGGGAGAACGATACACGACCCTTCCTCAGATGGGAATACGATACCAAGATTACCAATTCACACGAACTTCAACTCATGCAGATGGACCTGGCAGCAGATTATGAAGTGGTCAGTGATATTGATGTGAGCGATACGAGTGAAGCAACCCAGATGTGGGGGACCAATGCCAGTAATGGGGGAAAAGGATTCATGCCAGTTGGTAATAATACAATCCCCTTCTCTGGGAGCCTGGATGGGGGTGGATACAATATCAATTATATATTCATAGACCGCCAGAATGAATTTTTCAATGGTCTATTTGGCATAATCTGGGGGGCTTATGTTGGGGACCTTAACCTTATGGGAGCTAATATTTCGGGATATCAAAGTGTAGGAATTGTTGCTGGCCAGTGCGTGAGTAACTCTGTTATAGATAATTGCCATTCTAATGGTTCAGTGACCAGTAGTAGCTTATGGGGTGGTGGAATTGTCGGCCTTATCAGTAGTGGTGGAGTCAAAAACTGTACCGCGAATGTAAATGTAACAGATACAGATTGGGGGAGTGTTGGAGGAATTGCAGGAGATAACCGCGGCGGAGGTATCATAGAAAACTGTGTCTCATATGGTAAAATAACTGGCTATGGCTCTATGAATGGTGGGATCGTTGGTGAATTAGGGCATGGAACAATTAATAATTGCATATCCTATGGTAATGTAAGTAGTAACAATACAGGCTGGATCGGAGGAATTGTAGGAATCACAACAGAGGCTGATAGCATAATTATGAATTCAGTTTCTTATGGTGATGTATATTCTCCACTCTATCTTGTTGGAGGAATTGTAGGATTTGCCGTTAATGGCGAAGTTGAGAATTGTTCATCATATGGAAATGTAACTGGATGGGGTTCTGTAGGAGGAATTGTCGGCAGGATGGATGAGGGCAATGTAACTGATTGCACTAATTTTGGCATAATATCAGGATCGGATAACAATGTTGCTGGTGTCGTGGGAGAACTGAGCATTGGCCATGTATCCTGGAGCAATAATTCTGGTGACATCCATTCCTCCAGTGATGTCTGTGGTGGTATCGTGGGTGTCAGCACCAGTGCTAGCATCTCCAATTGCCACAATACCGGAGATGTAACTGGCAGGGACAATACCGGAGGAGTGGTCGGAAGAATGATGAGCAGCGGTACTGTGGCAAATTGCACCACGACCGGAGACATAGCTCTCTCTTTAGGCGGAAGCCTGTCCGGAGGATTTGCTGGCCTGCTACAGAATAATTGTATCATACGTGATTCCTGGGCATCAGGAATCGTTGACGGTGGAACCAGACCTGGAATGGCTGGCTTCATTGCCGAGAACAGCGGGACCATCATCAATTGTTCAGCATCTGGAGATGTCACTGGTGGGAATGAGAACGGTGGTTTCGTATGCATGAACTATGGCACTGGACAGATAATCGACTGCCAGGCCTTTGGAAATACCACAGGTACCGGTTGGATCGGTGGATTCAGTTCGCGCAATTATGGTTTCATCTACGATAGCCAGTCCTTTGGGACGGTTTCAGGCTCGAGCAATTATATTGGTGGTTTCTCAGGTTACAATGATGGAAATATCACCCTTGTAGAGAACCATGGTAATGTGACCTGCACCCTCGGGGGGACAATGGGCATCGGTGGTATCGTGGGTGACAATTATGGAATTGTCGCAGACTCCATCAATTACGGCCCAGTACAGGGAGATAATTCGGCTGGCGGTATTGTAGGCCAGAGCTATGGATCAGTACATGATTCCATCAACTATGGGGTTGTGAGCTCAACCGATGTCTGCGTTGGTGGCATCGTTGGCTACAATGACGGCTCCTCCGGATATGGATATGTCAATGGCAGCACATCGTATGCTGATGTCACAGGAATAGATTATGTCGGAGGAATAGTCGGTTACGACAGTTCAGGCTCAATCAATAACTGCACATCTTTCAAGAACGTATCTGGATCGGGCACAACGGATGTCGGCGGCCTTATCGGAACACTGGACGGCGGAACTGTGAATGCGTGTTTCTCCTATGCCAATGCAACAGGGGTTGGAAATACTGGTGGCCTTGTCGGATATTCACAAGGAACCGTTATAGGCTCAGAATCACACGGTCTTGTCAATGGAACTGGCGATAACGTTGGTGGTCTTATCGGATGGCTTGTAGCTGGATCTGTTGAGAGCAGTGAATTCAATGGGGCTGTGATCGGTTACAAGAACAATACTGGTGGTCTAATTGGATTATGTGATGCTCCAGTTACCAATTCTACAAGTTATGGTGATGTTTACAATATGGCAGGGACAAGCGAGAATTATTTTAACACTGGTGGTCTTATCGGATTATTGTCATCTTCCACAGTTTCCTTCTGTGAGTCATATGGAAATGTCAGTGGAGGTAAGTTCAATGTTGGTGGCCTCATAGCGTATATCAATCCTGGTGCAATGGTGACTAACAGCTCTGCTTATGGTACCGTAATTGGTGCTGGAAATTATATCGGTGGGCTTGTTGGCAGAAATGAAGGCACAATAGTCTGGTGCTCTGCTTATGGAGATACTGGAGTGACCGATTTACATTCATGGGTAGGCGGTCTTGCTGGTGAGAATCTGGGTCTGGGAGTTATCCAGAACTCCAGTGCGCATGGTGATGTCATTGGAAGTGGAACCCTCGGCGGCTTTGTCGGTCGTAACACAGGACTCATTGAGAGAAGTTATTCAGATGGTACCGTGACAGCTTCCGGATACAATGTCGGTGGCTTTGTTGGTCATAATGGACATATGGCAGCAGATGGTGATATAATCGACAGCTACAGCCACAGTGATGTTACTGGAAATTACAGGGTCGGTGGCTTTGTTGGAAATCACACTGGAGCCAGCACATTGACGAATGCTTACTCAACTGGTCTGGTAACTGGTAATACTGAGACCGGCGGATTTGCAGGGGTCAATTGGGCTAGCACCATCACGGACTGTCATTGGGACACTGAAACATCCGGCTGGGCAACCAGTGCTGGTGGAATCGACCAGACAACTTCAGAAATGATGCTCCAGCCAACCTTCACGAACTGGGACTTCACAACTATCTGGGGCATCTATGAGACAAATACATACCCATTCCTTCAGGCAGTTGGCCCAACTCCCGCAACTCCATCAGCAGATCTTAATTTAACTGTGGAGTTAGCTTCATCTTTTGTAAATGTTGGTGATCCGGTGACATATTACGCGAACATCACCAATGATGGCCCAAACAATGCAGCGAATATCAATGTCACTTTAATGGGAAGTGGGAATGATGTGATATATCTGGGAAATAATCAAACATCTGACACGATCTTGTGGCAAGGTGGCCTGTCATGGGCAATAGTGTCCTTGATAAATGGAGAAACAGCCAGTCTGCAGATCAACTTAACTGCCAATGAAAGTGGTACATTCGACCTGGCTGGAACTTCTGTATCCACTACTACAGACCCAGACATGACCAATAATGATGTTACGAGCATTGTTACCATCAATGCACCACCTATCGCGGCGAATGACACATACATGACAACTGAGGACAGTGGTGTCAATACGATAGATGTATTGGCCAACGATACCGACGCAGATGGTGATGATCTAACAATAATAAGTGTGACACAGGGTGTCAATGGAGCAGTCGTAATAATAGATGCTGGCAAGAATGTGACCTATGAGCCAGATGCAAATTGGTTCGGAGCAGACTTCTTCAACTACACAATATCTGATGGCAATGGGAGAACAGATACAGCCACTGTCAATATCACAGTGATAAGTGTCAATGACATGCCAATAGCGGTCGACGACGCATACACGATCGATGAGGATACTGTTCTGGTGGCAGGAGGCTCTGGTGTTCTGGCCAATGACAATGACCCCGATACATCCGATATATATCAGGTAGTTGGCAATGATCCAGTTACTGCCAATGGTATCAATATGGTCGTAAATCCAGATGGCATATTCACTTACCTAACGAATGATAATGCAACATATCAGGGACTGGGTGTTGGCGAGAGTATGATTGACACCTTTACCTACATGATCCATGATGGCAATGGCGGATTTGACAATGCCACGGTCACCATCACGATAACTGGGGTCAATGACCTGCCAGTCATGACAAATGGCTTCTCAGAATCAACCTTTAACACAGGCAGTAATTTCTCGATGAACTTCACAGCCACTGATGCTGATACAAATGATACTCTAACATGGACCTTGACATCAGGATCATCCTGGATGTATATCGATCCAGTCACTGGCGAGTTCACGGGGAATCCCGGTGAAACAGATGCAGGCTATTACAATGTCAGTGTCAGTGTGAGTGATGGAAATGGTGGAATCGCCTACAATAATGCCACACTCTTGTTCTTACTGGACACGGATGGCGATGGTGACCATGATGGCATAGATGGTGATGATGACGGTGATGGCGTGGTTGATTCCGAGGATGATTTCCCAACAGATCCAACTGAAGACACAGACACCGATGATGATGGCATCGGTGACAATGCGGATACCGATGACGATGCAGATGGCGTGCCAGATGTAGACGATGCCTTCCCGACGGATCCTGATGAGACCGTGGACACAGACGGTGATGGTATTGGCAACAATGAGGACCCTGATGATGATGGCGATGGAGTTCTGGATGTTGATGATCTGGATCCTCTGGATGACACGGTTGGGGCCGAGGTAGTTCCTACCGATACAGATGATGACGGCGTGCCAGATGCTGATGATGCTTTCCCAACAGATGCCAATGAGACCGCAGACACAGACGGTGATGGTGTTGGAGACAATGCCGATGCCTTCCCATCAGATTCCACGGAAGATACCGATACAGATGGTGACGGAACAGGCGACAATGGTGATGCATTCCCGACCGACCCCGCGGCCTCCGTGGATGCTGATAATGACGGAGCTCCAGATGAGTGGAATGACGGCTACACAGCAGATGATTCTACCACGGATCTGATTCTGGATGACATCGTGGAAGATGTGGATGACGATCCCGATGATGATGCTGATGATGAAGATGATCCCGCCAATAACTGGCTATACATCATCCTCATACTCGTCGTGGTCGGTGTAATTGCTCTCCTTCTTATAATGAAGGGAAAGGGCAAGAAGGATGAGCCGGTAGCTGAAGGAACCACCGAGGAACCAATGGAAGAACCAATGGAAGAACCTGTGGAAGAACCTGAAGCAGAAGAACCCGCTCCGGCTGAATCAATGGATTCAGAGCCGGAGCAGACTGGACTCGAAGATGAGGTCGAGTGAATCAGCAGCTGATCACTTCTATTTGCTCCCAAATAATGGGGAAAGGATATTACCTTAGACCATCTTTCATCGATCAAGAGGGGTATTCATGTTCAGCATCAGCAAGAAACAGGGCCAGGCAATTTTAGTGATCATCGCATTAAGCATTATGGCGGTTCTTCCAGCCAGTGCATATACTGCAGGAAAAATGGGCAATGCCACAAGTTGTGGTGGTGGAAGCTGCCACGGGACTTCGGATCCCACTGTCAGTGTGGATATCACCGGACTGCCTGCTGAATATGTTCCGGATCAGACATATTCGCTTACCATCACTGTAGCCAGTGCGATCATCACCACCCAGGGCGGCTTTAGCCTGGAAATATCTGAAGGCACTCTTTTCAGTGGTGATTCCGATGTCCAGGTAAGTGGAAAGCAGGCCACACATAATGGGGATGCAACCCGCACATGGCTGATAGATTGGACCGCACCTTCCAGACATACTGGCTCAGTCAATATAGATGTGGCTGGCTTGGCTGCAGATGGAGATGGAACAGCATCTCTTGACGGCTGGAACGTCAATTCGTATACTATTGAAGAATCCATCCCGGATAATGAAGCACCGTGGATAATGGGTGCCCAGATAAACAGCCAGCCTACTCGACAGTACATGCTCTCCGCCATCCCAGACATATGGCTGAGTGCGACGCTTTCCGATGTGGCCAGTGGTGGCTTCAATATAGCTGGCGCCAATTTCACCAAGGGGTCGAAAAATTGGCCAGGTACGACCTTGCCTCCTCTGGACACACTGGACAGCTCGACCGAGAACTTTGAAATACAACTGGCAAAGCCGATCGAGGCTGGAATTTACACTTATTATCCCTACGGTTGGGATGAGTACAGTAATTACAATGATACCAATACCGAGAAATTCGCTACTTTGGAGATCATTGATGATATCGCTCCAGATATCTCCAATGTACTTCTGGATGGTCTGGCAAGCAAGGGTGTTTATCCAGGAACCTCGGTGACACTGACTGCCAAGCTCAATGATTCTGTAACTGGAAATTCCAATATCAAATATGCCAATTACACCATCGGATACCAGAATTGGACTGGCAGTCTGCCAATGGTCGCCTCGGATGGTGGCTTTGATTCAAATTCAGAGGATGTGACGGCCAGCATTGACACAACCACAATGCTGCCTGGTTCCTTCGATATCTATGTTTATGGAAATGATACCGCTGATAATTTCAATTCCACACCAGTGGCCAAGGCCACACTGGTGATATCCACGGATCAGCAGGCACCCGCGATCTCCGATGTGCTTGTCAATGGCCAGACTGAACTGACATACCTGCTCAGCAATGTGTCCGAGATTAACATTACATTATCCGCTTACCTGAATGATACTGGCTTGGGTGATTCGGACATCGAAGGGGCGAACTTCACGCTTGGTGTGGACAACTGGGGATCATCAATCGATATGACCCTGGATAATATCCCTACCAGCACGGAAGAGAGCCTAAGTGGAAGTGTGCCAGCACCTGTCGAAGCTGGGCTTTTCGAGTATCATGTACATGGCTGGGATTCTGCTTTCAATTACAATAATTCCGCTTCAGAACATGCGGAATTGACCGTCCTGGATGATGTTCCTCCTGAGATAAATCCAATATCGACGACCAAACAGCTCGGTTCCAGTAGTTCGAGCCTGACTTACAGATTGACGATCATTGATAATATGACTGGTAATTCGAATATCGGAGGTGTCAATGTCACTGTAGGCCAGCATAAGTGGTCGACTGCAATATCTGGTATCGCGGATGATGCGCTGGACTCATCCGTGGAGAACTTCACTATCACCATTAACACGACTGGCTGGCCTGCCGGAGGATATGACCTTTATATGTATGCGTGGGACGACCCTACATATCCCGGTCTGGATGTAGCGGCCACTGAGCTTCTTGTGCCATATCGAATGAATACGCCTCCTGAGCTTATCTGGCCTTCGGATACAGATCATGCAGATGGTCTGCATCCAAATGTGGGAGACATAAATACAAATTACCTATTCAGCATCTTATATTGGGATGATGGGTATCTTCCAGATATCGGTGAGCCAAAACTCCACATATTGAAGGGTGGGAATGAGATAATTGATAGTCCTTTCAATATGTCCACAATGCCTGGCATTGACATCACGGTTCCGATATTATACAGCCATATATTGAACCTGCCAGCTGGTGAGTATTCTTACTTCTTCACGGCCATCGATGGCAGTGGTCTGTATGCCACACCCACGGATGTCATGACCGAGCTCTTTGTGAAGGACTCTTTGCCCCCTTCACAAGTTCAGGATATCACTCTGACACCTTTGGATGATGGCGATGTCCAGATCGATTGGAATTACATTGCGGAAGACTATCTGGCTGGCTTCAGGATCTACAGAGCGGACTCGGAAACCGGAACATACACGGAGATCGGTAATGTCACAGCTGGTGCTCGTACCTTCACTGATACAAGTCCTGGCTCCACTCCTTATTACAAGATAGTGGCCTTCGATGACTGGGGGAATGAATTATCACTTACAGATGCCACTTCCTATGAGGTTGCAGATGGACTGCCAGGTGATGACAACACTGATGATGACGACACCAACGATGATGATAATAATGGCAATAACACACTGCTGCTCGCCATGATCATCGGAGTAGTGGTGGTCATAGTGGTCTTGGTTATCTGGAAAATGAAAGGTAAGGGGTCCGAGCCAGTAAATGATGCATCGGCTGAGGAAACCATTGATGAGTCTGACTCTAAAGTGACTGAAGAGGTCACATATCCAGATACGACTATCGATGTCGAGGATACCAAACAATAGATTTAAACCTCACATCATAATCCAAGTTCGATGATACCCTGTTCCAGGTGCGGAAAGCCATCGGTGATATTCGTCAGGTATAGCAGCCAGCATCTTTGCAGCAATCACTTCAAGGAATTCTTCGTAAAGCGAATGGCCAAAGAAGTGAAGTCTAGCGGCAGGATGAAAGCCGGTGACAAGCTGGCCGTTGCAGTTTCTGGTGGCAAGGACAGTATGGTGATGCTCCGTCTGCTACGTGGTATGTTTCACCCAAGAAGCGGGATCGACATTCACGCCATTATCGTGGATGAGGGAATTGTCGGCTACCGTGAGAAGGGATTGGAAGCCACGAAAAAGGAATGCCAGTCTTTAGGCATTCCTCTTGATATCATCAGTTTTAAAGATCTTTTCGGATACACACTGGACGAGGCTGTTGCCAAGGATCCCGATACGGTACCCTGTACCTATTGCGGAGTCTTCCGTCGCCAGGCTCTGAACAAGGCCTGCAAGGCTATCGAAGCCACGAGGATAGCCTTTGGTCACAATCTTAATGACACTGCTGGCAGCATATTGATGAACATCTGCCGGGGAGACGTCGAACGTCTGGCAAGACTTGGGCCGCATGATCGGCCACAACCGGGCTTAATACCCCGAATACTCCCATTGCGCATGATACCTGAAGAGGAATGCGCCCTGTACGCGATAATCGAGGAAATGGACATCCTGGGCGATGAATGTCCATACGCCTACCGCGCACATCGTGGCGAGTTCGTGAAGTTGATGGCGAACCTGGAAGATGTGACCCCGGGCACGCGCCATTCCATTCTTTCCAGTTATGAGAAATTGAAGGTCCCGCTCAAGAGCGCCTTCAAGCCAGCCAACCTTATAGATTGTGAGAAATGCGGGGAGCCGAGCATGGGCAAATTATGCAAGGCATGCGATCTTGTGGAGCAACTGGATGGGGCGTCTCAATAATGACTTGCGATATCAAGATCGATCAGATGAAGAAGGAAGATATTGATAGAGCCATTGAGATATTCTGTAGCCAGTACGAGAGATATTGTGGAAATAATGACAATTTCCCTGATACATGGCGGCAGGGGAATCGGGATATCGAAGAATTTCTGATATCCCGAGTGGATGCTGGCAGAGCTTTGGCAGCCCGATCAGGTAATGAACTGATCGGATACCTGTGCTATGATGTATTTGACTTCAATGGCGAGAGTTCGGCCTTCTGTCCCACTATGGGGCATTCTTCCCTTGAGGAGTTCAAGCAGGATGTATACCACTCACTGTATGCCAGTGTGTCTCAGGAATGGGTGAAACAGAATATATTCAATCACATGTGGACCATCTTTTCAAATGACAAGGAATTGGAAAGGATGCTGTTCGATCTGGGCTTTGGCTCTTATTTGGTCGATGTCTTCTCCAAACCAATCGTGGATGTAGAAGGTAATCCGGATATCGATATCACGAGGGCTTCCAGTGATGATGTCGCGGTCCTGCACGAGCTTGTCGATGAGACAAGGGATTTCTATCGCTCCGCCCCGCTCTTTCTGAGAAGGGAAAGGATCTCCGAGATTGCGATATTGAACATCATCTCGGATGGCAATGTCTTCATCGCGTGGGATGGCGATAAGCCAGTTGGCTTCATCAATATGAGCGTGGCTGAAGATAATGATACCATCGATCTTTCTGTGGCTGGCTGTGGTATGATCGACCTGATCGGGATCTACATCAAGCCCGAGTACAGGAGCATGGGGATCGGGATTGGCTTATTGAAAAGCATCAGTGACCATTGCCTGGCCAATGATATTCCTCTCATTCACGCGGATTTCGAGACCGCGAACCTGTTTGGCAATAAATTCTGGAGAAAACACATGCATCCTATGTTATTATCGATGAGAAGGACGATAAACAAGAATGTGAATGTGGAGTGATGATATATCGAATATTTTGATGATCAATTCTCTAGGCCTTCAATGCTGGACCAAGATTGGCAAAAAGAGCATCGGCGCCTTTCTCCGCCGTGTCCAGGTCTGGAGTTTTCATGAGAATCCTACCACTGGAGAACAATTGATACTCCAGCTCGTCCTTCATGATCACGCACATCACACCCGCATCTACTATCAACTCGTACCCGGCGCTCGTCAGTTCCTCGATCGCCTTGCTGATATTCACCCTGGCCAGATTCTTCGGGATCGCATCGTAAGCATCTGCCTCACAGGTCTTGACCATCATGAATTCCATTCATTCGCCTCCACAATCTGCTGATGCCGTCTGGTCAATCGCACCATCCCCGCATGACTGGCAGTTTTGATTTCTCTCGATGTCCACGATCTCCATCTTCCTGTCCCAAATATTGATCAAGGCCAGTCCTTTTGATGGTTCTTTTCCCATCAAGATCTTCAGGGCTTCTGTGGCTTGAAGCGATGCCACGACCGCGGGAATTCCATTCAGAATGCCTACTTCATTGCATGTCTGCGTGGATCCTGGCTCTGGTATATTGGGGAGTATGCATCTTAAGCATGGCGTGGTCTTTGGAATGATCGTCATGGTCATGCCCTCTGCCTTGACAACCCCGCCATAAACCCACGGTATGCCAAGCTGGACGCAAGCGTCATTTATCAGAAATCGAGTTTTAACATTGTCCGTACCGTCAAGGACAATGTCAACTTCCTTGATGAGCTCGTGGATATTGGATGCATCAACCTCCATGACCCTTCCTTCTATCTTGATGGATGTATTAGCTTGCTTCAGCTCTCTGGCCACGACCTCGGCCTTTGGCTTGCCTATGTCTGTCTCGTCAAATATGAGCTGGCGCTGAAGGTTGTTCAGTTCTACTTTATCCCTGTCCACAAGTAGAATATTCCCCACGCCAGACCTGGCAAGGAGATTGGCGATATTGCCGCCCAGGGCTCCGACGCCTATGACCAAAGCCCTGGAATCCATAAGCATTTCCTGGCCTTCACATCCGACCTTGTGATACAATGTCTGGCGACTGTACCTGTCATTTTCCTTGTCCCTGATGATCATCAAAGGTAATATGTTCTATGAGCTTAAAAGTTTATTGAGTTTATTAGATTTTATTGAGTTAACTCTAAGAATTCTATAAACTCAAGTGTGCGGAAACCCAACAATTTGTAACTCTATAAACTCTACAACTCATTCTATCTTCAAGAGTTCCATGCTGTCCATGAGTGCGTCGATCATGGTATCCACATCCAGCTTTGCTTCTTCTTCCTCTATCTTCTCCAATCTCGCCATGGTGGATGGCTTTTCTGGCACGATGGTACAGCACAGGCCAGATGATATGGATATGTCAAAAGTATCGAAATTCCTGCCCCTTTCGATTATCTCTGTCTTGTCCAATCCGACAAGTGGTCGAAGTATGGGTATGCTGACAACATTCTCCTCGACCGCGAGATTCCTCAGGGTCTGGGACGCGACCTGGCCCATGGATTCACCAGTGACTATGGATGTAGCTCCTTCTTGCTTTGCCAGTCTTTCTGCCACTCTCAACATCGTTCTTCGGCAAAGGATGCAGTGATAATGTCTGTCGCAGGCCTTTGCAGTAGGAGCTTGCGCAAGCAAACCGTGCTTGGCGACATAGAAGGGGAGGTCACGACCAGCCAGCTCGGAAAGCCTGGCTGCCAGCCTCTTTACTTTATTGAACTCGCGGTCATCTGTGAAAGGGCGATTGTCCAAATGCAGCAATATGAGATCAAGGCCTCTGTCCAGCATCATCATCGCGGCCACCGGGGAATCGATCCCTCCGGATAGCAGCATTATGCCTTTCATATCAGATTGCTCATCACTCATATTTCAGCCTCCTGAGAATGTCTCGATGATCCTGAGCTCATCATTTTCCAGCACTGGATCATCTGTTGGAATTGGTATTTTGTTCCTTAGAACGATCTGAGCCGATACATTGAGGTCGCATGCTTTTATGACATCCTCGACCAGGGAGCCAGTTGGAACTCTGAGAGTTCTGGTTTCATCTCCTATGATCACTGATATATCTACTTCGCTCATCTAAGTAACTCCGAAATGGCCCATGTATAACTGATATATAGCTATAACCGAAAACTCGAAGCGATATTATCAGCTTCGAGTCGATCGTATCATTCTCAATATCTTTTATGGAATATCAAGGACAGCGGCCGCATGAGGCTCCGGAGTTCAACTTCTCTATGAAATTGGAGTCCTGGACAAGTTTGCACACCCTGCAGATCTCTTTACCTACCTCTGTATTTTCCTCTGCTAAGGAAATAGTTTTGGCGGTTACTCGGATCTCTTCCAGAAGCCATTCTTCATCCATCTCTGTCTTCGCCCTTTTGCCAGAGAGATATTGTGAGACCGCGGCATCCGTGACACCCAGCTTCCTGGCCGCATGAGCTTGTTTCATGCCAAGATCGGTTACCATTGATTGTGCAACACGGCTTCTGATGTAAGGAACCACATACCACATTGAGAATTCGCAAGGTGTTTTCATTTTATCACTCCAGGTTAAGAGCCTTATTGGTCTTTTCAATACTGGCCCACTTGTCATTCTCGATATTGCACATCGCTCTTATACAGTCGATATTCTCAGGAATGACATCTGATTCTTGGTGAATTGCTTGATAATAATACAGTGTGTCTCCAACGACATGGACTCCATCCTTCCAAACAGCTATTTCGAACAGGTCCGATCTCTTTCTTCCTGAATCCTTGGCGATCTCCATGATCTGGGCTGTGGATTTGACTCCATATTTGCCTTCAACGAACATGACCCTAGACGTCCTCTCCCAGAGGTCGAGGACCTCCTGTGTTGGGACATTCTTCTTTAACTTGACCACGACAGAGTGTAAATGCATGAGGGTGGATGGAACAGCGACAGCCGTGGTCTGAATATCCAATCCTTTCATGACCGTCATGACATCCGGGCCATGGTGGGATGGTACTTTCAGAACTGGCTCGATCGCATTCATTGGGCCTTTCTTCGAATCCCATGGATCAGCTCCTCTTCGGATCATGACACCGAGAACATTCTCTATTCCCCATTCATTTTCCAATGGCCAGAGTGTTCGGCACAATCCAGTTGTGTTGCAGGAAACGACCCTTGCAAAATCTGCTCCAATAGCATCGTCGTAGTTGGAGAAGGAATTGAAGGATAAGCCTGTGAGGTCGTGCTTCTCTCCGCCTTGCCAGATAGCTTTAACTCCCTTCTTTTCATAAAGGGCTTTGTATCCGGCTTTCTTGGGAGTGCAGTCCACAACTATGTCCGCTATGTCAAGAAGATCATCAAGAGTTCCTGCTGGCTCAATGCCTTCCTGCCTGAACCCCTCAATGAATTCCTCGGCAGCTGCATAGAATTTGTAACCGTTCTTCACTGCATCGAAGGCCTCAAAAGATGGTCTTCTCTTTACCACACCGACAATTTCCATGTCGTCCTGAGCTGTGACCGCATCGGCCACACGCTTACCAATTGTCCCGTAGCCATTAATGGCAACTTTGACCGTCATGTTAACACCGTTTAGGGATTGCGCATTATATATTTAAAGCTTTGCTTAATGATGTATATAAATATATGCGATACTTTTATATGCAAGTGCGCTTAAATTTAACATTAGTTAATATATAAAATAACGAATAAAAGTTAACCATATTTAATATTGATGTGCAAAATAGGGCACAATGCATGGTACACGAACCACAACTGAGAATACACTGAGATATTGGTTTGAACCACAACTGAGAAAATACTGAGATATTGGTTTGAACCACAACTGAGAAAATACTGAGATATTGGTTTGAACCACAACTGAGATAATACTGGGATATTGGTTAATGCCCCACACCACACCATTGGCTATAGTTTTCCAATGGTGTGTTGGTGCATTCCCCGGTCATCACCACACCACGCATATATACCGCTCCAGTCATTATTAATATTAGTGATATGGATGAAAAAACTCAAGATTCCCCCTGTATTGAAGGTGCTTGTACGCGGCTACATGGTGATAATCATGTTAGTTTGCCTATGGCATTTCCGATTATTGGACAATCTTGGCCTGATCATATTCGGCATAACCACAGTATCCATATCCATGTTGTTCGGGGTCGGTTACCTGCTAATAAATATGTCAAGGCCAGTTAGAAGCAGTAACTGTGACATTCCGAATACTGTATTGATATTTGTTAAAGGAGCCCTGGTGATATATTTCATCTCCCTCCTCGGGACTTTTGGAATCGTACCCATGGAGATCACCGGGCTTCTTATGACCGGGGTAGCATTTGCCCTTGCCTTGTTCGGCATGCTGAGCTACATACTGGAGATATTTGAGAGAGTCACTCCAATCAAAAGACCAAAGCCAGCAAGATCGGATCGCATGAAGAGAGTGGTAAGGAACAGATGAGCCCGTTCATATATGGAGAATCTCTGATATTGGGAGGTCGGAGCTTCTCCTGGTTTGGGTAGGGATCGATGTATCTAAATTGTTATTAGTTCCTTACTGGCCGTTGTCAGGATCTCGACACCGTTCTTCTTGACAACGACATCATCCTCGATCCTCACACCGCCGAAGCCTGGTATGTAGATGCCAGGTTCAACTGTGAATAGCATATTTTCCCTCAATGTGATATCAACTGCTGGCGAAAGCCCTGAGCCATCGTGAACACTAAGGCCGATACTGTGCCCCAGTCCATGTGTGAATCTGCCTTTGAATTCGGTGGCATTGATTATCTCGGCCGCGGTATTGTGTACATCCGCGCCCTTGGCACCGTCCTTGATCATATCCAGTGAGGCCAGTTGAGCTTCCAGAACCGTATTGTATATCTTCTTCTGCTTCTCATTGGGCTGGCCCATGAAATAAGTCCTTGTAATATCTGAAACGTATCTATTGTAAAGTGCTCCGAAGTCCATCAGAACGAACTCGCCATCCTTGAGCACACGGTCACCAGCACGGTAATGCGGCTCTGCGGAATTCTCCTGGAAGGCCACTATGCTGTCAAATGAAGGTCCATTGGCTCCCCTCTTCTGCATCAGGTAGATCAGCTCAGCCGCGATCTCACTCTCTTTAACACCTGGTTTGATGAATGGAATAATCTCCTCGGCTGCCTCGCTGGCTATCCTGCAAGCTATCCTTGTGGTCTCGATCTCGGCTTCATCCTTGACCACCCTGGCATCCCTAACTGCCTTGGACATGTCGATGAATTCCGCTTGTGGTGCCAGTTCCTTTAGTAACATATACTGCGCGTGAACAAGCTCCTTTGCATTGATACCTATTGAATCCACGCCCTTGAGATAACCTTCGATCTTCTCCTTCCTCTCATCCTGGGTCATGAAGGTGTGAACCGGGAAGTCGCCTTTCTTCGCGCTTTCTTCCTCAAGAATGGAGGTGACCATCTCCACCTTTCCGTCCGGGAAGCAGAATACGTACGAGCCTTCGAAAACCCCTGAATTTCCAAGCCCTGTTGCGTAGAAAAAGGTCTTGTCCAGCATGGGGTCTGTGGCATTGGCCAGTACAACTATATCTGGTTTATCGTGTTCGCACTTCTCGTAGATTCTCTTTATTCTGGATTCCATTTATCTCACCGGGTTGGGAATCGTGATAGTAGTTTTAAATGTTCGCCTTGATGAGCGGTTAACCGCACAAATTTAATATCCACCATCCCAATCCACCTATCAGGTGATTGAATGTGCGAATTAAATTCGAACATTCAATATCTCAATATGAAATGGAGAGATCCACTATGTCAAAATTACTGATGTCACACGGAGCTGGCGGAGACAAGATGCGGGAGATGTTAGAGACTTACATACTTCCCAAATTGAAAGGCGATGTGGGCGATGTTCCACTTTCCGCACTGGATGATTCCGGAATTATAGATGATATCGTATTCACCATCGACGGCCACACCGTCAAACCTCTATTTTTTCCAGGCGGGGATATCGGTTCCCTGTCTGTTGCGGGAACCGTGAATGATATCGCCGTCATGGGCGCGCGCCCGGTAGCACTGGCTCTCAGCCTGGTGATTGAAGAAGGCCTGGAATCCGAGGTTCTTGAGAAGGTGATGGACAGCATCGCCAAGGCCAGCGAGCTGGCTGGAGTTCCTATCATGGCCGGAGATACCAAGGTCGTGGAGCGAGGGGCGGCCGACAAGCTGATAGTCACAACTTCCGGAATAGGCGTTCGATCGCACTGGCTGGATACTAATATTAAAATATTGAAGAATATCCGTCACACTCACATACGCTGGCTGAAGGATTCCAATGTCAAACCCGGGGATAAAATAATTGTATCCGGCACAGTGGGCGACCACGGCATTGCGGTTCTATCATGCCGTGATGGCTATGGTTTTGAATCGGATATCGTGAGCGATGTCTGCTCCCTAAATCACATGATCGAGAAGGCACTGGCTATTGGCGGTATCGTGGCAATGAAGGACCCAACAAGAGGCGGATTGGCCAATACTCTGAACGAGTTTGCTGATAAATCCGGTGTGGGCATCGAGATCGACGAGTCTCTAATTCCAATAAACGCAGGCGTGAGGACTGCCTGCGGTCTTCTGGGTATCGATCCTCTTGAGATCGGTAATGAGGGAAAAGCGGTCATGGCCGTGGCTCCTGAGAAAGCAGATGAGGTATTGACCGCACTCCGAGCGACACCTGAAGGAAAGGACGCCAGTATAATCGGACAGGCCAGTAGCGAGATTAAAGGTGTTCTGATGACCACGATTGTCGGTGGCCGCCGAGTTGTGGAGCCACCGATAGGTGACCCTGTGCCGAGGATTTGCTGATATTGAGTTTATAGAGTTCGTGGAGTTTGTGGAGTTTATGGAGTTTATGGAGTTTATGGAGTTTGTAATTAACACCGCTACACCCAGTTAAACATAAACTCTACGAACTCTCAACTCTTTAACTATCCGAACTTCGCAATCTCCACCAGCCACTTCTTTCTGTACTCTTCTATTGTGTCTGGCTTGGCTCCCGCATCCGCTGCCTTCTTCAGAACCAGATCTGTGAAATCACGTACATTCTGGGGTGTTGGCCTGTCCTTGGAGAAACCGAGCTCCAGGATCGCTTCCTGAAGTATCTGGGTGGACTTATCGGTTGAAAGCATGATAAATGGCATGTCGATGACAATGAGATCCATAACGGAGCGCGTGGTCTCGCGGTCCGATATCGCATATATTCCCTCTGCGACGACCTCTTCCATCTGCCTGTTCAGAGGATCGAATGACGGGTGTTCCACCACCATCCCCCTGATAAGGCTCTCGAAGCCCTTTTCCACATTCGCCCCTGTCTTGGCACTTGTGAGTAGCCAGCCTCCGCATCCGCTCTCCTTTCTCAGGTCGAGGTTCTTGCAGTATTTGGATTCCAGTCCTTTGAGGTTCTGGACCATGTCCTCGATATCTTCTTTGTCAGATACCAGATCGTTCTTATTACCAACGAACAGCACGGTGGGAAGAACTCCGCCGGACACTTCGGTAAGCAATGGTATCCAGTATTCTTCCAGTATCTTGACCGTCTCGGGTCTTGTGAGGTCCACGACAAGTATCGCGCCATTGAGCCCGGCTATATGTCGGGATTGTGTCGATTCATATCCCTGGCTACCGATGATGTCCCAGACCATGAGCTTGACCTCATAATTATTACCCTGCAAACTCACTGGCACTACCTTCTTCGAGACCTTGGCCCCGATGGTACTGATATAATCATCATCGAACTGGTCATCCACGAATCGCCTTATCAGGCTGGTCTTGCCCACGGCGGACTCGCCCAATAGGACGACCTTTTTCAAAATAGTTTCATCAACTGGCATAATTTAACCTCTAAATTTATAATCCCATCTTGCCCAGGGGCTTCATCCACTTCTTTCTGTATTTCTCGATCTCTTCCTTATCGGCTCCTGCCTTGGAAGCTGAGAATAATACACAATCAATGAAGTTACGCACGTCTTTTGGTTTTGGAAGGTCCTTTGAAAAGCCCAGCTTAGCGATGCAATCCTGCAGGATCTCCGTGGATTTATTGGTGGCCTTGACAAGGTGTGGCAAATCAACGACTATAAGGTCCATCACGGATCTCGTGGTCTTCCTCTCATCGGTCTCGTAGATGCTCTTTGCCTTGGAAACACCGATCTGCCTGTGCATTGGATCCATCTCGGGATTGGCAGCCAGCATGCTTATGACCAGGTTGTAGAAGCCGTCCTCGACATTCTCACCTGTCTTGGCACTTGTCAATAATGAGCCAGCATGTCCTCCTTCAACACGTTTTTCGATATCATCGCAGTACTTGGACTCCAATTCCTTGAACATCTGCGTCATCATATCGATCTCTTCCTGGCTTTCTACCAGGTCCTTCTTGTTACCTGCAAAAAGAAGGGATGGCAATATTCCGCCCGTGACCTCCTTTAAAAGAGGTATCCAGTACTTTTCAAGGCTGTTCATGGACTCTGGTTTTGTAAGGTCCACCACGAGGATGGCGCCATCTGCTCCGGCAATGTGCTTGGATTGGGTGGAGAGATATCCCTTGCTACCTATGATATCCCAGACCATGATCTTGACATCGAAATCCTCGCCTTCAAAAGAGGCGGGCACGACCTTCTTCGAGACCTTGGCTCCAATAGTACTGATATAATTATCACTGAATTGCTCTTGAACAAAACGTCTGATAAGACTGGTCTTACCTACTGACGAATCTCCAAGCAAAACTATCTTCTTGATTATTATTTCCCTATTGCCCATTGTTCTCCCATCACCCTGATTGGATTATTGATATAAAAATTGTATACATGCATCCGGGCCATTATCTTAATTGTGTTAATGCTGTAAATCCAAGTTACAGTATTTTCATCATTCATTACTGTCCATGAACTCATCAATGATCGATTGTATGCCAGCAACTTCCGACATGGTGCCATTCCATTCCTTGATGATATCATCGAACTCTTCGTGGATCTTCTTTGAAAGTCCTTTGATATCCACCCTCAATTCCCTGGCCTCAAATCCATTGAACAATACCACGATGGAGATACTCTTGTGATGTTCCAGGAGCATGCTCATATCCCCCATTCTCAGGGACTTCAGTGTTTCCTTCTCTGAAGCATCGAAGGCCTCTGTCAGGAAGTTCTGGATAGCAGATAGCATGCCGCCGACAAGGTCCTTGTCTATCACTTCCTCGTTGGAATAATGGCTGGCATGGCCCAATACCAATCCACTGTCCATTATCACGAATATCTCCTTTATCTGTGATTCTCTCCACTTGAGATCCGGAGATATGCTCTCCACAATGGTCGTTGAGAAGTCGTTTATCATATTGATGGATAATACTATAACTATCATGATACCCGCACTGACCAGTATGTGGGAATAATCTCCCATGTCCTGAACGAAGGAAAGTATCACGACCTCCATTATGATGAAAATAGTGAGTGTGATTATCGAGCGTACCATCAGGATAAGACCATGCCTGTAGAAGAGCTCGATCCCGGTGTCCAGCTGATATTTCACAATCCCACGCACGGTATTCAGCAATGCGACCGTGAGCCCTATCGCGTAGATGAAACCATACTGGACGATGCTGTATGGTGACAATATCAGAAAAATGATTATTAGATCGTAAATAAGCACGACGAAGAAGGAGGAGAGCATGAACTCCATCTGATTCTTCAATATGTGTGATGAGAATTCATGAGTTTTCTTGTATAATCTATACCAGATCATCAGGGTTATTCCCAGCCACCCGATCATGAAGGCAGTGTCCATGAACTTCGAGGGGCCAGTGGGAAGTACATAATGGGCGATGAGCTGGACCATCACGGGGAAGAAAAGCAGAATTCTGCCTTTGACCTGGGTGACGATGAAGGACTGGCTGTCCGCCCTTTGAATGAAAATGTATATCAAAATTGGAAAGGCCAGTAATGAACAGAGATATGCGATATTGAGCCATGGGTCATATCCACCACTTCCTCTTAGCGTGGTCATCATCGCCCATGAGAAAAGCCCGATGGCCATCAGTAGGATGAAAAAGGCTGTGGATATCACCAGCTCTGTCCTGACCGCGTACTTGACGATGAAAACAAAGTGAGCCAGTGCTATGAATGAACAGAATACCAGTAGAATTCCAAGCCAATTCATGATAACCCTATCCAATGGAATGATGTTCTCATGTTAAATGCTTTTCCGTAAATTGTAGTAGTAAAAGATGAGGGGTCTTTTTGCATCGACCTCTCGTTGCTTGCTATATTGAGCATATTCTTTGGTATCTGGATAGATCTTAAAGAAAAGGGTGGGGGAGCCGGAGGTAAAGGCTCCCTTTTATCTATGGGAACAGAGGCCTTGGGCACGGCCTCTGTCATTCACTTCGACGATCAATCGTCATCATCATCGTCGTCGTCGTCGTCATCACTCTTCTTGCTGATGTGTCCACTGTTCTCCAGACACTTGGCCATCACGGTTCCGTATATCTCATCGGATGCGGATATATGCCCGTAATTATTGAAGCCCTTTATCATCTTCTTCAATAGCTTGGCATCCACATCGTCATTGAATTCCAGGTGTCCAGTCTGTATGAACTCTATAGGTTCATCCAGTGCTTCCAGCATGGAATTGTCTATCTTCGTGTGACCGGAATAGAGTCTCCATCCCTTCTTGTAGGGAACGATGGCACCAACATTCTTTGTGATCTTGGCCGATATCTTTCCAATCAATTCTTCGGGTGCGATTATCACACCGCTGTTCCTGATCTCGCCCATCTGTTCCAGTTCTTCCAGGGTTATGTTCTGGAGGTTCAGGACACCGACATTCTTCGTCACCTTTTCAATTCGGATATCAATATTCTTGAGGTCTGGTTCAATGCCAGATATCGAGTTCTCTATCTTTTCATCGATGCCTTCCATTGCCAGATCTATCTTGATCTGGGCGCGGTCCATCTTTTCATGGAACTTGTCCATATTGAACGAGTCGAAATCTATCTTCTTCAGTTCCTCGTTCATCCTCTTCAGGCCTTCATCCATCTTCTTGAGGCCCTCATCCAACTTCTTTTGCTCTTCAGGGGTAAGCTCATCCCTGCTGGTGACCACTCTCTTCTTACGATGGCCTTTTCCTTCATGGTCCTCATGTTCAGAATGCTCCTGGTCATGTACGCGCTGGTGTTCTTCTTCCATTCTTTCATGCTCTGCTTCCATGCGCTCCCTTTCTCCTTCGAGCCTTTCTCGTTCTTCTTCGAGCTTTTCTCTTGCTTCCTCGAGCTTCTCGCGCTCCTTTTCCAGTCTCTTAATCTCCTTTTTATCCATTTTCATCACTCCCTATATTGAATACTATCTGGGTCGAGGTCACGCTATACACCTTTACTTCCCGCAAACGTTTGCCCAGTGCTTTTTTGGACACCACGACCCCGGCTTCTTCCAGCCGGGATATATGGAACAGTATCGTTGGCAATGGAATTTCCAAAGCTCTTGATAGCTGGCTCGCGGTCTTCGGGTCATCAGCAAGACTTTTGAGAATGGCCCTACCTACTTCATTGGCTAGTTCAAGGGCGATCATTTTCGCCTGCCAGGAGTCATAGTCAAATTCTTTGCTCATGTTATCGTTCCTCGACATAACTCATATGTTCTTAAGTCTATTTAACAGCCTGGACTTGTTCAAAAATACTTGAACTTCAGGATATTTTGAAGTTCAATTTAATCAGATCTCGCATGTTCATCATCACACACAGGATCCTCGCCTTCTTTTCCCTCTTCATCATGCTCAAGCTCGTCGAAGTCCGGAACAAGCGTCTCCAGATTCCTCACCCTCTTTATGCTGTAAGCGGTGATGGCCGTGAGGGTTGATCCCATGCCGCAAAGCAGGAACATCAATCTCATTCCAGAACCCACATCCGTGCCAAGTAGCCAGCCGAATGTTTCTCCAAGTAATCCTCCGCCCGTCATGGATGGCTCAAAGACAAGATCAGCCAGTGGTCCTGCCATCGCCATACTCACAGCGCCCGCACCCATGGCGATGAAACCGCGCGCGGCGAAGACCCTACCCTGTTTATTGGGCTCGACCTTGGATTGCCAGATGGCCTGGCTCGATCCCATTACGAAGGGTCCCGAGAAGCCAAGAATGAATCCCACGATCGACCACACGATGACCTCGGATCCCAAACCGAAGAACATCTGGCATGTGCCCTCGATGGCGATCACGCTCATTATCACCAGTATCTTCTTCTCCTTGGAACCACCCCAGATCGTCATGGTTATTCCACCAGCCAGTCCACCGATTCCCGCACTTGCCATGACCGAGGCAAGTTCGATCTCATTACTGGCTGTTACCGCGAGTATCATGGGCGCCAGAAGGATCATACTCATATTGGAAAAGAAATTGGTCGTGAAATACGTCATCTGAAGTCCGAATAATGGCTTCTTACTGAATATGTACTTGAAACCGTAAACCGCGTCTTTGAAGATGCCTTTGATACCCTGGCCGATGTCTTCCGCTATCTTCGGCTGCGGGATCTTGACAAATAGAAGTATGCCGATTGCCAGGCAGAAAGTGGCAATATCGATCATCATTATGCCTTTGATCCCGATGAACACGATGAAGAAAGCTGCGGATATGGGTCCGAATATACTTGCGATCGAATGCCCTATACCTGTCATGGCAGTCGCTCGTCCGTAATTCTTCTTGTTTATCATCATGGTCACAGCGGCTGAATAGGCTGGGAACTGGAAGGAAGTGAAAATTCCAATGAAGGCCGCGATAACATACAGGTGCCAGATCTCCAGGATCTCCGCATTGTAAAGGATCAGTATCATGATGGTCCCAATGCCTCCGGCCAGGTCGCTGAAGATCATTGTCAATTTCCTATTCCAGCGATCTACGAAATGACCCGCTATGGGAGTCATGAGAATAGCGGGCGCGAATCCAAAGAATCCGATGAGGGCCAGGGCTGTCGCCACCCCTGTTTTTTCCCATGCCCAGATCATAAGACCGAACATGGTCATCGACGAGCCCAGCATGGAGGCCATTTGGCCAAGCCACACCATGGTGAAGGTCCTCATGCCCTTTGCATTGTTCTTTGCCTCATCCACTTTCTCTGTCACGTAACTTCTCCTATTTTCAAATATTACTATACATGGGTAATAACTTATTGACTTATATATTGTATCAATAGTTCAATAAATATTGAAGTTGAATTGAAGTCATATTTTATTTAGTTGCTTGACAATACAGGTCAGCATGGATGGGAAAGATGGGAATGAGGCCAGTTCGCCTTCCGAGAAGCCGATCGATGTATCGCCTTCCGAGAAGCCGATCGATGTATCGCCTTCCGAGAAGTTGAATCTCGATGACCCAGATTCCAAGAAACCGATTCTTGATGAATCATTTTCCAATTCTGATACGAAAAAGCACAAGGACCACCTTATCCACCTACCCCACCGGGAAAAGGATGGCCATTTTCATTTGTTGGATAAATCCAAAGGCGGCCATCATTTTCATCTGATCTACAGTGTCAAACCCTTTTCGGTATTCAAGTTCCTGAACAAGATGTCCGCGCCGGCAAGGAATTCCTGGAAATTGCTTCTGGCTCTGGCCGGATTCACCATATTCGCACTTCTTCCCCTGGGCATCAGTTACAAAGCCCACATGTCCCTCGCCATATTCGTCGGGGTCGCCCTACTCTGGACCACCGAAGCCATACCGCTTCCGGTCACTGCCCTGCTGGTGCCAGTTCTTCTAACTGCCTTCGGAATATTCGAGACCAGCGAGGCTCTTTTACCATTTGCCAATCCAGTTGTTTATCTTTTACTGGGTGGCGTGATGCTCGCGGGAGCCGTGCACAAAACAGGCTTTGACAAGAGGATGCTGTATCCCTTCCTGATAAAGTCCGAGGGCAAGATCGATAAATTATTACTATCGATGATGCTGGTATCCGCCATACTGTCGATGTGGATATCGAATACCGCCACTGTCGCTTTGCTGGCTCCCTTCGCGATAAGTCTTTCCGCCACTGTCGAGGACAAGGAAAGCTCCAAGCGCCTGACCACTTTGCTTCTTCTGGGAATCGGCTTCGCAGCTGTTATCGGGGGACTGGGCACGGTCATCGGCTCCGCTCCCAATGCGGTGGCTTCCGCCATCTTCGCCGAGCAGGGATCGTGGACCTTCATCGACTGGATGATAATCGGAATTCCGACATCCTTCATTCTGCTATTCATGACCTGGAAGATAATTCTCAAGGTGATCCCAATTCCAGAGGTTACAGTGAATATCGATTCTTTGAAAGAGGGATATGAATCACTGGGCCCGATGTCTGGCGGGGAGAAGAAAACACTCACCGTCTTCGCTTTCACCATCGTCTTCTGGGTGTCAGGGGCCAGCATTGGCGAATTGTTCGGGTTCCCATCCAGCTTCATGAGCTCGGCTATCGTGAGCTTATTGGCCACGGTTGCATTATTTGTCACTGGAACAATGAAATGGGAGGATGCGAGGATAGTGCCTTGGGGAGTGTTCCTTATCATCGGAGCAGGTCTGGCACTTGGAGACGCGATAGTTAAAACAGGAGCCGCGGATTGGATCACATCCGGCCTGTTTGACGTATTTTTCGGCATGCCAGTTCTGGTCATCATACTGCTTATCGCCTTTGTCGTGGTCGGGATCTCCAATTTCCTCAGCAATACGGCCAGTGCGGCCATATTCATCCCGATCCTCATGGCATTTGCGAATGCCATGGGGGAGGACATGAGGATAATGGTGCTTCCTGTCGCCCTTGTGCTGTCGCTATCTTTCATCACGCCGATAGGAACCCCGCCAATAACTCTGATATACTCATCTGGCCATATCACGGCCAAACAACTGGCCAAGATCGGTATAATCATCACAGTGCCTGCTGTGTTCGTGTGTACCTTTGTCGTACTGGCACTGAACTGGATCGGGTTTATTTAGGCTATCAATGTCATTTCTTGGTTTATTATGATAAAAACAGTAGGAACCATTATGTACTCCCTGAGCTACTCCCATTCAATCAGATACATCATATTGGGCGATTAGTAAAGGTTTCTTTGTTAACTGTTTTCACATGATTGGTGATTTATACATCCAGGGAGGTGTAAAGACAATGGGATACAACGACAGAGGACCACGCGAAATGCACAAAGCCGTATGCGCAGAGTGTAATCAGGAAACAGAAGTACCTTTCAAACCAACAGAAGGCAGGCCAGTATATTGCCGCGACTGTTTCAACAAGAGAAAGTGATGTTCAATTACTTTAACTTAAAAAAACAATTAATGTGGCCCGGTGTGAACCGGGCCATCAACTTTACCTTTTGATTTCATTAACTTTTTGATATTATTATCATTATTATCATTATTATCATTCTATCTCGAACCAGCGTGGGACCTGCCGATATCTGTAATGATCCTGGATGATGTCATTGTAAGTGTGAACGAAATAAGCATTGAACCTTCTCAGATACATCACCCCTTCCTTCGTGATGGAGATATTGTATTTTCTATCATCCTTTTCCAGAGCCACCAGTCCATCATCCTCAAGTTTTTTGAGAACCTTGTTCGTCATTTGATGGTTTGACTTGATCTCGAAGGATATCTCCACCTTCGGAATACTGGGCACCCCATCTTCGAATATCTTGTCCAGTACCTCGGATATATTGCTTTGATAAATATCGATGTTAAGCTCGCCAGCGAGTCGATTCAGGGCAAGGCAGGAGTAGAGTTCCCAGCTTTTGTATCTTCTTTTGTCCCCGTCCGTCATAACACTCACTCCACGAAGGGGAACAGTCCGTAGGCTCCTTCCTCCTCAATGATCAACTGTATGACTGTCTCTGATCTGCCTCCGCCCGGGCCACGACCCATTATCACAGGGTTGGCCAGTATGTAGTCGGAAACATCTTCCCCAATATCCTCGGCCAAGCCACTTTCCTCAGTGTATAGGATCATGAACCGCCCTTTGGAAGGCTCAGGGCATGCTTTCTTCACTGCCTGCCTGGATCTCTCATGGAACCTTTTCACAAGGTCCACGGTCAGGGGCTCGGAAGCCTCGATGGCCAGGACGACACATTCATCTGAAGTGTGATGGATGATGCCATCACCCGAAGTACTGGCTTTAATGCCCCCATAGCATTTGCCCGAGTTCTTCACATATTGCACCAAACTTTCCCTGGAAGAGACCGCTTCTGGTATCATGGGGATGGATGCGCTGTTCACGCTCTCCATGAAGCTCATCCTTGCATAGAGGACCTCCATGAACCTGTGGGCTTCTATCATGAAAAGCCCGGCAAGGATCGCGAGCAATGATAATGCTATGGCCAGTATGTCCAGCATGATGTCTATGGAATTGGAGGGGATGGCTTCTACCTCGCCCATGAATATCAATGGAAGGAGGAACCTCATGCTAAGATAGTACAGGGGCATGATGAAGAGCATTGTTCTGACGAGCTTCATCTGCTTGGAAACCTGCGGCATGTTCTGGACAAGGCCCTTGGTGAAGGATTCCGACGCTCCCAGGAGATTGAAGAGCCCCGTGTGTGGTCCTTTCTTACTGTCCTCCACATCAGTTTCTTCCACTTCAATTTCTGGCTCAATATCCCCACTCATGCCAAAGAGCTCCTCAACATTCTCCAACCTCTTGAGCATCACCCTCACATACCTCCACACATGGAGGGTCAGAAGGGCCGTGCTGAAGGATAGGGCCATGAAAAGCAGGGCCAGTGCTATCAATGTCAATAGCATATCCGTATCAGAAGGCAGAGTGGAATTGAGCAAGGCGGATACTATACTCCACGCATCCATGATCATAAAAGTACACAAAAGAACGAAGAAGGAGGCCATGACCATCGTGCTCAGGGCGAGTATGGTCTGTAATCGTGATCTGTAGTCCTCCACATCCCGGGATAGGTCCATCATTCCCTCAAGAGGTCCCTCTACCCAGTGCCTTAATGAGAAATGCTTGGGAAATCCTTCAGACTTCATTCAGACCAAATTCCTCCTTCATTGTATTTAAAACTTATCGAAAGAAACTTGTGAAACTCTTTTTAGTCAAACTTGTTCTTTAGCTTATATATCGATTAGCTCCATTCTTCATCATAGGTGAGTCAAATGATGAACGACAAATATCAAATAACCCAAAACGGGAATGGAGCTAGCAGATCGAACGAAATACCGAATCCCAGGATGTTCAGGGGCAGCGCGGAATACCTGTCCTCCGTACTGGGCTTCACAGCAGATATCAACAAGTTAAGGGTGATATAAAATGGATAATAATAATACAAATACAGAGAATGAAGCAAAGGAGCAGACCCATACACAGGCTCCTCCACAGCCTCAGCAACCCCCGTACGGCTACAATTACCAATATTATCCTCCTCCACCTCCAAGGAGGACGAAGAGTGATAAGCCCAGGACGGCTGGCGGTCTACTGATCGTAGTCGGGATACTGGGACTGATCATGGGAGTGATCATGATGGCTGGCGGTTTCTTCATCATCGGTGATGGGAACCTGGACATGGTCGGAGGTCAAGTGGACATTAGTGGATATGTTAATGGACCTGGGCCCGACTATATGCCCATTGAGAATGCAACGATCACTGTTCAGGACACACATCTCTACGTATTGACGAATTCAACTGGCTATTATCAGTTGCTGGGTGTACCTGGCGGAGCAAAGATCATAACTATTGAGAAGGAAGGCTACAATACAATAGAACGTCATCTCTTCATAATGGAGGACAGCTCCAGCTCGAATGAGGTCATGGGATCCACAACATTAATCTACGATGATACTGAACTAAGTTTCACCTTGACAGAAGGGAGCGGAACCTATATCTACGGCTCTGAGGACGGCAACTTCACTATCGAAGGCATGGGCCCACTCATTGTTTTCTTTGGATTTATCTTCTCAATATGCGCGATATTCGCCATCATCGGCGGATATTATGCCCTCAAGACACAGAAGTACGCACTGGCAATAACCGGAGCCATACTTGGAATATTCTCATTCGGGTTCGGACTCGGCACCATATTGGCCATAGTTGCATTGATCATTCTCCTACTGGCCCGTGACGAGTTCAAGAAGAATGGCAATGACCAGCAGAATGGATATGCCTACCCATACCCCCCGAGGTGATGAACTTGTTCGAGAAGAAAGAATACAGGATGTACAATGGCATAAAGGCTGATCGCCTTTATGCACCCATTTGCGACTACTGGTCCAAGCAGGGCTTCAGTGTTTCGAGGATGTCCCCTTACAGGATACAGGGCGAGACCTTTGATTCCCAGATCGGACTGAGAAGGAAATTCGCGGTCAATGTCCACGAGCATGAGGGAAACACCTACATGGATATCGAGGTCCAGGCGAAAGCCACTGATCTAGGACTTATCGGAGGTGTGTTGGTAGCAATCATATGCTGGCCCATAGCTTTGATAGGCGGTGCAGTATCGTACAGCAAGTATGATAATGAGGCATCCGAGGATCTTGGCATGTTCTTGAATTACACGGATTATGTGGCCCGTGCCCAGGGAGGTGCCTGATATGGGAAGTGACAATACAGGAAAGAAATTCATGAAAAGGCATTGGAAGATGGTCAGCGTCTGGATACTGGCCGCCTTGCTCATGGTCGCAGGAGCTGTCACGGTCTTCCTCTGGTATGCTCACGAAGCTCAGGCAAATGGAGATGTCCCAGCAGCACTCAGTGGTTGGTCGGTCGGCAATATCTTTGACTTCCTCATACACCTTGCGTTCTGGGAAGTTCTACTTGTTGGAATACCTGTGGCCGCGATCTGCATAGCCTCATGGGCCCTATGGTGGAAGAAGCTTCCTAAGGAGTATAGAAAGGAATACAGGATAGCGGGGATCTTCGATTGGGATTCCAAGTCCTCCAAGGCCGGCAATGCTTTCTCCTTCATCTTCCAGGTATTGTTCATCCTGAAGGTGTACTGGGACGGCAATTGGGACACCCCCATCTCCACATGGTCCTTTGACTACGTGGTGGATACTGGCCTTTGGGTGATCATGGTCGTGCTCCTGGTGGCAGCCATACCCCTGACTTTGGGGGCAATATGGTGGTTCAGCAGTGGCAGGAAGAAGTTCTCGATGGACGGGTGCTAATATCTTGGGAATATGGCCTGGTGAAAGCCAGGCCATCAACTTTATTTTTCAATATTATTCATTTACCTGCGCAGCCAGTCACTACTTCCCTGACCCTGGTCTGAATATAGTGTTCCCCTCAATCTTTTAAACTTAATATGATCCTGCCGCATGATGAGACTTCCAATGATCAGCAGGGTGGATGTGATCATAAATGGCAGTAAGTAGATCACTATTATCCATGTGAAGTTCGAGTAACTATCAAACAAGATTATGGCGGTCATGAATAATCCGAAGCCGAACAGAGTGATCCCGACTATCATCCACCACTGGTATTTCCTTTTGTACTTTTGCAGGTTTAGATCGAATGTCAGGTCACTTGCCGAGTTCACCTTCTCCATAGCAGTTCCCTCCGTCTTTTCAGTTCCTCACGATCTTCATTCATGAGCACGCCTCCGACGATGATTATCAATGAGAATATGAAGTTGAAGACCAATGTGAGTATACCCCATAATATCCAGCATTCGGATTTTCTTTTGAATTTTGTCATTTCCAAATCCAGTATCAGATCATCGATTGTTGGTGGAGTTGATGATATTGGCATTGATGTTGGCCATGGTATTGTTGCTGGTGGTGGTGTAATTCCTTCCATTTCACTTCCCCGATCGTTTGTATTATTGTCATTAGTGGATTGTGGGCTACATTGAAAAGGGTTGCGGTTGCGGAGATATCAGAAACATCAAATATCAGTGCGGGGATTGGGATACGAGGTGGAAGTACGAAGTCTATCACGCTGATCATATGCATTGTGTCATTGTTCTCTCTTATCATGGTCCAGGTACCTAATACGGAACCAGTTTGTACCTATGAGAATGACGGAGCTGGCACGAGGGCGTATTTCACAACCAACATGGTTCTTGAGACCGCCTCCTTTTCATTCAGTCCCGAGACAGGCGCTGCGGGACAGCTTACCACGATATCGGTTGACATCATCAATAATGGGCCGGATGTGGCTGTGAATGTGATCGTGGACTTCTACATCAAGGAGGCTGATGGTACGGATATCCACATGTCTCAATGGAGTACCAGTGTTGTCCAGCCATACGAGACCGCGACCGCGAGCATCACCTGGACGCCGGAATTCAGAGGCGAGTACACCATGTGGGCGCGCGTCTCCACTCCGAGTGAGGATCTCGCCTATCTGGATGATAATGACAATCTAGGTTCATGGTATTATTCCACCTACTCGGTGGAAGGAGCAGCATGGGTGTTGCCCGCGATAATGATGGTGGTCATCGGGACCGTGATCATGGTATTCTTCACCACGAGGCTGTTGATGAAGTCAGCGGCTGCTCTCGACCCGGATCAGAGCCCGGAGGATGGTGTGGGTGAGGAGGAAGAGGTGAGTTTTGATTATATTGAGGATGTGGAGGAGCTTGAAGAGCTTGAGGGAGATGGATGATTGGCTAACTCTGGAATTTCATCTCCATGATCTTCTCGATCCTGAATGACACCTCATCCGTGGCAAGTGGTGACCTGGTTCCAATAACCATATGATTTAAATCCATCCACACAACTCCACCTCGCGTGGATCCTTTCACCCTGGTCATGTTAATCGCGATCGCGCTCTTTGCCGGCTTCCTGGATGCCACAGGCGGTGGTGGCGGCTTCATCATGATACCCGCGCTCGTTCTGAGTGGCATGGGGACATTGATGGCCTTCGGGACTGGCAGACTGATATTCTTGATAGACTCGGCATCAGCTTGCTACAATTACAAGAAAGCGGGAGTGGTAATAGGAAAGCTGGGCGTCATCATGGGAATTCCCGCCATCCTGGGAGCATGGGCGGGCAGCAGTGTGGCGATACTTCTGGACCAGGGATTATTGAGGAAGATATTCGCGCTCTACATGCTGGTCATGATAGCTTTCATGTTCTTCGACAAGCGGTTTAAGGAGGAAAAGCCTGGCTCGATCCAGGACTTCGTGGTCGATAGAAGAATAATCCTTCTGGGCCTCGGGCTGGGGTTCGTGTGTGGGGTTCTCATCGGCATTGTTGGAGCTGGTCTGGGCATTGTCATAACCCTTGTCATTGTCTATGTTTTCAAACAGCCCTTGATTATTGGAATTGGAACTTCACAGATAATCATCACGCTCTCCAATATCGCGGCCACGGCCACTTACGGAGCTGGAGGCTATGTGGATTTCCAACTTGGAATCATACTGGGACTGGCTGCGGCTGTTGGAGTCATTGCAGGAGCTTATGTCGCCACTCACATTAAGCCGAATAAGCTCCGATATCTGTTCATAGGATTGATGGTGTTCATGGCTATCCAGCTTCTGGTGAGTGGGGGGTGAAGGTGTGGTATGGGGTTGGGGGATGGGATGGGGAGCGGGTTGTGGGGGGTTGTTGGGTGAGGGCTGATATGTCACACTCAAATACCAAAATTTAAGAGCAAACAACTGTTATACTTATGAGGACAGAATATGGTATTCAAGCCGAAATTCACAATCAGCAATAAGATTAATAATGCCCTTCTTGAAATAGAGCGAGCCAGAGGATTCCTTGATGCCGCCAAATTGAATGATGATTGGATAATCCAGATGCAGAGCGAGGCTCTTATCCTTGAAGCCCATCATTCAACACACATAGAGGGCACAGAATTGACATTGGACCAGGCTCAATTAATACTAACCGGAGAGCATGTTGATAATGTGCGACCAGATGACCTTCAGGAACTTTTGAATTATAAAGAGGCTATGGATTTTGTATCCGATTATTTGGATAAGAAAACCGAAATAACCGAGGGTCTGATAAAGAACGTCCACCATATTCTTGTAAAGGATGTCAGAGGAGGAACACTTGAGCCGGGGCAATACAGAAAAGTACAGAATTATGTAGTTAACACTGCTACACGGGAGATAATTTACACTCCACCAGACCCAGAGAACGTTCCTGGTCTCATGAAGGAATTTGTCGAATGGCTCAATAATGTGGGTGATGTTCCCCATGTCCTGGTTGCTGGTATTGCCCAGCACAAGTTCGTTGACATCCATCCATTTATAGATGGGAACGGCAGAACTGCCAGGGTACTTTGCACATTGATCCTTTACTCGAAGGGCTATGATTTCAAGAGGTTATTTTCCCTCTCTGAATTATATGATACAAGTAGGCCAGGTTATTATCGCGCAATACAATCTGTAAGACAAGAAGACATGGATCTGACTCCGTGGCTTGAATATTTCATTGATGGATTGAAGGTTCAGATGCTTGACGTCAAAAACAGGGGCGAAGCAACCATCAAAAAAGAAATTATTATAGAGAAGGCGAAGAAGGCTCGATTAAATGAACGCCAGGAAATGATCCTGATGTACCTTTTAGAAAATCAGAAAGCATCTGTTGATGATATCAGACAAGAATTGGATATTGTCAGAAGAACCGTGCAACGTGATTTTGCGATCCTTGTGGATGCGGGGCTGGCCAGGGAAGTGGCAAAGAGCAAGACCGACCCAACCCGTTACTATGAGTTACTGTGACATTTACTGTGACATTTACTGTGACAATTGAAGTTTAAGGAAGACGCGGTGTAAATGGCGGGTTTCAGTACTTTATCGAGGGCATCCTCATGGATCTGGCTAAGGCATTGACCAAGGATTAGGATCAGGGCGCTCTACCAGAATATTTTAGTGGATCTGCGTGTTCCATAAATCTTATATCGTCGAATTATATAACAATCATTATGGACGAGGAAAATAAGCTCCCATGGGTAATAGGGGTCATAGTGGTGGTATTGATATTAACACTCCTACTGCTTCCTCCCGAACTCCTGAATATCTTCCCGGACAAGGAAGACCCCATCGCAGACGCTGGCCCCGATATAACTATCACATTCGGAGAGCGCGCGATCCTGGACGGTTCGGCCTCATCGGATGACAAAGGCATTACATCATTCGTGTGGATGGTGGAGAATGGGAACGAGACAGTATTCATCCATAGTGAGAGCATCAGCTTCAGTTTCAGAGGGCCTGGCGAGTACCGGGCGGTCCTCACGGTCACGGACGGTGCAGGCAAGGAAGCCACTGATGAGGTTGTTGTTGTGGTTTTGGAGTGATCGTACTCGATTCTGGCGGGAGCCTGAGATTGGTAGGGGTGATCAAATATCTAATCTAATTTCTCTTTCACCCAGGAGTAATATCTTCCACATGCTTTTCTGGCATTCTCCATATCTCCATCATCCATCAATCGTTCTTCATATTCTGCCATATTCTTGATCGATAGAAGGGATGAGAGTTGCTGGCTCTTTGATCGGAGTTCATGTTTATCTATGTCCAGCTTCTGAAGGAGCTGAAGAGCATCTTGATGCCTATCACCAGCATGCCTGAACCCCAGATAGAAAACAGTCAATGCATCGGTGGAGTTTATGGCGCAATGGATCGCATTCACTACACAAGCCGTCTGTAATCCCGCATTATAACTGCTCTCCATGGCTTTGTAGTGCTCATCTGCTTTCTTCAAATAATTCTTGAACATGTGGCGATCCACAGCCCTGGTTCTTATCTCGGCCATCTGAATAGAATAGTCTAAAAGGGTATATAAATCGAAAGAAGGGGAGGGTGAAAGTATTCCATCTCTAGGGTATGGATTGCCCTACAATGACCTCGCCCTCTGAAAGAGCTTCCTTGACAAATCCTTTATGTCTCTTTTCCTCCAGTTCTCCCGTAGTGAATATGATCGGTGCGAGGGTGATGGAAAAGCGTCTTGCCAGGTCTCCAGCCAGTTCCTCGACCCTAGCCTCGGCATTCGTCTTATTCTCCGTTATTATAAGGATATCCAGATCGCTGTCGAATCTCTCTTCATTTCTTGCGAAACTACCGAACAATATGCATGTGCCAACCCCCTCCGATCCATCTTTTAAGAAGGATATCAACTCATCCCGCATCCCCCTCTCTCCCCCAAAGAGTTCCTTGAACAAAGGGAACAGGACGGAATCTGGATCGCATCTGTATGAGTGTGTTCTTCCTATGCGCTTGTAAAGGAACACATTGGTCTTCCGGAGATCGTTCAATGCCAGATTGACCGTGTTCGGGCTCATCTTGATCATTCTGGCGATCTCTCTCTCGGTGAATTCTCTCTCAGGAAAACGAAATAGCAAACGCAGGATCCTGATCTTGGACTTGGAGTCCAGCATATCGTCCAGTATGTTGTGGAGTTTCATATTTATCACCAATCTGCATTTGTCCTAAATATAGGACGTGTGTCCCAATAATAGGATTTAGAGTATATAATGGTTTTGGGGGGACGGAGATCTATTGATCCGATCTGCTTCATCAGGGCAATGATTAAAAACCAGCCGTTCATAAGTATCTGTCATGGCACATCACTCCACGGACCAAACCATCAAATCCGGAATCCCACTCTACAAACAATCATACGGTTACTCGTGCGGTCCAGCATCCCTGGTCATGGTCCTCGGCTCTCTTGACCCGAACCTTTCTTTGGATCTTGATCTGGAAGTCGCTCTTTGGAATGATGCCAACCTGGGGGAGTCAAAGGCCACCAGCGCTTACGGTCTCGCATTGGGGGCATTGAAGAAAGGATACAGCGCACGGGTTTATGCCAATGGGGATGGAATTGGATTCATCAAAGGAGTGTTGAAACATTTTCCATCATTAAATGTGAAAGCCATGACCAGGCATTTCGAGGCCCAGAAAGCCGAAGCAAGGAAACTCGGAATAGAAGAAATTGTGATAAAAACTGAATTAACGCATATTCGCGCCGAGCTGGAGCGTGGAACCCATCCTATCGTTCTCATCTCCTCAAAATTAATGGGCGAGTTTATCGGCATTCCGCATTGGGTGGTTGTCACTGGCATCATGGATGGCAAGGTGATTTTAAACAATCCGGAAACAGGCCGCACAGAAACATATTCCACAAGAAGGTTCCTCAAATACCAGGGATGGGGGGAGCAGACGAGGATGGTTTGTGTGGGGGGATGAAGGCGGTGGTGGAGTGGATAATGAATCTGTAGAGCATGAAGAAATACGCATAAATATTTTCAATTATTTGAAAAAGCTTAGCTTGGAACCAATTAATTCCCATGGCGAGGATGACGATATACATTTTTATCATATATCTGACAACCATCCTATTAAAGTTCATTTGGCCGACCCAGATATTTTAGCCCATAAGGACGACCATTATCTCGCCATTGAGATCGAGAGGTCTCTTCAACCAAAACATTTACTGGGTGTTTCAAAAGCAATTAGTTTATGCAATAATTATAAGATCGGAAATGGAGAATTAAGACCAATATCAAAACTCTCATTTTTATTAGTTGTAAAAAATGAAGTGATGAACAAACCTGGCTCTCATAGACCAAAGCAAATTAAATTAATAAATGAGGTAATAAAACAAATGCCTGGATTAGAGTTTGTGGGTGTTATTGGGGATGATAAGGTTGAGAGCGCAATAGATGAGTGGAGAAGGATAGTTGGATGAGCCTATTGCATTATTTGACCTATGAAATAAAATTTTTAATTATATAATCATCAAGTATACCGATTCCATATAATTCATCAAAACCCATATCATATTGCTCCTGGGTGATAATGTCCACACCGAGTGCTTCTTCCATTATCTTTTGTTTGTCTAATTCCATAGCTAAATAATCATAGATATTGACTATAAATATCTTTCTCAGATATCCCCAATATGATGATTATGTGGAACATCATTTGAGAGTTATATTGGCGTAGATAGGGTATGTCGCCACAGATAGACATATAAATGAACTTGGCAATAATGGGTCTATGAAAGTAGCCGACTTCTTTTGTGGCGCTGGTGGCTTCTCCGAGGGGTTCCGTCAAATGGGATTTGATGTAGTGTTCGCTCTAGATCTCTGGGGTCCCGCAATAGAAACTCATGAACTTAATCATCCAAAATGCAAACATTCTCAAATGAATATCTTAGAGCTGGATACTCCTGAAAAGATTGATGAGATAATCCCAGATACTGAGGTGTTGATAGGCTCTCCACCATGTGTTGCCTTTTCAGGCTCTAATAAGGCTGGTAAAGCTGACAAGACACTTGGCCTACAACTGATAGAGGCATACCTTAGAATAGTAGCTTATAAAATGAATAAAAAGGGCAGTATTTTGAAGTACTGGGTATTGGAGAATGTTCCATTGAGTGAACCACATATCAAAGAGAAGTATACTTTTGAGGAACTTGGATTACCTGGGGGTAAGAGGACTGCATTAAAAATGTCAACGAGAGCAGTTATGAATGCTGCATATTATGGAGCTCCACAGACAAGGACGCGGTTCTTCGGTGGGAATTACCCATTGCCAGAAAAAGTTCATGAAAAGGATGAATGGGTCACTATATCTAAGGTATTGAAATGTCTGAAAGACCCACTGAACGGTTCAGATGTAGCACGGATCAAGGACCCTTGCTATGGGTTCACTGTCAAACGGGAAGCCCTAACAGACCACTTCTATGATACCACTATCGAGGAGTTCGAATGGAAGAATGCCTTACGGTTGAAACGTGATCAAGGATTCATGGGGAAAATGTCCTTCCCTGAGAATATGGAAAGACCAAGCAGGACGATAATGGCCACTCGCTCCGCCTCAACAAGAGAAGCTATGATATTTGGAGGCAGAAAAGATGGTGATGAGTACATATCCTATAGGATGCCAACAATAAGAGAAGTATCAAGCTTAATGTCATTTCCAATAACCTATCAATTTCAGGGGAATAGTGAATCTTCTAAGTACAAATTGGTTGGTAACGCAGTATGTCCAATGATGTCGCGGGCGATTGCTCAGTCTATTTTGAAAAAAGAAGGTTTAGAGATACCTGAAAAATTCATTGACCTTCCTAGAACAATTCCTAACATTGACCTCACTGGCCGATCTTATGTAAAGCGAGATCCAAAACCCAGAAGGCAAAATGCCAAGTTCTCAATGCATATACCATATCTCAAGGTAAATGGTTTCCGGGTGGATCTGAGTAATCGAGAATCTGATTTCGAAAATGAGAAGGTTATTTGGACATGTATCTTACATACGAGTACTGGTAAAGCTGCAAAATGGTGTACTATCGATCAAGAACATCTAAGGGGAATGTTCATGTCAAGGTTCATTAATGGATTCGAACAATTCGAAGATGATGTTATAAAATCCTTCAAAGGAAAGTTACCTGGTGCTGGAATGTTCCAGAAGATTTATTGCCGTAGGTCCAAATCTAATAAATTAGGTCCTGAAGAAGCCCTTGAATTAATGAAACAACTTGTCGATAAGCACTATCCATCAGAGAAGTTCGATGGAAAGACATTGGGATCATCTGGCCCTGCTTTGGGAATCATGAATAAGGATGATATTCCAATTAGGATATTGGCCGGGGTATATGCCTGTAATTATGTTGCAGAACAAGTTAACAAGAATAAATAACACTACTTAATCTGCTCCTTAACATATTTTGAATTAAGCCAGAAACACCTTTTAATCTCTTTTGTCCCTTGTGGTGTTTCCATCAGGTCTTGTTTATCACGACCATGTGGCCTAATGTGACCTACAACACCATCAGATATCTTAATGAAGTTCTCATAATCGCCATCATTGATCTTCTTCTTTGTATCATTGAACAGTTTTTTATATGTATCTAGGTCCTTTTTGGGCATGGTCCAGAACATGATCTTATTCAATCTCTTAATGCCATTATCATCCTTTTGGAATATGACGAAAAAGAATCGTTTTGTCAACTTCTCATAAATGGGTGAGTTCTCGAACTTTTGATGGATGATATCATTATATCTTATATGAGGGAATGACATGCTCTCTTTAAGTGTGCCAGTGCTCTCAAGGGCTATTGTCTTTATCTCAATATCGGCCTTCTCGAACTCATCTATCTTTTTCTCAGAGCTAATACCCAGTATTCCCTTTGTGATCAAATATGCCTTATGCTTACTTCGAGGTGAGAAATTAAGGTCGAACTCAGCTTTCAGATCCGCTATACTTTTACCAAAATATGGTTCAAATCTTCTTTGTACGAGACCTTCAAGGGTCTCTCCTTCATTATATTCGTCGATGCTCTTTACTATTCGTTCGAACTCATACCCCATTTTTTGTTTAGCTTCTGGCCCATAATACCTATTGGCCAGTTCATGGATCATGAAATTGAGATATTTCTGCTTTATACTCAAAGCCCTTTGCTTTGCTAAAATGTCTGACTTTGGCTGTGTCCTTAGATCCTTTGACGAACTCCCTTTTGTGCAAGCACCTAAGAATAATGTATCTCCCTCCGAAAGTTCATGAGCTTTTCCATCATCTATTTTTTGAAAGATTTTCATCCAATCATCTTTGATGATCTTTAGATCCTGCTCTGGGAACTCCCATAGATCAGCTAATTTAAAGATATAATCCAGTATACCTTTATCTTCCTCCCAAAGATAGAGCATTAAAAGTAGTAATTTATTCTTTGATAAAAAACTACTTTGCTCCCATGTTTCTTCATACATTTCATCATAATTAATTATGTTCAGTACAAGACGCTCTTTTGATACAAAGCTACCATTTTTCAGTTTCTTCAAAGGGGATGTTTTAAGTTCTACTCCAGCTTCTAAGAAATCTGGCCCTTTATTAGAATTTGGATTATAATGAAAATAAAAATCTTCGATGATTTGTCCAAGATTTCCTTTGTTCGTTGTGTTTACCTCGCTCAGGTCAATCGATATGCTTTCATATAGAGATTTACCTATTAACTCCTGAGCATAGGCCTTTATCGATTCTGGATCTGTTTTATCATATGAAGCTTGCATTTTCCCCTCTCTCAGATAAAACCAAGAGAGATTCTTACGATATTAATATTGTTATAAGAAAAGCCAACACCCCCCCCAAACCCTTATACCCCCTCCCGCCAATTCTCTCCTGATACCATGTCTCCCAAGCACAAATCCCCCAAGCAGTCGCAGGTCCACAAGAAGATATTCGCCCAGCTGGAGCAAGGAACTCTGTCTTACAGGATAGCCGAGGCCCTGCTGGAGGATAAGGAAGTCCAATATATTCAGGATTATGCGAATTCGGTTTCTATTAAAAGACTCAATTTCAATGACCATGGGCCCGTACACATGCGCAAGGTGATGCTGAATTCGATCCTGTTGTTGGATCTGCTGCACGAGGCCGGGATCAAGACCACGCTGGAAGTGGAGGGAATCGGTTCCTACCAGGATTCCAGGGTGGCGGTGATGATGGCGTCCTGTTTACACGATATCGGTATGTCCGTTGGTAGGGACAATCACGAGCAGGCATCGGCGATACTGGCGATGCCGATAATTCAGAGGTTCCTGGACGATCTGTATGGTGACGATCTGGAGAAGAAAGTGGTCATACGCTCGCTCATAATCGAGGGGATAACCGGGCATATGGGCAATCAGAAGACCCTCTCCCTGGAAGCGGGAATTATCCTCGTCTCCGATGGGTGCGATATGGAGCTGGGCAGGGCCCGAATTCCCATGATGATGCATACCGAATCGAAAGTCGGGGATATCCACAAATATTCTAGCTCGGCGATCAGCAAGGTCACTATCTGCAAAGGGGAGAAAAGGCCCATCAGGATACATGTGGCCATGAAAGAGTCAGTCGGCTTCTTCCAGGTGGAGGAAGTCCTTTTAGGCAAGATATTTGCCAGCTCCATCGAGCCCTATATCGAACTGGTGGCCGGGGTGAAAGGAGAGAAAGAGAAGACATACCTATGAATTCAGCCTCATGCTATTTCCCCAAGTCCCCATCCCCCAACCCCCCCTGGTTCAGCATATCCTTATACACTTTCCAATCGGGCATATATTGCCCCACCAATGCATAGAAACGAGCATCATGCCGGGGTTCCAATAGATGAGCTAACTCGTGGATCACAACATACTCCAGGCACTCGCGCGGCCTCTTAACGAGCTCCGTATTGAGGCGGATATTCCGCGCGGTGGTATTGCAACTGCCCCATTTGGTCTTCATGCGCTGGATGAACAACTTCTCCATCTTCACACCCATCTCGATCTCCCACTTGGCGATCAATGGCACGGCAGCCTCTCTGAGTCGTTCTCGATACCAAGCCTCCACAACCGCATGCTTTTTCTTGGTATCCGCCCCAGGGCGCACCTGCAAGAGCATATCGCTGTGCTTCAATTCAATAGATGGAGGCTTATCGATTTCCACAATTTTCAATGTATATCGTTTTCCCCACACATAGTGGCTTTCGAGATCCAAATACTCGCGAGGAGTTTCCCGAGGGCGCTCCAGCATCTTCCTCTGCTTCTTCTTGATCCAGGCCAGCTTGGAGATCGCGAAGAGGCGAAGAGTTTTCAGACTAGTGCGGGAAGGAGCGGATATGCGCACTCTTCCATTCGGAGGGTGGACACTGAGGTGGATGTTCTTGATATTCTTCAATAGGACATCGATCTCGATGTCCTCGATTTTCAGTTGTTTTGTTTTCATCAACACTCACTCTGTGCTTTGATTATTGAATATGAACCCTAAGAGTTAGGGAGCCCTCATTGAGCTTTTGCCACATGTACTCTTCCGTAGAGTGTGTGTTCTTAAAAGCTATTTCTTCAAATCTCGTGTAGCTTGGAATTCCGACCTTCACGCGCTCTTGGGGCCCGAAGACCGATCCCCGCCGCCGCCACCTTTCTTGTAATTCCCACCAGATTTACCCTTATATCCGCCAGATCTTTTTCTGTAATCCGGAGATCCAGACTTACCACCACTTGGCTTTCCCTTGTAATTCCCACTGGATTTGCCTTTGTATCCGCCGGATCTTGTTCTATAATCCGGAGATTTGGGCTTATCACCATTTGGTTTGAAGCTTCGGTCTCCATCGGATTTCCCGCTCTTGTGCTTTCCCTGGTAATTTCTGGAACCGCCACCATTGTTATTGTTATTGTTATTGTTATTGTTATTGTTATTGTTATTGTTATTGTTATTGTTATTGTTATTGTTATTGTTATTGTTATTACTCTTCCAATTATTGCCCGATCCAGAGCTAGATCGGGACCCCGATCTTGCTCCGCGATCCCTGCCACCCTGCTCCATCTTGGCAGTGATCTTCGCTTCTTTGAAATTATTAATTTCCACATCTTCCATGGTGAAGGTCTTGTTCTCCCACTGAATCTTTTTCATATAATTCTTGTCAAAGTTCGTCAGAATATTAATGACCTGGCCGGATTCCCCCGCCCTTGCAGTTCTGCCGATCCTGTGAACATAATCGTTCGGGTCCTGTGGAATATCGTAATTGATCACATGGGACACGTTTTTAATATTGAGTCCACGGGCAGCCACATCCGTACAAACCAGGACATTCACTTCATGGGAATTGAACCTGTTAATCGCCTTGAGACGCGCGTTCTGAGTAAGCCCTCCATGGATCGCAGCCGCTCTAATTCCATTGGACCGCAGATTCTTATCCACATAATCCGAGAGATGGCGGGTATTGCAAAACACCATTGCCAGTGGCTTTTCTTCCTTCTGGAGGATATGAGTTAAAAGCGAGAATTTCTTATTCTTGGAGGCTCTGACAGTGATCTGCTTGAGCTTGGTCGGGTCCACGATATTTCCCGCATGGACTATTTTCGGGTCCACCATGTGCTGGTTGGCCAGCTTTTTCACTTCCTTGGTAATTGTGGCTGAAAAGAATAAGGTCTGACGCTTGCCCGGGCATTGTCTAATGATCTTCTTCACATCGTCGATGAACCCCATGTCGAACATGCGATCTGCCTCGTCCATGACGAGTAATTTCACATGGCTGAGATCGACTGTTCCTCTATCAATGTGGTCCAGAAGCCTTCCAGGTGTGGCGACAATGACATTCGCTCGCTTGAGGTTTTTAATTTGATTATTTATGGAAGTTCCACCAAAGACAGCGACGATGTTCAATCGGGGTTTGAAAGTAATCTCTTTCAACGCATTCTTAACCTGGTCTGCCAATTCCCTTGTAGGAGTGAGAACAAGTGCCTGCACGCCCCCATCTCGGGTGCATTTTTCAATGATCCCGCAGCCGAAGGCCAATGTTTTCCCGGAGCCTGTTTCGGATTCTCCGATCAGGTCATATCCTTTCAGAATATATGGTATGGAATCGTTCTGTATCTTTGTTGGTTCTTTGAACCCCAGCATGTCGATCGACCTAAGTAGAGTACTGGTTAAGCCAAGCTCTTCAAATGTTTTCATTTATTTCGCCTCTTGATTTCAAGCACCTGGACAACCAAGCGTGATTGCCAACGAAAAAGCGAAATGTTCGAACAATGTGTTCGATATACTGCCAGATGCCCTTTCTCCCGAGTAGATGCGGAAGCGCAGCTAACTGGTAGTGGTATATAATAGAGAAGGGTTCGAACAAAGATATTTTGCTTCACAGCCAATTACAGAAAAATAATGCAGAGCCAGGGAATGCTGAACAAAAAGAAGAGGGGAAATACACGTGATGAACTGTCCTCTTACTATATAACGAAATAAATATGTGTCCACTACCCGTATATTATTTTATAATATACGGTACTGGGTAAAATAAATGTAATACTATAAGTATTACATTTCTTAATAATTAAGAATATCAGTGCAAAATAACCGAAGTCCTTATATACTATCTCGGTTTTCTTGCACTCACATGAAAGAAACAAGATGGTCTTTGAGAAAAACCGAGGTCCGGTTATTACAAACACTTCAGGGCAGATATCTCACCCTGTCCGAGCTTGCCTCAGACCTATCAAAGTCCACGAACCATGTGTCCGAGTTGGTGAAACATCTGGAAGCAATGGGCCTGGTAACAAAAGAAAGAAAAGGAACTCACAAGCTTGTTTATCTTTCAAAGACCCCCTTGGGAGAATCTCTATCTTTGCTGATAGCAGAGCAACCGATGCTCAATCTCGAGACATTGTTCTCAGGCTCTGGCCTGGCAATATTGCCATTATTACTAAAGCCCGGCTATTCTGCGAAAGAATTAGCCACAAGAACCTCGTTATCATTAAGAACAGTCAAAGGCCTCCTTCCAAGATGGAAGCGCATGGGTGTGGCTCTACAAGACAAGTCAAATTATCAACTGAACCCGAGGTTCAAACTTCTTTCAGACTTTCTGAGAAAATACAATGAACATAAGAATCTCAGTTTAATGAGGGAGAAATACCCGGAGGCTGTCATAGTCTGGCAATGGAGGGATGAGTTCATGTTCTCAATGAACACAAAGCTCGAGGACCAGGATGCCCTTCCAGCTGGCCTCACTCGCTTGGGTGAACTCAAGTCTGGTTTGGCCCACACCCAGAATTACTATTACTATGGGCATGAAGATATTGAAATATCTGAAGAAGAAGCATTTATGCAGGCTCTGTTCGTTGACCCTTACAATCCCCGAATAAAAAGACTCATAAGCCAAAGACTTAGGCATCTGAATGATGAAGCATTCTTTGCCTATGCCGGCAAGTATGGGAAGAAGACGGTTATCAAGGAGTTGGTGAGTGGATGACAGAGAGAAAGAAATATGGCGAAGATGAACTGATGCCTGTACTGGAAGATATCTCCAAGCACCTTGAAGCTGAAACAACAGTGTACCTGATCGGTGGCCTGGCCATGGTTCTTCGCGGCTACAAGGGAATCACATTTGATGTGGACATTGTATTCGACAACGATGAAAACCTGAAGAGGTTCATGGCTGCAACAGAGAAGGCAGGCATGAAGACAATATCTGATAAATCAGCAGAATATGTCCAATTGGGGCCTCAGCATATCCTTGAGAATCAAGACGGAATAAGGTTGGACATATTCTATAAACAGGTCTGCAATGGCCTGATACTGTCAAAAGATATGATGCAGAGAGCTCGGGCAAAGCTAGAGTTCGACAATCTCACAGTGCATGCGATGTCTGCCGAGGACATCTTCCTGTTCAAATCCATCACGATGAGGGACGAGGATCTGGTGGATATGTCCAGGATCGCTGAGACCGAGCTGGACTGGAACACTATCGAGATAGAGATAAGGAAGCAACCTAACTCAGAAAACTGGTTCCCCCGGGTTCGTGAGAGGTTGATGGACCTGATGGATGAATATGGGGTGGATTCTCCGCTGATTTGATCAAACAATAATAAATAAAGTCGTCCTCAGCACTCATAGGGTCAATCACAGCCTCTTTTCAGAAACTCAGTTTTCCTACTTTCATCATGGGACATAACCAGGATAGTGGGAAAGCATAAAAGTATTTTCTGATACATCACACACACGTACGACAAAATATTATAAAGGTCAGGTATTATCACACTTGCGTCCAAGTTGATATTATCCGTATTGACTTGGCCGGGAAATGGATCAATATGAGACTGCCCAGTGGAAGAATCCTCAAAACAGCATTTGGAAACGAAACCGCATTGAATGACCTTATTGGCGAATTTGACAGCCAGGGAATAGATGGCTTCATCAAGACCAGCTATGTTAGGGAAGGGAGTATTTCCATCGGACACATCGTATTCAGAAAGGGAAGTCCGATACTGGCATCCCATTCCGCAAGCGATGACGAGCACGGGATCGACGCAGTCCTGGAGGTCGCTCGCGACTCGATCAAAGAAGATTGTATCCTCGAGATCCATTCATATTCTTACAAATCATCAAGTGTTTCTATAACACATATCAGGGACCAGTACCAGGAATCTGCACTCTCTCCGGATGAGCTCGACCTCGACATTATCATGGGACAGGTCAAGGATGAGGAGAAGGGCAGGATCGCCCAGGAAAGAAAATCCATGGAGAACGAAGCGAGAAGAGAACGCGATCTCCAGAACACCGAAGTGTCACTATCCAAAAGATCGCGGGAATTGGCCGTAGAGCGTGAAGAGGCTCTGTCTAGGCAGATGACCATTGACAAGCTAAAGGGAGAATTAGAGTCGGTTAAAACAGGCTCCGTGGCCCTTCTGAAGCATTATTCAAATTCCAATAGAAAGGACGGACTTACAGAGGAAGATGTCGTAGCACTCGCAGAAAGAAAAGTGGAGATGATGAAGCTCGAAGCCAAGGAAGAGGATCTCCTCAAGATGGAGGAACTGCTTTCCAAGAAAGAGTCTGACATCGAGGCCAAGGAAGCATTACTTTCACGAAAAGAATCTGACATCGACGCAAGAAGCGATGATATCAGGCGAACTCAGGCCATCGTGGCAAATGAGAGAGCGGAATTGGAATCTATCTGGAAGGACATTTCGGAAGAAACAAACCGACAGAATGAGGCCAGCGCCCAATTGGAATCAAAGATAACCGAATACGTGAAGAAAGAAACAGATCTTCTGAAGACCGAGGACAATCTCCAGAAGATTGAAAAGGATCTTCTGGTGAGGGCGAAATCAGTGCAGACAGAGGCTGGCGAGGTAAATAAGAAAGCTGATCTGGTTAAGAAATTAGAGACAAAACTGAAAAATCTGGAGAAGGAATTGGCCACGAAAAAGAAGGATATTGGCCTTGAATCACGGAGGCTGGCTAAGGAGAAGAAGGCCATCGAGGCGGATTCAAGATCACTTGAATCCGAATCCGAATCAATTACTAAAGAAAGAGAGGAGATGGAAGCTGAAAGGATCTCTCTCGAGCGTGACATGAAAATTTTCGTGGACGCGCGCAAGACCTTTGACGCAGACCGGGTGAAGCTCGACAAGGAGTTGAGAAAGCTGGGAGGACTTGAGAAACGTACTAATGAAATGTCCGAAGCCCTGAAGGACGAGAAGAAGTCATTAAGGAATATCCAGAGGGAGCTCGTCAAGCGTGAGAAGGCCATAAACGCGGATGAAGATAGGCTCAAGAGTGAGGCAATAGCCCTTGAGAAACTGGAAGCAGGTGTGAAAGACCTGGAAGCCGACCTTCGAAAGAAGGACCGGCAGGCCAAGCGCGACTTCCAGAAACTGGACAAGCGCCTCGGAGAATTAGTAGACCTCGGAACAGAGCTGGAAATGAAAGCCGCGGAAATAAAGAAGAGAGATGAAAAGGCCACTCAAAAAGAAGACCGCCTTGAAGATCGAGAAGCCGAGCTGGTCACCCAGGACAAGGAGCAGAAGAAGATCGCGAAAGACGAATTGAGAAAGCTCGATCGCAGGTCGAAGAAGCTGGACGAGCAAGAAACATCACTTTCAGAAATTGAAGTTAATTTAAATCTCAGAACTGAAGAACTGGATGGAGAAGAAGCTCGACTTCAGGGAATAAAAGCCGAGTTGGACAGCAGATTCCAGGAACTCGGAAAGACATCTTCTCTGCTCGATGAACGAGAGCAGGATCTGGATGACAGAGATTCCACTTTGGCAACAGCAGAAAAAGCACTCGAGACAGAGAAAAAGAAATTAGAGCGCGAAGAGGCCAAAAAACATAAATTACATTCAAAGAAGGATGAGGATATCAAACTCTCCAATACCGAAATAAAGGCTAAAGAAAAAGAACTGGCCAAGAAGGAAGCCGAGGCAGAAGCCAAGCTCGGCTCGATAAGAACAGAATTAGCCAAGGTCATGGACGAGCGCGAGGAATTAGAAAACTATAATTCCGAATTGAAAGAAAGGGAAGAACTCCTGCAGGCGAAGGAAGATAAGATGACTGCCAGGGAATGGCAATTGGAAAAGCAAGAGGACGAGCTCCGCGATAAAGTCGAAGTGGAGATGAAGGATCGCCTCAAGGAACTGGATGATAGAGAGAAAGCCCTCACTGACAAGGAAGATGCCTGGAGAAAGCGCCAAGATGAACTCTCAAGGTTAAAGGAAAGCCTGAAAGGATTCTGAGGCAAAATGATCTAGTATCATCTAACCTCATATCCTCTATATTGTTATAAATCTTGGACTTAGCCAAATGCATTAATCCATTATAGGCCAGGAGCTCACAATAGATGATTAGCTAACACTTTTTGTAAGTCGTATATATTGACTTTCTTATTGAAGGTCTTGCTTATGGATGGTATTGCTTCACTTGATACCCAAATTTTCAACTCCGCATCCATGTCAAAGGTCCCTGCTGTTTCAATACTGAATCTTGAAATACTTTTATACAAAATTGATTTGTATTCCACTTTCTTCCCAGTAATCCCCTGCTTATCAACAAGGAGCAATCTTTTGTTAGTGAAAACAAAAGTATCCCTTATCACTCTAAATCCGACCTCGATGATCTCACCGTCGGTCAATAATGTTCCATATTCATTTGTTAACTCTTGCGGGCTAACAGCTCCTGCATTTCCTAATACTGCATCTAATAATCCCAAATTATCACCTTCATTTATATCTAAGTAAGTAGGTGAAACGTACTTCTCACTTATTTAACTTCGTACACGTTCCCTATCCCCGAATAGTGTGAATTTGCGATCTAAATCGCTACTGCCTGAATATTAGCGGCCTCCACAGCTTGGGCACTTATCAATTACCTCATCAAATAAGCATCCACAGAACTGGCATCGGATCTTCACGACCTCTCTTGTTGTCACTTCCTTCTCTCTAACATAGTGTGATATTGTAGGAGGTGTGGGCATTTCGGGTGCCGGCGGGGGCGGAGCGTTCTTCATGAATTCAACCCTCGCATTATTGATATAGTTTTTAGCCACATCGGGATTCAGAATTGTATAAAGAGTTCCCATTACAATAAGTCCATTGCTCATGAAGCCACTTGAAGTTCGTAGATCATTTATCTTGTCCAGGGTCATATTCAATATCACTTTATAAGAAGTGGTCAATAATCCCTGAGAATGAATTGACAATGCTCGTTTATTGGTCAATACCAAATATCCCCGTCCAGAGTTTGAATTCGAGCCCACATATTTAGATTGAGAGAAATCCCATGTTATCATTATCTGTTCTCCAGGATCCAATAATATCGTATTCGCTACAGCAGGAGGTAATTGGCTTATCGGTTGATTCATATGATGTCCACCTTGCCCATACATACTTGAATAAACTTCGCTTATTAATAACTGTTTAATTCATGCTTTAATGATATAGTTAGCAGTAAGCCAAGGCCCATCAATAACTTATGTAAAATTATCAATATCAAATTTTACTCAGGGCATTCTCTGCCTGTTCCAGCCAGTGACTGGCGTCCACATCTCTGAATATATCCGTGGCCTTGGTGATCATCTTCTTGGCATCCGCCTTCTTCCCCATATCCCGGTAAAGATAGCCCCAGTCCAGATAAAGCAAAGCTGAATTGAAAGGGGATTTCAGCATGTCATTGATCTTCTCGGACTTCTCAAAATATTCCAGGGCCAGATCATAATTCTTCAAAAGCCGGTTGGCAAGCCCGAAGTTCCGATAGACATAGCATATGCCCATCACGTCCTCAATGCTCTCGAACAATTCCAGGGCCTGCTCCAGCTCCGGTATTGCCTCATCCGGTCGGTTGAGTCCAGACAAACATTCTGACTTGTTCATCTTGCACCATCCCTTGAACTTGATGATATTGTACTTCTCGGCTATCTCCATGCAGAAGTCCAGATATTCCAGAGCCTTTTCCCACTCCTTCTTGGTCATGTGGGTGTCGCCGATATTGTTATAGGCCCTTGCCATCTGCTCATAATCGTTTATCTCCTGAAAATATCCCAAGCTGGCAGTGAAATATTCCAGACCCTTGGAGAGTTCTCCCATCTCATTGTAGACCAAACCCATTTCGAGGTTCACGAGCCCCTGGGTCCTGGAATCCTCCGAGGTATTGGCGAACTCCATCGCCTGGCTGAGATACTCCAGAGCTTTTTCATATTTTGATATCCTCCAGTTCACGTACCCTAAGCCTCGCTGAGCTTCAGCCATTCCCAGAGGGCGGTTGATCTTGACAGCGAGTTCATGGCTCAACTCGAAATACTTTAGAGCCTCGTCCCAGTCGCTTCTGCTGACATGTATGTATCCGATGGCATTGTAGGCCTCCCCCAGCTTGAGGTCGTCCCCCAGCTTCTTGCACAGCCTTCTCACCTTCTCATAATGCTCGAAGGCCTCGTCCCAATCATTGGCGGAATAGCATAGACTGGCGATCCGGGAATGTATGTCAAGAAGCCTTCTCTCATAGCCAGGGTCGTTCCTGCCCAATGCCCCCAATTCAGATAATAGCTTGATCTTCTGGATGTCCTTCCCCACTTTCTGGGCCTTCTCGTCTCCCACATGCGACCGCAGTGCCCTGGCCATCCTGCTTGATATCAATGCCAGGTCATTTGGCTTCAGTAGCTCTGGTTTGATCCCCAATTCATCGCATTGCTCATTGAGTGTCTTGATCCCAAGGTTCCCAAGCTCTTTGGTGAGCAATCTCCTAACTTCCAATCCTATATTACTATCCACTTTCCCCTCTCCTGTACATTGATGACGACTCTAAACTTTCAGCTCGCCGTCCTTGATAACTATCACATTGTCTATTACCAAGGTCGGATTCTTGATTATACCGGCCAGATGAACTTTGGACTTCACTCTGCCTCCGAACATGGAATTGTCCCCGAAGCCGATATTGACAGTGCCCAGAACTTTCGTATCTTCCAGGATCTTGCCGATTATCTTCGCTTCCGGATTGAGGCCGATACCGACCTTCGCGATATTACGCCCGGTCTTCCCGCCCTTGTTCAGTTCCTTGACCACATCATGCGCGCCCACTATCCGGGTTGCGTAACCGTCTTTGACATTGACCTTCACAGGATTCAATAAAGGATCAATAAAGCTGCCATCGACCATGATCACCCCTTTCGCACTACCCTCAAGTGGTGATATGAACATCTCTCCAGCTGGCAGATTGGTGAAATCTCCTTTCTTATTGCAGATGCCTGTGTCCTCAGACACCCAAGTTCTGCCTTTGATGCTCATGGAAATATCGGTCCCAAGCTCGGTCTTAATCACGAGCTCGTTTCCCTTTCTCAGTTTCCTGGCCACCCTGCGCGTGGTCTTCAGTATCTCCTTGAAATCCGCGGTCATCCCGCCTTCATTCAGCATGTGTTCGGTGATGCCTGGCATGGTGGCAATTCTCGCCCCTGCCTTTGACGCTCGCCTGCGTGCGGCCGTGTGCGACATGCTCATTTCCGTGGTTATCACGATCACGTCCATGTCCCTCATCATCTTGGCCACCGCCATGGGAGGCTCCTGACCGTCCAGGGTGATCTCCGGTATTTTTGTGAGAACGGTCATGGCTCCGGCTTCCACCGCGGCCTGGTAGAGGGTTTCGGCTATGGATTCCTTAGAAGTATCTGTTAAAATAAGAACTCGCTCGCCTTTTTTCACGTTAAGGCAAGTCTCGATAGCTACTTTCGCCCCATTGACCTTTGACATCAAGGCTGATTGGTATTAGGGAGATAAAGGTTTTTTGGTCTAAACGTCAAAATGTAAATGATCGTTAGCCTTACTTCACTGCTCGCTCGGAGGTAGCTCGCTCACAATTCACTAACCAGATCCAACAGCACAGCCCTCTGATCCTCAGCCTTGACAACACCCGAAGCCAGCAGAACTCCTTCCGCGCCAAGCTCGATGGCCATCTTCACATCCTGGCCATTCTTCACTCCCGCTCCGCATAGGACCTTGACGTCTGGCGCGACCTCTTTCACTTCCTTGACAGAATCGGAAACGACCTCTGGTTTTGCAGAGGTCACTGAAATATCTCCGCCAATTAGTTCGGGTGGCTCGACCGCGATGAAATCTGGCTTGAATTCCGCGTATGCTCTGGATTCCACAGCATCCTTTGTACAGACGATGCTGGTCAATGCCAGATTGCGGCATTTCTGAACAAGTAGACGAACATCATCCGAATCTATCCTGTATTCCGAATGGTTGATAAGGGAGCCAGCGCAACCGATGGTCCATATGTTCTCTGGTGTGATACGACCGGTCGAACTGCCCTGCTTGGCATTGTCAATGTGCTGGGCGAAAATAGGAATGTCAAGATCAATGGCGAATAGAGCCAGATCGGTCTGTTGAGGCGCGATAGCGATATTCGCGCCTGTTTCCTCCGCGATCTCCTGGCAAAGGCTGGCCAGATTGATGCCAGCCTCTCCGCAAGATTGCTCATAGGTTTTCATATTGATCGCGATGATAGGTGTTTTCATCTTATCCCTCCATTGCTTTTCTCACTATGCTGGCAGTACCAGCGGAACCGAATGATCTGAAGAATATCCTGGCTTCAGCGTACGAGAGAGCCTCGATGGTGTCCAGCGCGTCCTGGTCAAGCGAGTAAAGGCGATCGTGGAAGGGCTTGATCGCCTGTTTCACGTTCTTGCCCCATATCTCATTGTCTTTCTTTCCCGGGTTTTTAGCTCTATAATTGTCCATCGTCCAGTTCCACATTTCCTTGTACAGTTCCGGATCATAGACCTGAAGTACATCGAACATCAGGTTCTGCCAGAAAGTCGCGACATTTCCCTTGATTATGTCGCCTTTTGGAAAGAGTGTGTTGATGAGTTCGCGGGGTGTGCCAGTTATCCCATGCTGGGCGATCCTGACATCGGATCCAGCATCGCGAAGCGCAGCTGCCACTGCCTTGGTCTGATCGATATCGATACTCACCTGCTCCATGATATTTCCCTGGGCGTCGTACACATTGCCATGAGATGTCCCATTGGCAATGGCCAGTACTTGCGGGAATACACCGTTCTCATTAAGTGCTTTTATGAAAGTAACTGCCTCGTCGGGATTGGTAACCACCTTGCCTTGCGAGTCCTCTTTTCCTATCTCGCCAACTTCCACTTCGAGACCAAATGGCTTATCGCCCATTCGCATCTTTATGTGCTTGGCCAGTTCCGTGGTCACGTCGATATTGAGCGCCAATTCCTCCCTCAGATTACCGCCCTGGAAGTCAAAAAGGTGGGATGCATCTATCGCGAATGAGGTGTAGCCCGCATCTACTTGCGCGTCTATCAGTTCTTTTGTTTTGACGATATCCGCGGCATCGCCCTTCTTCACCGTGATGTGATCCGCATGCAGGGACCACATGTCGAATTCCACTTTTTTAGCCGCGGCCATGATCCTCTCGGCATAATCACCAGGGGTCATTCCAGTGTATCCCACATCTTGATTGCATTCGGTCCTGGCTATCTCGAATATCACTGCGGAATCCAAGTCTTTAGCAGCTCGGAATATTCCTTCGGCGACTCCCACGGTCGTTCGGGCATTGACAGCCATGACTATCGCGCTCTTATCCTTGAGAGCGCGGAACATCACATCTCCGGGTATTGGCTCGTACATAATCACACATCTCCATTAATATTCTCAATAAGATTGATCTCTTTCTTCCCGCCCACATATATCGGCACGCGGTGGGCGACTCCATCTGGCTGTATCGAAAGCAGACTGCGGTGACCGTCACTGGTCGCGCCTCCTGCCTGCTCCACGATGAAGCCCATTGGGTTTCCCTCGAATAGTAATCTCAGCTTACCTTGCTCGCTCCCCACGATGCCAGGGTATGTGAACACCCCGCCTTTATGCAGGATCTGATGAACATCAGCAACAAAGGAACCACTGAATCTAATTTTATAGCCATCGGCTTCCAGGGCCTCGATCCACTTCAGGTGGCCATCCAGATACTTCTTGCGAATCGCTCCTGGCGCGAATATCTTGCCATCCGGAATGCGAATATTCTCGGATTGCAGAACGAATTCCCCATTGGGATCCAGCACGAATTCATGAACACCTTTCTTCAGGCAGTAAGTGAGAGTTGTGAGTGGTCCATAAAGAACGTACATGGCCCCGATCATCTCCTGGCCAGGCACAAGAACACTTCCGCGGAATATCCCGATGATGGTCCCGACAGCCAGATTCACGCCTATTAAACTGGATCCATCCAGTGGATCCTGTGTGATACCGATATCCGATCGCGATCCTTCAAATTCCAGTACATCTGGCTGTTCTTCCGA
>JAEHCQ010000007.1 GCA_020696385.1 Methanobacteriota archaeon | reverse complement strand
GCTTACTCCGCCATGTTCCTGCTCACCAGCATATTGTTTAAAAGACCAATTTACTTCGGTCTTTTCTACGCCTTCATCTGGGAGGGTTTCATTGGCTTGATGGGTGGAGCTATCGGCCAGTACACGATCAAGCATTTCATAAGAGCGATAGGATCTGGAATGACAGAGTTTGGATCATTGGGAACATATATGGAAGCCGATGCCAGCACATATGGAATTCTCATTGTACTGATAATCGCATTGCTGGGATTCGGAGCTTTGCTGTTTAAGAATAAAGAATTTCCGTAGTTGATGATCATTATTTTTACGGGTGCTGGGGGTTTCAGAAAGTTTGACCCCCTCGCCCTACAGACGGGGTTCCGAATATCAGAGCACTCTGCAACTGTCACTCGTTGAGATATAGAATATAGTACCCCGCCCGCACAAAGAGATGAATCAAATACTTCAATATGATTTAGTCAATAGCCGTATTAGATTTTCTGGTCGCGTACAATTGAACATATAATACGCTACCAGAAACACTGTGTTTAGACGGGGCATGCCGCTGGGAACTACATTGTAGAGAAAATGCTATGAATTGCTAATAATTCAAACACGTTTAAGCCCAAACTCAGTCTCCAGCAATTCCATCAGCTGCGCGAAGTTCGTAAAAGTATAGTCTGGCTGTATATTGTGCTTGTTCCTCTTCCACGGCCATTTGAGATAAGCGTTCATCATGCCCGCGTTCTTCGCTCCCAAAATGTCGTATCTGAGCGAGTCTCCCACATGGAGAGTTTCTTCTGGCTTCGTGCCCATCTTCTCCATGGCCATTTTCAATCCTGTTGGGTCAGGCTTCATCAACCCGATATCCTCACCATTAAGGATCAATTTCCATGGATAACCCATGAATCCCATTTTCTTCATCTTATCATGCGGAGGGTAATCTGATACAACGCAGATCGGAATATCATTGGCAACCACCATGTCCAGCATATTGAAGACATTCTTGAGAGGTTTGACACGGTCAAAGGCAGAATTCCAGCCATCGTACACCACCCTGTCTATTTTTTTTCGTGTCCATTCAGGTGTCTTCTTCCAGCGTATGGCCATGAGCTCCACCTGTCGCTCCCTGAAATTTTCAATTTTGCCTTCCTTCCTCATCTTCGCCCGCTCATCTGTAAGGTCGTAGATGAGCTTCACATGCGGTCCGAATCGATGAATCAACTTGGACACCATGACTGGATAATTGTAAAAGGTAGCATCATAATCGAATGTTATGCCAGATAGTTTTTTCACCATGTTTATTTCTCTCCAATTATCATGATATTCAGGGTGGGGGAACTAACCCAGAAGGAGTCCCCAGGAGTATTCGCAATTGCCATTCCAATCATCTCCGCCTTCCTTATGAACTTTTCCTTCTTTGTCCCTGTATTCGATCTCAACAACTTCTGAAGGAAATTCATTGTAGAAGAATTTATTGCGCCAGTACTTGCGCCTCTCAAAGGTGTAAGTCGTCTTAGCAACTGTAATCACCTTGATGCGAAGCCTCTCCTTGCCCAGGTCTCCCCAGGCTTCGAAACCCGGCAGGCCATTCTCCTGCCGGAATACATTGTATCTCACGTGCTTGAAGCGCTTGGTCTTCTGACCCACTGGTGTGTAATTCAAATTCTTATTCATAAATCTGAATTTATTATCCGCGCTGGGCTTGCACTCCGCACTACGTCGGAACATCAGCCTGCTGAGAAAAGTGGTGAAGTAAGTGAGATAGGAGCCATCCTTCTTGTGGAACACACCCCAGAGCCAGGGAAATGCTGGCGTGTTAAGTGTGATATGCTGCATGTACAGGCTACCTTCCACCTTGCGCTTGTCGCCCTTTGTAGACAGAGAGCCAGACCAATCCGCATGGTAGATCTTCAGGCCGTCGAAACCCAGCTTCTTGGTCAACATCGTGCGCTTGTACCCAACTGGCGGGGGAGTGGGCGTGACCTTGTCAACATCCAGATCGAAATCCTTTGGATCGCGGCAGAACCTGATATTGGTATTCACGCGGCTGGCTTTCATCTGCATGTCATCAGAATCAATAGAAACACCACCGTCCTTGATCACGGTGGTGAATTTCATATTCTTGGGCTCGATCTCTTGAAATTCCTTGCCGTCCCAGTACCAGAAGGTGGCCATTCCATTAAATGAAAAATTATCTGGCTGCCCAGTGATCTCCGCTTTCGGGCCCCAGTTGACACCATTCGCCTTGACATTCTTGTATGATTTGGTTGTCCAGAAGGCGACGATCTGCTTTTTAACACCATCTTCCTCAAAGAGGAACATCCACCACCACCATACGAAATTTCCCTTCTTGGAGAACATCCTGGCTGGTGGAAAGTCCCTTATGAAATCAGGGTCAGTGGGCGGTGTGAACTTGTCAATGGGCTCGAACATGGTCATTGCAGGGCTTGATGGACCTGGATATAATAATAATTATGGTTTGGGGAATTGCAATGTCCCATCTTGCTTTATAAAACCAAAAGAGTAATCAGTATCTTTTCCAATCCCCTATCATGGAAAAAGGAGCACTTGTTGGTATTGGCCGCACAGCCGAGATATTCGAATGGGGTAAGGACAAGGTTCTCAAGCTTTACATGGACTGGTGCTCGGAAACTTGGATCGGCCACGAAGAAGAGATAACCAGCCTTTGTTACAAGGCTGGATTGCCCGCGCCCCAAACATTTGGTCTTACTGATATCGATGGCCGTAAAGGCCTGATAATGGAACGACTGGATGGCATAACCATGATGCAGGATATCGACCTGAAGTTCACTTCAGATCCGGCTTCCTTCCTGCTCCATGCACCAGTAATGGCCGAGGTACATGCTTCACTTCATTCCAAGGCTTTGCCAGGGCTTCCTCATCAATATGACATGATCCGCGGAGGGATAGAGAGGGCGGAGAGCTTGCCAGATGATCTTAGAAAAAAGGTACTGGACAGGCTTGATAAGCTTCCCAATGGAGATGTCGTATGTCATTATGATCTCCATCCGGGCAATATAATGCTGACCTCCAAAGGCCCGGTGCTGATAGATTGGCTCACCGCATCTTGTGGAAATCCACATGCGGACATTGCCAGGACCCTCCTGCTTATAGGTCATGGCGGCCCACCAGAAGAGGTCATGTCAAAAGTCGAGTTCGACAAATTAAGAAGCCAGTTCATAGTTTCTTACCTTGCAGAATATTCCAAATTCCAGGAATTGGATCCTAAACAACTCGATGCCTGGAGAGTGCCGGTAGCCGCAGCCAGGCTGAATGAGAATATCAAGGAACAGGAAGACTGGCTATTAGGGATTGTTGAGAACGGACTCGATAGTTCCATCTAAAATCCAAATAATTTTGGGTTCCCTGGGCGTGCCCATGACTACACTTATAAGCATGAATATCACTCCAGTTTCAGGTGATATCATGGGTGCAATTGAGATCAAGCAGCTGAAGAAGGATTATAAAGACATACAGGCACTGAAAGGACTGGATTTGGTGGTTGAAGAAGGTCAGGTCTATGGTTTCTGCGGACCCAATGGCGCAGGCAAATCCACTACATTGAAGATACTGGTGGGTCTTGTATTTGCCACTGGTGGTAATGCCAGTATCAAGGGCATAGATGTCATCAATAACGGCGTGGAAGCCAGAAAGCACATTGGCTATCTCCCGGAATCATACGGAATGCCTGGTGGCGACACACCCCGTAAGTTCCTCACATACATGGGGATACTAAGCGGTATGTCCAAAGAAGATGTGGCAAAGGCAATAGAGTCCATAGCCGCGGAAATTCATCTCACAGAAAACCTAGATCGTAAGATCAAGACACTCAGTAAGGGCAATAAACAGAGAGTGGGCATTGCTCAAGCCATGATACACGATCCAGATATTCTCCTTTTTGACGAGCCAACAACTGGCCTCGACCCACTGGGGCGAAATGAGGTACTGGATGCCATGAAGGCCTTTGCAGAAAGGGGTAAGACCGTGATATTTTCAACTCACATTCTCAGCGATGTTGAGAAGATATGCGACACTGTTGGCATAATCCACGAGGGTTTGCTCATCGAGCAAGGAAGTCCAGATGAACTGAGATCCAAGCACGGGTGTAAAGACTTGGATGAAGTATTCCTGAAGGTGGCCAGACATGGATAATGTTAACCTCATAGCTATTGTCTGGCACAGGGCGATGAATAATCTCTTTTCAATAAGAGGCCTTATCGCTCTTCTGATGTCTATTTACATGATAGTCATCGGAGCTTACATGATGGATGCCTTGATGGAGGCAGGAACTGTAACTGGAGAGCTCTACACCCTGTTCATGGACAATCCAGATATGAAATTTCAATGGTTCTTCTTTGATGGTGCCCTGATCAAGATGGTCACAATGTTCACAGCTCCTCTCTTCATATTCGATGCCGTATCTGGCGACAAGAAGGGAGAAAGGATCGGGATCCTGCTGTCCCGGCCAATAACAAGAGTCCAGTATATGATCATAAACCTTGCATCTGCCATATTGGCATTTGGAATTGTCTTCTTTGGAACCATGATCCCAGGATATTTCTCGATCCAGCCTCAGGTTCCGGGTCTAACTATCGAGGCATATATGGCCACAACGGGCCTGATGTTCCTTCTGGGTGTCTTTGCATTATGTCTGGCATTATTCATATCAACAATATCCAAGTCCAATCTTATCTCATTCATCATGGTCTTTGGAACCTTCTCCTTCCTCATGTTGCCCAATGCGATGAAATATAATTCTGATGCTTTCCTGGCCCTGTCCAAGGCCACACCTCACTATTATGCATCATATTTCACAACCCATGATGTAACTGCAGGTTCGTACATCGCTTATGCGGTAATTATCATACTGCTATCACTCCCCTTCCTGGCCCTGTCCATCATGAAATTCCGGAATGAGGATCTATGAACTTTCAATTGATATTTATAGATATGAAAGTCATGCTCATGTCCAAGAGGGCTACCTATACCATTCTCTTCCTGGCAATATTCGCCCTGACCTTTGCCGCCATGATCGAGTATTCTCCAGAGGGATTGAAGAGTGCCCTTGAAGCTGCCAAGCCAGATGGGTCGGCTGGTGCATTTGAGTACATGTGGTTCGAGGATGTTCTGAAAATGCTTCTGCTCATGGTGGTGAGTTTCGGTGCCTTCATGATAAGTGATCTGGAGGACGATGATACCATGGGCCTGACATTGGCCCGGCCAGAATCCCGACTTGACTTCCTCATACGAAGAACTTTATCTTCCGTGCTATCTTTTCTGATGATATTCACCATCGGGAGCCTTATCGCAGGAGTTATCGCCTGGGCCATCGTGAGCAGCCTGGACCTCCCTCTTTTCATACTACATCAGCTCATGATATTGCCAATGCTATTGTTCGTTTTCGCCCTCACTTTCTTCTTCAGTGTTCCTCTTAGGACGGTTACTTACTCTGTACTAGCTGGATTTGCTGGCTCCCTGTTCCTATCATTCACTTATGGTTTCGCCCTCATGGCCGATCCGGGATCAGAACCATCCATTTACAATCCCCTGGCCTTCGGATACAGGGTGATGGCTGGAATGCCCTTGGCTGAGTCATTCTTAGTAGTGCTGGTTTCCACAATAATTCTGTTCGTGGCTGGTGGCTTGTGGTTCATAAAGAAGGATATTTGAGTGGCATATCAAAATGAGTTGATATTGGGTCGTCGATATAGGTGTACTAAAAGGCTTTTAAAGTAAAAAAGTGGGCCCAGGCAGATTTCAGGCAAGAAGGGCCCATTTATTTTAAGTAACTAGTTTAACCAGTTCACTTCTCCTTCCACTTAATCAATTTCACAGCAAGGATGAAGAAGACCACGGCCAAAACCACCACTACTGCAAGATTCTCTAGAGCTAATATGTCATTTCCTTCCAGCATTGTCGCGCGCAACCCCGCACCGAGATAGGTTAGAGGGAAGAACTTGGAGATTGTCTGCATAATTGGGGGAAATTCCTCCAGCTGCCAGAAGATTCCAGAAAGGAACATCATTGGCTGGCCTATTGCCTGTGAGATCCCTGCGGCTGTGTCTGTGTGTTTAGCCAAGGCCCCTATAATCATACCTATAGATGAGAAGAGGAGCGTCCCAGCCACAATAAGGGCAATGGCGATCGGTGTTATTGTGACATTTGCTCCGAACAGACCCACACCGACTACAAACAGTAGTAAAATTGCGACTGCCATGACAACCAAGTACCAGATCAGCTTGGATAGAACCCATTCCCATTTTTTCAAAGGCGTGGTCTTGAGTATCTTGAAATAACCATGTGACCAGTAATCGGCCATGAGACTGGCCAGAATCATCAGGCAGTTGAGCATAATTGTCAAAGCGATAATCCCAGGTAGGAAGAAGTTAAGGAAGTTGAATTCCCCATTGTCGATCTCGGTGATAGTGATACTGACATATTGGCCTGACACTGACGAACTGGCCTCGAAAGTAACTATCGCTGTATCAACGTTTTCAAGAATTACCCCATCTGTTGAAGAAGACTCGTCTAAGAAAACTATAATGTCAACTGATTGGTTACCCGATATCTGTGCCTCAAACCCAGCAGGAATGACAATGGCTCCTGACAGTTCATGTTCCTGAAGAACGCTTTCGTTCATATCATAAGTAGGCTCTGTCATATATGTCTCAAAGGTTCCGGAATACGATATGGTGGTTTGATTCAATGTATCAATGAACTGCTCGCTCATCGGAGTTCCGTCCAAATCCTGTATCAATAAATGGACATCTGGTGTTGCTGAAGGGCTGAACATTGCCCCGAAACAAATGACCAATAAGAGGGGGAAGCCTATGGAAAAAGCGGCCCCAAAAGGATTCCTCAGGTATTGAATGGCAAATGCCTTCAAATCTGCGGTTATTCTGCTCATTTGCTCAACTCCCCTGAAACAATTGTACCGCCAACAAGATTTATGAAAGCATCCTCTAAAGTTGGTTCATTGGTCGTGAAATCCGTATACAGAATATCACTGGAATCCAATCGACGAACTATGTCTCTCACAGATTCTCCTTCGCCAATGAATAATTTAACATCTTTTTGAACACGCTCCATAGAAAAGCCTGATGCCTCTAATTTCTGAATGGATTCTGCATCACAACCGTGAATGATCATGGATCTCTTGCCGCCATATTGTTCGATCAGCTTTTGCGGAGATGCTCGGGCAATCTCTTTCCCCTTATGCATGACAAAGACCTCATCTGAGAGTTTTTCTGCCTCATCCAGGTAATGGGTGGTCAAAAGAATGGTTCTGCCCTCATCTCTCAAATTTTCGAGAAGTCCCCAAAGATTTCTCCTTGCCTGTGCGTCCAGGCCTGTAGTAGGCTCATCTAGGAAAAGGAGGTCAGGTTCTCCGACAAGTGCGAGTGCAATGCCAAGTTTTCTCTTCTCACCACCAGAGAGCTTTTTGGCAATGACATCTTTTCGATGAACCAATTCGACGGTTTCAAGAAGCTTATTTACGTCATCTTTTGTCATCTCTTTGCCGTAAAGTCCTGCGAAATATGCAATAGCTTCAGGGGCTTTGAGCCGTTCAAATGGTATGAAGTCCTGAGGCAGAACACCGACTCGGTGCCGGATGGACGCGTAGTCCTGGGTCACATCTACACCAAAGATTTCGATTTTACCTGAAGTCGGGGTGCGAAGCCCCTCCATCATCTCCACAGTAGTGGTCTTTCCTGCTCCATTAGGTCCAAGGCAAGAGAATATTTGTCCACGTTTGACATCAAAGCTGACACCATCGACTGCCTTGATGTCTCCATAGTGTTTCTTGAGTTCGGTCACAGTTATTATTGATTCATTAGACATTTATGCACCTCCTTTTTCTGGCACAGTCCAGAAATGTTCATTTGTTAATAAAGGTTGTTTCAAAGTAATGGCCACATTCCCTTTTTTATGCCCTGTTTCGACGTATCTGTGTGCCTCGGCGGTCTGTTCCAAAGGATATGTTCTGTCAATGACAGATTTCAGCTTTCCGTTCTCGATAAGCTCTCTGATGAATACCAGGTCCTCGGCCTTTTCCTCCGTCAGGCCGGATACCGCCTTCTTACTGCTTGTCAGCTTAAGCCATTGCATTTGAAGAAGCCGTGGGATTCCGAAAGTTGTGGTAACATAGATGCCGTCTTTCTTCAATGACCTTTTACTACCTGGAAACGGGCTACTTCCTATTGTGTCATAGATTATATCATAGATCTCATTATTTTTGGTAAAATCCTCTTTTGTGTAATCAATTACCTTATCGGCTCCCAGGCTTCTTACGAATTCTACTTTTTTGGTACTGCAGACCCCAGTGACCTCCGCCCCGAAGGACTTGGCAAGCTGAACCGCATAATTACCCACCCCGCCGGATGCCCCATAGATAAGGATTTTCTGTCCCTTCTGGATGTTTGCCTTTCTTAAGAAATACAATGCGGTCAATCCGCCGTAAGGTACAGCAGCAGCTTCTTCATTGTTCATATTAGCCGGTTTTAATGCCACCGCTCCATCTTCAGGTAGACAGATGTACTCAGCATAAGCACCCATGTTCATTCCGAAGGATCCGAAGACACTATCGCCTATTTTGAATCGTGTTACATCTTTACCTACCGCTTCGATCTCCCCGGCCATCTCGGTTCCGAGAATGGTCTTCTTCGGCCCTGTGAAACCTGAAGCTATCCGCATCAGGAGCCCGAACCCAGGAGGAGCTGTGGCGCTTCTCATCCAACAATCGAATTTCGTTACCGTTGCAGCATGAGTTCTTATCAATATCTCATTGTCCTTGGGTATCGGCTTGGCTACCTCTTTGATCTTAAGAACTTCTGGTGCCCCGTATTTATCATACACAATCGCTTTCATCATATCACACTCAAATTATTCCTGTTTTGGCCATTTCCATGCGTATATTATGACCAGTACATTGAACAGAACATATGCCGCTCCCAAAAGAGCTTCCCAGCCAGCAGTTGCCTCTGATATGAATCCTACATTAAATAGCATGAATACTGAGGCCGCGCCTATATTTGCCAGACGAACATGTTTTGCTTTCCCTGTAAGGCTGAAGAATATCATCAATGCCTGGGTCATGGCAAGTGGTACTGCGATGAACAACAATAAATTATTTTCAATAGGGTCACTCAATTGTTGCAGAAGGGATGCCATATCTCCAAATGTCCATAGCATGAAATGCCCGGCCCATAATGCTGCAAGTATTATCTTCGTATTTATCTTCACATCTTCGAAGATCGGTGTGGTCTTTCTATCATTCTCCAATTCAAGCTCACTTTCTTTTGTCGTATTTTTTACATTATTTTTATTCATATTTATCACCTATTTTCTTTTTTATCATTATTCATTTTTTTTAGGAATTGCATATCTCTTCTTTGGGTAGACGATCATAGCTTAATCGACCCTTTGTGACAATAGTTATAACAATGGCAGCACCTGTCACAACAACCGAATATATGATTAGCAACACTTCATCAAAAGCTTCGAATTCCTCACCCATAACAGCATTGGTAAGCAATAGGAGAGTCCACAAATTGAAAAATCCATGAAGAAGCCAGCCACTTATTAGTGCACTGCCCTTTGTATTGTTGTAGATCCATGTCATAATGATTGACCATGAAAGTTCCGTTAATATGAACCAGGGATAATAGGACATCCCACCCATGGCATATTGTGCAGATGAACTGTTGAAAAACTCAGGAAGCAGCCAAGCCCCAAAGAATGCTCCGATGATCAATGTCCCGACCAATGGCCCATATTTTTTCTGGGCGATAGGCAAGGCATATCCACGGAATCCCATTTCTTCCTGAAAGGCAGTTGCGGTCAGAGGGAAGAGGAAAATAAATGTAAGGAAGAGTATCGAAAGTGGATTCTCACTAATGATAGCAAAATCTGGTGCTGTTCCACCCGAGATAACTCGAATTCCAACCGCTATTAGGGCGAAGATCACTGGAAAAGAAAGCACAATAATATACCATATTGGTTTAGCTTTCCATTTAAACATGCTTTTGAGCACTCGGAGAATTTCTTGTTTTCCGTTTACTAAACCTGAAATTATTACAAAACTGATTATCGGAGCCCAGAAAATAATTCCTGAACCGGTTGTATACCATGGAAACCACCCGATGATCAGAATAAGGGCGAAATATACTGCCAGTGTATTCTTTTTCAAAAATTCTCTAAACCCAAAAGATTTGTTTGACGTATTTCGTGTAGTATCAATATCTATTTCATCTACTATTTCATCTACTATTTTATTATCATTATCTATCATATTTTACACCTCTAATTATAACTCTATGCTTAGATTCTTTAATGCTCCAAGTCAGGGTCAGGCCCAAGCAATCCTGAATACCAGAATTTTCTCCATATTGATCCCCCTTCCCAAAAAGAAGGGCCGGTTTCCCGGCCCCACCGTGGAAAAATATATTATGGCTAAGTTCGCTCATAATAATCTACTCCTTGCTGTTCATTGCCTTGGTCTGTTCTGCAATTGCGCTGGAAATTGCTCCTCCGGCAACAATTAACCCGGTCATTATTAGGGCTCCAAGAATTAGAATTGATATTTCTATGTCCATTTATCTCACCTCCTTTTCATTTCTTATGATAATGATGTTGGATAGGTCCACTGCGAGTAATTCACCAAGCTCTTTCAGATGCTCGTTAACTTCTTCCTTGCCTGATTCGCGCTCCATATAGATGGAGGAATTACAGTGATAGACTGTAAATCCCAGTTCATGTAGCTTGCCTGTAACATCGACTGCATTTTGCAAGTAATTCATGTTAACACTGCAATCATCGGAGAAGCCCAGCTGAATTGAGACCGCTGTGAAGATATCTGAATCACCATTTTCAGTGAGCCAGACACCGACCCAGACCTCGAAATCCTGGTTCTTGAAAACAGGGGCCAGCATCTCCTGTGAATTCGCTTTCTTTGCCTTTTCGACTAGTTCGTTTATTTTGATCATTTTTTTCACCTATTTAATTATTTAAATTAATGGATATTAAATTCTATTAACTCTCATTGGACCAACTTTCATGCCGTACACTTCCTTTCCTTTGGCCAGCATTTGAGTTATGTAGCTTTTAGCTTCACTCAATTTTTTGAAAACAGTTAAAGGTTCAATGGACTTGGCCCCATCATCTCTCGTCTCGATCTGATAGATTATTATGGTCATAATGAGCTCACCGCCTTTTTATCTGCATTCTTCGATTTCATTCTAAATGGCCAGTGAAATCTTGCCCTTTGCTTGTTCTTGAGTCTTTTACCGCGCTCCTCTATTCTGCGCAATTCGGCATATATGTCCCGTGGCTTGTGTCCACCTCTCATTGCTTCATAGTTTCTCATTTCCAACACCTTTATTTCTGCATATCTGGTTCAGACTATTGATGTCCTGATTCTTTGTCCTGTTATCAGGGATTCTACCGAATTGCTGAATCCATAGGCTGCACGGGATTCTACCGAATTGCTGAATCCATAGGCTGCACCGCCTTTTCGGCGTCCGATCAGTATTCTAATCACTTCTTTCATGATGTTCTTCATTTTTCACACCTCAAGATAAATATTGTCAAAACAAGTTATAAGCTCATGTTTTAGGGGTAGATTAAGAAAGGACAATCACAATTGAAAAAAATGGAGCCTTCTTCACCTTTCCGGGTGAAAAAAACAGAACATGAAAAATACTGGCTACTATTTGATTCCTGCTTTATTCCGTATATGGTCGTCCATCCAAGTATCAAAATGATACGCCTTATATTGGACATTGACTGTTATTTCCTTGAACTTTCCACTTTCATTGAGCCTCTGCTGGATGTCACTTATCTCACCAAAGGTCCTGCCACAGAAGGCTGTGAGTAGGAAATTAGGAAGATTGCTGAACTCAATATATTGAAGTAAATGAGTATTAAAATCATTAGATAGATAGGCGGTGATCTCTTGCCTTGATATGCCTGGCTTTATGGTTAGGTACATGTAGGATAAAATCATATCGCCCAATGCTGGCTGCCAGCGGAATTTCGTATGCACCGATCCATCCTTCTCCATTTTGGTCAATCTTCGTTTCACTGTTTTGGGGGTCACGCCCAACTCATTTGCTACATCTAACAGGGGTCTTCTTGAATTCTTAGCCAATGAGTGGCATATTTGATAATCCAACTTGGAAAACGAGACTGTATCCTCATTATTTTCATTATTGGCCTGAATGCCGAGTATATAATCTTCCATAATCAGTTCCCTCACTACATCTTCAGTGAAGTTATTGATTTCGGAGATATCCTTGAGGGGTCCAAAGATTAGGACACAATTATCCAAGCACTGTACCGCTTTAAAGATATTTCCTTTCTTTCCTAATTTTAATATCTTATTCTCCAGCTCGGATGAATTAGATTTTCCAAATAGCAATACCCATAAAGATGCAGGATAGAGTTTGTTAGGTCTCAAAAAGAAGCATTCGATGATGCCTACCTCAACAAGATTGTTGATTCTCTTGTGCACACTGTTCACGGATATGCCCAGTTTGTCGGAAAGCTCCCTTATAGTAATTCTTGAATTCTTCCATAATTCTTTGAATATGACTATGTCAACCTCGTCCATCGAGAATGAAAATGCACCATACTGAATAATGTTTTCCATTGACTGGGGGTTGGGCCACCATAATCAATTTGTGCTGGACGGCCGTTATAGGTGTACTAAAAGGCTTTTAAAGTAAAAAAGTGGGCCCGCCCGGATTTGAACCGGAGTTTATACCCCCCCAGAGTACAAGGATACCAAACTACCCCACGGGCCCTTTGCATGTGTTGTATTTGGGGAATTGTGCCAGAGTATTAAATGTTTACCACATGGACTTACTGAGCTTCAATATAGCTCAGCAAGCCTTTGGCTATACATTGATAGTGGAGCAAACACCGTCCGAACTTAGTCGAACGGCATTAACTCATCTACAAGATCCACATGGGATATTATCATGCGGCGACAGCAGTAGCGGTCAAGTCCCAGTTCGTCCAGGACCTTGACCGGATCCTCGCCCTTACCAGTCCTTTCAACGAAAGGCTCGTAGGCAGACCCTACTACTTTGCCACATGTGAAGCATCTTACAGGTATCATCATAGAAGATCACCTGTACGATTTCTGGCGCTTCTTTCTTGCACCACGGCCAAGCGGCTTCTTCGGAAGCTTTCTCCTGGCATCATTCACCATAAGGCTTCTGTCGTACATTCTGAATATGGATTCAAGTTCTTCATCTTCGTGGAAAGCTACAAGTCCCTTTGCGACTGCGGTCCTGCAGGCTTCTGCCTGTCCCATGAACCCGCCACCAGCGACACTGATATCGACATCCACTATTTCGGATTTCTTGCCTGCCATGATCAGCGGTTCCTGTATCTTCAATCTTGCAAGCTCCGGGGTAAGGATCTCAAGTGGGATGGAATTTATCCTAACCCTTCCTTTTCCCTTTTTGACGGTGGCTCTCGCGATGGCCGTCTTTCTCTTTCCGCTTGTGTTCACAACTTTAGTTTTCTTTGCTTTTGCCATCTAAACACCTCAGAATTTAGCACCAAGATATCCGGAGAGTTCCTCCATTGACATCTTCTTGGCACTTCCTCTATATTTTGCATTCTCGATCGTGATCTGTTCCATACCTTCGAACTCCTTTGGAACACCTATGTAGGTCATCAACCTCTCATAAGCGGCCTTTCCTCTGGGCTGCTGGTATGGTATCATTCCTCTGATACTTCTTCGTACCATTCGGTCTGGCATCCTGGGGTAGTAAGGACCCTTTCTGTTCCTACCTGTTACACCCCTGTTTCGCCTGTTATGGTAATCTGCAATGATATCGGTCTTGCTTCCAGTAACAAGTACTTTTTCAGCATTGACTATGACGATCTCCTCGCCTTCCAATACTTGTTTAGCAACGTATGTGGCCAATCGACCTAGTATATGTCCAGTTCCATCAATAACCTGCAAAGTATCACCCCATGATCCTGACGCCGCTACCCTTTGGGTTACTGGCTGCCAGCTCCTCTAATTGCATGAACTTTCCACCTGCTTCCTCCAGTTTGGTCTTGGCACTGTTGGATGCGCTGAAAGCTGCAACATTGACAGCTTTCGTGATATTACCGGCTCCCAATAGTTTGCCGGGTATCGCAATGGTATCCTTGTCCTTTGCATATCGTTCGATTTCGCTAAGATTGACCTCGCTCCACCTGGAACTCGGTTTTTCCAATCTCTTTGCAATGTCCCTCCAGATGGCAGCATCGTTATCACGAGATGCCTTCTTGAGTTCCAGTATGAGATCGGTTATGTTCGGGTTGGTCTTTTCGAATCTTCTCATTAATACTCCTCCTGGGAGAATATCCCCCAAACGCCATCTATATAATAAGGTTTTGCACAATTATACAATTATACAGTTTATAGACTTTATATCACGCACATAATAACACGCAATAATATATAAGAACATAAAGGATAATACTCTATCAATGGCACAGATACTTGTTCCCTATGATGGTTCTGATCATTCCTGGAAAGCCCTCGAAAAGGCACTGGGCATGGCTGAAGAGGGAGACGAGATAATAATCCTTTATGTGATCCCGGCAGCTTTGATAGAGGAATTCGCAATACTGGACCCTGAGGTTTCCAGAGCCCGAGCCCATGAGATGGTCAATAAGGCCATAGACAAGGCGATTGCCAGGGAAATTAAGGCCATTGGTCTTGTGAAGGAAGGGAATGTGGCTGAAGAGATAATCAATTTCGCATCAGACATGAAAGTAAGTCTGATCATTATCGGCTCTATCGGAACTGGCAAGATAGGAAGGTTCACTCTTGGTAGTGTGGCAGAACGGGTTGCCAGACATTCAGATCGACCTGTTATGATAATTCGATAATAATGTTTCCCAGTATTATTTGGATTATTTTTATAAAAAGTAAGATGTCCGGCCGATGCATTTCCACATCGGCCGTATTGTCATGTCTGGTCTATTAAGTAGCCACACACTAAAGTGTTGCTTCAAAGTCATCCACTGTCAGAAGGAAATCATCGTCAGAGACGATCTTGCCTTTTGCCTTGAGGAATTCCCTTGTTACAAGCCAGTAGACCAATGCCAGGGATCTTCTACCCTTGTTGTTGGATGGTATTACAAGATCCATGTTCCTGGTCTCATTATTTGCATCACAAAGGCCGATTATCGGGATACCGATCCTCATGGCTTCCCTGATCGCCTGTTGATCTGCTGCTGGGTCTGTGACAAAGAGAACCTTTGGCTCCCTGTAATCTGGAAGATTGTAATTTGTCAATGAGCCTGGTATGAAACGACCTGGGATGGCTCTGGCGCCAGAGGTCTTTGAGAAAAGCCTTGCTGGCTTCTTACCATATTGCCTTGCTGAAACGACCATTATATCCTTTGGATCGTAATTGGCGAGCATAGTGGCAGCCAGCTTGATCCTTTCATCGGTCTTTTTCACATCAAGGACATACAGACCATCGCTTCTTACTTTGAACAGGAATTGTTTCATGTCCGCGCTCTTTTGCTGAGTTCCTATGTGAACACCAGATGTAAGGTACCCTTCTTCAGGTATCAGCAATGTCTTCTTTGCTTCTTCTTGTTGTACTGGCTCTTCAATTGTTTCTGCCATATTTAGCCCTCCAAATCTTCGGCTATTCTGATCAATTCATTGAGTTTCGCTATCCTCTCGCCGCCTACTGCTCCCGTTTTAATCGCGTAGGAGCCAAAGGCAACTCCCAGGTGTGCGATGGTCTCGTCTATGGTCTCACCGCTCCTGTGGGATATTATCGTTCTCAGGCCATTTTCCTTGGCCAGATTCACTGTCTGGACCGTGTCTGTCAGGGTCCCGACCTGGTTCGGCTTGATGAGTATCGCATTACTGCTACCCATCTCGATGCCCTTTTGCAACCTTTCCTTGTTGGTCACGTAAAGATCATCACCGACTATGATGCATTTGCTGCCCACGGCCTCCGTGAGTTTCGCATATGCCTCGAAATCGTTCTCATCCAGGGGATCTTCCACCATATGTAGGTCGAAGTCCTCGATGAGTTTGATAATGTAATCCACTTGCTGGTCAGTGGTCAGTACCTTATCCTTGTACTTGTAATTTCCATTGTCATACAGTTCGGAAGCTGCGACATCAAGTGATGGGTGGATCTCTATACCCAGTTCGCTCTTCACATCATCGCATGTGGATCTGAGAACTTCCAGGGCTTCCTCATTTGTCAACTTGGCAACCCATGCGCCCTCGTCTCCCTTTCCGATGGCTGTATCTGGCAATTTTGCCTTGAGCTTCTTGCCCACTGTCTTGTGTGCATAAGCATTGGCGAACACGCTCTTGACTATCGAATCTGACTTGGACACGACCAGGAACTCCTGGATATCTGTCCCGCCTATCGCATGTCTGCCGCCTCCGATCAGGTTACCCTGTGGATTAGGGATGGACTTGGCAAAAGCCCCTCCAATATACTGGTATAATGGAATACCCAGTATGGATGCAGATGCTTTTGCAACTGCCAATGAAATTGCAACCGAGACATTGCCCCCGATCTTCGCAAAATCAGGTGTCCCATCTATGTGATGGAGCATGGAGTCAATATACTCCTGCTCAAAAGTATCTACGCCTATTAACTCGGGCTCGATATCTTCTTGAAATATGCTGATGGCCTTATCAACACCGCCTTCTGGAAATGCCTTTACCTCATGCTCTCCAGTGCTGGCTCCGCTTGGGGCCGCGGCCATGCCGTAACCATTTTCTGTGATGATCTCAACTTCGACTGTAGGATTGCCTCTGCTGTCAAGGATCTTCCTTATAATGATATCATCGATGAGACTCATACGTTCTTGCTCCTCTTGACCGTGATAGGTAGCAATCCCAGATCATATTCTTCCAATGCTATGTCTATCGGATTGATCAGACCTTCTGGCACGTCAATAAGAACTGGAGCGCCCATGCTGATCTGCAAGCCTCTTGCACCGATTATCCTAGCAAGTTCATATCTTGTATATTCCATTTTCATAGTGGACCCGCCTGTGAAGTTCACCGTACATAACTATCTATTATAAAGGTTTCTGCATTATAAATAAGGTATGGGTCATGATAAAGTGGATGCCAGGGCGATGATCATCTGGGGTTGCGATGGAGTATGTTAGACAGACTTGGTTTTTTGTGCAAATGAGGCAGTGATTTGTGCTCCTTATCATCCATTTTTAGGAAGAAGGCCAGGAAGAGGATTGTGGAAATGGTATACAGTAAAGTGGCTATGTAGAAAGGATATCTCATAGGTAGGGTCTCATAAACATAGACAGCATCCCAGATAAATCCCCCGATGTATATCCCTACAGCATGAGTGACCATCCAGGCGAAGGCCAGAGCGCTTTGGGCAGTTGAGCGACAATTATCCGGCATCTTGGACTGCATGAAAGCTGTCATTATCGGATGTGGGACATTCATCATCGCCGCCCGGAATATGAATAGGAATATGACCACGGCCAGCCAGGGCGTGAAGGGTATGGCGATCATCGCAAAGATGGAGACTCCATGGAATACGCCGATGGTCATCACCGAGCCTCCTTTCTCCGCTATCCGGGGAAGTATGAAGGTGATGGCGGCCATAACAAAAGATAGCAGGGCGAAAATTATGCCGATGCTTCCCAGTTCTAATGTGAACTCCTCTTTAAAGAAGATCTGGAAGTAAGGAACTATCATTCCCGCCCCCAGGCCAGTGAATACATTTGGAAGCGCGAATTTGAATATGAGACCCCATGGCTTCTTGTCGCTAATGGGGCATGAATCATCCATGTCCTTCTCATCCGCCTCTGGCTTTTTGATCCTGGAAAGAAGTAGCAGACTGATGACCTTGAGAAGGAAAGCCAATATGAAGATCATTCTGTAGGCCTCGATACTGCCGAAGTTCAGCGAGGATATTAGTAATAGTGGAACAAAACCACCAATTATCGTGATGGTTCCAGACCCCATCAGATTGAGGAATGAATTGAAACTGAACAGATATTTTCTTCTTTTTGAATTGGATAATTCGGCCAATAGTCCATTAAAGGAGGGGCCATCAAATCCTCCACCCAGGCCGATCAAGGCTGCGGCGATGAAGAATAATGGCATGGATTCGGTCAGGGAAAACAATAGCATGCCCAGTGCACTGAGGGTGATACCCAGCATCAATGTCCCTTTCTTTCCATATTTGTCGGCCAGCAGACCACTGACGATCAGAATGATAACTGTACTAACTTCCATCACCAGGCCAAGTGATCCGAAGACCGAATTATTATGACCCAGTACATTGAGATAAAGCACAAGGATAAAACCCATGAGGGAACTACCTGTCATGTTTATGAGACCCACGAATACAAGATTGCGGGCGCTCTTCCTGAAACCGGAATATCTTTTCAATAGGTCGATCTGCTCTGCCATGATACCAGAGCGTAATTGTCTAAGGATAATAAATTAATCCCGGAACCATGATATCTTCGAATTGTGATATTTGTTAAAGAAAATAATGTATAATCATGAACAAATTATATATCCAATCCCCATATCCTCGGATTGAACATGGGTAATATTGAAGAACAGATCGCGGACATCGAGGCAGAGATTGCGAAGACGAAGTACAATAAGAACACCCAGCATCATATTGGCAAGCTGAAAGCCAAGATGGCGAGGCTCAAGGATGATCAGGAAAAAAGAAGAGCAGCCAGCTCGGGTGGTGGTAAATCATATGCTGTGAAGAAATCAGGTAATGCCACAGTCGCTCTCGTGGGATTTCCATCCGTGGGAAAATCAACTCTCCTTAACAAGATAACCGACGCCACCAGTGAAGTTGGTCGTTATGAATTCACCACCCTGGATGTCGTGCCAGGAATAATGGATTATCAGGGTGCGAAGGTGCAGATCTTGGATCTGCCAGGTATAATCAAGGACGCGTCCAAGGGAAAAGGGCGTGGCAGAGAGGTGATAGCAGCAGCTAGAAGCGCGGATCTGCTCATCCTGATGGTCGATGTCTTCCGATATGACATCGATATAATCGTCCGTGAACTTTACAAGGCTGGCATGCGCCTCAATGCGAGGCCGGTCGATATTCGAATTTACAAGAGCTTCAGGGGTGGCCTGAATGTCAATCACACCGTGGAAATGACCAAGATGGATGAGGAAATGGTCAAGAACATCATGTCCTCTTATGGAGTGATCAATGCCGATATCGTCCTGAGGGAAGATATCGATGAGGACCAGCTCATAGATTATCTCTCCGGGAATAAAGTATATGTCGATGCCATAGTCGTGCTCAATAAGATCGATCTGCTTCCAAAGGAGGAGGTGGACAAGGTGATCGAGGCACTGGATGGCTGGAATGTCTTCAGCATGTCCGCCGAGAAAGACATTATGATCGAGCAATTCAAACAAGAAATATTCGATATCTGCCAGTTCGTCAGGATATTCCTCAAACCACAGGGCCAGGATGCGGATCTGATAGAACCACTGGTCATCAAGGAGGATTCCACTGTGGGTGTGGTTTGCGATAGTCTTCATCGTGATTTTAGAGAAAAGTTCAGATACGCACGAGTCTGGGGGCCAAGTGCGAAGTTCCCTGGCCAGCGAGTAAGTATTGGCCATGTTTTGAAGGACGAGGACGTGCTGAGCATTGTTGTCAAGAAATGATACCCGAGCGAGCAGGCTGAATCTCAGCAGAGCTGAGCTTTCAGAATCTCGGCATAGCCGAGCTCCGGCGATTTTTTCTTTTTTAGTTGTGGACGAAGTCCATGCAACTATTTTGTCAAGCTAACAGCTTGATTCAGGAGCCAGGCCAGAGGAGCGAGGATAAAAGAAAAGGCTTACGAGGATGTTCTTAGCATTGTTGTAAAGAAGTAGTTAAGGTTTTCAAAACATATTTATCTAATCATAAGTTCCCAAGTCCTATAACAGCATGCGGAAGTGGATCAAATGGATTTCAATCTTACCAAGGAACAGGAAATGGTACGCACGATGGCCAGGCGCTTTGCCGAGGAAGAGGTCAAGCCCATCGCTCATGACATTGACATGAGCGGAGAGTTTCCATGGGACGTGCTGAAGAAGATGGGCAAGCTGAACATGCTCGGATTGGCAGTTCCGAAGGAATATGGCGGGGCTGGTGTGGATTCCATTTCTTATGCCATTGTTATCGAGGAGATCGCCAAAGTTTGCGCCAGTACCAGTGTGATCATGGCTGTGCATAATTCGGTCTGCTGCTATCCGATCTACAAGTTCGGAACTGAGGAACAAAAAGAAAAGTTCCTCAAGCCACTGGCACGTGGTGAGAAGCTGGGCGCCTTCGCGCTCACAGAACCAAGCGCGGGTTCCGATGCTGGTGCGGTCAGAACCAAGGCTGTTCTTGATGGGGATGATTATATCATAAATGGCGACAAGATATTCATTACAAGCGGCTGCGAGGCCGATGTCGCTATCATAATTGTTTCCACGGATCCCTCGAAGGGAACCAAGGGATTGAGCACGATCATTGTTGAAAAAGGAACTCCTGGCTACACTTACGGAACTGTCGAGGACAAGATGGGTGTGCGTGCTTCCGCAACGTCGGAACTCGTATTCGAAAACTGCCGAGTTCCAAAAGAAAATCTCCTCGGCAAGGAAGGAGATGGCTTCAGGATCGGAATGGCCACGCTGGACGGTGGCAGGGTTGGTATTGCCGCCCAGGCACTTGGCATTGCTGAGGGAGCGATGGAAGAGTCCATAAGATATGCGAAGGAGCGCGAGCAGTTCGGAAGGCCAATTGGTAAATTCCAGGCCATCCAGTGGATGCTGGCTGACATGGCGACAAAGATCGAGGCCGCAAGGTATCTCGTCTACAGAGCTGCGTATCTGAAGGACCAGGGAGCGAGATTCAGCAAAGAAAGCGCGATGGCCAAGCTGTACGCTTCCAAGATCGCCAGAGAAGTGACATCGGATGCTGTCCAGATACATGGTGGCTACGGATACATTAAGGATTATGCAGTAGAAAGGATGTACCGTGAGGCCAAAATAACCGAGATATACGAAGGTACTAGTGAAGTCCAGAAAATGGTCATTGCCGGGCAGGTATTGCGGGAATAATTTTGATTTATATATGAAAAGTAGTCGGTTGCCGTAAGCCCATCGGTGTATCTGCAAATAAACGCAAAGTTGTCAACTTTGCGAGTTGGGGCTTATGGCCTATGAAATGGGAACTTTCAGGCTTATAAATTTTTTAGAGCCTGATAGTTCACAGCCAGTCTGTGAAAATACTTATCAATGCCAGTGATAAACTCACTGCTCCGATGATCGCACTGATCCATCTCGGATCCTTGTACCATGGAACTTTCGGCATCTGGACGATTATCTTTGGCTGTGGCTTTCTTTTTCTTGGAGCCTGTGTTGGCTTGTGGCTCTGGACAGGCATCGCTGTTGGTTGTGGTTTTGGTACTGGCTCGATAGGTTTGACTGGTTCAATAGGCTCGGAAACAGCAGGCTTTTCGACAGCCTGCTGTTCCTTTGGTTCTTCCAGCTTCACCGACTCTACTGGCTTGTCTGGTTCCACTGGTTGATTCTCTTCTTTCTCCTCTGCTTTGGCCGCCTTCTTCTTGGCCTTCTGCTCCGCCTTGAGTCTCTTTTTCTCTATTTTCGCCTCGTCCGAACCCATGTTCTCAATCCTCAAAATGTGATTTGGCTATTTTAGTTTATGCCTAAATCATGGCGATCTTGATAACCGCATATAACACGAACAATGATATCAGTACAATGCCGCTGATCTTTTTTCGGCCAATTCTCTGGCCAGGCCACATCAGACCAACTGCCACGCATGTGACGACGGTCCAGTATGGAATGTCGAACCATAGAAGTCCCTTATCAAAGGCAAAGCCCGAGATAACCACTCCTGCTCCGAATGACAGTAGTGGATCCGTGATATTTGAGCCGATCAGGGCTCCTAGTGAGATCTCTTCCGCTTTCTTCTTCATACCAGATACTGCTACGGATAATTCCGGTAATGCGGCTCCTGGCCCGATGACCAGTATACCGATGAGCGTGTTTGAAACTCCAAATTCACTCGCGATTAGTTCCGCATTGTCCACCACGAGTATTCCGCCGATTATCAGGATGATCAATCCCAGCAATACGATCCCGCCTTGCCTGGCCGTATTGATCTCCTTGTGATTGCCGTTCTTGATCTCATTTTTGATATTGCCAGCAACATGATCTTGCTTATTTATTAGGAACAAATAAACAAGATAGATGGTGATCAGCATGGCTCCCTCTACCCGAGTAACCTGTCCATCCAATCCCACCAAGAAGAACATGGCGATGGCGACGAACATCATTGGCACATCGCGCTTGAAGGTGAACTTGCTGGCATACATGATCCCCACCAATGCAGCAGCTCCCAGAATGAAAGTGATCTGTGATATCTGGCTGCCCAGTATCATGCCGACCGCGATCCCGCTGACCTCGGCTCCCGCATTGACCCTGAGGCCAGTATATACATTTGTGAATATCTCTGGTAAGGAAGTTCCAACAGATACCAGGGTCAGACCTATCACCGCATGGGATATCCCGAATTTGGTCGCCAGATTCTTGGACGCGTCAACCGTCAGGTCACTTCCTTTCCACAAAAAAAGGAAGCCCAGTATCATTAATAATAATTCACCGATCATCTCTTATCAAAGGTATAATGGATAATGAGCTTATAAGGATAATCTGGGTAATCCCAGGCCCCCCACTTTCTTTAGATTGTTTTTATGTTAGGCAGTAAGGTCATTTTTCTTTGGTTCAAAATAACTTTTGCTCAATCACATGAAAAAGCATTATATAGGCATATAAATCATTGTTAATTACACACAGTTTATATTCGAATTGTAAATTGTGGAAAAGGGGGATGAAAATATAGAGATATATGACGAATCAGGAGATCTAATATATGCCCCTTCCAGGACGAGGGGGAAGAAGAAGTTCGAACGAAAACCATATGCATTATTTGATGAAATGGACAGTCTGTATGACGAGTACCGTATAGCCTTTGACGAGATGTTCTGGCCAGTAGGAAGTGCCGCTCCTAGGATATCGAGTGGCAGAATGCTGAGGCCATTACTTTCTGAAGAAGATTAGGATCTGTCTTCGAAGGCATGCTTGATCGGAAAAGCATACATGATATTCAGTAGAACTATTAGGTTTACCGCTACAAAATTATTGAATAATCTCCAAGCCATAATACCACAGCATTTATGCTTGTGGATACAGGGCGCAGGGCGCGCCTGTGGTATTAGCTTGGTATGTATTCAATAAGGGCTCATATTCCCCGATAATCTTCAATAATTTATCAGAGGGGATACCCCAGGCTTTAGCCTTGGGGAGCCCTCATTGATCTTTATCCCACTTTTAATTCTACGAAAAACCTATATATTGCTCCTTCTTACCACGACTAATGAGCTCAGCCACGATCATAATTAGATAAAGTGACCGTTCGCCCAGCTCATGCCAGAAATCTTTTCTGGAGGTTTTTTCATGGGTTCTAAAATAGATAAAATCTTTGCTGATGTACCGACCTTTGTCTCCTTCCCGAAGCAGGAAGAGGAGACCCTTAGCCAATGGAAGGCGAATGACATTTTCGGTAAGCTGCGTGCCAAGAACCAGGGTAATGAGAAATTCATATTCCTGGAAGGCCCGCCAACTGCCAATGGTATTCCCCACATTGGGCATTCCGCAGGTCGTACCATCAAAGACGTCTTTCTCAGATACCACGCGATGAAAGGATATCACGTGTTTCCCTGGAAAGGCGGCTGGGACTGTCATGGATTGCCTGTCGAGATCGGCGTGGAAAAGGAACTGGGTCTGAAGTCCAAGAAGCAAGTGGTTGAATTCGGAGTAGCGGAGTTCAATAAGCTATGCAGGAAATCCGTCATGAAGTATGAGGGAAAATGGAAGGCCATGTCAGAACGATTGGGATTCTGGATCGACATGGAAGACCCGTATGTCACCATGGACGATGATTACATCGAGAGTGTCTGGTGGTCTCTCAAAACAATATACGACAAGGGACTTCTTCAGAAAGGGCATTACATAGTTCCCTACTGCCCCAGATGCGGGACACCACTATCAAGTCACGAAGTCGCGCAGGGCTACAAGGATGTGAAGGAACTATCTGCAACTCTAAAATTCAAATTATCCGAGTACGATCAAGATAAGCTGGGACCCGAGGCATTCATCCTGGCATGGACGACAACGCCATGGACACTGCCAGGGAACGTGGCACTGGCAGTCGGCAAGGACATCGATTATGCCATAGTGGAGCAGAAGGGAGAAAAGCTTCTGCTCGCCATGGACCTCGTCGAGAAGGTCATAGAGGGCGAGCACGAATTGCTGGGTGTCATCAAAGGCGAGGAAATGGTCGGATGGAAATATCATCCGCTTTTCGATTTCATGGACCTCAGTGAGGAAGGCAAGAAGGCTTACGAGGTAGTGGCCGCGGATTTCGTAACCACCGAGGAAGGAACTGGCGTGGTTCATACAGCCGTCATGTACGGTGAGGACGATTACAACCTGGGAATGAAGGTCGGGCTTCCGGCCAAGCACACTGTCGATATGGAAGGCAAGTTTAACGAATTGGTCCCACAATGGCAGGGTAGCTTTGTTAAAAAGAAGGGCCTGGACGTGGAGATCTTGGTCCATCTTAATGATAATAATAGATTATATAAGGATGAGAATTACGTTCACAGCTATCCATACTGCTGGAGATGTGACTCACCGCTTCTGTATTACGGATTGGATTCATGGTTCATACGCATGTCCCAGCTCAGAAATGAGATGGTTGCTAATAATCAGACGATCGAGTGGAAGCCGGAGCATTTGAAAGATGGTAGATTCGGCAATTTCCTGGACGAGCTCAAGGACTGGGCTCTGAGCAGGAACCGATTCTGGGGAACACCACTTCCAGTCTGGAGATGTGATTGCTCCAAGGAGATATGCATCGGGAGCTTTGAGGAATTGAAGGATCTGGCAGGAGATCTTCCCGATGATTTCGAGCCCCACAGGCCGTGGGTGGATGACCTGGATATACCATGTCCAGATTGTGGTAAAAGGATGACGAGAGAGGAATATGTCATCGACACCTGGTATGATTCCGGTTCAGCTCCTTTCGCGCAATTCCATTATCCATTTGAGAATAAGGAGCTGTTTGACGAATCTTATCCAGCTGATTTCATAACCGAGGCCATCGACCAGACGCGTGGATGGTTCTACACCCTGCTGGCAGTTGGTACAGCGACATTCGGAACTCCACCTTATAAGAAATGCCTGACACAGGGTCTTCTGCTCAACAATGACGGGCAGAAGATGTCCAAGTCCAAGGGCACGTCGGTTGACGCTCACGAAACATTTGACAAGTCCGGAGCGGATGCTACACGAATAGCACTTCTATCCGCGCCATGCTGGACCAACCAGAAGTTCAGTGATGCATCGCTCAAGGAAGCGCACAGCAAGGTTATGAATACACTATGGAACGTGTATTCATTCTATGTTTCCAATGCCAATCTGGACGGTTTCGATCCAAGGAACGAGAGCGAGCCAGTACATCTGCTGGACAAGTGGATATTATCCAGGTTACAGAGCGCGAATGCTGATGTGCAACTCGGAATTGACAAGATGGAGCTCCACAAATCCGTGAGGGCGATATTCGATTTCATCGACGACCTGAGCAATTGGTATGTTCGAAGATCCCGCAGAAGATTCTGGACAGAGAATGTGGATGAAGATAAAAATTCAGCCTATTCATCTCTCTACAGGGTGCTGGTGGACACGGCCAGGATGATGGCCCCTTTCACCCCATACATCGCAGAAGCAATGTATGGGAATTTGGTGGCTGGCATTGATAAAGATGCCCCAACCAGTGTTCATCTGACTTCCTACCCCGAATCCGATGAAACTCTTATCGACATGGAGCTGGAAAGGATGATGACCCTTTCCAGGAAGATGTCCGAGACTGGTAGGAATGCGAGACAGACCTCTGGCTCCAAGTTACGACAACCGCTTTCGAGGGCTGTCGTCGTCATGGAGGGCGAACAATTGTATGCTGATTTAATTCCCCTGGTACAAGAGGAATTAAACGTCAAGTCCATGGAATTCTCCGCCACAGATCCAGATATGGAAAATGCGGCGATCGCAGAGGGCCAGGGCTTCAAGGTCTTCATCGATATGGAGCTCACACCGGAGCTGGCCAGCGAGGGAATTGCCCGGGACGTTGTCCGTCGAATACAGAGCCTCAGGAAGGAGGAGGATCTCCAGTACGACCAGCGCATAAAGATCGGCTTTGAAGGTGATGATGAGATGGTGAATGCCATTCAGCAGAACAAGGACTACATCGGCCACGAGATATTGGCCGATGAGATGGACGTTGGCGAGTTACCCGATGGGGCATTCAAGGAATGGACGATCGATAAGCGCATGCTCAAGGTCTGGCTGGTCAAGATCGGCTGATCCATCATATATTCCAAATGACCTTACTATCGTTAACTGATAACATTTATTAGCCATGTCCAGATTCACCGCCACATACAGGGGTTCACCAACTTTGATAGGTGAACCTCAATAGGTGATATGAATGACAAGCTTCAAAGTAGAATCCGCAATAAGTGATCTGGAATTTCTGAGAGAGGTGCCGCCACTGGTACATCACATAACCAACTGGGTGACGATATCCGAGTGCGCGAGCATCACACGCAGCCTGGGTGCTTACCCGGTCATGGCGCATGCGGAAGATGAAGTTGAAGAAATGGTGGGCATAGCCAATTCCCTGGTCCTGAACATCGGAACACTCACTCCCGAGCTGATACACGCCATGATACAGGCCGGAAAAAAGGCCAATAGCCTTCACAAGCCAGTTATTCTGGATGCTGTCGGAGCTGGAGCCACAACACTTAGAACCGAGAGCACGAAGAAGATACTGGATCAGGTTCAAATAAGCGTGATAAAGGGCAATGCGGGCGAGATAGCCACATTGGCCGGAGCACAGGCGGAAGTCCGTGGAGTTGAGTCGATCTCCCACGATGGAGATGCGCTAACTCACGCCAAGTCGCTGGCCGACAATGCAGGTTGTACAGTGGTCGTCACAGGTGCCGAGGATATAATCACCGACGGTAGAAAGGTATTCAAGGTCAAGAACGGACATGCCAGGATGGGCGAAGTTGTTGGAACCGGTTGCATGGCCGCTTCCGTTATCGGGGCTTTTGTCGCTATCAGTGATGAGTCCACACAGGCAGCTGTAAACGCGATGGTGGTATACGGCATCGCGGGAGAAATGGCTGCTGAAAAAGCAAGCGGGCCAGGCACGATGAAGATGCACATGTTCGACACCATTATGAATATCGGTCCGGAAGACATCTGCAAAGGAGCTAATGTGGATGTCGAATAATAGTGGTAATGAAATTGACTGGAACTTCTATTTCATCACGGATTCCAATCTGACAAAACAGGATTGTCTGAAGGACGTGGATGATGCGATAAGAGGGGGAGCCAGGGTCATTCAGTATCGGGAAAAGAATCGATCCAAAACAGAAATGCTGGCCGAGGCAAGGATACTTGTCAATACGTGTAAAAAAGCTGGTGTCCATCTTCTGATAAACAACAGTGTGGAGATCGCACTGGATGTGGATGCTCATGGTGTTCATCTTGGGCAATTGGACATGCCCCTGGAGGAAGCGAGGCGCATTTTCCCGAATGGTATCATTGGCATATCATGCAGTTCACTGGCCGATGTGTCAGAAGCCGAGGCAAAGGGCGCGGACTACATCGCTGTGAGTCCAGTTTTCTTCACCACGACAAAAGCAGACATAGGCCAGCCTCTTGGATTGGCTGGCATCACTGAGTTCAGGAAGGCTACTGATCTACCAGTTATAGCAATTGGCGGTATTGATTTAGAAAATCTGGAAAGTGTTGTAAAAGCTGGTGCGGATTCGGTGTGTGCCATCAGTGCGACGGTGGCAACAGAAAATGTTGCGGCCAGTGTTAGGGATTTTGAAGTAATAATTAAGAAAGCGAAGGCTCATAAGTAAGCCTGAAGTAATCTATTTCAGGAAATAATTTATTTCAGTACCTTGAATTCCTTACCGCACTCGCATTTGATCTTCCCAGAAACTTTTTCAAGTGGTCGGGAACAATACGGGCAAGTGGCTACCTTGAAGAATTCGTCCACCCACACCTTTCGCACATCCTCTACTTCTTCATTCTCTATCTTCTCCAGGATGGCCAGCTCCTTCTCCGTTGTGGCAATTTCCTTTAGGCCAGAGAGATCTATGTCCTTCTCGGATTCCGTCCTCGTTCTCTCGAATATCAAGGGGGCCAGGAATATGCCGCCTATCAGGCCACCAACGTGAGCGATATGTGCCACTCCGTCCTGTACCGCGATAATGACCAGGACGGTCTCTATAACGAATAAGAGGCCGACAGCGATCCACACCTTCACCCTTCTGAAAAGCATGATGAAGAATAGAGGAATAGGAAGCAGTACCTTGTCATTCGGGTACAGGACAAGCAGGGAGCCAGCAATTCCGAAGATCGCTCCAGATGCTCCAAGAAGATGACCGATCGAATCTATGTTGAAGAGGTAGAAACTGAAGGTGGCGATTATCCCGGTCGAGAAATACAGGATCGCCCATCTCTTTGTTCCGATCCTTTCCTCCAGGGGCATACCCAGCAGGTAGAGGAAAAGACAATTTCCCAGTATGTGGAAGCCATTCGAGTGCATGAACATGGATGTTATCAGGGTGTGCGAGTATCCGATATTTCCCAACCTGGCAGGCACGAAGGTCAATCCATGTACCATATCATATGCTCTCACAATGTCAGTCTGTTGCAGAATGATGTAGTAGATGAAAATGATGAAATTTGTAATTATGAGTATCTGGCTCATGTAAGCCTTTTTCCAGGCCACGTACAATAGGGAAGCGATGATGATCCCCCATACCAGTAAGATATCAATCATCTGATCACTCAATATTTATAATGATCTCAAGGTCTTCGCCTTCCTTGACCTTCAGATTCTTTCTAAGATGGTACTGTGCCAGTACCTCGATCACATTGATATGATGTGATCGTTTTGGTATCACGATGGCGCATTGCACATCCCTGATCCTCGCAGGTATGCAGGATACTTTCCCAAAGCTCCGACCATCTGCCTTGAAGCTCTCGATCTCGATGATGGCCGATCTGGGAACGTGGCTGAGCTTCTGCGCATTTTCCTCATCCACTGTAAGATTAAGAGTCCCCTCAAAAGGCTTGAATCCCAGGCTGGCCTCGAACTGTTTCGCATACTGTGCGACATAATACTGGCCTTCCCCCAATCCCGCGGATACGGATCCTATCATGATGATCTCCTCCACGGGTTTGAATATGGCCTTGTAGTCCGCATATTCCTTGCAGAGCATATTTCTGCCCTTGGCGGTGATTTTGATCCTCTGATGTCGAGTGCCCATCTTCCTTTCTATATTCCCATTCTTCAGGATCGATAGAATGCGATTGGAGGCGGTCTGCTGGCTGGTGTCAAGATCTTCAGCCAGCTCACTGGATGTGACGGTTATGAAGCCATTTAGGGCTCCCTTTAACCCCAGTATCTTCAGTACTTCGATCTCCCAGTTCATGCAAGATGGTTATACGTATCTCATAAAAACACTTTGCTTCAAAATTTCAAAATATGGATTATTGCAATATTGACAATTCATAATGTAAAATGATAAATGACCACACCATCATCGATTCTTATGATCTGTGAGAACCAGTCTCTTTTTTCCCATCATTCTGATAACTGGAATTCTCTGCTTCAAGGCAATACCAATAAGCTCCCTATCATTTGTCAAAACTATCCCATCCATCTTGATAGCGGCCTCGATGACTGAAGCATCACCCATTGCTTCAGTTTCCACCAGCTCCTTCGTCATGGCCAGTTTCAATGCGATCCTGGCCTCTGGGATCTTTTCACTCAGTTTCCTCAGCTCCCCGATTATCGGTGCGGGGACCATGATCTTGTAGCTGCCTAAAATGCCTGTCAGCTCGGAATCGATATTGATAGAATTCTTGAAAGGCATGAGAAGGGCGTTTGAGTCCGCGATAACTATCTTCATCTTATGATACCGTACCCGATCAATCGCCACTTGCCGGAGATACGCCTGCTGATGGCCACTCTCTGGCCCTTTTCCGCGCATACCGGTATCTTTAGCTTGACATCTGCAACGTCCTTTCTGGCGCTGGATACCAGTCCTACAGTGGTGCTGGTTCCAACATTGAGCATAAGTGGCTCATTGGTCTTCAGACTGTCCACCTCCAGCTCTTTCTCGGATCCCACGACTCTTTCCAGAAGATTGATGTTCATTGAAAATGAATGAAGAACATCTGGTAATGTGCCAGGGGTTCCCACCACCCTGCCGATCAATGTATCTGATTTTGTGATATTTGGATCGAGCAAGGTCCCAACTGCAATAAGGCCACCCTGCTTCACCTCTTTATGAAGCTGGCCTCCTGCATGCAGGGATGTGATCTTGCTTTCTATCTTGCTCCACTCTGATTGTCCCTTGACCTCGATCTTCACTCCAGGTGATATCTCTATGTCCTGTCCTTTCTTGAAGACACCCTGGATCAATGTGCCGCCGATGACACCACCAATGAGGTCATCAGGTCCGTTCCCTGGATTGTTAACATCGAAAGATCTTGCAACGAACATCCTGGGTGGCAGATCTTCCTGAAGTTCTGGTGAAGGGATATGCTGCTCAATGGCATCTATCAAGAATCCAACATTTACCTCATTATGGGCGCATATTGGTATGACTGGGGCATCCTCCGCTATGGAGCCCTTAACGAATTTCTTTATCTCTTCATAGTTCTTCATGGCCTCTTCTTCACTTACTAGATCTATCTTGTTCTGAACTATGATGATGCTCTCAACACCTGATATTGTCAATGCCATCAGGTGTTCTTTTGTCTGTGGCTGTGGGCATGTTTCATTGGCCGCGATAAGTAGAAGTGCACCGTTCATAATGGCAGCTCCGGAAAGCATGGTGGCCATCAGGGTCTCGTGACCTGGCGCATCTACAAAAGATATGGATCTCTGAGCTACCGTGGCTTTACCACAGGAGCATTTCTTCTTTACCGTGTAATTCTCGCCATCTGGACATTCTGGACACTTGTAAATTGTTGCATCCGCATAGCCTAATTTAATAGAAATTCCACGCTTGATCTCTTCCGAATGCCTGTCTGTCCAGTCACCGGTCAGAGCCTTTGTAAGGGTTGTCTTGCCATGATCCACATGGCCTATCATGCCAATATTGACTTCTGGCTGTTTCTTACCCTTCATTTTGTCTCCTCAGGGGAGCCAAGCAGATCTTCAACCTTCTTTGGACCCATTCTGGCGATCTTAAGGTTGAGCTGGACAATATCAGGAGATATCGTATCTCCTCTGTAATTCTTCCTTCTCCTCTCGCCGTCCTTATTGGGATTGAAGCCAATGCCCTTTGATACAAGAAGTTTCTTTCTGCGAGGTCCTGGAAGGTCCTTCCTCATGCTAAAACCATCTTTATCGCTGCCGCCAGTTATCTCCAGCTTGTATCCAGGCATTTCCATGAAGATACCATCTACGGTATCTCCGATCTTCTTACCTAGAAGCGCGCTAGCCTGATGACCGCTTATTTCCCTTTGATAGGACTTTCCTGATTTCTGGTCAGATATATTTGCTTTGAATTCAACCATATTGATTCTCTCCGTTTCACCTGTACCTGTGGCAGAGTAGACCGCTACATAGCCTTTTAATATATATAGATTAAGTATAAATGAGCATGAATGGGCCTACTCCTCGCTCAGTTTCCAGATCTTGTCTCCGATATAATGGATGGTCTTGACCGCCTTACCGCTTTTCGTATTGACCATTTCATCTGCTGGCATCTGGGCGATCCCGACAGCCAGTGGCTTCTTGTTCCTTTCATCCCTTATCCACACGCCTTCTCCAGGAACAATTCCCATATCCGCATCCACGATGCCAGGGGACATGACATCCGCACCATTGGCCAGGAATTTCACAGCTCCCATATCGACAGTGATCCATTTCTTATCTGGCATGAATTTGAGTATGCCTCTTATCAAAAGAAAGGGCTTTTCATCGATGTATATGCCGAAAGGAACTCCCTTGTAGAGAATAAGATCATTGTCTCCAGCATTGGCAGTTTCCACATTATCTTCTTCATTGAAGGTCTCGCATTCCAGAATGTCCTTTATCTCATCACTGAGTTTGATTATCTCCTTGCGTCTCAGTCTGTGCCTTCTTCTCAATTTCAACTGGGCCAATGTCACACCTACAGATCCTCAAGGTCCTCTATCTCTTTTAAGATTTTCTCTTCAAGGTCCTCTTCGTCATCTTCTTCAAGCTCTTCTTCAAGCAATGCCAGCTCTGCAGCCAATTCGTCCTCAAGGCTCTGTCCGATCTCATCTGCATCCATCTTCTCATACTGCTTCTTGAGCTCGCCCTCTTTCTTGATCTTCTTTTGTTCAGCTTTTTTGACCATTATTTTGAATGCATCCTCTGATGCCCCAAGCAGGATCTGCTTTGATAATTCCTTTCTGTCCTCGTCAAGTACGATAGCTTCTATTAGCATGGCTCTGCAAGATTCCTTCCTCTCTTCTTCAGCAAGGTTTTCTGCCAGTCCATCTAGTTCATCGATATCTTCTATATCCTCGGCTTCGATCTCCGCATCAATCTCATCCAAGACATCCGCGATCTCCGCACTGGGTGGTTTAGAGACAGGCTCCTTTGAGACATGTGGTTTTGGTTTTTCAGCTACCTGTGGTTGAGGTCTAGCTTTAATTGGTATATCTTTGACAGGCTCTGGGACACTCACATCTTCTTCATCAACATCATCCTCGAAGGAAAATTTATCTTCCTTCTCTTCTTCAACCAGCTCTCCTTTCTCAACATAGAGCGGTTCGTTCTTGATCCCCCATATGAATATGGTGACCAATCCTAGCGCGAATGGGATCATGGAAACAATATGTCCCGTTGGCTCGACAGATCCTATACCGGGATATGCACTGGCATCTCCCAAAAGTGATTGCACGATACCAGTTCGCAGTCCTACAACTCCAAACATTCCGATAAGGGTGAATATGATTCCGATGATGAGAAGCGTGTATTTCACACCAGAAGTTTCAGGCATCTTATCCATTTCTTTCTCCTTCTGGATATCTTCCTTGAACTTCTTCTTATCATCCTTCTCTTTCTTGAACTTCTTTTCCATCTTGGGCTTTGCTTTTGGCTTCTCTTTGACCTCAGCAACTTCAAGGGTCTTTTCTTCCATCTCTTCCTCAAAGCCCTCATCGAATTCCTCGCCGCATTCTGGACACTTGCCAGCATCCTCTGGAATAAGTTCTCCGCAGGTGGGGCACTCGGCCAGGTCTTCCTCCATTATCGCTTCTTCTGGACTCATGGGAGAACCTCCTCCATGTCCTTGCGTCGTCTACGAAGCAGCATTGGAATACTGATCATCAGCAATATGGGTATCAGGGGAGCCGGGAATTCTGGAGCCAGCAATACCTCGACTTCGATCCAATCCAGATCCCACTGGCCCTGTCCATCAGTGATATTGAGTGTCACAATATAGCTGCCAGGTGTGGCAAATGTGTAGTTGGCTTCAGCACCATATACGTATTGCAATCCTCCATCATCGATGATCCAGGTATAATTGGTAACAGCATCATTGTCGAATGAGGATGAACCATTGAAGAAGACCACAGTATCCTCGTCCTGTGTCTGGTTTGAGCCAGCTAGTGCTGTTGGTGGATTGTCATAATAGCCAGCCCATGTATCTGAATAATATGATCCCACAAAGCCACCGAATAGCACGATCTTTTCACTCTCAATGTCGTATGCCATCATGTGGCATGCTCTACTGCCAGGCTTAAGTGTTGGCATGATCGGTCCATTCCATGTGTGTGTTACACCATCATACTCCCATGTTTCCTGTGTAGCAGATCCCAAACCTCCGAACATCACATGCTTAGCCTTGTCTGGCACATACACCATGAACTGTCCGTATTTTGGGTTCGGCCTCCATGATGGGAGTATCTGGGTGGATGTCCGTGAGGCAGGGTCATATTCCCAGGTTTGTTCGTCATTGGATCCATCATATCCACCGAATATGATCGCCTTTTTGGCTATAGGATCATAGCTCATAGCGAACTCTGTCCTTGGGGATATGCCTCCTTGGATGATAGGCCCTTCCCAGTGCTTGGTATCTGGGAAATATTCCCAGATCTGGTTGCTTCGTGATCCGAATCTTATACCACCAAACAGAATGACCTTTTCATTATCGGAATCATATACCATCCTGTGGTAATATGTCTGATCTGGCTTGTAAGCGGGCACATAGCTGGACCAGGTATGATTGAGGGTATCGTATTCCCATATCCAGTTGTCGACTGAAGCTCCTCCGAACATGATCATTCTATTGCTCACTGGGTCATACACCATCTCTGCCCCATACCTCGGGTTCGGTTTTGGTACTGGATTGTACGGCCCGGACCAAGTCATGGTGTTGGTATCGAACTCCCAGGTGTCGCTCAGTGAGCTTACCCCACTATATCCACCGAACATCACGACCTTGTCATTTGCCTCATCGTATGCCATGGCCGCATATCTTCTGCCTCCTGGCTTGGGCGCTGGATTATATGGTCCTTCCCATATGATAGTTGAATCTGGCGATGATTGAGCATACATGTCAACAGTGGATGTGTTGGCCCAGTTACCTTCCGAGTCAACTGCTCTTATCGAGTAATGAAGTACCTGTGCAAATTCAGGTACTGCTATTTCCTTGTAGAATGAACCCACGTCCATTGTGACATTGGTCAGGGTCGTGTTACCTGAGATGGTCTCGAAATAATATTCCACATGAGCTGTAATAGGCAGCCAGTCCTCTATCTCGGCTGTGATATTGAAATTCTGATCGTTCACAGGGAAAAGAATGGTAGTGTCGGTGATGACCGGTGTATTCACATCATCTATTGTGACGGTCATCGTGTTGGTGTGCCAGTTGCCTTCTGCATCTGTGACATTGAGCTCCACAACATATACACTTGTGGTAACAGGGAATGAGTATGATGGCCCAATACCGTACAGTGTTCTTGGGCTTCCATCATCAAAGGTCCATGTGTAATTCGTAATGCCAACATTGTCCATTGAATCAGAGCCATTGAAGGTGACATCCACATCTTCGTAAAGGATCTGATCTGAACCCGCATCCGCTATCGGGTTCGTGGCATCCAGGACCGTGATGATGGTCCAGTCCAGATCCCACTGGCCAAGATCATCGGTAGTGTTCAAGGCCACCTGATAGATTCCTGGTGTGCTGAAGGTATAATTTGTGACATTACCGTAAAGGTACTGCATCCCACTATCATTGAAGAACCATGTGTAATTATCAATTTGATTGTTATCTGTGGATGCGGTGGCATTCAATTCGACCAGGATATCCTCGTTCTTGGTCTGGTCTGCTCCTGCCAGTGCTGTTGGTGGATTGTCATAGTAGCCTGCATAGGTCTCTTGCCTGTATATACTACTCCACCACCCACTGAAGAGGATCATCCTGTCGCTCTCTGAATCATAGACCATCGCATGGGCCAATCTCAGGCTGGGCTTGACTGTCGGCATGAAAGGCCCTACCCATGAGTCATTCCTCTCATTGAATTCCCATGTTTCCTGGGGCCCAAAGCTATTACTCTGGCCCCCGAATAAGACATGCTTTCCTTCAGAGGTGAAGTACTCCACCTCTGAATCACGCCTGATACTAGGCTTTGTGGCTGGTATCAATGGTCCATTCCAGGTGCGTGCTGTCGGGTCCCACTCCCAAGTCTCCTGATCTAAGGCTCCATCATCTCCGCCAAACATTATCACCTTTTCAGCTACTGAGTCATAAGACATTGTGTATTGGGTCCGTGGGCTGGGTATGGGAGATCCATAATAGGGTCCCTGCCAATGTTGAGTAGCTGGGTAATACTCCCATACTGCATTAGTGCGAGAACCACTCTGCACTCCACCAAAGAGGATCACCTTCTCATTGATTGGGTCATATACCAGCTCATGATCATAGGTCGAAGCAGGCTTATAGGCTGGGTTGATCGGGCCGGCCCAGGTATGTGTTGTCACATCATATTCCCAGATGTAATTATCGGTGCTATAGCCGCCAAACAATATCACTTTGTCCCTGTCTGAATCAAATGTCATGGCATGTGAATATCTCGCGGTCGGCCTCAATGCAGGATAATATGGCCCTGACCATGTGTTTGTGTTGTAATCATATTCCCAGGTGTCCGCCAAAGCTCCTCCACTGTATCCTCCGAATAGAACAACCTTGTCATTCGTTGAGTCATAGGCCATATCATGGTAGTATCTCGGGTTAGGCCTTGGTATTGGGTTCATATCCTCCCAAAGGAATGTATCGTCATCATTGGACTGCGCGTATACCCATTCCAGCGCAGTTGAATCCGTATTTGCCTCTATGTCTGTTGCTGTTATGCTGTAGACCAATTCCTCGGCGAATTCTGGCACAGCCACCTCTTTGTAATAAGGCCCTGAGCCTTCCATCGCTATGGTGATCGGAGTGGTGAAGCCAGTTGCTGTCAGGACATAATAATACACCTCTGTAACTGCCAAGGATGAAAAGTCGGTAATCTTAGCTGTGATATTGAAGGTGCCATTGTTGATAGGTGCACCAATAGTCGTATCCTCAATTATTGGAGATGTAGCATCCAATACCGTGATATGTACCCAGTCCTCGTCCGTGTTTCCCATGAAAGCATCGGTCACTGTGAGGGTGACATTGTAAGTGCCAGGCGTATTGAAGGTATAGGATGGCGAGATCCCATATATGGTCTTGGCTCCATCATCTGTGAAGGTCCAGGTCCAATTGGTTACACCATCATTATCAGTTGATCCAGAGCCATCGAATGACATGACAGTGTCTTCATCCACATTCTGATCAGGACCTGCATATGCATCTGGGTGGAACTCTTCATACTCGGCGGTTATCTGGCTTGCTGAAAGGACATTATCGAATATCTTCCATTCATCCATGGTTCCATCACTGGGCATCCCTTCATCCCAGCCGCCCATGAGCCAGCCATTTCCGATCTCTTTTAGATCTCCAGTAAATGTCTTGGATCCTTGAAGAACTGCATCATAGTAGACCGCGACCTCTTTACTGATATTGCTGGCCGTGATCATGATATGGCGCCAATCACTGCCTAGAGCAGGCAGGTTATCTACTGTCACATTGTCAGTGGCATTGACACCGAAAGCGATGTATCCTGTGCTATCAGATGTAAGCATTGTGTAGTAGTCGATATATCCCCAGTCCCATGTGTCATTGTACTTGGCAATATTGGGAATACCCACTGTAGAATTCTGTACCCAGTATCCGATGGATATCTCCGTATAGCTTGGAAATTCATCATTGCCTATTAAACTCGCCACTCCGTCAAACACCGCTCCAGTATCATTGAGCCCAGTAGCCCAGTCTGCGGTATTATATAAAGTGAGATTGTGATAATTGCCACTGATATCATAGGCTGTGCCTCCGGAGCCCTCATTAAAGGTCCATTGGCCCTTGAGTCCGGAAGGGGTCGTATAACTTGGCCCTGCTTCACTATCTCCTCTAGTCCCCTGTTGTAATTCCTGGCAGTCTATGATCTCGGTGATCTCATAGTTTCCTTGCCAGTCTGTTGATTCGAAATATATTGAAATGTTATTTGTGAATTGAATGTCTGATAAGCCAACCCCTGATTCCAGCTCCAGCTTTCCACTTGCAGCACTTACATCCTTTATGAATTCCATATTAGGATAAGAGTAAAGCTTGCTGGACGTCACTTTTCCTCTCATTCCCTTTATCTCGATAAGGAAATCAGCTCCCATGCCATCCAATGGATCCATGCTTTGGATGGTGTCTATGTAGATCCTTGTAACATCCTCTCCACTCAACTTCGGAAGTTTCTTGGGTGTTGAAGGTGTAGATGGCTGGCTAGAGCCATTGGTACTTGGTGTACTTGGCTGGGTAGATGGTGTCGGTTTGTATCTGCTATATGGTACCTGGGAGCCTGCCATCATCTTGCCATCATCGTCCGTTCTGAGGTAGAAGAAGGCATTGGTGGTCGTGTTTGCAGAAGCGAATTCCACTATGTCTATTCCTGGATTGCTCACATCTCCTGCCGGATCTGCTGACTTATTAATGCCCGTCCAATCTGCGAATGCACCATCGATCGTTATTGTAGATGGGGCAGCAGAGGCATATGCCTTCAGCCCCTCTCCGGTAATGGAATATGGAACATCACACACCACGGCATTAACCTTGGCCATCATCAGTGTTCCAGCTGCTGGTGTGGTCTTTTCAGCTGTCAGGGTGATGGTCTCGCCTGCTTTGATCGATACAGGCAATCCTGAGACACTAGCTGCTGAATCGCTCATTGAAATTGAGCTTACAGTAACGTCCTTTCCATAGGCCGTTACCTGAATATCCATTAATTTATTGGCTGATATTATTCCATTGACATCTGCTGGTGTCTGCTTCAGAACAACAGATCCCTTTCCTTCAGATATCTGAGCCGGGCATATCTCGCCAATATCATCTCCAGACTTGGTCATGAACAATAATTTATAATTTGCAGATGGTGTAATTGGGATGCCTGCTTCCAGATGCTCTTCACCTATGGCCCCTCTCGCACTTCCGAAGGACCAGGTATAGTCATCACTGTCCTCCCCATTGAAGGTCCCGAATTGCCTGCCAGATATCTTGCCATCCCAACCGTATACCTCAAGTACATGGTCTGCACCCATTCCTTCGATGGAGTATCCAGTGCTTTCCGTACCATCTGAATCTATGAAGACCAACAAGCCCTCTGCTTCTGATGATCCCATCCAGGTTCCCTTGGCCTTGGCATAGATGAACATATCACCATTATCATCGGTCGAAACCCCATATTCATCTATGTCCAGTGAGGTTGTCGATATTGTATTTGTGTCTGAAATGAGGTATTGATCATCCCAGTCTGCGAAATCACCATCGACCCGCATTCCCACTATGGAATCATCGAATGTCAATACTGCGAAGGACGAGGTGACCATCAGTAAGAAGACCACGATAAGAACATAAGAGGTCTTCTTCGGAGCCATTGCTTTATTGTTTATACTGAGCTTTGGAGTGCCGACGAGGCCATTTGTCATGCCAGTTCCATTGACGAGACCGTTCCCGTTCACAAGCCCATTTCCATTGACCATGCCGTTGCCATTAACGAGTCCGTTCCCATTTACCAAACCATTACCGTTCACAAGTCCATTTCCATTGACCATAACGTTGCCATTAACGAGCCCGCTACCATTTACCATCCCACTGCCATTCACCATGCCAGATCTCTGAACACCATTGGTCATTCCACCAATGTTGGTCATGTTCTTCTGTGCCTTTGTACTCCCGTTGGTGAAACCAGTATGGTTATGGCCGGAATTGCCATTTGTAAAGCCTTTGGAGGAAGGTATCCTGGCAGATCCTATATCATTCGATTTTATGGATGAATTATGTTTCATGGCTCTTCTCTCTTTACGATTTGGGGTATATTGGGATTACCAATGCAATAAATCTTACATATATATTATTTGCCTATAATTATTATTATTAATTACCGCTTCTATCAATACTTTCACCGACCTCATGAAAGCCCTCTAATACTCAAAGCTCTTGAACCGCCTTAATGTCCATGTTCTGTGGTAGCTGTGGAACCCTGATGAAGATACGAAAAAGGGGTGGAACGAAAGAGACCATTTGTCCAAAATGTAGTCGACAAACAAGTGGCGGCCAGGCCAGCCAACCTGGTCGCAGAGCCTCATCTCCTCCTGCCGAGATAATATCTTTTGACCAACTCAAGAAGAAAGATCCATCCTTCGCTTCGTCTCCTAAAATGACCGAAGCTCATGCCAAGCATCCCACCATTCCATATTTTCCACACCCTACAGCCAGAGATGGACAGGCACAATTCATCAAGGATGCCAGCACGGCCATAAAATTGAATAAACACCTTCTTGCCTATGCTCCCACTGGCATTGGAAAGACCGCCGCTGCTCTTGTACCGGCGATCACGGAATCTCTCAAGACTGGCAAGGTCGTATTTTTCCTAACCTCGAAACAATCACAGCACTATATCGCGGTTGACACTCTCAAGGTGATCAATTCCATTTTCAATGCCAGGATAAAAGTGGTGGATATAATCTCAAAACAGGCCATGTGCCCCAGAGATATTTCTGAGGAATTTCATGCGGCCTTCACGCTCCTATGCAGGACCAGCCAGAAAACAGGCACCTGCAGTTATTTCAAAGCTCCGGAAGATGAGGATCTGATAGGGCAGATACATTCCAATATCCTTCATGTTGAGGAATTGAAGGATGTGGCTGTGGGTCAGCGAGCCTGTCCTCACAAGGTGGCATTGAAGGCCGCGGCCGATGCCAATGTCATCATCTGCGATTACAATTATATCTTCGACCAGGATATTAGGGAAACAATTCTCGAATCATTTGACAAGTCACTGGATGAGTGCATCGTGATAGTTGACGAGGCACATAATCTACCAGATAGAATAAGGAATTATTACACCCAAAGTCTGACCACGAACATGCTTCAGGAAGCCATATCCGAGATGTCCAATCAACAGCTCGCGCACATACTCAATATGATGAAGAAGGAATTACGCAAGATCTTGGATGCGGTTCCTCCTGGCAAAGAGGAAGTTGTCGATAAGGATGTTTTCCTGTCAAGAATAGAAGGTATCATGGGCCAGTCACTTTTCGAAGCCATGGATCTTGACTCGCTCATCAAGGAATTGAAAAAGATAGGTGAGATCCGGATGGTCAAGGGCCAGAGCAGTTCCGCAGCTGTTGTGAGCGAGTTTCTGGAGGGTTACAATCAGGATCTGGAGGGACTGATCAGGATATCAAGCCAGAAGGATGGATCAAAGCTTTACTTCAGGCTACTGGATCCATCGGTTATTTCCGCTCCGATATTCAAGGAATTTCATTCTAGCATCATAATGAGCGGAACCCTATTTCCGACAAAGATGTTCGCAGATATCCTGGGAATTGAAAATGGTTCTCAGATACTTCGAACCTATCCATCTCCCTTCCCGCCAGCCAATAGGCCAGTATATGTCGCGGATGATGTCACCACTCTTTACAATGAGAGATCTGATGCGATGTACGAGCGCATCGCGAAGCACATTGGCAAGGCCTGCAAGGTGATACCTGGCAATGTCGCGGTCTTCTTCCCATCTTATAGTATGCTGAAGGAAATTCGCTTCCGCATCGAAACCGATAAAGAGATATTGGCAGAATCCCAGACCTCGAACAAGGCGCAGAAAAGACGGATGCTGGATACCCTTATCGATCTAAAATCCACCTGGGGTGGCCTTCTGCTCGGAGTGATGGGCGGATCTCTTTCTGAAGGAATCGATTACAAGGACAATCTTCTCAATTCTGTCATGATAGTCGGAGTGCCTTTCGCCCCTCCATCTCTGGAGCAAAGCCAGCTTATCGATTATTATGATACGAAATTCGGCAGGGGTAATGGGCGAGCTTATGGCTACACGTCCCCGGCCATCAATCGCGTTCTCCAGTCAATGGGCAGGTGTATCAGATCTGAAACAGATAGGGCGGCGATCATCCTGCTGGACAAGAGGTTTGGATATCAGAAGTACAGGAATTATTTCCCTGAAGATCTGAGCATGAGGAACATGAAGAATATCGAAGAGGAATTGAAGTTCTTTTATGAGGGGTGAGAAGGGCACTACGAAATTAATTTGTTAGTTCCTTTTCAATTTGCTCCAATTTTGACATTGGCATTGGTCCGCCTACTTCTTCCCAAGATTCTGGACGGTATTCATCTGACAAAAATGTGCGATATTTCGTTATAAACTCACGAACCAATACTTGCTTTTTAAATTTATCAGAATAAACACATTTGAGATCTGAATCAGTATATTCATCCTTTTTTACACAGATATTGAATTCAACTAAATCGGAATTAGGCACTTCTTCCGCAATGAACACTGTAAATATTCCCTCCTCATATATATCGCATCTTGTAGGCAAATTGTTATGTAAAATATCTTGGAAAAAATCAAGAAAACTATCATATGGCGGATAAACATCCGATGTATGGATTCCGTGAATGATATTATTATCAATACTAATGTAAATCCGTATCCAGCCCATCAAGTATCCTTGATTATTAGGGCGTTTCTGGGTAAAACGAACTTGTAAACGCGTCATATCAACATCCTCCTCATTTGATTAAGTCGTGCTCATGGCCTTCACCCATAATTGAATAGCGAACGTTCTTTAAAATCGTTCGTATGGAATCACGCCTCCTCCTCAATCAAACACGGCCTGGCAATGCTTACCCTGTTGCCGATTCTAAAAGTGAGTTGACTTTAATTAATTACCAACTGTACTCTCTTTCCTGATTTCAATGCCTTATTACAGCCCTCAATTACCTCCCTTAGAGATTTTTTAATGGATGTTACATCGCCTGGATATAATAGATGCTCGTTCAAAGGCATACCAATGAAATCATCGCCTTCTCTTTCTATAGCCTCTAGCAATGATTCAAAGGCCTGCGAAAGACTACCCGGATCTTGCCAGGCCTGATCGCTTGAATCGCTTCCAACTTGACGTAAAGGAGATAAATCCAGATTATATAAATTCGATAACATTTCCATAGTGCATTCCTCTTGATAATCAATGTCAAATATAAGACTTGAAAATAAGCGAGAATCGGTAGGAGGTTCTATATCATTTTCCTCTCCTTCAGTGATTAAATAAGCATCAAATCCCATTTTTCAATTCACCTCCTTTTATTGGCTTTGCATATTGTGGAATTACGTTCTTTTTAACTTTCTCCACTATATCGTTATAGATTTCTTCTAATGAATCTCCCTTTTCAATAGCATCTTCGACTATTGTGAATGGTTCAATATAATATCCTGGAAGAATATTCATTGTTCGAGGATCACCGTCAGGTCCAATATTCCATTTCAACCGGATATCAGTATGTAGGTAATTTCCAAAATACAATCCCAATGCCTGGATGGCATTATTCAGCCGTTGTTTTGAATACCTTGTTGAGTCCGGGATATCCCTCAATTCGTTGATAGCCCTCTGAAATGTCCCGATATTCTGACTGAATTCGCCTAATGGCATAGCATTGCCAGTATATCGCTTTACAGCACTCCCCAATTCTCCCGAGTTTAGCTCTTTATTCAAATTGCTTTCATATTCGAATTTTATTAATTGATAAACCCAGGAAAGCGCCAATTCCAGTTTTACCATGGGTGTGCTTGAAAGGTAATAGCGATAGTCCTTAGGTAATTGATTCGTAGAGTAGATCAATATCAAATAATCGGTATGTTTCTTTGATCTACTCAAATCAGCCATAACATGGTTTATCAAACTTAATTGCCCCTCATAATACAAAGGCGTATCATAGATCATTATTGCGACTTTTCTGTTGGATTTATTGTCGAGCGCTTCAAAGTGATATTTTAGATCCGAGCCCAACATTAAAGAAAATGAAAGTGGGCCAACTTTCTTTATTGTCAAATTGGTACCATCAAATTGACTCTTTATATGTTTTAATTCTTTTTTCGTGAATTCATTCCACGATCTGCCCCGGTTCTTGACAGAAATAACAGGATATTTTTTATCAGATGGCACTAACTGGGCCATCTCATTCAGATTATTCATCTCTTTCACCATTCTCTCCGATTCACTAAGTGAATAGCATCTAAAATACCTTTCCATCAAGCCTACATAATCAAATACGGCCTTGCATTTTTGCTTTGATCTTGCGCTACGCAAGCTCGTATGGAATTGTTATGCTGGGTGAGGATAAAGACCCCGCCCCTGCTTTGATCGAGGCGGGGATTGATTTGACTCCTCGCTCTATTAATGCGAGGAGTTTATTCTCTTGCTGGCACATCGCAACTGTCACTCACTGAGATATAGAATATAGTACCCCAGGTCTGCGTCACTCGCCCCGGGGCATGCTCGTACTGATCCGAATATACATTGTTGAGAATATACTTTGCTGGCATATGCAATGTTTATAATTCTGCCAGCCTTCTGTGTATCCCCACGTAAGCCTTTTCTTTTATCCTCGCTGCGCTGGCTAACCCTCCAAAAGAAAAGTATTACAGTGCAAAAGAAAACTCGGGTTAGCATGCTCGCTCGGAGCTACTCAAAGCTCCGCCAGCCTACGATGAATCTCAACCATCGCGAACGTATCCCTTTCGCAGTATTTCAGAAGAGCATCTCTAATCTTTTCTTTTTCCTGGCCTGGCTTCATCTCGATGAACTTGGCGAAGGTGGCCATCGCTAGTCCCCCCTGCTGTATCTCCAGATCCTTGTAGCTTAGATTCGGCACAAGTACTGGCAGCACGTTCTTTATCGAATTGCTTCCTCCAAATGCTGCGTCGGTGTAAAAGTTCCTGAATATCTCCAGCTGGTCCCATAAGCGATCGACCACCGCGTTAATTCTATCGCGGTGCTCTGGAAACGCGTCCGCCAGCTCGTTCAATCGGCTCTTCTCGAAGGATGAATAAACAACTATCGAGCCCTTGTCTCCGAGGGCATCCAGCAGTTTCTCAGTTAATTGCAATCGTGGATCATCCTGGTTGTCCCAGAGAAATTCCTTGTGCTCCAATTTCCCATCTTCCAGTGTGTGTAGGGACCACTGGAAGGGAACCTGCATGTAGGATCGCATCCCCTCATGCTTGGGAACCGCCCAGTTTATTGTCTCAAAATCAAGGAAATGAATTGGCTTTTCCATTTTACCCAATTCTTCCTGGATCGCCCGGGTATCTATTATCGGATGGCCAAGTCTGTAGGAGTCCAGAAACGCCTGCTGGCTATTGCTTAGCTTGATATCATCCGGCACATCTTTTAGTTGAACAATTCCCTGCTCGTACAGATCCCATTTATTCCTGTAGCCAGTTATATTGAAGATCGATGGCTTTGGAACTCGTGCCCAGCACTCGGGCATGAGCGCGCATTCTCTCGGGCTGGTACAATGCGGGCCGATGTCCATTCTGGGTGGTGAATGAAGCTCGCATGTTTCTTTCATGGCAGCCAGTCTTTCCGGCACAGTGGCCAGGTGCTCGTTCACTTCCTCCGTGCAATCCTCCATGGCCAGAAGCTCAGCATCTCCGCCGCCTGGATGTACGTAGTCGCGGTTCAGATGCATTAAAAATGTTTTATTGACCTTGAACCCGTTTCCTTCAACAACGTATTTCTGTATTGCCAGATCCGGAATGTGCTCATCTTTTCGCCTTGTGGATTGTTTAACTTCGATGATGTCCACGGTCTTGCCGTCCAGCTTTCTAAGGACATCCACAAGCACGACCACTTCATCATGAAGGAACCCTGCCTCGTAAACGTGCTCGGCCAGGCTGTTGAGGGCCGCTTTCGTCCTCTTGGTGATAGTATGCCAGGGGAACATCTGGATGCGGATGCCACCAGGAAATACCTTCCTGGCCATTTCCCCAACCTCATTACCCTGCTTGAAAATGAACTGGGTGGCCTCATCAGGCGGTGGGATATCATCTGGCATGTTCACCACCTTGTACAATAATCTCGGACACTGGATACCATTCATATACTTACTCTTGGTCAAAAAATATTCTTCTCCGTCTATGTTTTTCTTCCACATGCCCATAACCGCCTTCGACCAGTAAAACTTGAGGGTATTTAAGAGATATGAATGGACATATGCCTGGCTTTCATTTTCATATATATCATTCACCATATATATAGTAAATTTAATAAGGCCAGTCATTCTTCATGGTTCGATGATATTGGACAATGATGCCAAACTGAAGAGAAAGAACACCGAGAAGCTCATAAGAGAATCCTATGATCCACAGAATGTCGGAAGGATGAGCGATCCGGATGGCTTCGGAGAAATCACTGGCTCATGTGGCGATGCCATGGAATTCTATGTAAAGATCAAGGGCAATATCATCGAGGATGTCCAATTCTACACGGATGGCTGTCATACGACCATCGCCTGCGGAAGCATCACGACCCAGATGGCCAAGGGAAATAAGCTGGATAAGATACTGGAGATATCCGACCAGGATGTGATCGATGAGCTGGGTGGACTTCCAGAGGACCACCATCATTGTGCCAAACTCTCGGCTGACACTCTGAGGAAGGCATTGACCAATTACTTGACAAAGAAGTAGAAGTTTATTGATGGCCATAATTATGGCCAATTATGGTATGCTGGCCAATGTTCAGGTATTATAATCCATACTCTTCCATTCTTTCAAAAACATTATGTGCCAGTATTATATCTAGGTTGTGAGGCAAACCCATGGCACCCGATGATGATCAGACAAATCAGGATATTAACAATGAGGACTCCAATAGCCTTCGCCCGGTCTGGGGGATAATGGAGGACGAGACCGCTAAGTTCAAGCTGAAGGAAGAGGAACTCATTCAATGGGAATCCGACCTTGCCAGGCGAGAAAAGGAATTCCTGGATATGGGTGGGGAGATACCGCCTGTTCTACCACTGCCAAAAGTATTTGAGGAGGATCATGCGATTGATTTTGACGATTCCTCTTCATTATGGGACATCATGCAGGTGAAAGCGATGAGATATGCCAGATGGGAGATGAAATTGATAATGAGAGAAGATGTTCTTGAAAGGGGAATTGAGGGCATTGGCTGATGAATATTACACTCATTAAGTAAAAGATTTATAATCATATTTTTAATCATAAAGTAAAAGATTAAATGAAAAAGATTGCCCAGCTTTTTCAGCTGGGCATTATTGATTCTCCAAGCATAGCTTGGTCTCTACAATTCCCCAATCTATACTTATGGGGTTACCGCGTCAGAATCAGTCAGATCAAGTATGAAGGGATTGTCTCCCATTATGTACTCGATGTTCGTGTTCTCATCTGTCAGGGCTCTTATGTACAGCCACTGGAGATAGATACTTGCTGCTTCAGACTCATCAGTTACATTGAACTGATCCATGATGATACCGACTGCCAGACCCTTTGCCTCCGCATCTATGATGGTGACATTGGCCTGAGCGAGAGCGTCTATTATCTCTCTCTCGGCTATGAAGGACTGGGCATCGAGATTGTACTCCTCGGTTATGACCTTCTGCTCCGCGACCTTCTTCTCGTTTATGGCAGACTCGTATTCAACTGGCAGTGAGATCTCCTGTAAGGCGAACTCCTCCATGACTATGTGTTTGAGAGAGAATTTCGCTGTTATGTTTCGCTCTATGGCAGATGCCACAAGATCACGGCTGTCACCTCTGATCTCCAGAGCATCAAATTTTGCACAGACATCACGAGGTACAGAGCGGCATATTGGCACGATTATGGTTTCCTCAAAGTCACCATTCTGGATACGTATATCACCCACATAGCTTTCTTCAAGATGGAAGACCACCTGGAAATCCATGAAGATCGCCACATTATCCTTACTATTGACAACGATATTCCCCACATTATCCTCTCCATAAGAGGCTCCAATGAACTCCACTCTCTGTGTATTGTATCTTACATAGTCCACAGATGACAGTGGGTTCTTCATATTCCATCCTTCATCGAAGACATGTCCGACTCCGAATCCTCTTACCACCACGGCTTTGTAGCCTGCAGGTACGTTCACGAGCATTGATAATGGTACGACAACGATGACGACCAGTATTGCAACCAGAGCGATCACGGCTATCTTTATCTTAAGCTCACTCAACATTTCCAATGTTTGACTACTTGAATTTTTTTTCATGTACTATCAATATCAGCAGTCGAGATAATAAAGATATCTAGGGATTTCCATGGGAATTCCCAAAGTAAATCAATCATATTTTCTGATGCACTGGCTATGAAAATTCTACATTGTGGTATAATCTGTATTATGGCAGTGCCAGTACTTGCACATGTTTCCAAATTGTCTAATTCTTGAAGTGCATGCTATGTCTGTTCAATAACTGTCGAAGTATATGCTATATATTAATCAACTGTTGAAATACATGTGATACATGTTCATCAACTGTTGAAATACATGTAATGTTCCCATGGAGAGACATATATCCTCTTGGCAAAGAGCTCCTCATTCTTCTTTTCAAGATAATGATCGAAGAGGTTCTGACCCAGGATGCGCTTCACGAAATCCGATGTCTCCATGAACTCAAGTGCGTTCTCGAGGGTTGTTGGCAGGATCTCTATTCCCTTCTCCTTCATCTCTCTCTTTGAAAGCTTGGTCACGTCACCAATAACTGGCTCCCCTGGATCGATCTTCTTCTTGATCCCCTCAAGCCCTGCATGGATGAATAGGGAATATGCGAGATAAGGATTGCATGTGGGATCTGCCTGTCTTGGCTCCACATCGATATGGGCCTTGTGGGTGGGTGCTGCCACTCTTATCAGGGCAGTGCGGTTTCTGAAGGACCATGATTTGAAGACTGGTGCTTCAAATTCAGGTATCAATCTTTTGTAGGAATTCGTGATCGGGTTGGTGATCGCGGCCATGTCACTGGCATATTCCAATATTCCACCGATATAGTATCTGCCTATCTGGGATAAATGATCTGGATCATCCGCATCGAAAAATGCATTCTTCCCATCTTTTGTAAGGTATTGATGCGCATGCTGGCCACTGCCCAGGTCCGCGAAAAGCGGCTTTGGCATGAAAGTTGGGACGAATCCTCTGTCCTGTGACAATAATCTGGACATCTGCTTGAAGATCACACATGCATCTGCTGGCTTCGTAACTCCTTCTATGAATTCAAATTCGATCTCATGCTGGCCATTCCCATTTTCATGGTGATGGTACTTGACAGGAAATCCAAATTCCTCCATGAGATTTGAAAGCTGGTGACGGTATCCTGCCACTCTATCTTCCGGAGGGGCGAGGAAATAACCCTGCTTGGGCTTGATGATATAATCATGATCCACCAATGGTTTGATGTGGGTTGGAATGACCTTCAGGCTTCCTCCACCTATATTGGAATCCATGCCCCAGACATCATTCTCTATCTGGGCTGCTTCCATGGATTTGAAAACAAAGAATTCCATTTCGGATAGAATATTTACGCCATCAAAACCACGTTCGTGGAGAACTCTTTCTGAGTTCTTCGCTATGCTTCTCGGGTCGCCCGAGAAGTTTTGCTTCGTATTCACATCCCTTATGTCGCATATGACGATGGCGGTCTTTTCACCGGGTGAATCCTCGAAAGGCAGGACCATCAAGGTATTTGGATCTGGATAGGCATTCATATCACTGTCATCCGTGGCCAGGAACCCGATGGAAGATCCATCGAAATTCACGCCGCGCTCCCATGCGTGGCCATCCACGAACTTGCGAACCGGGAGGAAGACACATCTGTTCCTGCCGAAGACATCGCTGAACTGGACCTCCACCCATTTGACATTCTCTTTCTTCAATATCTCATTTGCCTGCTCTTTGGTCGTCATTTTCACTCACCTGGATGTGTTCGTCAAATATTATATGTAAAGGCAGATAAATTAATGGGTAATATATATAGTTATAGGTATTGAATAATCTCAATATCATAAATAAAGAAATTTTAATGGATAATTATCATTGATGAACTTAACAAATTATATTTATTACCAAGGTATTCTATGATTACATGGAAGGACCAACCTTGAATCAGCCTGAGCTTATAGGCCGTCACAATGAACTGGCACAGCTCACACAGGCTCTCATGAAGGCACTTGAAGGTAATGGCTCCACCGTTCTGATATCCGGAGAGGCCGGGATCGGAAAGACAAGGTTGGTCAATGAGCTTTTTAAAGAGGCTGGGAAAAATGGTATCCAGATCTCCCAAGGTTGGTGTCTGGCTGAGAGTCTGGAACCTCTAATGCCTGTGAAATCCGTATTGAAAGAATTGGACATACTCCATGTCATGTCTGATGCGCCTCCGCCACTTTTGATATCATTATATCTTATCAATAAGGCAGGTATGCTGGTCGCCAAGGTCGAACGTGAGGAAACAGAACTGGATCCAGACATATTTGCATCAATGCTGAAGGCGGTCGGTGATTTTGTTCAGGATTCCCTTTCCATGATGGGCAAGGGCAAAGGCGCAGGTCTTAGTTCATTGGGCTATGATAGATACAAGATACTCGTCCAATCATTGGGAGAGATATCACTGGCTGCTGTTATAGAGGGGAATGAGAGCGAATTCCTTATAGACGATATGAGAAGTGTATTGGATGATTCTTCAAAGGCTCTGATGAATTGGGGCGGCAATATGAGTGAAGCAGATGAACTCATTCCCCGGCTGGCTGATCTGACTGGCTCTGGAAAATATGATGGCAGATTCCTTGTTGATGATGCTAAGATAAAGCAAGAGAATCTCTTTGATAATGTACTTCTGGGAATTCAAAGAACAGCAATGGATACCCCATTACTGATATTCTTTGACGATATCCAGTGGGCGGATCCCACCACTCTAAATCTGATACATTATCTTGCTCGAAATACCCGGCAATCGAGAGTCCTCCTGGTTGGCACTTACCGTCCGGAAGATGTAATAGCAACAGATGATGGCAGGCCACATCATCTGGAAACCACGATGCAGAATATGAGCCGTGAATCCTTATTCAACAGGATCGAGCTGAAAAGACTGGGATCCAATGAGACTGAGGGGATGATCATATCCGCTTTGGGCAAGGTGCACCTGGAAAAGGAATTGCTGGCTCGAATATTCAAAGAGACCGAAGGAACCCCATTTTTCGTTCTTGAGGTAACTCGACTTCTGGTGGAAGATGGTACCATTGCCCAGGATGAAGAAGGGAAATGGGAGATAACCAGATCATTGGAGGATCTTGATATTCCATCCAAGGTCTATGATGTTATAAAAAGGCGTTTGGATAGGCTTAGGGTGGATCAGAAGGACGTATTGGAGTGTGCCAGCGTCATCGGTAATGAGTTCAGGTCGGCAGTTGTTGGAAGAACACTTGAACTGAATCGGATCAAGCTTCTGAAATTGCTCAGGGAGATAGAGAATAATCATCGCCTTATCAATTATCTTGATGAAATATATATCTTTGATCATGCCAAGATCAGAGATGTGCTATACACTGGCATCGGTGCTGAACTTAGAACTGAATATCATTTGATGGTGGGGGAGGCGATGATGGATCTGGGAGAGGGTGAATTGGGTGATATTCTCGATCCTCTGGCCTATCATTTCTCAAAGGCCAGAGATAAGAGGGCAGGCCATTATCTCGTCCAGGCAGCGAATAAATCACGAGATAGATATGCCAATGAAGAGGCTATACGCTCATTCAAAAATGCCCTGGAATTCATAGAGGGGGGTGAAAGACCCCCTATCCTGGAGAGCCTGGCTGACATTCAAATACAGATCGGAGATTATGACGAAGCCCTTCCCAACCTCGCTTTGCTATCTGAGATCGTAGAAGGCGGTGAGTCCATTGAGATTCAAACCAGGATACTCCGGCGCACTGGAGAGACCTATGAGAAGAAGGGTGATTTCGACAGGTCCCTGGAATTATTTGGTCAAGCAAGAGAGCTGGCAGGTGATACAAATCCCATGGAACTCGGAAGGATACTGGTTGGCGAAGGTTCGGCCTTCTGGAGAAAAGGGGTCTATGACGATGCCATGGACCGTTTCAAAAGGGCATATGATACTTTTGAAAATATTGAGGGAGCCAAGGAGGACAGTGCCAATGCTCTCAGAATGGTTGGAAATATCTACATAAGCCAGGGCGAAAATGACCTGGCTCTTGAATACTCGGAGAAAAGCCTGGTATTGATGGAGGAGATAGGAAACCTGCCAGGAATTGCCTCCGCGCTTAACAATGTGGGGATAATCCACCGTAGAAGAGGAGACTTGGATCTTGTTCTGGAATGCCAGACACGCAGTCTGGAGATAAGGGAGAAGATAATGGATAAGCGCGGTATAGCCTTCTCACTCATCAATCTTGGAAATCTGAATTGGGACAGGGGCGATATGAGCAAGGCATTGCAGAATTATGAAAGCAGTCTGGAGATCATGGAAGCTATGGGGGACCAGCAAGGTACTGGCCTATCTCTAAGTAATATCGGATTGGTGCATATGAACAGGGGTGATATGGACATCGCCTTGGAGTATCAGATAAGGGGATTGGAGATCAGAGAGAATATAAAGGACAAACATGGAATTGCCGAATCCCTGTATAATATTGCACTTCTTCACATGGCCAGTGATAGCCCTGACCGTGCGGAGGAATATTTTGATAAATGCCTTGAAATCTATAAGGGGCTGGGAGACAAACGCCACATCATCCAGATCAGATGTGGATTGGCCGAGGCCAGTATGATGCTCGGAAGAATGGATGAGGCTTCCAGTCACGGCACAGAGGCTTTGGAGGCCTCTGTCGAAACCAGCTTGAAGAGGGAAGAGGGAATGTGCCTTCGCATCCTAGGTATGGTCCACAGGAAAAGGGGAGACCTGGACAAGGCCAGTATGGAATTTGAAAAGGCCAGGACGATCCTTCAGGATGTGGGTGAAAAGATCGAGATAGCATTCCTCCTATACGAGCATGCTCTTCTTCTGAAGGACATGGGCGATCCGGGAAAGACTGAAGAATATCTGGATCTGGCCTGTAATATGTTCAGAGACATGGATATGACGGCATGGGAAGAGAAGGCTAGGAATGAGCTATGAGCTGGATAGATAGCTATTTTCGCCCTATCGAACTAACTGGCAATTCTATCAATCCCACTTGAGAATGATATTCCTTTCTTCGATCACCTGGTATTCGATGACCACATGATCGCCTATACCGATCAGGAAAGGCTGGGTGTCCGAATTGGCATATACCACGGTCCCATTGATCTCCAGATACCATTCTGTCTCTCCATCCACAACATATGAATGAATGTCATCAACAGTGCCATTCACGGTAATTATCGTCATATTTGTATCAGATGGAATACCATTATCACCCAGGCTGAACTCCTCCAGGATCGCCTCCAGGTTGTCGCCCATTGTGACCTTTCCATCAAGGGCACTAACCAGCGCCACCTTCTGCAATATGTTCGTTCCGGAATGTATCGGGGTGAACCAGGTCTCATTTCCATCGATTATCAGGAATATCGGTTGTGTCGCGTACCAGCCCACGAAGTTGGTCACCTTCGCGGTCGCGGCTTCCATCGCGGCATCTCCATTTAGGAGTCCAGCAACCTGGTAGAAGTTCATCACCCCTGTTTTGGTATTGACCAAAACATACCCCACCATGCTCTGATCCGAGCTGGCTGGTGATGTGAAATCCGTGAACCAGTATGATTGATTATCCTTACCGACGATCATGTAAACGTCGGTGCCAAAGCCTCCGCCATCCTGGGAATAGGCATTGTTCTTCGCGGTTGGTCTTTTCACGCCCTTTTCAGTGATGAGCGTGTTCCAGAAACCATGCTTGTAGTTCCCCCACCATTCGCAATATCTCTCAGCCAGTTCCTCTGGGAATGCATTGTCTATCCATTCCGGTTGTTCACCGAAAGCATACGATGTAATGGACTTGTTCAATGGAGACACGACCAATACAAGCTGTGCTACATCTCCATGGTATGAAACTGTAGGCTGGCTTAGAGTCACTATCACCCAGGGCGCACCAGTCTCATCGATCTCGAAGGACCAATACTGATCATAATCTGGATATTCATCGTAAACTATTCTGTGCATGTACTCGCTGAAGTATTCGTATTCGTAGGAATAATCGATCTCATAATCATCGACAAGCACAGCTTCCTTGGTCGGGTCCTCACCATCCACCAGGATATACCCAGGTGTGAAACCATATTCCCATTGCTTGAAGAAACCCCTGTGTATCAGAGGGCATACCCATGTAAGTTTTCCCTGGTATAGGATGATCTCAAGCTCTCCGATCATCACCCTGTTTCCCATTTCCCCGACAACCTTGTCAGCCTTCCATTTTGCGTATTCGTAATTGACCTGTCTCAGATGGGTGGTATCTATCTCCATGGGCTTTTCATCCATCTCGATAACGTCTGCTGTTTCATAGAGCTTCGTTGTCATCATATATGGGGATGCCAGAAGTGAGAACATGACGATGACCAATATGATCCCGGGGATGATGTTCTTCTTGGAACCGAATATTACATATCCGAGCCAAAAGGCTACTGTGAAGAAGAAGGCGAAGACGAATACCAGGTTGATTGGTATGGTCTTCACCATTATGAAGTAATTCAAGACACCAATGGCCACTCCGATTATCAAACCGATGACCAAGATCTTTTTGGCCACATCGTTCCAATCTGATCTATCTGATTCAATTATGAATGCATTGACAAATATGCCTGCGATCGCGGCTACTGCGGCCAATATGGGGATAATGAAGTTCATGTTGATCCATCCTGTCTGTGTTTTGTTATTCTACAAACACAGTCGTTACATTTGCCCTCAAGTATAAAACTCTTTCATGGGTAATCCGCGGAATATAATTATTCATAAAGTTTGGTGGGCCCGACCGGATTTGAACCGGCGGCCATCTGGTTATGAGCCAGACGCTCCACCAGACTAAGCTACGGGCCCCCGTAGTGGTATCTGCATAAAAATCGCAATATTAATGCTTTCGGTCACCCCCCTCTCTTCATTAGGTTTATATTCTATATTCCATCTATATAGTCAATACAATGAGCGCGTTCGATCTTTTGGATCCCAGGATAAGGGATGCGATGAAGGAGCTGGGTATTTCACGCCCGACCGATGCACAATCACAGGTCATTCCAGTTTCATTGGAAGGAAATAATCTTTTACTGGTAGCTCCGACTGGCATTGGGAAGACCGAGGCCGCTATTTTGCCGATATTCCACAGGATACTGGAAACTCAGCCAAAGGGATTTCATACGCTTTATATCACACCTCTACGAGCTCTGAACAGGGACATGATGAAGAGGATGACCTGGTTCGGGGAAAGATTGGGTGTGACCGTCGGTGTCAGGCACGGTGATACTACCCAGAACGATCGCAGAAAACAGGTGTTGAAGCCACCCCAGATACTTATCACGACCCCGGAGACATTTCAGATAATGATGACTGGCTCTCGGCTGAAGAACATCCTGAAGAATGTCAGGCACATTGTGATCGATGAGATCCACGAGCTGGCACAGGACGAGAGGGGGGCCCAGTTGTCCATTGGCTTGGAAAGGCTGAGGGTGCTGGCCGATCATGATTTTCAGAGGATCGGTCTTTCAGCAACTGTCGGCACACCGGAGGAAGTGGCCAGGTTCCTCCGAGGCAGCAGTAAACCGATAGAGATCGTCAATGTCGCCAGGGACAAAAGGATGTCCGTCAAGGTCTCATCGCCAGTTCCTGTAAAAGGAGATGAGCTATTGGCTGACACCATACACTCGGATGAGGATACTGCCGCTCGCCTTCGCTTCTGTTCGGAGCAGATCAAGGCGCATAATTCCACCCTGCTTTTTGTCAATACGAGAGACTCGGCCGAGATACTGGGTGCTCGTTTTCATCTTATAGACCCGGACCATCCTGTCGGGGTGCATCATGGTTCTCTTTCCAAGGATATCAGGATACAGATGGAGGACGAGTTCAAGGCCCAGGTGCTGGACGCTCTTATATGTACATCCTCCCTGGAGCTGGGTATCGATGTCGGATCTGCTGATTTCACTATTCAATACAATTCCCCAAGAGAAGCATCCAGGCTGGTGCAGAGACTGGGGCGATCGGGTCACAAGATCGGCCAGTTATCAAAAGGAGTGATAATCGCTGATACACCCGATGACATATTGGAATCGTTAGTTGTCGCCCGCAGAGCATTGGCTGGCGAACTTGAGCAGACCGATATCCGGCTCAATCCTTTGGTGGTCCTGGCCAATCAGGTGATCGCCCACGCGATGCAGGTTGGTGATGAGAATATCGAGGATTTCTATAATATCGTGACAAAAGCCTATCCATTTCAGACACTGGATAGGGATGATTTCGATCGTGTTGTTGAGCAACTTGGTGAGATCAGGGTGGTCTGGGTCGAGGATGACGAGTTCCGCAGGACCAAGAGGTCGCGACTTCACTTTTTCGATAATGTTTCTATGATACCTGATGAAAGGACTTTCCGGGTCGTGGACATCACAACACGGAAACCAATTGGCAAGCTGGATGAGAGCTTTGTAATTGCCTATGCGGAGCCCACCGCTTCCTTAATTGTCAGGGGAAGGCCTTGGAATATCGTGTCCATCGAGGAAGACACGATATTAGTCGAGCCTTCACTCGGTCTGGGAACTGTCCCGTCATGGTCTGGCGAGGACATTCCAATACCCTATGCCGTTGCCCAGGAAGTTGGCAGGCTGAGAGAAAGGGAAAATTATGATGATTATCCAGCAAGGGCGGATGCCAGGAAAAAGGCTCAGGATTTCCTGGCTAGCCAGAGGGTGAAATGCCTTGTCCCGACCGATAAGAAAATGACCATCGAGACATCCGATCGTACGATCGTCATCAATGCCTGTTTTGGAAGCAAGGTGAATGAAACACTGGGAAAACTGGTGTCCGCGCTTCTGATGGCCAGGATGGGAGAATCTGTCGCTGTCAGGACCGATCCGTATCGGATCCTGCTCCACCTTCCCAGAATGGTGAATATCGAGATAATCGAGAACATATTCACCAAGACCGACCCAGCAACCGTGAGCGATATTCTTCGGATATACCTCCGGAACACGGCCTACCTAAGGTGGAAGTTCGTGTACGTGGCCAAGAAGTTCGGAGCCATCAGAAAGGATGCGGATTACCGAAGCCTGAACATCGAGAGAATAATGGGATCGTACACTGGAACTCCGATAATGAAGGAGGCAATAAACAAGACCGTTTATGAGAACCTGGACATCCCCTTGACCATTCAAATAATCGAGAGGATCCAGAGTGGGAAGATCACTCTGGAGAGATCTGCTCTATCACCCATCGGTAAGGAGGGTATAGAACAGAGAATGGACATGATGATGCCAGCACGTCCAACTCACGCGATCCTCATGGCCCTCAAAAAGCGACTGGAGAAGGAACGAATGGTTCAGGTGTGCATGAACTGCAGTAGCAAGTCCATACGATCCGTGTCATCCATCCAGGATCGTGTATCCTGCGACAAATGCGGTGCGGTCATGGTGGCCACTATAAGAAGGCACCAGATGGATCGCCTGAAGCTTCTAAAAAAGAAGAATCCAACCCTCGAAGAAAAGAAGGAAATAAAGAACATGATGAAAACAGCCTCTTTAATGAGCAATCATGGACAGAAGGCCGCGCTCTGCCTGGCCGCCCGGGGTGTGGGGCCTGGCAATGCGGCTTTGATCCTTCAGAGATCGTATCAGGATGAGGATGATTTCTTAACTGCCATCCTCAATGCGGAAGTTAAGTATGCGAGAACGAAGAGGTTCTGGGATTGATCTTTCTATTACTCAATCCGGCCCATAATAAGGTGCAGGTGGAATTGCATCCAGCTCCTTGTAAAGAAGTTTTTCCAGCTCATCAAATCCCTTGTCGTACAGAGCTGAAACGGCCATGTGCTCGTCCATGGTCGCCATATCGGATTTGTTCGTGATAGTGATGAATCTTGCCTCGGGGAAGGACTTCATGATGGTGGCTCGCAGATTCTTCTGCTCCTCCATGACATAGCCGCATGATTCCGATGGGTCGAGGATGAAGACAATGACGCTGGCAATATGTTCTATTGCCAAGATCGCGTGCCTTTCGATGTCATTTCTCTCCTCAAGAGGTCTGTCCAGCAATCCCGGGGTGTCCATGATCTGGAATCTTTCTCCTTCCAGGTCCATGTGCCCGATGCTAATGTTCTGGGTGGTGAAAGGATAGGAAGCGATTTTGGGTGTGGCCGCTGTCAGCCTTGTCATCACAGCTGACTTTCCGACATTCGGAGCGCCCGCGATAACAGTGACTGGCTCATCGACATCTATCTCTGGAAGTGTCTTCATGAACTCTCTTGTTTCCTGAAGCAGGACAAGGTCTTTCTCCACTTTTCTGACGATCGATGAGATCCTGCCGTACGCACCCTTTCTCACCTTCTCCATGTCCTTCTTGCCCTCGGCTCCTTTGAGCTTCCTCTCATTCTCTTTGAGGACCGCGTCCGTGGTATTGGCCGCCCATTGCAAGGCGCCCAGTGAGTGCCTGAGCTTGTCATTGTCGATCTTGAGATCAATGAGTGAATAATAGAAGGGGTGAAGCTGGTCCATGCTGGGGAACTTTCTCACATACATTCTCAATTTACTGGATATCGTGTGGCCGAATGAATTGAGCTTCGAGCCAGATTCCGCGCGGGTCTTCTTACGATTGCCCGCGTTCCAGATCTGGAACTTGTCCGCTCTCTTGAAGGCTTTTTCCAGTATCTCGTCTGCCGATAGTACAGTGGGTATGCTCTTTGCGTTCACGAACTGCCATTATCGATATTATATTTAAGGTAGATAGGAAGTAAGAAAAGGCTTACGCACCGAACTTATCGTTCCATCCCCCAAGCCCCTTCAATATCTGCATAAGCTCCAGGCCTTGAATGGTTCCCAAGGATCCCTGGGAAACCTCCAGCTCATTGAATGCCTGTACTTTATCAGCCCTCAATCCTTTGCCATATATCAGCAAAGGCACGGGGTCGGAAGCATGGTCCTTTACCGTGGTTGGCGTGGAATGGTCGGCGGTTATGGCGATCAGAACCTGGTCATCCAGGTTTTCCACCAAACCAGCCAAACTTGCATCGATCTTCTCGATGAAGTCCCTTTTGCCAGTGGCGTCGCCATCATGACCGAAGACATCGGTCGCCTTGATATGCCACAGCACGAAGTCATGGTCTTCCAGAGCTTCCAGGACAGCCTGCGTTTTATTTTGCAGGCTGGTGTCCGCTCCTCCGGTCGCGCCCTCTATCTCGGGCACTTCCATTCCAATTATGCGGCACAGACCTTTGACAAGAGTGATCCCGACTATGGCCGAGGCCTTCATTCCATGAACCTCTTTGAAGGTCGGGATGTCTGGCACGTCCCCCGGGCCTCTGGCCAGTATGATGTTCGCGGGAAGCAATCCCTCTTCCTTTCTTGCGATATTTATCGGGTGTTTGTGCAGAATGTCAAAGGACATTCTGGTGAATTTATTCAGTATGTCCGCGGTCTTCTCCGCGCCAGGTTTCGTAGCTACGGATTTCCAGGCTATTTCATTCTCGTGATGGGGGTCGACCTCAGAAACATTCGAGCTAAGTCCAGGGCCTCGAAGGACCATGACGGAACGATGCTCGACCGCGTCCTTGAATATCACCTTCACGCCGTCGATCACCAGCCCGTTTATGGACTCGGCCAGTTCTTCAGTTCCGAAGGCAATTCTGCCAGCCCTGCGGTCGAGTATCCGCAGGTCGCTATCGGCTGTCGCGAAATTACATCTGAAGGCCACATCGCCATTTTTCATGTAAATGCCGAGGCCGGCGGCTTCGAGAGTTCCTCTGCCGCAATAATAAGTGTATGGATCATAGCCAAAAAGTGAAAGATGGGCTGTGTCACTACCTGGAACTATGCCCTTTCCGATCGGGTCCATCAGACCATTGGAACCTTGCTTTGCCAGCTTGTCCATGGCCGGCGTGGAGGCGGCTTCCATCGGGGTCTTGCCCTTCAATTCATTCGACGGCCTGTCAGCCATCCCATCACATATGATCATCAGTATCTTCATACGAGCCATGTCAGTATCCACCATGCTATTATCGCGCCAATAGCTATTGACGACAGATTATTTGTTAATTTTGTAAGTATTCCCTTTGTTTCCAGGGTTGCCCCGAAGACACTGTCGACCTGACATCCAAGGAAACCGATGAAAGTGACGAGAGGTATTACGAAGCACCAGCACTGGTCTATGAGATCGAAATACGTAAAGGCCAGGAATCCAAGTGCCGCGGTATAGGCGGCGGCAATGAAGGCCGCCATTTGCCCGAGGGCGGAAATCCCACCATCCACGCCCGCTTTCACCCTTTTTCCATTGGTGATGAGATATACTTTATCCGATATCACTCCCAATTCACTGGCCAGGGTGTCTGAAGCAGCGACCGCGATCGATGAGATGAATATTATCGACCATGTCCCCTTGTCAAGATAGGAATAGTGTTCGGATACGAAGCTCAATATCGCGATAAGGACTGGCACAGCCCCATTTGCCAGTACGTTCTTCAGCCCTCTCTCGCCGCCTTTCCCTTCCTGAAGTCCCTTAGTTTTCTTGTATTCAAATTTATATTTGGTGGCAAGGAAGCTGGTCAGGAAGAATATCAATAATAGAATGACCCAGGTGATATGTCCCATTATGCCTATGATGATGCCGACGAAAAAGGCTCCGATAGAACCATTTTTTGTCAGAATTGATTTTCTATGGGCTAAGAATGATAATGTGAAACATATGATAATGATCAAAATCTCGGCATCCCATTCGGTCATCAGGACATGATTGGCCACTTTGGATATTAAATCATCCCTAAGTTTTACTGATGGTTGTTAGCAGACCTGGTCAAGGACCTCCTGACTTCAAACTGGCTGATAAAATTCTCTGAAACATGAAGTTTAAAATAGACTGAACTTCATGTATCATCTGGTGTGAGATTGCCCAAAGATAAGATCATTATCATATTGGCCATAGCCATCATCTCGATATTGGTGGTCTCAGCCTTGCTTTATGTGGGTCTGGAACCTGATCAGGATGATGAAAACGATGGTGATGATGATGACGACGATAATGGACCTGACGATGATCTTGTAAACAATACCATCGATTATGAGGCATCGGTCACCCTTATGCCAGACACATCAGGAAGTACAAATGCCAACCTCACAATATTCTGCGATATCGCCAATACAACAGCAGACAGGCAGCAGGGTCTGATGTATGTGACAAATCTTTCTCAGGATCGAGGCATGCTGTTCATTTTCAACGAGCCCGATGATAGGACATTCTGGATGAATAATGTGGAGATACCCCTTGATATCGTGTTCATAGGTGAAGATCTTAAGGTTCTCAATGTGGAAGAGGCCATTGTGGAGGACAATGCCACGCCAGATATACAGTTGATAAGATATCACAGTGATGGTCCTGCATTGTACGTGCTCGAAATGAACTACGGGCTGGCTGCTGAAAATAATATCACTGCCGGGACTGAAGTAATCATCTCTTATCCTTGAATGAAAATAGATGGAAATTAGTTACAAATTGCAGCTTCCAACTCTAGCTGGAGGTTCATGGCCTATAAATTGCGATTACTATTGCCATTATTGCTCTCTGGGGGCTGGGTGAGGTTCGCATCTTCCAATTTCGAGTGGATCTTCACCGTCATCTTGTCCCCGATTATGCTCTTGGTGATTGTCACGTCCTCTTCAACCTGGCAATCCCTGGAGATCACACTTTCCACAATGGTGCTCTGCCACCCTATCTTGCTGCCATCCAGGATTATACTGTTCTTTATGTTCGTGTCCCGGTCGATGAAAACGCTATCATAGATACATGACTTGTCTATGACCGTTCCAGAGCTAACATAGACATCATCACCGATGTATGCTGGCCCGATGATCTTCACGCCCTTCTCGATGGCCGTGTTCTTTCCAATGATGATATTGCCCTTTGTCTTCACTTTCTCCAGCTTGATCTTCGTGCCTTCCCTTTCAACAACATCCAGGCTGGCTTGAAGGAGGTCGATGGGTTTTCCAATATCTCTCCAGATGCCCTTGATCATCTTTCCGTACAGTTTTTTATCCGCTGCCAGAAGCTCGGGGAAGACCTGCTTGGAGAAATCGTACATCGTATTCTCGGGTATCATGTCCAGGACCTCTGGCTCAAGAACGTAGATACCTGCATTGATAAGGTTAGAGAAGACATCCTTTTTCTTCGGTTTCTCTGCGAATTTTGTGATCTTATTGGCCTTGTTCATACCCACGATACCAAAGTCCGTGGGGTCACTGACCTTTGTCAGGGCCATGGTGGCCATCGCTTCCTTGTCCTTGTGATATTTCAAAAGCTGGCCCATGTCGATATCTGCCAAAAGATCGCCGCTGGCGACAACAAATGTGTCGTCCAGAAAATCAGCCACCTTCTTGACTGCGCCCGCAGTTCCAGCTGGCTCTTCCTCGAAGGAATAAAGAATGGTCGCTCCGTACTTGGAGCCATCTCCGATACTTTTTATTAGCCTATCTGACAGATAGCCAGTTGTTACAATGATCTCTGTGAAGCCGCCTTTTACTAAGGATCTGATAACAAAATCAATACATGGTCTGCCTGCCACGGGTATCAATGGTTTTGGCCTGTGTTCGGTCAATGGCCTCAGGCGTTTTCCAATACCGCCTGCTAGAATGACGGCCTTGAGATTTTCTGACATTAAATCTCTACCTTGCCTTTCTTAAGAAGCTGTTGTAGGGCATCATCCGCTGCTTTATCCAGGTCTTTTTCATCGCCAAGGTATTTCTTGACATCTTTATTGTGGTCTGTTACCTGTTTCCTTCCAGCTCTGACTTCCTCTCTCTTCTCGTTTTTAAGGGCCATGAGCTTCTTGCGCATTTCCATGGCCTTCTGATGGAAGCCATCTGCTTTTTCCTTCATGACCACATATGCTTCGTGATTCTTGTTCGCTTCAGAAATCAGATGAGAAATTGATTTCATCGTGTTACTGATCTTCTCATGAGCCTCATTGGCTATATTGGAGTATTCGACAACTTTCTTGTGCTCCTCATCAGCCAGTTCAAAAAGTTCATTGATCGAAAGGTCGGTCTTTTTGACATCATCCATGATCGAGTCTTCTTCCTCTTTAACGACCTCCAGGTCTTTGAGGTTCTTCATCTTGATCTTCATTTCGTCAAGAAGAACATTCTCTTCCTGGACAGTCATGGGTACTGTTTGTTGTTTGTGATCCAGACTCCTGACATCGGCCCTGGTTGTTGCGATCTCCTTGTTTAAGCCTTCTGGGATCTTCCCTTTGCTTTTCTTCTTCTTTTCAATGAGAGCCTTTCCCTTCTCCTGGAAATGATTTCTTCTCTTTTTGTGCTCGCGCATCTTGTCTACAGCTTTTTTGCGCTCATCTCTCAGTTCCTTGGACTCGTCCAAAATGCGCCTTCGCTCTGCGTTCAAAGTATTCCTTGCTTCAGCAAATTCTCTAGCCTGTGTATTGAGTTCATTCCTTTTTTCCACTAGGGCGCTGTATTTTTCTTCTGCACTGTCTTGTTCAGAACGATTTTTCTTCTGCATGTATGAGTCCCACCAATGAAGGATATCTCCGGGTATAATTGCATTTTGTTATTAACCCTTTCGATTGCATGAGATGTGACAATCTCTAATAAATGCTATAGTTAAGGATTATATATAATGATTACCTTTTGAGCCGCGGGAGTAAGTGAGAAACATGATCGAAGCAGTTCTTTCAATTAAGCTATATGGTATCTGGCACACCGAGGTTGTCAAGAGATTTCCCATCGAGGTCAGGATATTGGATATAATTCCATTTGGAAAAGACGGTGTTCAAGATCTGGTGGAGATCAAGCTCAATGGTGCGGATATAGAAGAGGTAAAGAAATTCATTGAGGGTATAGATGAAGTGGGAGAAGTGAACATCGACCATGTGGACTCCAGCAAGGCACTGGGCATTGTCAAGACAAAGATGTGCTATGGCTGCAAGGCTCTTTTACAATGTGATTGTTTCCTCATATCTTCGGTCACAACCCAGGATGATCGGGTCGAATGGACCATGTTGGCTGGTGACAGGGAAAAACTGAAGAATCTTGTTGCCGAGCTGGACAAACACGATGCCCAGCCAAAGCTGATCAAATTGACAAGCATCAAGGATGATGATTTGCTCACAGATCGCCAGGAGAAGATAGTCAAGACCGCTTATGATCGCGGATATTATGACTTTCCAAAGCGCATTGGTGTGAAAGAGCTGGCTGATATGTTTGAAGTATCGACTGCCACCCTTTCGGAGATATTGAGGCGGGGTCAGAAGAAGATAATCGAGACCTATTTTGAGAAACGCTGATATTTCCGAATTATCAATATGTCGATCTTGATATGCCAATCAAGATATGAACTATTGATATGAACTATTGATATGAACTATTGATATGAACTATTGATATGAACTATTGATATGATACATCCGATGATCGATCTATTCTTTCAATATTCCATATACATATTCGGAGATATCGTATATCTTATCAGGAGACAGGTTGAATGCCCTCTCATCTGCGAATGGAAGATCCATGAGATGGGGTTTGATATCTTGCTTGGTAGTGCCCAGAACACCTGTTTCTGAAAGCAATGCATTCCTGACAGTGCGCTTCTTGTGAGAGAATATTATCCTCACGATCTTGAAGAAATGATCGATGTCCCTGGGCTGGAAGGGTGGCTCATGGCCTTCCAGTTTCACGATGCAAGAATCAACCTTTGGCACCGGGTAATAATAGGTCTTCGGAACATCCATGATGATCTCGGCATCCGAGTAGAATTCTCTGAATACCGTGATGCGGGAATAATCTCGACTTCCGGAGTTGGCTGTGAGATGTACTGCGAACTCTTTCTGGAACATCAGGATGGCAGTTCTGAAGCCCGCCTCAAGCAATTTCACGGTGATCTCCGATGATATATGATAGGGCAGATTGGCTATTACCACATCGAACCCGGAAAGATCAGCTTCCAGTGCATCTCCGCTTATCACATCCGCTGAATATTCTTCTTTGATAAAACCTGCCAGATGAGGATCCTTTTCAATGAACTGGACATTTTTTGTCTTATCCAGTATGTGCCTTGAAAGGATGCCAAGTCCAGGTCCGATCTCCAGAACCCTATCGCCATCCTCAATGCCAGCAGCTTCCACTTGCCTTCGAGCGATATCCTCGCTTATCAGAAAGTTCTGGCTGAATCTCTTGGAAGGCTTGATGCCCAATCTTCCAAGTTTACTCTTGATCTCATTGATCTCCATCAATTTCTCATCTATTATTGATTATAAAATACTTCTCCTTTGAGATATAAGGACGGAAGTCTGAAGATGCATCTCAAATTCATGTCCATGAGCCCTCGCGACTTTTTTATGTAATATATAAAACCTAACAACCATAGCCGAGGATAGTGTCAGGTATGTTCGCGATGTCATGTTGTTATGCCATTATGGTTGGTGATTACTGGCATATTTTGAACATTGTTGTTATCGCAGTGTATTAACTAAGTTAATATTAGTGTAATATTGTGTACAATTATTAACATTTCAGCCATAAGGGTTAATATAAATGAGTGTTTTATCCTCTCCAAATCTACCATCATTGACAGCGGTGACTGCCATGAAAAAAGCAGATATTTTGAATGTGATAAAGGACGCAGAGGAGAAAGCTGAAAAGCTAAAGAGCTCAGCCCTCCAGCGGAAAGAGAATAACCTTGCAAAAGCAAGGAATGATGCCCTGGCCAAGATAAATGAAGGACAGACCAGATCAAAAGTGCTCTATGACAATATGCTTAACAAGTCAATTGCAGAGATCTCACAGGAAAAAGAGATACTGCAGGCACGATCCAATAACCAGATCGAGGCAATGAGGGAGCAGGCCGATACCAATATCGAGCAGGCGAAGATCTTTTTGATCCAAGAATTTGAGAGGAAGGCAAATGGGGCTTAAAACAGCAAACATGGCGAAGGTCGTGATCACTGGCTCTAAGGAGCATATGCGTTCTGCCATTACCACTCTTCATGAAAAGAATGTCATTCATATCAAGGATTTCACAGAGGAGAAGGGCGGATTGAGGATCGGTGAGGCACTTCCCGAGGCATCTGATGTCTCAAGGAAGATCGTCAGGACAAAAAGTCTGATAGGCGCTCTGGATATCGATAATTACACTTCCAGCAAGAAGGAAGATGTGTCCAATGTCGAAAATTGGGTCAACACCTCCCTCGAAAAGGTGGATAAAGAAGTAACTACCCTGGTCAAGGAGAAGACCTCGGTCGATTCAAGGATCGAGGAGATCAGAAGGGATACTGAATTATTATCACAGCTCGATGAGCTTCCACAGGATATCAGACTGGATGTTTCCAGCGTCGTTGTGTTCAGCGGTAAGCTGAAGATGTCGCCATCAGAAGCTTTGGGCAAGATGGCTGGCGAATGCAAGATAGCCACGAACAAGAAGCACAAATTGTGGACATCCGTCATACACTGCCCTCTGGCAAATGAAGAACGTGTCAAGGAGCTCCTGGAGATAGCCAATTTCGAGCATATGGATCTTCCAAGTTTCAAGGGCACATTGGCACAGGTGAAGAAATCCAATTCAGAAGAAAGCTCCAAGCTTGAGAAAAGAGCCTTGGAGATATCTGCAAAGGTGGAGGATCACAAGATGAAGCATGGTAACTCTCTCTTGGCTGCAGAGGAATTCTTATCAAATAAACTGGACATCGCGGAGATGCCATTGCACTGTGCGACGACCAGTGAATTCTTCATACTGGAAGGCTGGGTACCTACCACGAGGGTGCATGAGGTTAAGGTATCCATCGACAAGGTGACATCTGGACATGTCGTGGTGGAGGAAGTTGAATCCACTGGTGATGAGGCTCCGGTCCTTATGAAGAACCGCGATCCTCCAAGACAGTTCCAGCCAATGATAGATGCTTATTCAAATCCACAGGCCAAGGAGATCGACCCGACATTGCTGGTCGCCATCTTCTTCCCGATATTCTTCGGGTTCATGCTTGGTGATGTGGCCTATGGAATTATTGTTCTAGCACTTGTGCTTAGCAAGACAACTGACAAGATATTCAATATGTTCGCCATGGATACGGTAGGCCCACAGCTCAATCGAATATTGATATGGTCTTCCATATCATCTGTTATATTTGGATTCTATTACGGAGAGTTCTTTGGCTTCGAGCTTTATAATTATCATGGTGCTCAAGGATTACTGATGCAATGGGGATTACCAGATATTGAATATGGCCAGTATGCTCTCTTCAAGATCCTGTATGGTATCGAAGTCACATTCCCACTTCATAGGGTGCATGAGATCGAACTCATGCTCGTTCTGACTAGTATGATCGGTATGTTCCATCTGTACATAGCATGGTTCCTGGGATTCAGGAATGTGACTGTCGCACATGGAATTAAAGAAGCCATCATGGAGAAAGGTGGATGGGTCATTGCTTTAACGGGCGCTTGGATGCTTTCAATTTATGTCGTACCGATCATGATGAGAGGATGGGCATTACCGAACAGCGATACCATGATCTACATATCCATAGCCATGATAGTCATAGGCATGATAATGGTCATCAAGGGCGAGGGAATGACTGGGCTTATCGAATTGCCAACCATGTGGCTGAGTAACACCCTGTCATACACCAGGCTATTTGCCATCGGTGCTTCATCTGCAGGAATTGCCATTGCTTTCAATAATATGGCAATAGAGCAGTGGGATGCTGGTGGATTTGGGATAGTGATGGCTGCCGCGATATTCTTCATGGGGCATTTCATAAATGTCATATTGGGACTGATAGGACCGACACTGCATTCTTTAAGGTTGCATTATGTCGAGTTCTTTACTAAATTTTATGAGGGTGATGGACACAGATACACACCCTTTGGTAAAAGGAGAAAATATACTATAGAGCATTAAGGAGGAATTAAGAATGGGAAAGATTGTGAACATAATGATGGTATTTGGCGTCTTATTTGTCGCCATGTCTGTGATCGTGGGACTGGTAGCAGCTCAGGATCATGTAGAGACCACAGAAGAAGCGAATCCCGCTGGTGTGGGCCTCAAGCTCATAGGAGCAGGCCTGGCCGTAGGATTGTCCGGTGTAGGAGCAGGAATTGGAGAGGCATCTATTGGAGCCGCAGCCGTGGGAGCCATGGCAGAGGACCCAAAGATGTTCGGTAAGGGATTGCTTATGACAGTTATTCCAGAGACGATAGTTATCTTCGGTCTGCTTATCGCCTTTATGATCATCGGCAGTTGAATGAAGATTGAAAGAGGTTAGCAGATGAGCTTAGACGAAGTCGCAAAAAAGGTGATCGAGAAGGGTCAACGCGAGTCCAACATGATCGTGAAACAGGGCGGACAGGAGACACTTCAGATAATCAAGAAGGCTGAGAACGATGCTAAAGTACTGGTAAGCCAGGCTCGTGAAAGGGCTGAGAAGCAGATCAAACTGAACAAGGAGCAGGAGATGTCATCCGCAGAGGTCGAGGGTCGAAGAAATCGGCTCACGGCTGAAAAGCAGATACTGGATGAGGTCAAAGAAAAGACCTTCCAGGATCTGATAGCAGCTTCGACACCAAAGAAGGAGCAGATCCTGAATGGCCTGATAAAGCAGGCTGCCCAGATAATTCCAAGTGGTTCCGTGTATTCCAATGATGAGGATTCCGCTGCCGTGAAGAAAATGGCATCCCAGTATAAATTTGCTGGAACCATAAAATGCTCCGGCGGAATTATCATCGAGAGTTCAGACAGAACTCAAAGGCTGAACCTGACTTACGAGATGCTTCTTGAGGAACTATGGACGGAGAATATCGGCCAGGTCGCTGACATTCTATTCAAGTGAGGGTGAAAAGTTTGAAGTTCAGTCGTGCATCCAGTAACTATCCCTATGCCTGTACAAGGGTGAGAGCCAAGAGGCGTTTCCTTATTCACAAGGATGAATACCTCAGGCTATCGGTCATGGACAATCCAGGGATATCCAGGTATATTGGTGAGAGCCAGTACAAGACAGAGATCGAGGAACTATCATCTGATTTCTCGGGAGCTGATCTTGTCGAGAGGGCGACCAATGCCAACCTGGCCAAGACATACAATCAGATCATGACCTTCTGTGAAGGACAATTGAAGGCACTGGTCTCTCATTATCTTGGAAAGGTGGATGTATGGAATATCAAGACGATCATCAGAGGCAAATTCCACAAGGCGGATGCTGAAGAGATCATTAAGGAGCTGACCCCCAGTGGTATCATGAAAGTGGCGAAACTGGAGGAACTGGCAAGAATGAGCTCGATCCCCGAGGTCATAGGCGGTCTGAAAGGCACGCCGTATCACCATTCGCTTGAGAAGGCCCTGCGGAATATTGGGGAATCAGCGACCATAACCACTCTGATAACCTTTGAGAACGAGATCGACAAGGCCTATTATGCCACGCTCATCGCATCGGCATCCGAGGTCAAATCACGTTCCACGGCCCTTTTCCTGAACTTCATAAAGAAAGAGATCGACATCGAGAACCTGACGACCCTTATGAAGATAAAGTTCGATCTGATATTGCACGATAAAGGTATCAATGATCCCGAGCAGTATATGATCCCGGGCGGTGGGGAGCTGAAGGATGTTGGCTTGAAGGCATTGCTGGCTTCCACTTCTTATTCCCAGTTCATAGGAGAACTTCAAAGGTTCTCCTTCTATGAAGACATCGCTGAAGCCTCTGAACACGTAGAGGAGAAAATGACATTGAACGAGATGACCAGGCAGGCGGAAAAACACTTGCTCAAGCAGGCGGACAAATTCGCCAAGGTGTATCCATTATCCGTGCTTCCCATTCTCAACTATCTGATCTTGAAGAAGATAGAGGTTGATAACTTACGGATAATCGCAAGGGGCAAGGAAAGTGGTCTGGACATCGACACAATTAGAGGATTATTGGTGGTATGATGATATTGATAATTTTCCTTTACAATGTAACTTCATCATCTTTACAGGAGATGGTCTGAATGGAATTGGCTGTATTGGGTACAGATGATTTCGTGCTGGGCTATCAGCTCGTCGGGATAAGGAAGATCCACGTCTCGAAGGATGATGAGATCGAAAATAAGCTTAATGAGATAATGCAGGACGAGGATGTTGGCATCGTGGTGATCCACAACTCGTCCCTTCAATCGCTGTCGGAAGAGTCCAGAAGGAAATTCCTGGCATCCGTCAGCCCGGTCGTTGTTGCCGTTGGCAGAGAAGAAGAGAGCGACCTTAGAGAGAAAGTAAAGAGAGTCATTGGAATTGATCTATTCAAAGGAGGATGAAACTGTGAGTGAACAAGGAAAAACAGGCGAGATATTCAGGGTGGCAGGCCCTGTGGTCACGGTAACTGGCATAGAACCCAGGATGTTTGATGTGGTATTCGTCGGCGAGGAAAAGCTGATGGGTGAGGTTATCCAGATAATCAAAGAAAAGAGCATCATCCAGGTCTATGAGGATACTTCCGGTATCCGTCCTGGCGAGCCAGTGACTGATACCGGCGAGCCATTGACCGCGGAACTTGGACCCGGACTTCTGACAAGTATATATGATGGAATCCAGAGACCCCTGGAAGTGCTTCAGGAGAAAATGGGAGATATCATTGAGAGAGGGGTCAATGTACCTGGTCTGGATCATGAAAAAATATGGACCTTCAATCCAACAGCCAATGTGGGCGATAAAGTATCATCGAACTCGATCATTGGCTGGGTTCAGGAATCCAAGAATATCAAGCATTACATCATGGTACCCCCGGGAGTATCTGGCACTATCACGGATATCAAGGGTGGGGATTTCAATATTGACGAGATAATCGCGACACTGGACAGTGGAGATAAATTGAAAATGTATCACAATTGGCCGGTCAGGAACCCACGCCCGATTGTGGAAAAGCTCGCACCTGATATACCACTTATTACAGGCCAGAGAGTTCTGGACACCTTCTTCCCGATAGCCAAGGGTGGAACAGCCGCTATCCCTGGTGGATTCGGAACTGGAAAGACAGTCACCGAGCACCAGCTGGCAAAGTGGAGTGACGCGGACATGGTCGTATATGTCGGCTGTGGTGAGAGAGGAAATGAGATGGCCGATGTGCTGAAGGAATTCCCCGAATTGGAAGACCCTCAGACCGGTGCGCCTCTTATGGACAGGACGATCCTGATAGCCAATACCTCCAATATGCCAGTGGCTGCAAGAGAGGCTTCAGTTTATACAGGCATCACGATGGCCGAGTATTATCGTGATATGGGCTACGATATTGCATTGATGGCCGATTCCACATCAAGATGGGCCGAGGCAATGAGAGAGATATCATCCAGGCTGGAAGAAATGCCTGGGGAGGAAGGATATCCAGCTTACCTGTCATCCAAATTATCCGCTTTCTATGAGAGAGCTGGCCGTGTGAGTGGTCTCAATGGAAAGGAAGGCTCGGTATCTGTTATCGGGGCTGTTTCTCCACAGGGTGGGGATTTTTCCGAACCTGTTACCCAGGCCACATTGAGAATTGTCAAGGTCTTCTGGGCATTGGACACCAAGCTCAGGGAAAGAAGACATTTCCCTGCTGTCAACTGGCTGAACTCATACAGTTTATACTCCCAATCTCTGGACCCATGGTTCAGTGAGAATGTGGACCCGGATTGGTCCAGCAAGGTCAAATGGGCAATGGGAGTTCTCCAGAAAGAAGCTGAACTTCAGGAGATTGTTCAGCTCGTTGGAGCCGACGCATTACCGGATGATCAGCGTGTGTTGCTCGAGGTGGCCAGGATGTTGAGAGAATACTTCCTCCAACAAAACGCGTTCCACGATGTGGACACATTCTGCAAGCCATCCAGACAGGAGAATCTGATCAATTGTATCAAGAAGTTCAATGATGATTCAATGGATCTGCTTTCAGTAGGTGTGCCAATTACAAAAATCATGACCATGAAGTCCAAGGACGATCTTGCGAAGGTCAAATATGAACCCGAGTTCGATGCAGAATTGAAGAAGGTGATGGACTGCATGATGGGCGAATGCACGGACATGAGAGGAGATGCAGAACCATCTTCTAAAAAGGAGGTGTCCAAATGAGCCAAATGAGAAAAGAATATCGTACGATAACTGAGATCGCTGGACCTCTGGTCTTTCTCGAGAAAACAGAGCACGTGGGATATGGCGAGATAGTGGACATCACACTCTCCGATGGAAGCAGAAAGAGAGGTCAGGTCCTTGATACTTCAAAAGACCTGGTAGTCGTTCAGGTCTTCGAGGGTACTGACGGTATCGACAGGAATTCGACTGTGAAATTCCTTGGAGAGACTGTCAAGCTCGGTGTTTCACCCGATATAATAGGCAGGATCCTGAACGGTGCTGGCCAACCACTGGATGGCGGGCCACCGATCATACCCAAAGAAAAGAAAGAGATAATTGTGGGCGCGATCAATCCATATGCTCGTGAGAAACCAAAGGAATTCATTCAGACTGGCATATCCACCATCGATGGTATGTTCACCCTGGTGAGAGGTCAGAAGCTTCCAATTTTCTCTGGTAGCGGTCTTCCGCACAATGACATCGCGCTTCAGATAGCCAAGAACGCGAAGGTGCTGGCCGAAGTAGAGGAATTCGCCGTGGTCTTCGCAGCTATGGGTATCACCAATGAGGAAGCACAGCATTTCATGAAGGAGTTCGAGAGAACTGGCGCGATCAAGAAATCGGTCGTGTTCCTGAACCTGGCCAATGATCCGACCATTGAGAGATTGATCACACCGAAGATGGCATTGACAGCAGCCGAATACCTGGCTTTCGACCTGGACATGCACGTTCTTATCATTCTAACAGACATAACGAATTACTGCGAGGCCTTGAGGCAGATCGGAGCTGCCAGGGAAGAAGTGCCTGGCAGGAGAGGATATCCGGGTTACATGTACACTGATCTTGCCACCATGTACGAACGAGCTGGCAGGATAAAGGGAAGAAAGGGAAGTATCACACAGATACCAATTCTTTCCATGCCGGATGATGATATCACACATCCGATACCTGACCTGAGTGCGTATATCACCGAGGGCCAGATCATTGTTTCAAGAGATCTGCACAGGCAGGGTATCTACCCGCCGATCGATATATCTGGATCTTTGTCAAGATTGATGGATTCCGGTATCGGAAAGGGCATGACGCGTGAGGATCACAAATCGGTATCCGATCAGTGTTACGCGGTATATGCGAACGGCAAGGACCTGCGATCACTGGTGTCCATCATCGGAAAGGAAGCTCTATCCGAGACAGATAGAAAATATCTGGACTTCGCGGATGGCTTCGAGGACAGGGTGGTCAGGCAGGGATATGAGGATGACCGACCGATCCAGGAGACACTGGATATTTGCTGGGATCTCTTATCCCACATACCCGAGGCTTCTCTTACGAAGATCGACAATAAGATCATCGCCGCCTATCATCCGGCGCATAAAAAACCAAGTAAACTCTGATAATTGAAATGACATGATCAAATAAATAAATCAAAGAGGAAACAACACATGGCCAGGGAATTCAAACCAACACGATCCGAATTGCTCGATGTGAAGAAGCGTATCAAGTTCTCTGAGAAAGGATACGACCTTCTCAAGAAAAAGAGAGATGGGCTAATTCTGGAATTCTTCGAAATACTGGACGAGGCCAAGAAGGTCCGTGGAAGCATCATGTACAAATGCACGAACGCGGAGCAGAAGATGGCCATCGCCGAGGCTGTTGAGGGTGAGATGGGTGTAAGATCGGCGGCGTTTGCAGCCGCCGAGGTCCCCACCATCTCCCTTTACACGAAGAACGTGATGGGAGTTGTTGTTCCGAAGATCAAGGGTGAGAAGGTCAGAAAACGAATTGACGAGCGGGGTTATGGTCTGATCGGCACATCTACCAGGATAGATGAAGCAGCTGAAGCTTACGAGGAACTGGTGGAGGAAATTGTCAGAGCAGCCGAGATAGAAACAACGCTGAAGAAGCTCTTGGAGGAAATATCTGGAACCAAGAGGAGGGTTAATGCGCTGGAATACAAGGTTATTCCGGAGTTGAAGACTGCGGAAAATATGATCATGATGAGATTAGAGGAATTAGAGCGTGAGAATGTGTTCAGACTCAAGCGCTTTAAAGAGGATTAGAACCCGAGCGAGCAGATTCTGTATAGTTCATCTTGGATACTGAATTTATATTTTATATAATCTTCTTTTAGCTTTTGATCTCCTCATTTAGATAAGCCCGAATACCAAGTAAATCGTCTCAAAATATAACAATCTATCATGAAATAATTGATGTTAAGCCAATAAAGTCAAGATCGGCATATTACTTTTTAACATGCTGGAATTTAATAGCATAACACTTATAACTATTGTAATATTGCACCTACATAAGAGTGAGAGGTGAATAAATGAGGGATCAGAGACTAATTGTGCAATTGGTTTGTTTAATAATTTCAGTTTCATTTATTTCTAATATCGTCATCGCTGAAGACGATGAAGCAAATTATGAAATAGATCAAAAGTTGTCATATTATAACAATATGTATCCAGGGGTCGTAACAGATGTTACTTGGTCATTCGATAGCTCTGAAATAATTACTTCTTTAGCCGTTGATAGTCCTGGCTACATTAAATGGAATTCAGATACGGGTGAATCTATTTCAACCTCAATGGAAAATAATTTTGTCACTTCAATGGATATATCGTCAGATGGTACATTAATAGCAGTTGGAACTACAAGCAATGTAGCCGTTGAAGTTCACAATTATGCAGATTCATCATTAATTTGGGAACGAGATGATAATTATGGTAATAATAATTCTATAAAAGGAGAAGTTACAGATATAAAATGGTCGCCTGACAATAAATTACTTGCTTGGACTTCTCCTGGAGATGGTTTTGTTTTATGGAACTATCTGGATGATAACTTAGAATATGTTGATTTAAGAGCGGAAGGGGGAAAGTTAGATTGGTCTCCAGATGGAAAATTACTAGCAATAAGCAATAATAAGACAATCACCATAATTAGCATTGAAAACCAAAAAACCATTACCAATCTTACAGGCTGGGATGAGCCAATTTCAAGTTTAAGTTGGTCACCCGATGGAAAAAAAATTGTTGGGGGGGATTGTGATGGAAGATTTATAGTATTTGATTCAAAAGAATCCTGGAATTTAATTTATAATAGCAATATGACTTTAAGCACAGTGGATGATATCGTTATAAACAATATGATCCATGATTTAGATTGGTCTAGTGATTCTTCTAAGTTAGCAGTTTCATCTTTCGTCTATCCAATTACCATATGGAATACTAATGAATGGACAAAAAAATCGATTGATCTTGAAGCTAAAGCTTCAGGATTACTTTATCTAGAGTGGGCACCAAAAGGAAACAAGCTAGTAATAGCCAATTATAATTTTATTAATGTTTATAACATTAAAAATCCAACTAATGTAGTTTTCACGTACATTGCAATTGGGGGAACTTCATTGGTGGGAGTCGGTGCTATTGGCTATTATATCCGTAAAAAATAATTTGGAGGAATAATATGTTTTGCAAAATAAAAACTACTGGTGTTGTAATAATTATAATGTTAAGTGCAATCGTATTGGTTGGTACTGATAATGTCAAAGCTACCACAATTACAGATCATACAATTATACCGCATGACACTGATTGGAGTAGTTATAATTCATTTGAAAGACAGGAATGGATAGAAAGCTTTAGTGATATTAAAATAATTCCTATTTATGACAACTTACCCATTCAGCACACAGTTGGTTATGTAATTTTTTCCTTCGTACCAACTTCTTATACAATAACAGAGTCCAGTACAGCAGGTGGTTATCACGCAGATTTGTTTTATACAATCTCTACAAGAGTTATTCTTGACCCTGATACTCCATTGAAATGGGACAACTATTATTTGTTAGGTATAAAATCTGTAGATTTATCATCAACTTTTAATGACCCATATTGGAATGAATTGCCATATAATCCATCTGATTCATCTACTAATAATTACAACAATGTTTATATGCATAATGATATTCTAAACTTTGGTCATTCTACATTATATGGTAAGTATTGGTATCCTAGTGATAATTTAGATTTTGCTATAGAAGAGGAAATCAACACAGAAGATGATGTAAATGTATGGTATCAGGAGATGATAACGCCATATTTAATTCAGCATGATCAGATTATGTCAATTCAAGATTCTCTTTCAAATGTTCAATCTGTTTTAGGAGGTTTACCTTATGTTGGTACTGGTCTTAAAGCATCAGGTTACCTACTAAATATAATTCAATATGCTGTGGACCAATCAAACCCTGGACAGGATTATGTCTCATATAATCAGCTAGATGGAACTACTTATCCAGATTATAACACAGCCATATCTTGGACTTATGATGCACCCCAATATGATTATATGAGTGTTATTACAACATCAAATTGGATGGTTGGACATTTAAGTATTGATAGTTGGGATTATAACGAACCAGACATTAATCATTTATTCTCTATAGATATTGATTTAGAGTCAGATCGTGGTGTGTATGTTGATACAGTTTCTTATGATTATGAAATAACTTTAGCTCAAGAATATAATAATGTTTGGTCATTGCCGACCATACCTAAACCTGAAATTATTTCAGCAGACTCTATTACAGATACATCACTTCAACTATCGTGGGAAGAGACCCCGCTGGATCATCTTTTCCAAAAATATAAGGTCTATGTATCAACAGATCCTAATTTCACTCCGACTTCCATTTCGATTGACCCTGAGTTGAAATATATTGGTGGCTCTGATAAAACCATTACTCAGTGCCAAATTTCAAACCTAAATCCGTATACAACATATTATTGTACGGTATTAGTAGAAACAAAAGAATCAGATTCAATTACGAATATGCATAGGTATGAAATATCAGATACTTACGAAGTCACAACCAATACTCTTCCACCTACCAGCACCCTTTCGATTTCAGATGATCAATGGAGGTCAACTTCTCCTTTAATCATCAGTTGTATTGCCTCTAGCCCAGTTGGTGCTGAGATAAAACATGTATCATTGTATTATAGTTATTCTGTTGATGGTGTCGATTGGGGAACTTGGACACCATTTACTCCTGATTTATCACCTCCATATGAATGGGATTTTGACTGGCCAGCGGGTGATGGTTATTATAAATTCGACTCTGTAGCTGTTGATTTAACTGACAATCCAGAAAGCCCACCTGCTATTGAAGATGGTGACCTAATTTATGGGTATGATATTACACCTCCATCCACCCCAACAACTTGCCTCTTTCCGACCAGTGATATACAAACCAGTGGCACAACCGCCCCGGTCACATTCCGGTGGAGTAGTGCTACCGATACACTGAGCGGACCTAGGGATTACCGATTGTGGGTGGATGACGATCCAAATTTCGGTAGTTTAAATATTGACATTTTAGTGAGCGATAACCAATATCCTACATCATTAGCTAGGGATACATGGTACTGGAAAGTATGTGCAGTTGATAACGCTGGTAATGAAGGAGCCTGGAGTAGTCCCGACTGGAGTTTCTCAATATACACGCCGTCATCTTCATCCCCTGCATCAGTTTCAGGTCATGTTTACATTGCAGGTACGTCAATAGGAATATCGGGAGCAACTGTAATTACTACTACCCCTCTGAGCCAGCCATCAGACCCAACATTGTTCAGCTCTGGTGGTGGATACGCCACTAGTAGTGTCCTTACAGGTCCTTCGGGAGAATATTCTTTATCTATCTCATCAGGTTCAACATATCATATTAGTGCTACGAAGGATGGTTATACTTCTCAAACAAGAATTGTTTATGTTTCTCCAGGTGGCATGGTGGTTGATTTTGCCTTATCTGATGGCAGTTCTATGAGTACTGGTGGGGGTGATGTTGGCTGTCTCTTGCCGGGTACTGCAATAAGCACTCCAGATGGGTCTGTGAATATTGAGGATATCCGCAAAGGAGATATCGTGCTCAGCTACAATGAGTGGACTGGCGAGGTTGAACCTAAAACAGTGTATCATACCACAATTCACACAGAATACGCAGGATATATAGAGATTAACGACCGCTTACGGATCACGGCGAATCATCCAGTCTATACGACTAAAGGTACTGTGGAAGCTGGTGATTTGCGCGTTGGTGATCTAATGATCACATTCACTGGTACTGAATCAATAATGACGATTGAAGAAATGCCAGAGCTTGTTACGGTGTACAACTTCGAAGTAGAGGGCAATCACAATTACTATGCTGATGGAATCCTTGTCCATAATGTTGCCAAGATTGACATCCCAGAATGTCCATATCTGTATGTGTGGGATGGCACGCAATTCGTAGAAGAGAATAATATTCTACCACAGGCCACGAATCCTCACAGGGATGAACTGGATGTGGTTGACAATTACATGATACAGGGCGACCTACACCGTAATTCTGGCATCGATACTTATTCAGTATTGATAAAAGAAGATATGTTAGAGAAAACTTATTTGGATCGAACACAGCTGGCAATTGTCGATTATGATGATTCCGGTATAACTCCGGTAATGACACCAGACGGGCATATCATGACTATAAATGCTCCATTAAGCCCAATTTCGTGCATGGATGATTCGGAAAGTAATATAACCGACTTAATAGATGAACTGGATGATGGGTATCGTCACAAGGCCGAGCATAATGATACTTTGATCATCAACTTCCCTGCAATTCCAGAATATAATGAAGCAAAGCTTGTCATCTCGCACTATGCGATAATGGAATTATTGCCATATGATGTTCCTATTGATATTCGGCGTACCAAATGCTCTATTCATCTTCAAACCATGAATGAGCTGGGTGAATGGGTTGATTTTGATTCAGTCCCTGCCAGGAAGTATAAAGTGATCGATTGTATTGATATCACTCCACTGGAGGACATCATAAATACAGGCCAACCAATTCGTCTTCTAATAACTGGAACTCATGTAATTGATTTCATTGGCCTGGATATCAGTAATAGCTCTGACCTTGATATTCGATATGTCACTCCTTCTTATTCATCCTATATGGTTCCATACGCTCCCGATATATCCTCTAAGGTTCAATGTCTGGATCAAGACTATATCACAATAAGCCCAGGTGAAGGTATTGAGCTGGCATTCCCATATCTTGAGCAGATAAAAGCAAACAGGGCATTTGGATTCATCTCAGATGGTCATTATTTCACTTTGCCAGAGATAGCTATTGAACAGCCAGTGACTATGACTGCCACTATTCCATCCGATGTCACAGATGGAACTGTGTATGTCTATCTTGAAGAAAAAATAGATATATCGATTACGAGAATTTTACAAGGACAAACCATCGATCTTTCAACTTATCAAGATGGTGACATCAGAATACCGTTTGTTCAGGATACATTGAGAACATATCAATTGCATGCCTGGATAGAAAATGGGAATGGTCAGTCAATTGATATTTCATTTACATTACAATCATTTAGAGGTAGCCAATCTATTGACCTTTCACTTGACCAAGACGGAAGACATACGACCTATCTTCTCGATGATGTTCTTTGGAACATCAGCGGAGCTTCCTTTAATAAAATATCTGGAAGATATGAAATATTGAAAGACTCGCTTATTCAGTTTGACCTTAATGAGTACTATAGATATGACATATCTGATAATGGAACTTATGATTGGACATTTGGTGATGGAACCTGGACCAGTGACATAAGACCAACTCATGTTTATGATATGCCCGGAATCTATCCATTGGGTCTGATAATTATGAATGCTACTGATGAAGGCTGGCCTTTCTTTTCCCAGACCAATATCGAAGTTGTTCTTTCTCCACCTGTCGCACAGATCGAGGTTTATCAAGAAGTAAATATCAACCTCGAAGTAGCAGGGCGAAAAGACAACACAGTAACCCTGGAGATATACGAAGATGGAGAACTTATTCATCAATTGCCAGTCACAAGAACCTCTGGACAGCCGGATAAAGATTCGATTGTATTCAACAAATACCTTGATAGAACCTATGAGATCAAGTTAGTGTATGATGCTGAACATAAGGGTGTGAACAATGCTTGGCTCATACTAGAATCTGGAGATTCCAGGGATGTGTTATTCTTTGACTTCGAGAGCTGTACGGGAAAGCAACAGGATATTGTCATTGATGTAGATACCATATGTCTGGACAATGTACTCCAAGAAAATATCCAATATTTCTTTGATGCTTCCGATTCATATGATATTGATGGAGTGATCGTATCCTATGCTTGGGACTTCGGAGATGGCTCAATAGTCACGGGGATGCTCGTAGAACATACATTTGAGGATTTTGAAGCACATACCATAACTTTGGTGGTCACAGACAATGATGGAGCCGTAAATGAGGTGGAATACGTACTTTCCACCTCAGGCTCGATCGATCTGCCAATTGTTATCATCGACTTCTAAGTGATGCAATTATTCAGTAGTTAATCCCCTATCTTGATCTGTGTGGCTATAGGAATCCATAGGGGTTGCAACTAAATATCCGAATGCAGTTTATCATCACCTACAGCTTGGGAAGTGAAATAAATGAACAAAATAATTTGTGCGACCTGCGAATCAGTTCATGAAGATACGGATAATGGCCTATGCCCGAATTGTGGGTCTGGCCAGGTAAAGAGTTCGTACAATTTCCAGAACAGTGATGACTTTCTCCGATCCCAGGTTCCTCTCATAATCAAGGAGAGGAAGGAATACGGACTCGATGGTCTGGTAGGCGGTCTTGAGGCCGTTATCATCAATGTGGAATCCATCAATCATCATCGAGCCATCGAGGAGCTTCTGAAATACACTGGCTACAAGTATCAATATTGCTTCGAGGATGCGGAATATCTTACAAGCGTGTTGGGAGGAGTGGCTGATTCCGCAAATATTCTCGTCCGAGTACGGAAGGGCAAAGAAAACCCCTTCCGGAAATTCAATCTCAATCCGAAATCATCCAGCCTTCCGAATACCAGGCTGGAGACCTATGTTTTTTCCACACCCGATATAGAGACTTATGTCGATATACAGAAGGATCGGGGTGTTCGCTTTTTGGATGATATCGTGGAGAATGTTGATAATTCATTCATTCAGACCCAGCCATCGGAACTGACCGGCATATCAGTCGGTATAGTTCAATGGAATGGCGAGAGGAATTTCAGCACGGGCAAGTGCAAACACATTGCCTGGAATTTTGAGAAACCTGACCTTCCGCATCTGGATAATATCGGCAGGCTGGATCACACTGCAACTCGAGTAAGATCGGTGGATCGGGACGCGGCGATAATCGAGTTCATGCGCTTGACCAATTATGATTTCGATATGGCGATCTATGTCAAATCCATGAATTCGATCACCAATGTAGCCAGGCTTTCGGACGGAGAGTTCGCCATGGTGTTCACATCCGGCATAACACCATTCACGGAAGTGAAGGCCAGCGGTCCAACGGAGAAGTTCATCTACAATTACGGAACGAGGCCGCATCACATGGCCTTCGAGACAAAGAATATTGATGAGACATTCCGGGATCTGGAAGAAACTGGAATGGAGTTCCTTCTTGGCCTGATCGGATCTGAGGATGAAGGTCTCAAGCAGACCTTCTCCAAAGCATCACCCAGTACTCTTATCGTGAACGAGTACATTCATAGATTTGGAGATTTCGATGGTTTCTTTTCCAGCAGCAATGTGACGAAACTCACGGAATCCACGCAATTGCAGTGAACTATCTGGAAGTCTAACCAGATAGTTCTCAGTACTTACCAGATACTCCTGTGTCAATGGCCGACTGGCGAACTGCCTCGGCCACTTTCCTGGTCACTTCCTTGTCAAGCACATTGGGAAGGATCTCTCTCTCTGTAGGCTCATCGAGGTAAGCGGCCAGTGCCCTGGAGGCCGCCATTTTCATAGGGTCGTTTATCACGGTCGCGTGAGCGTCCAATGCTCCTCTGAATATTCCGGGGAAGGCCAGTACATTGTTGATCTGATTGGGGAAGTCACTACGGCCGGTCGCCACTATCCTGGCTCCAGCTTCATGAGCCAGGTCTGGCATTATCTCGGGTTCGGGATTTGCCAGTCCGAATATCATCGGTTCTGGACTCATGGATCTGACCATTTCCTGTGTCACGATGCCCGGAGCGCTGACTCCTATGAAAACATCCGCGCCTTTCAGAGCATCGGCCAGACTTCCTGTTCTACCCTCTTTGTTGGTCCTTGTCGCGATGTCCACCTTGTACTTATTATTCTGAATGTCTGGTCTATCAATGTGGATAATGCCTTTGCTGTCACAGACAAAGATATCTTTCACATCCTCCAGGATATCCTCTGGATCCGCGCCCATTTTACAAATGAATTTCATGATCGCATAGCCAGCCGCTCCAGCACCGCTGATGACCAATCTCATATCCTTTAGAGATCGTCCTGTAATTTTGGTCGCATTAAGAAGTGCGGCCATCACGACCACAGCAGTCCCGTGCTGGTCATCGTGCATAACTGGTATTCCGATATGCTGGAGCTTCTCCTCAAGCTCGAAGCATTTGGGAGCCGCGATGTCTTCGAGGTTTATCGCTCCGAAGACTGGCGAAATATTCTTGATGTCCTGGGCAAAGTCCACATCATAGCTCTCAAAACAAATGGGAAATGCATCAATGCCTGCGAATTCCTTGAAAAGAATGGCTTTGCCTTCCATGACAGGAATGGCGCCGTATCCTCCGATATTTCCCAGGCCCAGAACAGCTGATCCATCACTCACGATGGCCACTGTATTGCCCTTGATGGTGTAATCGTAGGCTTTCATCTTGTCCTTGGCGATCTCCCTGCATACTTCTGCCACTCCGGGAGTGTATGCCAGACTAAGGTCATGCTTTGTCTTGATCTCCACTTTGGAGCGAATTTCCAGCTTTCCTTTTTTTTCCTTGTGCATCTGCAGGCTTTCTTGATAAATATCCGACATAATTATCCCCTATTGGACCCTGATGTGATTTCATGTTCTTAAATGTGAACATTCAAGCTTGAAGTCCGATCGATGTGAGTGGTAGTCGGATGCCGTAAGACCATAAATGATAATTCAACTAAACGCGGAGATTTTAACTCCGCGAATTTGGTCTTATGGCCTTGAATGTGAACATCCGGGTCAGAACCCGATCGTTCACAGGGGTCGTAAATATATACATGAATTATCTTTAACTATTGAATATCATAGAATCTGGAGTGATGATCATGGAACATGTTGATGGAACAGACAAGGGGAAAGTAGTATTGTACGCGCTCAGCACATGTGGCTGGTGCAAGAAGACAAAGAATTTACTGAATGAACTAGGTGTTGCCTATGAAGTTGAGTTCGTGGACAAGCTGGCTGGAGAAGCTCGCGAGGCATGTATCAAGGAAGTGGCAAAGTGGAATGAGCGCACCTCATTTCCAACACTGGTCATCAGGGACGAGATATGCATAGTGGGCTTCAAAGAGAAAGAGATCAAGGAGGCCCTTGGCGTATGAGTGATATTCCTCAAGAAAAGATAGAAAGTACATTCAAGAGGCTGGATTCGGATGCCGAAAAGTTCGGTTATCACCTCAGCCCAGATACGGAATTCGTGAAGGAGCTCATTGAGGGCTTGCTGACCAATGAGGAAACATACGGTTACTGGGCATGCCCATGTAGACTGGCTGATGGGAATAAAATGGATGATCTGGATATCATCTGTCCCTGCGATTATCGTGATGGTGACCTCAATGAGTTCGGAGCCTGCTATTGCGCGCTTTATGTCTCGGATGAGATAAAGCGTGGTGAAAAACAGCCCGAGCCAATACCCGATAGAAGACCATCCTATTCAGAAAGGAAGATAGAGAAGGCACAGATACCCATCTCAGATGAAATGGGAGATGAGCCAAAAGGCCAGACACCAACTTCCCTCGCATACCCCGTGTGGAGATGCAAGGTATGCGGCTACCTGGCTGCAAGAGACGACCCACCACCAGTATGCCCGATATGCAAGGCGACAAAAGAACGATTCGAGAAGTTCATGTAACCCTGTTGGATATGATATTATGACCGATGGAGAAAAGATAATAATCGATGTAAGATCGCGAGAGGAATTCGTAAAGGAGCATATCAAAGGAGCTCTTAATATTCCTCATTATGATCTGGATTTTCATACCGATTTCCTCAAAGGTAAGGATATTTTACTGGTATGTAACACCGAACATCGCTCGAAGATCGCCCAGGAACGATTGGTCAAACTGGGTATAGATTCCCAGATACTCACTCTTAATGATCAGGCAGATCTTGAGAAAGAAGGCAGGTCCATGATATGCGCTCTTAATTTCATATCATTAAGACCTGGCGAGGAGAAGAACTTCCGTGGACAGGCCATGCATCTTTGCAGAGCCACTGAGAGCATGGAAGGTTTTCTTGGTTCGAAGGTTTTGAAGGTAAATGGAATATCCGCCATTGGCAGTTTTCTGCCCGGAGATCTCAGGGACATTGATGTGAAGCCAGTGAAGTATATCCTTGTCACTTTCTGGGAATCAAAGGAGGCGCATGAGGCTTCTCACAAACTTCAAATATTCTCCGAGATATTTGAATCACTCGGCAGGCATCTGGCCATCATGCCGATCGAGGAATTTTACGATATATTGAAATGATCAATAGGTGATGTGCGAATGGTTAAGCAGGATATACAGGTGGAATTGGTAAAGTCATGGCCAATCGACGAGATAATAGATCTTTACAAGGCAGGAGGGTGGTGGAAGGATGAATATGAGCCAGAAGGCCTCCCGCTCCTTATCAAGGGCAGCTTTGCCTTCGCTGTCGCCATAGACCGCGACAGTGGAAAGGCAGTTGGGATGGGACGAGCGATATCAGACGGTGTTTCGGATGCCTATATTCAAGATGTGGCTGTTCGGGATGATCTTAGAAATCTCGGTATCGGCAGTATTATCATCAATACACTGGTGGCACATCTCAAGAAACACGGTATCGGATGGATCGGTCTGATAGCCGAGCAGGGTTCGCGTCCATTTTATGAGAAGATAGGTTTCAATAATTTCAATGGTGAACCAATGCTGTACAAAGGAGATTAATGAATGTTCACAATGGATGATTTCAAGGATATCACGATGGATTCCAAAAAGGAATTCGATAAGCATTATTCGAAGTATCCAGTCTCACATTCCGAGAAGCTCTTTTCCACAATGATATCCTGGAAACATCATACTGATTATTACTATCATTTTGTTGGCGAGGACCTGCTTTCAATGAGCAAGATGGGTGGACATGTATTTTTCCGACTTCCTCATGGCGCAAGAGATCCTGATGTACTGGCAACAATGATCAAGATGGCAAAGGAGCATGGTGGAGAAAGACCATTGGTCGCAGTTCAGAATGATGAGATCGAATGGATATCCAAGATCTACCCCGATATAAAATTCACACCCAATGAGGATTATTTTGATTATGTCTATTTGGCATCCGACCTTGCTAAGCTTGAGGGAAGTAATTATGCCAAGATAAGATCCAGGATAAGCAAGTTCAAGCGAAGATATGATTATGAGATTAAGGATGTATCTGAAAATAATTTTGAGGAAGTTATGGAATTCCTGAAAAGATGGTGCCAGTGGAAGAACTGCTCTGGAGATCCTATACTGGCTGAAGAGGCTGAAGCTCTCAAGGTATCAATGGATAAACTTTTCGAACTTGATCTAAAAGGCATCATTGTGAGGATCGATGGCAATATCGAGGGTATTTCGGTATTTGAGGCAATTAATGATGACACAGTGATCATTCATTATGAGAAAGCAATGCCCGAGTTCGATGGAATATATCAATTGATCAATCAGGAGGCCGCCATTATATTGGCCAATGATTTCAAGTACATCAACCGTGAATCTGACCTTGGGATGCCAGGTCTTAGAAAGGCGAAGAAAAGGTATTATCCACACCATATGGAAGAGGTTTCCTTTGTTGAAATGAGCGATCTGATCATTTAGAGCCTGATATTCACAGGGATAATGTATATATGGTAAATCTCATTTGACTCCCAGGGTGAATAGAATGCCGCCAAAAGTTGATATGAAGGTTTGTGAGGGAGCTGGAGACTGCTTTGATGTATGTCCTGGCGATCCCAATGTGTTTGAGATTAAAGATGGAAAGGCCCATGTGGTCAATTCGGATTCCTGTATTGAATGTGGAGCATGTGAGGCTAGCTGCCCGGTAGGTGCTGTCACTCTGGAATAATAGGGGTTGAAAAATATGGTATGTATAGAATGGGATGATAGTCTATCGGTGGGTATTGATATTGTCGATGAACAGCACAAGACCTTGATACAAAGACTGACTCAATTATCAAAGGCAGTCGAGACATCACAGGGAGCCAGTGAGATTTTGAAATCATTGGAATTCATGTACGAATACACAGATTTCCACTTCACTGACGAAGAGAAGCAGATGGCCAAATACGCCTATCCTGGCCTTGAGGAACAGAAGAAGATGCACTCTGAGTTCACCACTGCCCTCAAGCAGTTGGAAGAAGATTTCGAGGATGAGGGTGCGACCGGGTCATTGGCAGACTCCATAAACACATATCTTCTGAACTGGCTTGTAAATCATATCAAGGGCGAGGATGTCAAGTTTGGTGATTACATTAATGAAAAAAGTATAAAAATGGATATGGAGGAATAAACATGGGTTTGAAAGGAACACAGACGGAAAAGAACATAATGGCCGCCTTCGCAGGTGAGTCACAGGCAAGGAACAAATACACTTTCTGGGCCGCAGTGGCCAAGAAAGAAGGATACGTGCAGGTATCACTGGCTTTCGAGGAGACCGCGAACCAGGAGAAGGAACACGCCAAGAGGCTGTTCAAGTTCTTTGAGGGTGGAGAGTGTGAGATCACAGGAGCATTCCCAGCAGGCTCGATCGGCACGACAGTGGAGAACCTGAAGGCTGCGGCCGCGGGTGAGAATCACGAGTGGACTGAGATGTACCCGGATTTCGCCAAAATTGCGGATGCAGAGGGTTTCCCTGAGGTTGCAGCCGTCATGAGAGCTATTGCAGTTGCAGAGAAGCAGCATGAGGACAGGTACCTTGGATTCATCAAGAACATTGAGGCTGGTACAGTCTTCAAGAAGTCCGAGCCAACAGTTTGGAGATGCATCAACTGCGGTTACATCACAGAGGCCGAGGTAGCCCCTCAAATATGTCCAGCTTGCAAACATGATCAGAAGTATTTCGAGATGCTGGCCGAAAACTGGTAGATATATTCTAACAAAATAAGGCCGAGCTTGAAATAAAGCTCGGCCTCAATCTTACTTTATATTCTTTGCATCATTGATCGTGTCGATCATTCCTTTCCATTTAGGATCTTTTGATCTGCAAAAAAAGTTTCTACATACCTGTGGTCGATCATTATGGATCGAACATTTCACTCCTTTCAAATAGGTGCAACTTCCATCTTCTTTTGTTTCTAGAATATTAGCACCACGGAATTCAGCGTCCTCAAAATCATCAATATATCCAAAGTCCTGATTCATTGTTTTATAGTTTCCAGACTTGTATTCTTCTTCATTCAAATTAATGAGGAAAAGTTTACAGCAAATACCGCACTTATCACATTGATCGTCCATGAGATAGACCAATCAATAAGAGACATAAAAAACTAACTAAAAAGCGGACCCTGGAGCTCGCGATAATATGAAAATAAATATAAATATAATGATGCGAACTCATGGGTCCTTCTAATATAAAATAAATAAAAACGGACCCATGGGGATCAGCGACCAATCTGACTTCGCCAACTTGGTCTTGCTCATGATTTCTTCGCTTTGCTTAGAAATCATTCATCGAACTTTGTTCTCATCCCCACTTGCCTCTGATTATAAAATAAATAAAAAGCGGACCCATGGGGATTCGAACCCCAGTCGCTGGCTTCGAAGGCCAGCAGGATATCCTAGCTACCCTATGAGTCCTTATGTCATTGTCTTCTCTTTTGTGGGCCGCCCAATATTGTTATTGTATTCTTTTTTGTTGGCCAGTCCTTATGTACTTTCAATCCTCAAGAGAACTGGCACATGCTATGTAATAGCCATGCAGTTTTTATCTGTTTTGGTTAAAAATCTATTTATGATCTCTCGACTAAACAATAAATTCCTTCTCATCAGGTTTTGGGCTCTCTGGCTTATTCTCCATGGAGGAACTGTACTGCTCAAGGCAATTGACGCATTTCATTGCATAATCCACCCCTTCCTTGAGTTCCGATCTCTCAAGGGCTTCCTCTGCCTTCAATAATAATTTGATATATTCACTAACCTCTCCACCATTACTGACGATCTCATCCACCATTCGTCTTCCTTTCTTTATGGTGGTCACCAGTAATTTGTGATGTTGCAGGGTGTAATTGGCCAATTCCAGGGCAAGCTCGGACATATTAGCGGCCTCTTGTACTAGCCCGCTATCAAGCATCATCTTCGCACCTGCCAGCATATTTGCTACTTCCTGCAAATTTGCTCCGATCCTCATTCCATGCTCTACCTGACCTTCTACATAATCGATCATGTTTCTAACGTGTTGTTCTTCTTCCCCTGTCATATTACCCACCGAATTAATCTTATTATGTTTGAACACGATTATATAGTTTATGGTCTGACTTTTAAATTTAATAATTTATTGTTATTCTTGTTTTAACTATTTTTACATTATTCTATTTATCCATAGATTAGAGCTATAGCTCAATAATGGCTATGGCTCACTCATACTTTGATCGAGGATAAGCTTCACTGGTCGTCGAACATCTCGGATATCTCTTTCTGGGTGAAGACTGGCCCGTCCTTGCAGACATAGTTGTCGCCAACATTACATCTGCCGCACTTGCCAATACCGCACTTCATCCTGTTCTCCAATGTTGTGTAAACCTGTTCCGGGCTCCAGCCCAATTTGGCTAAGGCCTGGGTTATGAACTTGATCGCGATTGGAGGTCCGCAGGTTACCACGATGGCATTTTCTGGCTTCGGCTTCACGACCTCGACGAGCTGAGGAACGAAGGCGGTGAATTTGTTAATGCCTTCGGGAACGACTGTATCGCCTGGTGCGCTCATATTGATCGCTGGCCAGTCTGTGTGTGCATTTCCCTCTATCGGTCCCTTTGGCCCGAACTTCCAGTCGATGCAAAGCCAGAGATTCAGATCATCTCTGGTGTCCATCTCTTTGAACTCATCTTTAAAGGCGAGATCCGCAGGTGTCCTTGCGCCGTAGATCAATGTCACATCACCGTAGTTTTTCCTTTGCTCCGGCGTTAGTACGTATTGATAAACAGCCCTTACAGGCGATATACCGATGCCCGCGCCTATGAACACAAGGTTCTTCCCCTTCCATTCGTCGACGGGGAAATCCTTGCCGTAAGGCCCTCTAACGCCGACCTTGTCACCAACTGCAAGAGCATGAAGTCTTCCGGTTACATTTCCTACCTTCATGGCGGATACCTGGATGATACCATCCTCGTTTGGTAGCGAGGATATTGCGAAGACGCTCTCGCCTGTTCCGAAGTAACTGATTATTATGAATTGGCCTGGCTTATGCAGGAATTTCTTCCTCTCGGTTGGATCATCAACCTGGAAGGTCATGGTCCTGATGGGTCTGCCGCCGCCAGCTTCGAGCTGTATATCTGTTACTGTCGCTGTCTCTGGCTTGTAAACGTTCTCTCTCGTCACTGGCTCAACTCCTTCGCGCCTTGGATCACTTCAATGATATCGATATTCACCGGGCAGAGATTGATACATCTTCCGCAACCTACACATCCAACAAGTCCCAGTTTATTCTCCGAATAGTAGAATTTGTGATAAACACGGTTGCGTTGTCTGTTCTTCTTCTCTGGCCTTGGATTATGATTTGAAGCATGTATGCTGTAATAGTCGAACTGGCAGGAATCCCATGATCTCTGTCTCACGCCTTCGCCATTCTTTACGATATCTTGTATATCGAAGCAATGGCAGGTCGGACACAGGAAGGTGCATATGCCGCATCCCATGCATCTCTTGGAGAACTCGTCCCAATAATTGTAGTCAAAGGACTTGGCAAGCGCATCACGCACTCCGCTTGTATCCAGTTTACGATCAATGGCATTGGCAGCATCCTCTATGGCCTTTCCAGCCGATGATCTTACATCATCGCCAGATTCCTCGAATATGCCTTTTCCAAGTTCCAGTATGGCATTGCCCTTATCATTAAGAGACTCGACATAGTAAGAATCTCCTATGTCCACCCAGAGCATGTCCATTCCCTCGCTGGATCCCGGGCTGCCGCCCATGGATGTGCAGAAGCAATTGTCCTTCGGCATGGCTGGTAGGGTACAGGCAAGTCCAATGACCGTGGATTTTTTTCTTTTATCCACGTAATATGGATCAGTGTAATCCCAGTTGAACAGCTCGTCCAGTACATTCAATGCACGTCCATCACAAGGCCTTAGTCCGAATAGTAGAATCGGCTTGTCACCCGGAGGTACATCCTTTGCCCCAACGAATCTTGTTCCATCCTTGACCAGATCGAACATCTTTTCTGTCTGAGGGAAAAATACTTCTTTGGGTGGTTTCCTCGAGCTTTTGAAGACCAGGTCTGGAGTTCCAGTTGTTTTCTGGTATCTTGTGATCATGTCCTTGGTAATCGGTCCATATACCTCGAAATCTTTCATTGCTTCGAATAGGCCATCCACTCTCACTTTCTTGATGATCATTTCCGCCATATTCAATCCCTCCATTCCATGCCGGGATTTTGAATGCGCGAATTCATTCGTGCATTCAAAACTTCGATTTTTTCGAAGTTCTGATTGCAATCACTTTGTTCTCGCATTCAAACCACCTCGTCAGGATCTGCAATGTCATAACTTCCGAACATTGGCTTGTCCTCCGGGTTCATGCCAGGGTATATCTTGTATCGGTCTTTCGCGCTCTTCAAAAGAAGGCGGTTGAGTTTCCTGATAGGAATGTTCACCGGGCAAACACGCTCGCATTCGCCACAATCCACACACCTACCAGCTAGGTGCATTGCTCTGACCAGATGGTAGAACATATTGTTGCTTACGTCTACAGTTTTGTCTATCCAGGTGAATGGTTTCTCCTTGTCAAATACACATTCCGCACAGTAGCAGAGTGAACATGAATCACGGCAAGCATAGCATCTGACGCATTTGGAGATCTGGTCTTCCCAGAACTTCCATCTTTCCTCGGGGCTCATGCTTTCCAGTTCAGCCAAATCGGCCCATTTATCGGCCTCAAAGCCCTCTATCTTATCGCCAATGACGACATCATGTATCACTGGATTGTGTGTGACACATGTTTCGCATTTGTTGGCTAACAATTCCGGTCGCGGAACTTTCAGTTCTCCACCATCGTACTTGATGATGAACTCATTATCATCCTGTAAGATATCGATGCCAGCTCTCTTGTCCTGTGGTATCTTCTGAAGAACTTTTCTGAGCTTGTTAGTTTCCACTGTGCCAATATTTGTAACAGCGATGATCTTCACCCTCTCTCGGGGTACGATATTTTCCTTGATAAGTTCGACAATTGATTTAGAATCGCATGGCTTCACAATGATACCAACTGGACCGAGGTCTGGTTCCTCACCCCTCTTGGGCTTGTATTGCATTTCCTCAACAAGGTATCTGGTCAAATTGTCCACACAGCCTGGATTCCATACCAGCCTGTCCGTGTCGCCTGCATCCCTTATGATGACTGGCCTGGATATGAATGAATTAGCACCCCTTTCCCAGCCAATGATGTACTTGACCTCTTTGTTCTCTAGCATTGCCTTTGCCTTGGCTCGTATCTCCTGGGTCATTGCATTATAATCGACCATTACGAATCCCTCCACTTCATTACGGGATTTTCAAAATGCGAACGTAGTTTGCATTTTGAAGAGTTCGAAGGCACTGAGAAATCCTGAATGAAATCGCTTTGCTCTCTCATTCATCCTCACCTCCAGCAAGTTTCTTCTGAGGCCCAAGTTCCTTCACCTGCTCTGTGAAGGCGGTAACGATCTTGGCGAACTTCTGTCCTTCCGAGGCCGATACCCATGACATCTGGAATCTCTCTGGCTCGATGCCCGTGAATTCAAGTATGTCCGAGAGCATCGCGAGCTTGCGGCGGGCGTGGTAATTACCCTCGATATAATGGCAATCACCAGGGTGGCATCCAGAAACAAGAACTCCATCCGCTCCCTCTTGGAAAGCCTTGAGTACGAATTGTGGATTGACACGACCAGAGCACATGACCTTGATGATCCGAATATTTGACGGGTACTGTAGACGTGACACACCAGCCAGATCCGCTCCCGTATACGAGCACCAGTTGCACAGGAATCCGATTATTTTCGGCTCGAATTCTTCCTTTGCTTTTTCATCTCCAGTCATTTACTCCACCTCCTGAAAGCAAGATGGATGGGACGTTTCCATAAATTTGGAAACTTCGAGATGAATGGTGAGTGTTGACGAACCCATTCATACCACCTCGTTCAATGAGCTTTTGATCATACTGAGAATCTGGTGATCATTGAAGCCCTTTTGCTGTATAGCTCCTGATCTGCAGGTGGCATTGCATAATCCGCAACCTTTGCACAGTGCTTCATTTACCACGGCCTTGCCTTTGATAAGATCAATGGCTCCGAAGGGGCACGCCTCTGCACAAATTCCACAGCCCACGCACATATCTGGCTCGACTATGGCGGTTATACCTTCCAATACAAGTCTCTGTTTCATTATCGGAATGGCAGCTCTTGAAGCGGCTCCCTCGGCCTGGGCGATAGCGTCTGCCAGGTTCTTGGGGAAATGCGCGCTTCCACAGAAGTAAACACCATCTGTTGCGAAATCAAGTGGTCGGATCTTGGCATGCGCCTCTATGAAGAAATGTCCGGGTCCAACAGGTATTTTGAACATCTGTTGGAGTTTGTCCGTGGATTCGCTTCCTTCTGTCTGGGCAGTGAGTACCAGCAGATCGGCAGATAATTCCATCTCGTCATTGTATATCTGATCCCTTACCTTGACCATGACCGATCCATCATCATTGATAATGACCTGTGGTTTCTCGACATCCGAGTACCTTGTTATCTTCACATGCAGGTTCTCGATGACATCGGCGAAGTATTCTTCCTCTTCTTTACCGAAGACACGTATGTCCCGGTAAAGGATATTGATATCCGCATCTGGGTACTTCTCTTTCAAGAGCTTGGCATTCTTTATGGACACGCCACAGCCTATCCTGCAGCACCATGGTCTCTCTTCATCCATGGCTCCTGCGCAGTTGATCATCACAATCGATTTTGGCTTTTCAAGATCATTTGCTATGAGACGGCTTTCCAATTCCATCTGGGTCATTATTTTCGGATTATTTCCATAGCCGTATTTCCCGGCCATGTCTATCTCTCCAAAGCCAGATGCGATGATGGCTGTTCCGAATTTCAATTCGGTATCTCCATCCGGGCCTTTCATGTATGCCTTGAAATTACCAATGAAACCCTCGACATTTTCCAATGTGGTGTTGAGGTGGACCTTGATGTAATCGGATGCATCGATCTTCGTCTGCATCTCATTGACAAGTTGGCTTGGATCAAGCTCTGTGGGGAATAAACTGTGAAGTTTGTTCAGATTTCCACCAAGTTTGTCACCCATCTCGATGATATGTGTCTCGATCTCCATGTCGGAAAGTGCCATTGCGGCTTTCATGCCCGCGATGCCTCCTCCGATGATGACAGTAACTGGTATGACATCCACTTCTTCCTGACTCAATGGCTGAAGAAGCACGGATTTGGCAATACCCATTCTCACAAGGTCTTTTGCCTTCTGGGTGGCCTTCTCCCTGTCATGGGAATGGACCCAGGAGCAATGCTGTCTGATATTGGCGAATTCGAAAAGATATTTGTTAAGGCCAGATTCTTCCAAGGTGTCCTGGAACAGGCCGCCATGTGTTATCGGCGAACATGCCGCGACTATCACACGATTGAGACCTTTTTCCTCAATGGTCTTTCTAATATCAGTCTGTGAATCTTCAGAGCAAGCGAACATAACATCCGTGGAATATTCCACATTCGGATCATCACGGACGGTATCCGCGACATCGGCGCAATCAAGGTAGCCATTGATATTCTTTCCACAATGGCAAACGAAGACACCGATCTTTGGCTTATCACCAGACACATCTTTTTGTTCTGGTGGCTTAACTGGCTCCGCTTTCTCTCTCTCCACAATGGCCTGAACAGCTCTCGCGGCTGCTCCGCTGGCCATCGCCACACTGTCTGGAATATCCTTCGGGCCTTGATTACAGCCTGCCAGGAATACTCCATCTCTTGTGGTTTGGATCGGATCTGAAACAATAGAACCGGATTCGAAGAATCCATTATGGTCCACACCGATTCCGAGCATTTTACCCAGCTTAGGGTTCTCTTTAGAAGGCATGATGGCCGTGGAAAGTACCAGCATATCGATGTTCATGTCCAGTATTTCCCTTGTGTGGGTGTCCATGTACCTTACAGCGATACTTCCATCCTCGTTCTGATATACGGAGGATGGTCTGGCACGAACGTAATTCACTCCCATGTCCTTGGCTTTATCATAATATTGTTGGAAATCCTTTCCATAAGCTCTGATATCCATGTAGAATATTGTGACTTCAAGGCTATCATCGATCTCCTTGGCTATGGCCGCTTCCTTGGTCGCGTACATACAGCAGACCCTGGAACAATATGGAAATCCAAGCTGCTTGCTTCTGGATCCAACGCATTGTATCCAGCCAATTGACTTGGGTGCTGTTCCATCAGAAGGTCTCAGTATCTTTCCCTCGGTGGGACCGAAGGACGATAATAGCCTCTCGAACTGCATCGCGGTTATTACATTCGGATACTTTCCATAACCGTATTCCTTCCTCATTTCCAGAGGTTCGAAGAGATCATAGCCAGTTGCCACGATCACACTGCCTATTTTAACTTCAATATCTTCAGACTTTCTGAGGAACGAGATAGCGCCTGCATCGCACACTCTCTCGCAAGAGCCACATCCGACGCAATTCTCATAATTAATAGAATATACAATTGGCACAGCCTGTGGGAACTCGATAGATATTCCTTTTCTCATTGACAGCTTGTCATCAAAAGGATTTACGACCTCGACTGGACAGGCGGTTGCGCAATCTCCGCAACCGGTACAGACATCTGGGTCCACATAGGCAGATTTCCTGTATATGTGAGCCGTGAAGTCTCCCTTCTCACCTTCAAGTGACATTACATCCGCATATGTCATCAGGGTGATGTTCGGATGTCTGGATACTTCCACCATCTTGGGGGCCGCCGTGCATATGGAGCAGTCATTTGTCGGGAAGGTCTTGTCAAGCTTGACCATGTTCCCGCCTATCGTGGAAGATTTCTCTATCAGAATAACACGATATCCTTTGTCCGCTGTGTCCAGAGCAGCCTGCATACCCGATATGCCAGCTCCTACTATCAGCACGTCTCCGTTTATTCTTCTGCCTGCAGCCAGCTTGTTCTTTGCGAGTTCATCCTTTTTCACTTCGACCTCATTTTCCTCAGCTTCCAAGAGCGCGAGCTCTGGGGGGATCATGAGATAATCATCATGAAGATCGACTTCCTCGTAGTACTGCTCGAAATATTCATTCTGGTCTTGCATTCTTACCCGCCTCGAGGCCTTTTTCAAAGGCATTTATATTCAGATCCATGAACTTCTTTGGAACACTGTCTATGACCGCTTTCTTAACTGCTTCATCAGGCACACCAAGGTCATATATTCCGGTCAGTGCACCGACCATCGCAATATTGGTAACTATCTTATTGCCAAGGTCTTCTGCGATCTTCTGGACCCTTACTTTGTAGACTGGTCTTCCTACGTCGCTCTGTGTGACAAGATCTGGATCTATGATCAAGACAGTATCATCACGGCAGTCTGGTAGGTATGAATTGAAGGCTTCCTGGGCCATTGAGACAAAGACATCGATGCTTGTTGGTCTTGGGTATCCGATGGTCTCATCCGAGATGATAACAGCCGTTTTTGCCGCTCCTCCTCTGGCCTCTGGACCATAGGACTGGCTCTGTACTGCATTGAGGTCTGCGAAGACACATGCGGCCTTTCCGATTATGAAACCAGAAAGGATAACACCCTGTCCACCGAATCCAGCTACTTGAATTTCTTTCTTCATTTTGAACCACCCCATTTCTTATCATCATTGGCCATTAGATTCGCTATCTGTTCCTCATAGGCCTCGAAGAATCCAACCTTTTCCGTATGCTGGAACACACCTATCTTGATCTTGTTGATGGTTTCAGCTTTCTCTTCATCGGTTCCGTAATTCATAATCTTATCATATTCCTCTGCCAGTATGGAGTTGTCCTCATACCAATCCCAGAGTTTCTTTATGTTTCCGAGCTTGTTCCTTCTGCCGTATGCTGTTGGGCATGGTGACATTAGCTCGACCAGGGAAAATCCCTTGGTCTGAATTGCATCCTTTATGGACTTGATGGGCTGGGATGGGTAGAACACTGGCCATCTGGCTACGTATGCCGCACCCAGTGATTTGGCAAGCTCGCTTATATCGAATGCTCCTTCCAAGTTACCGTATGGTGCTGTAGTGGCTATGGTCCCTTTAGGGGATGTCGGAGCCACCTGGCCGCCTGTCATTCCATATATGAAATTATTGAGGATGATGACAGTTATATCGATGTTACGGCGGGCAGCATGGATGAAGTGATTTCCACCTATGCCAGTTGCATCGCCGTCACCACTGAAGACAACAACATCTAATTCTGGGTTGGCTGCTTTCACACCAGTAGCAAAGGCCAGTGACCTGCCATGTGTTGTGTGCAATCCATCTGCATTAATGTATCCAGGAATACGTGAGGAACACCCTATACCAGATGCGAAGACCATATTGTCCAGGTCCAAACCCAATTCCTCTATTGCTCTGAAAGTGTAATCCAGTGAGGAACCATGTCCGCATCCATTACAGAAAATACTAGGCAGCATGCCTTTTCTAAGGTATTTCTCGCGCATCTCGGTTTGATTTATCATTTCGCTCATTGTGATCCCTCCTCAAGGTATGCGAGCAATTCAACTGGAAGGTGCATAACTCCTCCGACCTTTGGAGCTACTATGACCTCACAATCCTTGGCCGCAAACTCTCTGACCGGGTGGACCATCTGGCCAAGGCTCATCTCGGGGACAATGATCTTGCTCACCTTCTTGGAAAGCTCATATATCGCCTTCTCCGGGAATGGCCAGACGAGTTTCAATCTCAACATTCCTGCCTTGATGCCCTTCGCACGCGCCATCCTGACCGCGCTCTCTGCTGGTCTGGCGGATGCTCCGTATGTTACGAAGACGATCTCCGCATCTTCCAGCTCGATCTCTTCAACATCAGTGAGCTTCTCACGGTCGTCTGTGATCTTGGAGACCAGACGATTTATGAGTCTCTCATGGTCCGGCTGCTTGTCAGTTGCCGGGAATCCCATGTCATTGTGCGTAAGGCCAGTGACATACGATCTGTATCCAGAGCCGAAGGTTGGGAAATCTGGAACTTTGCTTCCAGGATTTGTCTGAGATTCCGAGTAGGGTATGAACTTGTCCTTGTCGACAGTAGCTTCAATTCTTTCGATGAGCTCCATCTCGTCAACATCTGGAATGACCACTTTTTCTCTCAAGTGACCAACTTCTCCATCTGCCAGAAGAACGACTGGATGCCTGTATTTCTCGGAAAGGTTGAAAGCCTCTATTGTCATGTCCAAGCACTCTTGGACCGTGCTTGGGCAGAGTGCGATGGCCATCATGTCACCATGACTTCCCCATCTTGTCTGAAGCATATCTCCTTGGGCACCCTGTGTTGGCTGGCCAGTTGATGGACCTGTTCTCTGGACATTGGCAATGACACATGGTGTTTCGGTCATTATCGCGTATCCATAATTCTCCATCATCAATGAGAAACCTGGGCCTGATGTCGCGGTCATTGTCTTAGTACCGCTCCACGCTGCTCCTATGATCGCTGCCATACTGGCTATCTCATCCTCCATCTGAATGAAGGTTCCGCCTGCCCTCGGGAGCATACGAGCCATACCTTCCGCGACTTCACTGGCTGGTGTGATCGGATATCCTCCGAAGAATCCCACTCCTGCCAGAAGACCACCATAGGCAATTGCCATGTCTCCCATTATGAATTGTTTCTTATTTCCCAAGATCTTTCTCACTCTTACCGGGTCTAGTTCGTATCTCACTTAGAATCCCTCCTTAATTAATTCATTAATAATATTCATTATATCAGTCAGCGCAAACACCTCCTATGATGAGCTTGCACTCTTTTTCTTCACCTTCTTCCTTTTCTTCTTTTATCACGGTGATGGCAAAGTCAGGGCAGAGTTGTTCGCACAATCTGCACTGGTGGCATTTGTTCACGGCCTTCAGCCTGGGAACCCTAACGCCCTTCTTGTTCATGATCTCTGATATCTCAAGTGCCTGGACTGGGCAGCGGTTCACGCATATCTCACAGCCTTTACACCAATCATCTAATACTTCTATCAAACGATCACCTACAGTATATCTAGAGCTCTTGCCAGCGCTTCTTTCCCTCTGTACTCTGGCAGAAGTATGGGTGCCTTGACCCCACTCTTCAGGCCGGCCTCTTCGACCGCCTTATTGTACTCGTCGATATGAGCCAGTGAGAGCTTGCCAACTTTTCTGGTCTTCACATATTCGGCAGCATATATTCCAGCTCTTCGGCCGAACACATTGTAGTCCAGAAGTGAATTGCCCATCAGCCTGTTCTTTCCATGGACACCGCCAGTGACCTCACCAGCAGCGAACAATCCCGGCACGGCTGTCTCGCACTTCTCATTTATCTCCACTCCACCGTTCTGGTAGTGGTATGTGGGGTATACTAGAATCGGATGTTTGGCCATGTCGATACCGAACCTTCTGAACTTCCTGACCTCTCCGGCCAGCTTCTCATACACAGTTCCCTCTCCATGGATTATATCGATCATTGGTGAGTCGAGCCAGATACCTGGCATTCCTGTCGGGGTGGTTATGCCATTGCCTTTGTCGCATTCCTTGAGGAAGGCCGCGGACTCAACATCCCTTGGCTCCAATGGGAAAACAAATGGGTCTCCATGAACGTTTATTGGCTTTGCACCCAATCCCCTTATCTTCTCTGTAGAAAGGATACCTATGACCGGATCAGGGTAGATATCGCCTGTTGGGTGTATCTGGATAGTGTCCAGGTCTCTCAGGTTGGCTCCCACATGGTAAGCCATGACAAGACCGTCGCCCGTTGCTCCGTAATGGTTGGTTGTCGGGTATCCTGCCAGATGTAGCCTACCGCTTCCGCCTGTTGCCATGATGGTCGCTTTGGCCTTAATCACATAGTATTCATGTGTTTCAATATTGAAGGCCACTCCGCCAGATACAATGCCCTGGTCATCCAGCAATAGCTCGACTATTGGACAGAATTCCAGCACAGGTATGTCCAGGTTCTTTGCCCTGTCCCTGATATTCCTCATTAGTTCCATGCCAGTGTAATCTTTCGCACTGTGCATCCTGTTACGCGATGTTCCACCACCGGAGAGTTCTTGGAATTCTCCGTTGTCGTGGCGGTCGTACATGACACCCAGTTCCTCATGCCATTTGATTATTCCCGGGGCATCCATTGCCATTGCCTTTGCCAGCTCGGGCTTATTGGTGAAATGTCCTCCACCATAAATGTCCAGATAATGGATTGGTGGGCTGTCCTCTGGCCTATCCGCGGCCTGAATCCCTCCCTGAGCCATCATGGAATTCGCATCCCCATGCCTCAGTTTGGTCGTGATAAGGATTTTATCAAGTTCAACCCCATTCTCGAGAGCGAAAAGGGCAGCCACTGTTCCGGCCCCTCCACCACCGATTATGAGTAGGTCAATATCGAAATCTATCTTGGTAAGATCAACTTCACTGGTGTCCAGAATTGATGGGGATTCAAGGAGATCTACTATTCCATTGTAGGATTCATTGCCCTTGTCCACACCTACCTTCACCGCGCGCTTGCTCGAATCCATGAAATCTGGATGAAATTGTGTGAGAACAGCCTGACGCTCTTCCATGGTCAATGGCTCGATGCTCTTCTTCAGGTTCTCCATTCTCTTATCTTCTACCTTCTTGATGGAGTCCAGCATATATTGTGGATATCCGTCTATGAGTTTCATATTGAATCACTCCATTTCATTTCGGGATTTAGAATGCAATCGCTTTGTTCTCGCATTCTACTCACCCTCCTTCTTCTTTTTAGCTTCAATCTCACGCTTATTGTAGAGGCCTCTTAACTGCTCCTCACTCATTCCGACCAGTTCTTCAATTTCTTTGTCGTATTGGCCTCCCTCTACCTCGGCAACCCTCTTTTTCAGGTCCTTGGATAGGGTATCGATGTATTTGCCTCGCAGTCTGCGAGCCAACTGTGCAACATGATAGTGTTTGATATCTGCCGGGCATCTCATGGCGCACATTCCGCATTGGATACAGTCGAACGATAGTTCAGCTGCCTTTGCGATGTCACCCCTAAGAGCATTTTGGATGTACATCATGACCTTGATGTCCTGGGGACATGACTTGGTGCATGTGTTGCAGGAGACGCATCTGGCGATCTCCGGGTAAAGAGAGAGTATCGTGTTTTCCTCTGCCTTCAGGTCCTCTATCATGTATTTGGCCTTGGCGGCGGGAACGAATGGTATTTGAACCAGATACATTCCATCCTCGACAGTTGTCTGGCAGGCCAGAGCAAAGTGTAGTTTTTGCTCATCATCCTTCCTGTAGACCGTGGAGCATGCACCGCAGAAACCGGCTCTACAGCCACAGCTTCTTACGAACTGGTAACCCGCATATTCAATGGCTGCCATTATGGTCAAGCCAGCTGGTACCAGGTATCTCTTACCCATTACATAGATATTAAGTGCGCTGACCTCGGGAGTATCAGCATCATTCGTTTTTCGAGCAATCTCAGTGTTCGTTTCAGTGGTCATTCGAACGCCTTCCTTATATGACCTTTTTCTCCTTCAGGAGCGGTATCGGGTCAACCGTATGTGAATCGAATCCACATTCTTCTATATCCAGGCCCATGGCCATTGCGATTAATTGTGTGTAATAATAAACTGGTATCTGCTTATATCCATCATAGAGGGATTCAGCATCCTTGCCCCTGTGGTCCAGATTGAACTTGCACATCGGGCATGAGAGCATGATGGCATCAGCACCAGCTTTCTGTGCTGAGGATGATATTCGATAAGCTCTCTTTGCAGTCAGATCTTTCTGTTCTATAGTATGATAGGAGCCACAGCATTCTATCTTGTAAGGTGTGTCGATAACCTCCGCTCCCAGGGACTTCAGTAGATCAGCCAGTATCCTTGGTTCTTCCGCATCATCTATGGCAACTTCTCGTGGTCTCAACATCGTACAACCGTAATAGGGCATGATCTTCATTCCCTTCAGTGGTTTCTTCACCGACTTCTTCAATTTGGCAAAGCCGACATCGTCCCTTAGGAATTCCAGAAAATGTTGGACATCCACACTCTTTTTATAATCCTCTTCCTGATCCATAAAATTGTTTAAAGTATCAAGATTTTCTTCGCTTTCTTGTACTCGGAGGTTTGTCTGCTTGAGGGTATTGCCGCACATGTCACAGAACGTGACGATCTTTTCCTGGCCTTGATCTTCAGCGTGGATCAAGTTCCTCAGTGGGGCCAGATGGTGCATTAGATCATCATCTGTCAGGGATGCGACCACTCCACAGCAATTCCATTCTTCCATCTCTACAAGATTGTGACCAAGGGCCTTGATCACAGCGAAACCTGAGGTCTCAAGGCATTTGGCAGAGGTCTTGACCGTACAACCGGGATAATATAGTAGATCCATTGAATTCACCCAATGTTCTTTCTGAAAAGACTGACGAAAGCTATCTGAGGTATCTTTTTCAGTTCTTCATCCGTGATGCAACTCATATCGGTCTTGTCCACACTGTTCCTCAATATGATCTGCCTGAGAGCTTCCATCAATTTTGTGATATTGATGTCTCGGGGGCATCTTTCGGCGCATGTATAACAAGATGCGCAGAGCCATATGGTCTTGGAGCTGAGAACTTCTCTCTTGTCCATGATCACATGTCTGATGACCTCATCTGGTGTTAGGTCCATCTCTTCTATAAATGGACATCCTGCAGCACAGGTGCCGCATTGGTAACAACCAAAAAATTCTTCCTCACAAAGATCTTTCAATTCCTCGGCAAGGCTATGATCTATTCTGATCTTTTCAAGTTCGTGCTTTTCCCTGCATTCATTACCCGATACCTCGGTCATGATATTCCTCCGTCCTCCTTTGATGGAAGGCGTTTAGCCTTCCATATGAAAAGTCTTTGGCTTTTCATCCACAACTGGACATTTTCTGTTCCCAGTTGTAGAGGAGGGTATATTGAGAATAGGTATTTAAAACTTAAGCCATTAGTTCTCATTAATTCATATTTTACGCCTATTTTTAGCATTAATGATAGATATCTAATGCATAATGTTACATTAATTTACATTTTTAATATATTTTTCATTTATTTCGTATTATTGGTAGAAAACTATATGTTTCATCACCACATTAACATCAAACATGAATAAATTATCCCGACGAGAGAAATTAGTACTCTATGGGCTTGTCAAATATCCACATTTCACCGATAAGGAAATAGCTCATCAGGTGAATATGAAGGTATCTACCTTTTCCTCCATCAAGCAGAGGCTGAAGAAAGCCGGGTATTTTAAGAAGATAAGAATTCCAATGTTACAGAGACTGGGTGCGGAACTTTTTTGTGTCACATACACGCATTTCAATCAGGCGGTGCAGTTAGAGGCCAGGATACAAAAGACTGCCAATACGATCGAGGTGTTTGAGGAGATCTTCTATTCTGTTGGTGACACCTTCCGTGGCTTTTCCATAAGTGTTGCCAGGAACTATTCCGATGTCACGCATATCGAAGACAAGCGCATAGAGATATTTGGCCAATTGGGTCTTCTGGAGGTGGAATATCCGACCATGGTCCTGTTCCCCTTTGAAACAAGTCATATTGACAGGTTCCTTGATTATGCTCCATTGCTGAAGAGGAACTTTCAGATCGATGATAAGGATCTGGCTTCCTGGAAAATGGAGGATGTGAATGGATCTCAAATTGATGATATTGACACGTTCACAAAAGATGCTTTCAATAACAATTCGTCATATGAACTTTCCAAAACAGAGATGCTCATATTCTGTGCTCTGGTGGAGAATCCCGATTTGAGTGATAAGTCCCTTGGAGAATTATTGCCATTGTCGAGGCACACGATATCCAATACCAGAAGGAAGCTGGAAACCCAAGGGATCCTGAGGACATTATGCATTCCGTCATTGAAATTGTTAAATTTCGATGTCCTGTCGATATATCATATGACATACAATCCTGGCAATGTTCCAGAGCCTGACCAGGTAACCGATCGAATTATGGATGATTCAACGATATTCCTGTGTTCCAGGCGCTTTGAATCCTTCATGATATCCGCGTATCCAGACTATGAAACTGCCAAGGACGAGAGTGCGAGGATGATCCAGTATTTGAAATCCAATGACCTGATGGCCGATAAGATGATGATCGAGGAGTTTAGTGTGAAAAATATGATCACGATCAAAGACATTAAGTTCGGGCCAATAGCTAGGAAGATCGTTGGCGAATCGTAGACTCATTTCACACCCAGCATACCCTATATTTTGTTAGCAGAGCATGTTCATAACAATGTAGATGCAGACCAATTCGAGCATGCCCCGGGGCGATCAAAGCAGACCCGGGGTACTGTATTCGATGAGCATTCGGGTGACAGTCGCGATGATCCAGTAGGAAGATAAACCACTCGCTTTCAAGGGCGAGTGGGCAAATTAAGCCCCGCCAGGAGTTCAACGATGGGCGGGGTCCTTATCCTCACCCCACATAACAAATGCCCACGTAACACCCCCTCCTTCCCCATCATCATCGAAAAATTTCATATACAATGTCGATAATGCAATAGGCTAATGACCGACCGAATGCTCAGAGGAGGTGTCCTGAAAGGATATTTTGATTATGTATTGTCCGAGCATGGGAAAGATGCCTGGCAGGACTGCATTCTCAATACCAACATAAACCCCAAGGATCTGAAGGATAAGGAATTATATCCCGAATCCTACAATATTGATCTCCTAACCTGTATTTCTGATCAGTATGGATTGGCAGAGCTCAGGAAAGTAGGTAATTACACAGCCAAGAACCTTGGTGGCCTTGCACATTTAGTTCGGTATGCTAATATCAAATTCTTCCTTAGAAAGGCCAAGGACAATTATGAGGAAACCTTCCCTTTTGGTAAGATTTCTGTTCTCACGGACGAGTTCGGTAAGAATGCTACCGTGCTCTTCAAAGATTCGAATGTGATCGAAGAAAGCTGTGTGGCCTGGCTGGGTGCCTTCGAGGGTTTCCTGGAGGCCACAAGAACAGTGGGAACTGTGGAAAAGGTAAAGTGCCAGGTCAAGGGCGATGAATATTGTGAATACAAACTTCGATGGGAGTGAAACAAATACTTCGTAGATATTATGAATGTAAACGTATTAGTTTTTCTAATCGCTAATAATATATAGAATATAGGCGATTAGAAAGAATAAGCCAATGTTGATAAGATGATTGGAGTGAATTTAATGAGACCAATGGAATACGAGATAATCAAATTTTCAATAGATGATTATGATTCCATGATCAAAGTGTGGAAGCTGGCAGGTCTCCCATACAAACCCCGCGGACGGGACAGTCGTGATTCCATTAGTACGCAAATGGAAGCTAACCCGGGTATGTTCCGATGCTGCATGAAGGATGGCCAGATGGTCGGTGTCGTGATCGGCTCCACGGATGGTCGGCGTGGATACATCAACCGGCTGGCGGTCATACCAGAATGCAGGAACAAGGGCATTGCCAAGACTCTTCTGGATAGTATCGAAGAGTATCTGGATAGCCTTGGTCTCGGGATAATCACAGTCCTTATAGAGGATGAGAGCGAGGAGTCCATGGAGCTTTTCAAGGCCAGAGGATATTACTTTCATGAGGACATCCACTACTTGTCCAAAAGAGAAAGTCCGGATGTGTGATGTGAGCATGATATTGATACTAACTTCTAAAGAAGATGTAGCCAGCATGAACATAAGAGAAGAATTGCTGGACTTGGAGGAGTGGAAGCTCGCTGGTACCTTTGATGGAAATGAGGTTCTGGCATATGATGATATGACCATGGTGACAATAAATGATATCCACCTTCATTGTGAGGATCTGGATCTGCAAGTGAAAGAGAAACTGGACATTGAGCCGGAGATGATCATCGTGGCATCACGGCATCGCAGCCAGTCCAAATTGCGAACACTGACAGTTCATCCACTTGGTAATTTCACATCCGCAGATTTTGGCGGGAAGCCAGGGATACTGGCATCAGCCGCACCCAGGGAAATGACACAAGCCTTCCTAACGCTTTCCAGGAAGGCTAAGGATATGGATTTCCAAATATCATTCGAGGCCACACACCACGGCCCTTACATCAATACACCGACCTTCTTCATCGAGATCGGTAGTGATGAGACCGCTTGGCCAGAAAAACCACCAGCCAGAGCGATTGCCGAGACCATATTGTCTATCGCTATCAACCCAGGCCAGAGCCTGGAAACTGATGATGATATCATAGCCATCGGTATCGGAGGAGGTCATTATATGCCGAGAATGTCAGAGGTAGCCATGACACATCAAATATCCTTTGGCCACATGGTCCCGGGTTATGCGACGGATGCGCTGGACAATGACATGCTGGTGCAGTTGATGGAGCAAGTACCAGATGTGGAAGGTGTTTACTTCCACAGAAAGGCATTGTCCAAGCCCAGGCTGAGAGAGCTCAAGGCCATGTGTGAGGAACTTGGGCTTAAGGTGCTCAGCTCCAAGGAGATACCCATTAGATGAGTTGCTTGAGTTCTGTAAGAAATTGAAGTTAACTAATTAGGTAAGTTACTGATATCAACTAATTAGCTTACTATATCCTTACTATATTAGTTCATATACATAGGCATATAGATATAGTTAGATATTCAAATTGATGGCAAAAGGTATTATAGGTGCGAATCTTACTCATTTAATAATATAATGGAGCTGTTTTAATGCTTAGAGAATGTAATACCCACGGCTATTTTAGAGCCGAGGAATGCCCGATATGTGGAGAGAAAGGCAGATTCTTCCTTAATCAGGAGGAACTGGACATAATAGGTCGTACCATGGCCGGAGTGTTGAGGCACTTCCCTGAACGATATGAACTTGAAATGAATGAGAATGGATGGATCGACCTGAAATCTTTTGTCGATGCTGTCCAGATAAGGCATAACAGGTTCCGCTGGCTCAGGGCCCATCATATTCTGGCAGTGATTGACACCGATCCGAAAGGTAGGTATCAATTCCGCGATGGAATGATCAGGGCAACCTACGCCCATTCCGTGGACATTGATCTCGATCTACCGACCAGGAACATACCGGATGAGCTTTTCTACCCCACGACAAAAGAGGAGCTTGACATCCTGCTGGAGACTGGCCTGAAACCATCAGACAGGAAGCGTGTGCATCTTAGTCTGGCATATGAGAATGCGATGGATGCAGGTCGCGTCAGGGATCCATTCCCGGTGATAATGAAGATCAATACCAAGGCCATGATAGAGGATGAGCTTATCATTAAGAAGGCTGGCACCACTGTTTATCTTACAGATGAGGTGGATCCAAAATACATCACCGTGATGGAAGAAAGTCTTGGTCCAGAAGTTCCGGATGACGATGACGAGGAGATCAAATTCTCGGCTGACGAGGTAGAGGACACCCCAGTAGATACTGGAGATGAGAGCGAAGTAGAGCCTGAAAGCAAATAGATAGATCATTCAGGAAAGTTGTATCATGGTCAATCAATATCAACCACAACAAGCAGGTACAAGCCAGTCACCACCATGTCCATCGTGTGGAGGTACATCCAATTGGGTTCAACAATACAATCAATGGCAATGTTCTAGATGTAATCAGTACCATGGGGCGGCTCAACATCAAACGACCGCTCCCAATACATTCCAGGGATTGCCATCAAAGACCCCTATGTGGGCGGCATTTGGTATTGCTTTGTTAATAGCATTCATCACTCCCACCTGGGCATTTATCGGAATATTTGTAGGAATTGGAGTTGGATTATTCCTCTGGAAAATGATGAATCCTAATGGGAGCCTTGTTCCGACAGAGGAGCAGAAACCCTTTTTCTTTTCAAAACTGATTTTCATGATTGGTCGATTCCTTGTCTCGATGGTCCTCATTGCGCCGATCGCATCAGGGGGATTGTACACCGCGACTGGTCATAATCCAACCACTCTCATGAAATACCTCAGTGTGATCATAGTCCTTCCAGAGAACTTCACCATGATACCAGAGCTCTCACCTTTCCCAGGAATTCCGATCATGGTAGCTGGTATACTGTTCATTCTCATGATAGGTCTTTATGTGCCAGAGAAAATTTTTCCCTTAAAAAGGAAGATAATGCTTCAGATCATTGCTATGAGCTTGCTAATACTGGCTCCTATCATTAACTATGCTATACAGGATACATTGCTAGGTTTTAGTTTCGGTTATGGCATCGTTTTCTATCTTGGCTTTGTTGGAATATTTCTGCAAATGAAGCATGAAATGATATCCCAGCAATTGTACAAACCTTCAGGAGGTTCTTATTCTCAAGCAGCCTACTCAATGGTATTATTGGCCCCAATGGCCCTCCCCTTCATCTACGCATCTATTTCATCGCCCGCAGAGGGCATCAGCATCATGAACGCCTTTGAATCAGATCACCATGCAGTAGCCAGCTCTTTCTCGGGTATTATCGGTGGTATCATTGCTTCCGAGATAATCAGTTGGGCGGATATTGGCATAGGCGGTCCACCACCTGAGCCTGAGCCACCAGTTCCTGAAGGACAGGATCCTGGCCCTCGTAATGGGGATATGATAGAAGTATCTGATCATCGAGGTCAGAAGATGGATATTACATATGATTCAGTTGCAGGCCAATGGGTGACTCCCGACGGATATTGGTTTGATCCATCCAAGGCCGAGCAGGCAAGAAAGAACCATATGGCCGATCAGGAATGGAGCCGGAAGGAGCATGAGAAGATAGCTGCAGGAGATTCCACCTTCGATAGAAAGATGGATGAGATGCAGAGAGAGGCCGATGCCGAACTCGAGGCCATGCGCCAGAAGTCCATAAACAGGAAAAAGAAGATAATACTGGAAGAGCGCATGGAGATCCGTCAGGAAGAATCCGAGATGTGGCAACACCAGGCGACAAGGGAAGGTAGAGGCCTAGCTGTCGCAGAGGGTGTGGAGAAAGCTGCTGATGTGGCCATTGATGTTCTCGGAGATGTGACTGGTCCTCCTGGGAAGGCCATAAAATACGGTTATGTCAGCATCAAGAATGTATCAAAGGGGGTCAGCCAGGCCAATGAAGACGGTACCAGTTTGGTTGGAGGTGCTGTAAGTGGAGGTATCGATGCTGCTGTTGATATTGGATTTGATGCTGCTATGAACAAGGTCAGGACACCAACAGGTAAGAAATCCGGCAGTATATTCAATGCTCCCCCCAGCCTGAAGAAGATCGGGGAGTTTGTTCCCAAGAGTGCGGGTGACAAGATATTCAAGGAAACCCTGGTACGAACCACGGTCAAATCTGCGGTGACCAATGCAGCACAGGGCCAGATTGATCAATACGGTATTAAAGATAATATAGTTTATCCGATAAAGAACCTGGGAAAGAAGGCAATCGGATTATGATGATCATGAAATATACGAGGGATAAAAATGGAGAATAACATCGAATTCGTGGTAAGGCCCGAACTACTGGGCGCGATCAAAAACGCATTAGGAAGAGAGATAAGTGGTATCTCACCATTTCATTATGGATCGGAGGGCTCTCAGGCAGGTGTGAATGAGCTTGTCAGTGCTGGAATATGCAACCCCAATGGATCCATTGTCGATAATTATTTAGCTGTCATCGATGCACTGGCCACACCCAGAGGTTTCACCAGATTATATTTCAATAGCGGGGTCGGCCATACATTCGAATACATCAATTATTTCACATCCGATGGCCGAACTGTATCCATCACCAATGACGAGGGAAGCCAGAAGATCAATTATCCTGATATCAATGATAAGATAATAGAAGGAATTGGTCAGAATATAGGGGATTCAATTTACAGGAGTCTGGAATTCGACGAGGAGCTCAGTCACGGTGAGGCACTTGTCCTCGCCGCGATGCTGGACTTGCAAAGGAGATCGCTTTTGAAGACGATCTCCGATGATAAGGAGATCACACCGATCAAGATCAGCAAGGATAAGGTCATCAATGCACTATCAAACATTGATGGTAATTATCAGTGGCTGACCAATATCATTGCAAAGATATTGGAGCCAGCAACCACAGAGCCACAGGAAATATTCTCTGAGGCAATGGATGGCCTCATGGCCAAGGGACTGGTATATGGCAGTGGCAAGAGCTATGTCCTGGATGACAATGCCTTTTTCATCAGCCGCAGGATGCTGACAATTGACAAAACACTCACGATCACATCTGGAAAATTGTCGGATGAGGGCGAGCTTGATCTGGCAGGCTTCACATGTCTTCAAACTGGTATCCATGATATTCTAATGATAGATGCGGGGCCAGATAGTGTGAGTATCAAAACACTATCTTCTTCCGCGCTTTTGGATCTGTTATTTTTCTTCCTGAAGGGTGATTTCCTGCAGGCGGAATACGAGGTTGAAAATGTGCAACAGGAGGTACAGGCCAGTTCACCATCACCCCCTGTGCCACCAGCACCATCTCATCAATATCAACAACAGCAGGCTCCGCCTCCACAGCAGCAGTATCAGCAGGCACCACCGCCGCAACAGTCGCAACAGCCACAACACCAGCAGCATGGGCACACACATCAACAACAGCCACAGGGCCAATACCCGTCACATCAACAGGCACCCCCACCACAGCACCCTCCTAAGCCGCAAAGTCCAGCACAGTTCGTCACTTGCACCACCTGTGGGCAGTCCGCGACACATATCAGCCAGCATGATAGATGGTTCTGCTACAAGTGTAATAAATATCTGTGATGGTGGAATAGCTTGTCGAATTCCTGGCAGATCCAAAGCTATCTTTAAAAATATATACGGACCTGCCGGAATTCGAATCCGGGTTCGAGGCTTTCCCCTTTTAATCCATTCACTACTCTGAAAGTAAAATAAAACCGGAGGCCCCAGTGATATCCTGGCTACACTACAGGTCCAATCTCCTCGGCTGTGGGCCGAGGTCCTGGTGAAAATTATGCGTCAGCAGGTTTATCTTCCTTTGGTTTTGCCTCAGGCTTGGCTGCTGCCTCTGGCTTCGGGGTCTTGTTTTTGAACTCCGTGTACTGGCAGTGGCCACATGTGATCCTGTCCTTGTGCTCGGCCAGGAACGTTCCCTCACCGCATTTCGGGCAGTGTCTTCTTGTTCTTACTAGCTTGTCGCCCTCTATTTTGTACAGATCTCGTTTCGGCAAGTTCACTCCTCCTTCTTCTTTTTCTCTTCAAAGAGCTTGTTCCTCTTTAAAATGTGATCTCTTTCTGTCTTGGTCGCGATCTCTTTCGAGGTGTAGACCTTCGCATACCCAACACTGATACCCCTGCCGAATTCGGATCTTATCTTATCCACGACTACAGTGTCCTTGGTCGCCTTCAGTTCTTTGGATATCATGTCCCGGACGACATCTCTCTTTGGCGTCTGCTCATTCGAGTGGGTGAGTTCGAACTCCACTTCTGTTCTGTTCAGCAAAACGTTTTGCTTTTTCTCGAGGATCTTCAGCTCCATGCTCATATCTCCATTTTTGTTAGTATTTCTCTGGCATACGCACGTTTGTGGGCGTCTACACAGAGAAGCATCAGCCCCTTAAAAGGGATGCCGTATATTACACTTGTGCCGTCAGAGGCGAGCAAAATGCAGACCAGCGCTGCAAGGTCTTCCTCGCCATCCACGACTATTCTCAGGCGTCTGGGATCTTTAATTCCATCTTCAATGGCGTCCCAAAGCTCTCCTGTTATCTCGCCAGCGGGAGATTTTACTATAATCTCCTGTTGGTGAAATTTTCCCAGTCTTTCCTTTATTTCCTCACTGGGTACTCTTTGTGTCTGATAGTCAACTATTGATAGATCCGGAACGACTCCCATGTCCAGTAATGTCAGTGTAACGATATCACCGACAGTTATGATGGGATTATCAGTGTCCAGTCTATCTGCCAGTTCTTTCTCTGTCAGTATGTCTCCGATGATCTCTTTCAGATCATCCCTCATATCCTCTGGAAGTATCCAGCGGCGTTCATCTGACCCTGAGTGCGAACTTGCCATTTGTCTCGATCCCCATTCTTCTGGCGATCTCTGATTTAGTATGATCGACTATTATGATGTACCCCTGCCATTCTCTTGACGTGGGGCTGCCGCAGATATTACACTCTGCGTCTTCTGTGACGGCACTGCAGTTCTTACAGGCTCTAAAGGTCGTGGCCATATAAATCACTCCTCCTTCTTGTTCAGGTCTTCTTCGATCCATTCGAGCTTGCCAAGTCCAGTCTGTCTCATTGTCAGGCCGATCTTGCTCTCTCTTGGACTTCTTTCATTGACACTGACGGTGACTATCCTTGCGCGAACATTGGCATCGGATTTGAGGTCTCTTTTTGATTCTTTTCCTATGAGCCTCTGATTGTCGCCATCGATGTCTATATGATCATCCATGACCTGGCTTATGTGAAGGAGACCATCCAATGGTCCGAATCTTATGAAAGCACCGAACTTCAATACCTCGCACACAGTTCCCTCAATAACTTCCTGGTTCTCCAGTTTGAAGGTAATTGCATCATAAGATACGTTCTGGTACACAGCTCCGTCACCATGGACTATCCTGCCATCGCCTTCTATTTTTATATTGGCAGTTAGGACTATAAGGCTTCTGTCGCCCACGATCTTTCCTTCAAAGGTCTGCTGTGTGAGCTCCTCTGCAAGCTTGTCCATGTCTTCGCCAAGGCGCTCTGGCGCTATCCTGACCACATCTTGTCTTCTTACTTTCAGATACATGATATCACGTCTTGAATTCTACTGGGTTTCCAATTGTATTGGGATCTCCTCTGCTTCTGTCTCTTGTGGAGGTGCTGGTTCATTGACAGGAGGAGTTGGTGGAGCCTCCTCGTAAGTAGGCTCCTCCATTTCTTTTGGTTCTGTAGCGGGCTTTGCTGGCTTCTGTTTTTTTGGTTTTTTGCCCTTTCTCTTTACTTGTTTTGCTGGCTTCTTGCTCATAGAGACCGCCCATGCGATTCCAAATATCATCATACCGATACCGGCTATGGTGAACATCATCGAAACAGGATCATCTTTAAGTGCTCCGATATTGAACTTGACAACAACTGGCACGATCAGAACTGCTATGAGGTTTATGACCTTCACCATTGGATTCAAAGCTGGTCCCGCTGTATCCTTTAGCGGGTCACCGACCGTGTCACCGACGATACTGGCCATGTGGGCATCCGAGCCCTTTCCACCGTGATGGCCATCCTCTACATATTTCTTTGCATTGTCCCATGCTCCTCCAGCATTGGACATGAACACAGCCATGAGCTGTGCTGAAAGAATAGCTCCTGCGAGGAAAGCACCGAGTGCTACTTCATTGAATATCAAACCAACGATTATTGGTGAGAGAATTGCAAGGATAGCGAGGCCGACCAATTCTTTCTGGGCTGCTGCTGTGGCTATCTCCACAGGCTTTTCGTAGTCTGGTTTTGCTGTACCTTCCCAAAGCCCTTTGATGGTTGCGAATTGATGTCTGACCTCGAGAACTATGAGGCCAGCTGCTTTCTCCACTGCTCTGATACACATTGCACTGAACAGGAATGGTATTGCTCCACCGATAAGTAGTGCGGCGAAGTAAATTGGTGTACTGATAATAACATGGTTGGTGATCGTTCCACCTTCGACCGTTAATAATTCACTTCCTGCGTCAGCTGCCCTGACTATGAAATCCATGAACAAACTCACGGCCGCGATCACAGCAGAACCAATGGCAATTCCCTTTGTTATTGCCTTTGTTGTGTTTCCGACAGCGTCCATCTCGTCCATTCTCTTTCTGGCCTCTGGCTCAAGCCCAGCCATCTCTCCGATGCCGTTCGCATTATCTGCGATCGGACCGAAGGTATCCATTGAGATTGTATTTCCAGTCAATGTCAACATACCGATACCACAGAGTGATACACCATATGCTACCATGAAAGGCTGATCTGTTGGGAAGATCATTGCAGATGCGACCATCGCGCCTACTATGACGAGCAAGGCCCATACACTGCTTTCCATTCCCCATCCAAGACCACTCAGGATCGTTGTAGCTGATCCAGTCTCGGTCGCCTTGGCGATCTCTCTGACTGGTTTCGCTTCTGTGGTTGTGAAATACTCTGTAACATAATTGAGCACAAGGGCCATTACTATACCGGCTCCTGTTGCGGCTGCGAACTTGTAACCAAGATTATCTATGGTCGGATGGCCGCTCAATGCTCCTTCTACCCAGAAGACAGCAAGTGCCACGAAACCACCTATCGATAGGAAAGCTGAAAGGACATAGCCACGGTGAATGGACTTCATCACATTCTCCTTTTCTGATTTGGATCTTACCGCGTATGTTCCGATAATGGATGCGATAACACCGACAGCCCTGACGAGAAGTGGGAATACGACAGCGATGTACTGGTATTCGTGGTTGCCAGCGAAGGCAGCCAGACCAAGTATCATTGCTGAGACCATTGTAACTTCGTATGATTCGAATATATCTGCGGCCATTCCGGCGCAGTCACCGACATTGTCACCGACATTATCGGCTATAACAGCGGCGTTCCTTGGATCGTCCTCTGGAAGACCTTTTTCCATCTTGCCGACCAGGTCAGCTCCCACATCCGCGGCCTTGGTAAATATACCACCGCCGACCCTCATGAAGAGAGCTATGAGAGTTCCTCCGAATCCGAATCCCAGAAGAACTTCTGGGGCATGGACATCGAATAACATAAATATGACGACACCACCAAGAAGACCCAGACCGTCTGTGAGCATACCCACGATGGTTCCTGTCCTGTAACCGATGGTAACAGCCTCTCTCAGGCTGGACCTGGCTGCCTGGGCGACCTTGACATTGGCCTTTACAGCCATTCTCATGCCGTAGTATCCCACTGCGGCCGAAAAGCCCGCACCCATAAGGAATGCCAACATACGGCCCCATGATATGAGCATCCACTCACTATCGGTACCTGTAAAATTATCTGGCCTTCCCGCATAGGCCGTCATGAAGAGGGCTATGGCAAGTACACCAACTACGACCAATACGGTCTTCAATTGCTTTCTCAGATAAGCCTCTGCGCCTTCCTGGATCCATCCGGATATCTCCTGCATCTTGGGGGTTCCATTATCTTGTTTGTCCACCCACCTTTTCAAGAGATATGCGTACAGTAATCCTGAACATGCAACGACAAGGGTTATCCACAACGCTATTACTTCAAAGTCACTGGCTCCTTCTAGTAACATATATACACCATCCTTACTTTTTTCTTCAACGGTTATGTACCGTTTTTTGCCCGATAGTCCTTCTTATATATAACAATAATTGGTAATCTACTACTTTATTGATCAATTGTTTTTTGCAAAATAGCATAATGATTATCGCAAGCGATATACCTGTCCAGTACTTTGAATGCAGTTGCCTCGAGCATGTCATCGAACTCTTTTTCTGAATAAAGATGATAATATCTCATGAATTTTTTGCCATTTTTGGCATCACCTTCATTCTTCAATGTCCATGGAAGCAGGATATCCCCCTCTTCCCAATCCTCTCCGATATCGTGCTGGCCATACTTTAGTTCGCCCTGGAATTTCTCCTGCTCACGAGCCCATGCGCTGACAAGGCACACTCCGCCGGGCTTCAGAGCTCTCCATGCTTCATTCATGGAGGTAAGCCTGGCCTCCGAGCTTGTCAGATGATGCAGGGTGGCGATATAGATCACGGCGTCCATCGAACTGTTCTTGACTGGCACATGCTCCACATCCCCGATGGCAAAGCCATATTCACCATCTGGCACTTCTTTCTCCGCTCTTCCAATGGCGATATCCAGCTGCCCCACAGATATGTCCATGCCCATGACCTTCATTCCTTTGGATATCAGGAATCTTAGGTTGCGTCCATTGCCGCAACCTAAGTCAAGCACCAGGGATCCTGACCTAAGCCTCTCGGCGAACTTGATTGTCTCTGGCCAGGGTTTGTATCTGGTCACATCGAAGTGTTTGGCAATGGAATCATAGGTCTTCATGACCGAGAACTTTGATTTATGGTCGGGGCTCATCGGTTCCTGATAATTCTATCATTAGATATTAGTTATCATTCTATCTTGGATATAACTCTCATTGGGCCAGGTTCATTATTATGATATCAATTATACAAGGCCAGCATATTATCCGTATTTGGCATAGACCAAAGCAAAGCATATTAAATGAAAAGTCAATTACAATGCCCGATGAGCTTCAAGGGCAAGGACGTTGTGTCCATTCGGGATTTTTCCAGGAAAGAGATTGAACATATTTTATCTGTGGCCGAGACCATGGTACCTGCGGCTAAGGGCCAGGAGACCAATGAGCTGATGAAGGGAAAGATACTGGCAACTCTTTTCTATGAGCCATCTACACGAACAAATCTATCATTCAAAGCTGCGATGCTTCGCCTTGGCGGGTCCACACTCGGATTCACAGATGCCAAGGGTACTTCGGCGACAAAAGGTGAAACACTGGCCGACACGATCCGGATGGCAGAAGCCTATTCCGATATTGTTGTTCTGAGACATCCTCAGGAAGGATCGGCCAGATTGGCCGCTCAATTCTCCAAACAACCAGTGATAAATGCTGGCGATGGTGCAGGCCAGCATCCGACCCAGACACTTCTAGATCTATTTACGATCAAGGACGAATTGGGATCCATCGAGGGCAAGAACATAGCCCTCGTCGGCGATCTGAGATATGGCCGGACAGCCCACTCTCTTGCTCATGCCCTGGCCATGTTCGATACCAATCTAACTTTTGTTTCTCCAAAGACCTTGAAGATGCCTGGTGAAGTGATAAAGCACCTGGAAGATGAGGGGGCTGAGCCAGTAATCTCGGATGACCTGGAAAGCGTGATACCTGACAGTGATATCATTTACGTGACCCGTATCCAAAAAGAGAGATTCCCGGATCCTGCAGAGTATATCAAGGTCGCCGGCTCATACAGATTGGATCTGGACATGATAAAGGATGCGAAGCAGACCATGAGGATCATGCACCCACTTCCAAGGGTGAATGAGATACCACCTGAGGTTGATGCTACAGTTCACTCTGCTTATTTCAGACAAGCCTTCAATGGTGTACCTGTTAGAATGGCCTTATTGGCCCTTGTCTCGGGGGTGGTGTAATTGCCTAAGAAGGAAATGAAGATAACACCAATTAGCAATGGCACAGCCATCGATCATATACCTGGTGGAATGGCTCTCAAGGTCTGCAGGATACTTGATATCCCTGAAACTGGATCGCATTCTTCCATCTCCATCGCCATGTATGTGAGCAGCAAGAAGATGGGCTTCAAGGACCTTGTGAAGATCGAAGATCGTGAATTGAAGCGGAAGGAAGTGGACAAGATCGCATTGATCGCGCCAAATGCGACCATTATCATCATCAAGGATACCGAGGTCACGAAAAAAATGCAGGTATCCCTTCCAAAGAAGGTGATGGAGATCGTCAAGTGCTCCAATCCGAATTGTATAACCAATAAAAAAGAGCCTATTGTCTCGGAGTTCAGCGTGGAGAATGGCTCGGAAATAAGACTAAAGTGTATTTACTGTGAAAGATATGTCGAGGACATAATGGAAAGTATCGTCTGGTAAGATATCCAACACTCTATCTTTGGACTCATGATACTGGGGGAGGTCAATCTTTCTGTAATACTGAGCATCCCAATTCATGGGCATCCCCGCGGTATGCCCAAATAACCTCTATATATGCATAAGCAGATCAGGTGTCATGGAAGAGAGTCCGATAAAAAAGATATTGAAGTTATTCATGAAGATCATACTGGCTACAGTGATCATCGCGATAATCGTGTCAGTCATATTCGCCATGGAGAGCGAGAGTGATTTCACCACAGCCTTCTCATACGCTATGTTCCTCTCCGGTGTATTGATCATGGGTATCGGAGCATTGGTAGGTGGTGGAGGATCCGAGAAGTCCATTCAGGGCGCGGCTACCATGTATGGAACTCATCACAGCAATTACTACGAAAAAATGAGGACTGAGAGATCTGGCAGAAGGGATAGTCAATTCATATTCATGGTATTGATGGCAATAGCTGGGTGCATTATGATCGGTATCGGGGCGGCTATTACGTATTTGTGATGGGTGTGGATGAGGTTTGTTAAACTGGGTTTGGATAAGGCCCCCGCCCATCATTGGATTCCTGGCGGGGCTCTATTTGACCACTCGTATTTGAAAGCGAGTGGTAAATCTTTTTTGCAGGGTCATTGCTGGTCACTCACTGAGATATAGAATATAGTACCCCAGGTCTGCGTCATAGTTCGAATCACTGTGCTTCTCGAACTATTATTTTGCGCATTTTACGCAAAATACACTCGCCCTGGGGCATGCTCGCATGGATTTGCATATACATTGTTGAGAATATGCTACACTAACAAATGCAGTTGGCAACATCATCGCAGGTAAATGTACCTACTTCTTTGCCGGAGCCTTCTTGTTCCTACCCCTGCCGTTCTTGCTGTTCTCCTTGATCTGGCAATCCAGGTCAAGGCATAATTTTGCAGGCTTTCGCCCCTTATTGATGAGCTTGATGGCCGGTGTTCCGCATCTGTCGCACTTCTCCTCATGCGGAACTACAAGACCTGACTGTGGAAGTGCATAAGTATTGCTGCAAGCGGGGTAGCCTGAGCAGCCTACGAATCGCTTTCCTCTCTTCGACCATCTGATCATGAGCTGGCCACCATCGCAACTCGGACAATCCGCGATAAAGGACTGCTTGTTCAATGCGTCTTTGATCTCCTTGCGCACCTTGTCCTTGTTCTTCTCCAGGGTCTTGAGGGATCGTAGAAGCATGCCTTTTGATTCATCGATAACTTCTTCCATCTTCTTCTTTCCCTGCGCGACAAGCTCCATGTCCTCTTCCAGTGTGCTGGTCATCTCGTGCTGGGTGATCTGCTCCGCGCTTTCCTCCAAAGCCTTGATCAGTGCTCTTCCTGTAGTCGTTGGCTGGAGCTGGGTCCCATCGATGTATCTTCTATCGTACAGCTTCTGGATGATCTCGTGCCTGGTACTTTTTGTACCAAGTCCCAGGTTTTCCATCTCCTTGATGACCGAACCCTGGTTGAAGCGGTTCGGTGGCTTTGTCTTGCTCTCTCTTTTCATAACCTGGATGATAGGTACAAGCTCGCCTTCTTTAAGATCGGGAATGAAAGTATCCTTTATCTTGTAATATGTGTAAATGTCATACCATCCTCTGTAGGTGGTATTGTGGCCCTGTGCCTTGAACTTCTCACCATCTATGTCCACTTCTGCATTGGTGAGCACGACCTCCGCAGCCTGGGCCAGAGTGGCGAGGAACCTTCTCGTCACGAGCTCGTATATGGCCCATCTTTCGCCCACTAACTTACTTTTCTTGGCTCCGGAAACAGGGTGTATAGGCGGGTGATCCGTGGTCTCCTTCTTTCCCCTGGTGGGTCTGATGCTGCCCTGCGATAATATCGACTCCGCTTCTTTTGATAGATCGGAGTTCATCACAAGGTCCTGAAGTATTCTCTTGATCGGTAAGCTCTTGGGATAGACCGTGTTGTCGGTCCTTGGATAGCTTATGAAACCCTCTGTGTAAAGGGATTCCGCAACGTTCATCGCCCTTGCGGGTGATATGCCCATCCTGTTGGCATCCAGCAGGAACTGTGTTGTGCTGAAGGGGTTTGGTGGATAGTCTTTCTTCTCTTCCTTCACCACCTTGCCAATTTTTGCCTCCTTCGCCTTTTCTACCAGGGCGAAGGCCTTGCTTGCCTCTTCTGTCTCCCAGAATATGCCATGGTCATGCTTTGCTGTGAAAGTACCCTTTTCATCCTTTTTTTCAAGGTTTGCGGATATTTCCCAGAAAGCCTTTGGGTCGAACTTCTCTATCTCCATCTCACGATCGACGACCAATGCGAGAGTCGGACTCTGTACGCGACCAACCGAAAGGAAATCTCTGCCGGTCTGATCCGATACTATGGAAACGAACCTTGTGAGAGCGGCTCCCCAGGCAAGATCTATAATTTGCCTGGTCTCCGCGGCCTTTGCAAGGTTCATATCAACGTCAATAAGATTCTCGAAGGCATTCTCCACCTCGGGTTTTGTCAAAGCGCTGAACCTGGCCCTTTTTATCGTCATGCCTTTCTTTTGCACGATCTCCAGGGCTTCCGCACCTATCAGTTCTCCCTCACGGTCAAAATCTGTAGCGATAATAATTTCCTCAATGCCCGACGATACGGTCTTTAGAGCGGATGCGATGGATCCGACAGTTGGCTTTTTTATTGGATCTGTCTTTGCCAGCTCCTCCAAATTATGGAGCTGCCATCTCTTGAACTCTGGTGGGTAATCCAGTCCCAGAATATGACCCCGAAGACCAACTACCGTACAATCTTTCTTATTGTACGCGAATCTGAACACTGGAACTTTGTTTACAAAAGTCTTATTGTACTTTCCGGAGGAAAGAATAGTCGATATTCTTTGTGCCGCATTGTTTTTCTCGCATATTATGAGGCAAGTCATGGAGTGCGCAGATGTTACAAGGGTTATAAAAAAGGTTTGCTTACTTTCTAAATATAAGTTGATCTAATTTACATTAGCCATGTAAAAAAATTACAAACGTTCGACGAATTTAGTGCTTGAATACCATATTATGAACTTCGATCAGGAAATTGACCAGACATTGACACAGAACAGATATTTTTAAGCTGATTAAGCTTGTTTATACCCGATCCTGTTATTTACACACAAATGAAACAATCCTAAGATTGTTTATTTAAGTCTTGACCCATGATAAATCATGGCTCTGTAGACGTAAAAGGTAATTCTGTATTACTGATTGAGTCAAATATTGCTATTTGACTTTATGGTTTCACACAAGTGCAAAACCACAAACAGGTGAGCGGACGATAATATACCTTTACAGGTACAAATCGACCACTCTGCTGTTTAACAGCTTTCAACAATGCCCGAAGACATCATTGAAATGAATTACGTAGGAGGTGATCCATCTGCAGGTTCCCCTACAGATACCTTGTTACGACTTAACCCTCCTTGCTGAACCCAAGTTCGAGCGCCCCAAAAAGAGCACCCTCACTCAGACCCAACTCGGGTGGTTTGACGGGCGGTGTGTGCAAAGAGCAGGGGCATATTCACCGCGGGATGTTGATCCGCGATTACTACGGAATCCAGCTTCATGAGGGCGAGTTACAGCCCTCAATCCGAACTACGGATAGGTTTCGGGATTGGCTTCCCCTCTCGAGGTTGCAGCCCATTGTCCTATCCTTTGTAGCGCGCGTGTAGCCCGGGAGATTCGGGGCATACTGACCTACCGTTGACCTCCCCTTCCTCTGACTTAGCGCCAGCGGTCCCCTTAATGTGCGCTCACTCCTGAGAATAAGCTAGCAATTAAGGGTGAGGGTCTCGTTCGTTATCTGACTTA
>JAEHCQ010000006.1 GCA_020696385.1 Methanobacteriota archaeon | reverse complement strand
TGGTCTGGCCGGATCAGATCCCATCGAGGCCAAGGATATCATCAGAGGATTACGCTTTGATAATGCAATGTGCTTACGATTCTGTGGATATCGTGGGAGCAACCTTGCTGTTGTTCTTCGGGCTGACTGCTCGAAGGAAAGCAGCTATCAACGTTCTCCCGGAGGACATTCACCCGACTTATGTATTGTTGAAGGACAAAGGCCGATCTGGAGAAAAGCAGAGGATAGTACCTATCCGGCCCCAGGATTATGCCATGTTCCAGCAATACATCGCCTGGAGGCAAGCTCAGATAATGAGAGTTCTTGCGAACAATCCCCAAGCAACGATCCCGGATCGTTTGTTTATTTGGTCAATGACCAATACAATGGGATCAATGAGCAAGAGCACGATGGCGAAATATCTTCGGATATGTGGCCGGAGAGCTGGGATTCATCTGACTTCTCACATGATAAGGAGGATGGCCTGTCGAGAGCTGTACCTGGCTTGCAAGAAGTCGGGAGAGCCCATTCAGACTGCAATGGCGATATCAGGTCATTCAAACGAAGAGACGTTCCTAATGTATGTGGGAGCAATCGAAGAGAACAAGATGGATCTGATGAGTCAAGTAATGGCCGAAAGAGAAACGCTGATTCCCCAATCGAGGGGAATCATGCGTTAGGCCAGTACTTTAATGCTCCCGTCGGGATTCGAACCCGAGTCACAGGGTCGAAAACCCTGAATGATTGGCCGGTCTACACTACAGGAGCATATGCCATTGATGAGTCATCTGAGCTCCTGTGGTGTAGAGGGCTCGGCTTTGCCGAGGCACTGTCACTACAGGAGCCAATATTTCTCACTCTTTGGCTTGGTCGGAAATACAGCTCTCATATATAATAATTTTACTTGGGTTTTCAAAACATGAACAAACTATTGAGCCTTGAATCTCAATATATTATCCCTTACCATCCTAAGCATTATATTCATCCTGTTGTTTCCCCTTGATAAGGTGAGGAAATGGATCGAAAGAAAATATTAATTATGGGCGCAGCAGGTCGAGATTTCCATAACTTCAATGTTCTGTACAGGGACAATGAGGATTATGAGGTCGTCGCATTCACTGCAGCCCAGATACCAGATATAGATGGAAGAATGTATCCCCCTTCATTGTCGGGGAAGTTGTATCCGAATGGAATTCCGATACATGATGAGAGCGAGACTGTCAGCTTAATCAAGGAGCATGACATTGTAGACGTGATATTCTCATACAGTGATGTTAATTATGTCACATTAATGAACAAATCAGCCCTGGTCAATGCAACTGGCGCTAACTTTGTTGTTCTTTCTGCGACAGACACAATGATACCATCCAAGGTACCTATGATCTCCATATGTGCAGTAAGGACTGGCTGTGGTAAGAGCCAGACAACCAGAAAGGTCATAGACATCCTGAAGGCAAAGGGAAAGAAGGTCGTCGCGATCAGACACCCCATGCCATACGGAGACTTGGCAAAGCAGGCGGTTCAGAGATTTGCAGAATATGCAGACCTGGACAAGCACGAGTGCACTATTGAAGAGAGAGAAGAATACGAGCCCCACATTGACAAGGGCATCGTTGTGTACGCTGGTGTTGACTACGGAGCTATCCTGGCAGAGGCTGAGAAAGAAGCAGATATAATCATCTGGGATGGCGGAAACAATGATACCCCATTCTACAAGCCAGACCTGCAGATGGTCATTGTTGACCCACACAGACCAGGTCACGAGCTTCTGTACTACCCAGGAGAGACCAATCTGAGAATGGCTGATATTGTCATAATAAACAAGATCAAGACCGCGGAACCAGCCAATGTTGAGATCGTTAGGAAGAATGCCAAGATGTTGAACCCAAATGCTATCGTGATCGACGCCGCATCCCCTGTTTCTATAGACGATGTGGATGCTATCAAGGGAAAGAATGTCCTGGTAGTTGAGGATGGACCAACATTGACCCATGGTGAGATGAACTATGGGGCTGGAACCGTGGCTGCAAAGCAGTTCGGAGCAGGCTCAATGGCAGATCCCCTCCCACACGCACTTGGCACGATCAAGGAAACCTATGAGAAGTACACACACATGACAGGATTCCTGCCAGCAATGGGATACTCGGATCAGCAGATCAATGACCTCCAGGAGACGATAAATGCAACACCTTGCGACATCGTACTGGCCGGTACACCAATTGATCTGACACGTGTCATAACAGTCAATAAACCGATCATAAGGGTCTATTACAGACTGGAAGAGATCGGTGGCAACAAGCTGGAAGAAGTTCTGGGCAAATTCTAAACCCTTTGCCCATGATAGATGAATAGCCAGGCCATTCAAAGGCCTGGCTCCACTTTACTTTTTTTTAAGATGTGCATTTTAGAAATGCATGCATCTTTTTTATCAAACGTGTAATAAATCACAGCAGGTAAAGAGTTTGATTCGACTTTTATTAGAATCAATACTCACGCCAATCCAGACCAACTGTTCTTAACCCGATCTTTGGGATAAGACCAAGACGCCTTTTGTGAACAGATCTCTTGACCAGAGCCCTTACATGAAGGATGGTATTCTCGGTCTCCCTGGTTCTTCTGATTATCGAATTATCATCAAGCCCCATCTCTATGCCCAATAGTATCCGATCTAATACCTCATAAGAGATGCCTAGTTCATCCTCGTCGCTTTGCCCATCCCATAGGTCGCCCGAGGGAGTTTTGTCTATAAAATGCGCGGGAACCCCTATTTTGCGAGCAAGTTCTCTCACCTGAGTTTTGTAAAGATCACCTATTGGAGATATGTCTGCAGCTCCATCCCCGTATTTTGTATAATAACCTGTCAGAAGCTCACTCTTATTGCTTGTGCCCATGACCAATCGGTTCTCCATGCCAGCATAATGGAAGAGTAACTGCATCCGTGTCCTCGCCTTTAGATTACCGAGGATCGTACTCGAATCTGTTGGATGATCCCTGTTGATCAATTGAACGATCTCAGTTATCTCAATATCCTTTGTGGCCACATTCAAAGTGGTCGCATAGTCCCTGATCTCGTCCATATTGCTGGCAGGAGTACTTTTCTCGGGAAGTAGCAGGCCCTTGATCTTATCCGGGCCAATCGAATCAACACATAGCTTCAGGATCACGGTCGAATCCAATCCACCACTCAATCCGATTATGACACCGGAAGCTCCACTGGATGCGAAATAATCCTTTATGAACCTGTGCAATATCTGCTCGAATTCGGGTTTATATGCTGGAACCATCATCTGTAAGAAAGCATTATTGTTAATTATATTTTGCTCCTTGAAAAAGCATTGTGATATTAAATCTCTCTCGCAAATTCCATATTATTGGCACAAAATATAAGAGAGGTCATGCATTCATCGATAATATGAGATATACCTATTGCCAGGATTGTGATGATGCCTTTGCAAAGACCATGTTCGAAAAAAACAGGTGCATATACTGTGGTAAGGAGAACACAACCCCGGTGAATATCAATAGTATCTCGTATTACATTGGATATTTCCTTCTTCTGGTGGGTGCCGCATCGATAGTCATTCTTGATGACTCGACATATCAATGGCCAGTTCTGATAATATCTTTCATTGTAGGGCTTATCATGACGGTAAGATCAAAGATAAACATGAAAGACAAAGCCATTACCCTGGGCAAGTCTCAGATCGAGAAATGATCTTCATATTCTATTATAATCTATTTTTAAATTTGATAGATCACTTTTAAATTTGATATTATATGATAGTAAAAATTGATAGAGCAGTAAATGCAGACGAATCCACATTTACTGGCTTGTGTTTTGAGACTAGCTCATTAATATGATACATTCAATGTAGCGTATGTCTTTCCGGCAGATGTTGTGATCTTCACAGAATCCAATGTAACTGGGCTCAATGGTTTATCCCCACCATCTGTTGCTACTAAACCCATCGCATCGACATGCTCGAATCCATCGACCACTATGCCAAATACAGAGTGAGCATTGTTCAACCAGTCAGTTCCGCCTACTTTTGTCACAATAAAGAACTGGCTGCCTCCGGTGTTTGCTCCGGCATTTGCCATTGAGATCGCGTAGCGTACATGGGTAAGTTCTGGATGAAATTCATCCGGTATCATCCAGCTGTTCTCATCAGATGGGTTTCCCAAGCCATTGTGGTATTCTGCAGCATGGCCTCCAGTACCATCTTTATTGGTGAAGTCTCCACCCTGGATCATGAAATCATCAATAATCCTGTGGAATGGAACATTGGTGTACTTGCCTTGATTCGCAAGATCAATGAAGTTCTTCGTGGTTATTGGGGCTCTTATCGTATTCAACTCGATCATTATCTTCTTTGAATTATCATCAGCTGGTGGTATAATATCATCTCCAATTATATCATCGTCACCGTCATATCCTTCCTGGCCAACGGCATTATATTGATTATAAGCATAAATTCCCAGGCTGGCAATCAATATGATCATGACGATAGAAAAAGCAATTACTTTCTTTCCAACAGAAAAGATCTTTCCACAATGTGGGCACTTTATAGCTTTGTCAGTGATGGGCTTATTGCAATAATAGCATGAGATCTCAGAATCCTCTACCTCACTTAACTTTCTTTTCCTAGCCATACAAGGGTCAATTAACTGATTGTATTAAAATGTTACAGCATAATGTAATATAGATTAGCAAATTTTATATTCGAATTGATGTTTATACATTGAATAGATCGAATTTAGGTGATATCATGAGTCAATGTCAGAAATGCGGAAACCAAATGAATTATATTGAACAATACAGCCAGTGGTACTGTTACACATGCCAGGAATATGGTCAAGCGGCAGCAGCAGCTCAACAACCAGCTCAGCAACATCAGCCTGCAGCACAGCACCACCAGCCTCAACAACAGCAACCACAACAACATCAGCCTGCACCACAGCAGAGCTATGCACAGCCAGCGCCGGTACAACCGGGAGCTGTACCGGAGAATGAGACAGTACATTCTCCATCCTTTACAGCATTGATATTCCACCTCAAGCAGGGGGAAAGCGTGACCACAGAGAAGGGTGCTATGATGTACATGAACAGGACAGTTGAGATCCAGACAGCAGGAAGAAAAGGCGGTCTGGTAAAGGGACTTATGACCTCTGCTCTGGGTGGCGAATCCTTCTTTGTCAACACATACACAGCAACACAGGGAAATGGAGATCTGGCACTTGTTGGAGCCGCAATGGGTGATATCTATCCAATAGACCTCACAAAGCAACCCTCTGGAATGATCATACAGAGTGGAGCTTACCTTGCGTCCATGCCCCACGTGAACCTGGACACAAAATGGCAAGGACTCAAGGGATTCCTTTCTGAAAAGGACTTCATCATGCTCCATGCATCAGGTCCAGGAACTGTCTGGGTAACTTCATTCGGTGGAATTATCGAGAAAGATCTCCAGCCAGGTGAAGTATTGTCCGTGGACACAGGCCACATTGTCGCATTCCAGGATCATATGCAATTCTCGGTAAGGCGTGTTGGCGGTTGGAAATCCACTATCCTGAGCGGTGAAGGACTTGTAACTGACTTTGTAGGACCAGGTAAACTGATCATGCAGACAAGACACCTTCCAGCTTTCGTAAGCGCGATAGCACCGTATCTGCCAAAACAATAGGAACAAACACTTTGTAAATGAGATAAATTCAGACGTGTTAGTTCTTCTAATCGCTAGTAATATACAGAATATAGGCGATTAGAAGCACACTTAAAAGCCCCGTCATGATGTCGTATTTTACAGTCGATGACGGGGCCATTTTCATTCATTAATGAGATCATTCTTTGAGATATGTTAATATACATCCTCTCAATTATACTGATATGGCTCTTAAGAACGATATAGAGGAAATATTATCCTCTTATGACAAGGATAATATCACGATCGCTACAGTGTGTTCGCACTCCAGTTTGCAGATATTTCATGGTGCGAAGAAGGAAGGTTTCAAGACATTGGGAATTGCTTTGAAAAAGGTTCCAAAATTCTACGATGCATTTCCACTGGCCAAGCCAGATGAATACCTTATTGTTGATGATTATAAGCAGATTAATGATAAGATACCAGAGATGATCAAGAAGAATGTCATCATAATACCACATGGTTCTTTTGTTGAATATCTTGGCGCCAAAGAATTCGCAGAACTTCCAATTCCAACCTACGGTAACAGAGCCGTACTTGGATGGGAATCTGATCGAAACATGGAGCGAGAATGGCTAATATCATCTGGGCTTAAAATGCCAAAATACATCTCAAGTCCGGAAGATATTGAAGAGCCTGTTATGGTGAAGTATCATGGTGCTAAAGGTGGTCGTGGATTCTTTATTGCCAAGGATTACAATGAATTCAAGATGGGTATCGACCATGATGAGACATTCCATATCCAGGAATACATAATCGGAACCAGGTATTATTTACATTATTTCTATTCACCCATCAAACAAGATGGCTACTCCATGTCAAAGGGAAGCCTGGAGCTCATGAGCCTTGACCGCCGTGATGAAACAAATATTGACGAGATGTACAAACTGGGTTCGCAAGAAGACCTCAAGAAGCAAGGTATCTATCCTTCCTTCGTGGTCACAGGAAATGTTCCATTGGTTCTGAGGGAATCACTGTTGCCGAAGGTATTCGAGATGGGTGAGATGGTCGTTGAGAAGTCCATCGAGCTTTTTGGTGGTATGATAGGACCATTCTGCCTGGAGACAATTGTAAATGACAAATTGGAGTTCATTGTATTTGAGATATCATCCCGAATTGTAGCAGGTACGAACCTGTTCCCATCAGGATCACCATATTCGGATTACATAGAACCCGAGCTTTCAACTGGTGTCAGAATTGCCAAGGATATCAAAGCTGCCATTGAGCAGGATATGCTCAGTGAGATAATAACGTAAGGTAGGTATTAATGAAGGATATGAGATGGGAAATTCCCTCATTTCATATTCTCCACTGAATATATTCGCCCACCCCCCAATGTACTATATATATTCCAAATGCGTCATCAATGATTAATGGTCAATTCTATGTTCCCGGAAGCCTTTTCTTTTACCCTCCCTGTGCTGGGTCGGGCTCCAAAAGAACAAGTATTCCATTGCAAAAGAAAAATCGCCCGACCCTGCTCGCTCGGAGTTGGTTAAATGACCAACACAATGTTCCCATATGATCCCAGACCCAATCAGAAAATCATACTCGAAGAGATCCACCGTGCTTTATCCCGAAATGGAAGTATCATCATCGAATCTGGAACTGGTTCAGGTAAGACAATATGCGCCCTGGCTCCAAGCATAGAATATGGAATGAAGAATGATAAAAAGATCATCTATCTCACCCGGACCAATTCACAACAGGATCAGATATTCAAGGAATTACGCCAGATAAAGAAACAGCATGAAATATTTGGCATTGGGATGCAGGGGAGACAGAACCAATGTCCCTTGTTCATGAATGATCCAAATATATCCCAGGGGAGCTCAGAGGAACTATCCAAATTATGCAGTGATAAGAAGAAAGCCACTATAGATGGCGAGAAAAAGCGTGGATGTAGATATTATGCGAATCTTCTGAACTATGATCTGGAGATATTGAAAGGGTTCGTGAATGATAATACACCAGTTCTGGAAGAATTCAAGCTTCATTGTATCAAAGATAATATATGTCCATATGAAGCAAGCAAAGTTCTCATGCCAAGCGCGGATGTTATTGCTGCCCCTTACATATTCTTCTTTAGTCCGATGATACGTCGGATGTTCCTGAATTGGATGAATTCCACGGAGGAAGATGTGATACTGATAATCGATGAGGCACATAATCTTCCCGATTTTGCCAGAGAATTGATATCATCCGACATTTCCATAAGATCCTTGCACTCTGCATTGAATGAGGCGAAGAAGATAGGTGACCCCCAGCTGGTCGAGGGAATTAGAATTTCCAATGTCCTCAATCATCTGATCCGATCGATCTATGACATCATTGACGAGTACCTGGTAGATGAGGATGAGGACGGCCTTGTCCCTCCAAATGAACTGGAGATCTCCATGATGAGTAAGTTCAAGGTAACAGACAATGAGCTCAAAGAGATGCTCCTTGATATCCTTACCCATGGCGAGATAATAAGAGAGTCAAAAAGAAAAAAAGGTAAATTGCCTCGTTCACACCTGCATTCAATTGGTATGTTTCTCATCAATTGGGTAACAATGGAGGATCACGATTCTGCAAAGCTTGTAATCCGTGAAGGACCAGGTCTGGAATCATATGGCATGGATCCATCCAAAATAACATCTATAGTGAATGATTGTCATTCATCGATCCATCTTTCAGGCACTCTATCACCACTTGATGAATATCGCGATTCCATCGGTATGCCGATTACAACAAAGATGCTGAGCTTACCCAGTCCCTTTTCCGAAGATAATCGGATCACATTATATCGGGAGGACGTTACCACAAAATACGATGTTTTCAATTCATCGGATGAGATGAAATTGCTTATTCGAGATCACGTAGATACACTGGTAGCGGAATTCAAGAAGAATACACTCATATTCTTTCCAAGCTATTCCATACTATCTTCCTTCAAGTCCATGGTCGATATTGGCGATAGGAGAATATTCTATGAAAAAAGTTCAATGTCCCAGAATGGATTGATGGATATGGTCAATGAGTTCAAGAATAGCACGGATGCTATTCTTCTTGCGGTAATGGGTGGTAGGATCAGCGAGGGGATCGATTTTCCAGGAGATGAATTGGAGATCGTGGTTCTGGTTGGCATCCCTTTCCCAAAGCCAACTGCGAAGCACAGATCCCTTTTCGAATATTATGAAAGGAAACACGCCCGTGGATGGGAATACACGGTCATTGCCCCTGCCACTCGTAAATTACTCCAGAGCATAGGAAGACTCATCAGGACTGAAAATGACCGAGGAGCGGCTTTGATACTCGATAGAAGGATCAAACAATTCAGAAAGAATCTTCCCGGATTGCGGGCTAGTGATGACCACATAAGAGAGATATCTGGCTTCTTTGATATGACATATGATAAAGGGAAGCACTAAAATATCAGTTATGCATTCTCCAAGCTTATATAGGGGAATCTAATGGCCAAGAAGAAAACTGGTACTAAATCAAAGAGATCTACACCCAAGAAGAAAGAATTTGATACCAGTGAATACTCAGATAAACTTTTTGCTTGGCTCTCTGAAGGTTATGAAGTATCTGATCTTACAGCTTTGATCAAGACCGGAAGCAAGACCAAATTGAAGAATGCTTTCAAGGATCATGAAGGAAAGATCGCAAGATTGAGAGAGCTGGAAGTTCAACTCAATGAATTAGATGTCGATGATGAGAATGAGAGGTTCCTGGAGATCAAATCATTCCTTAAAGATCTATCCAAGATCGAAGAGATCGAGACATATCTTGAATCTTTTAAAGATCATTCACGGATCAATGAGCTTAAAGCAGAACTGGCCTCTCTCAATATCAATGGGTTTGAAAAGGAAGCCAAGGAGATAATCAATAAATTATCTGACCCTGAAGACCTTGATGAGATCGAGGCAGACATAAAGGCACTTAGGAAGAGGATCAAGGAAAGATTCTTTGAGAGTGCATTTGAGATGGAACTATCTCCCGAAGAGAAAAAGGAGATAGGGGTTGTGCCAATGGCTCCTGTTGCAGAGACCATATTTTTCATTCATAGAGATGGGACATTACTATCTGTCAAGAGCAAGATCCCTCCAGAAAAACTTAGTAAAAAACTCCTATCTCGAATGGTAATGGCCATAAGGGAACAGATGAGCAAGGCTTTCAATGAAGGGGAGCATGTCCATAAACTAACATATGAGGGTCATTCGATCATCTTGGAAGATAGTAACCATGTATATGCGGCTGTGGTCATAAATGGTGATGAAAAGCCCATCATGTACAAGATAATATTAAAGGCACTACAAATAATGGAAAAGAAATACGCATCAGAATTCAATAATTGGAGTGGAGATAGAAAAAAGTTAACCGAATTGGAAAAATACTCCACTGCCATCTTCCAGGCATTTGATAAACTTAATTGAAGGTATTTATTGTGACTTTTGAAGGTAAGATTAAAGGTGTACATCTCCAGAATGTTATCGCTTATGTAAAACATAAACGAGGAACACAGGGAATTGATCAGTTCCTGGAGATGATCAATAATGGAAGAACATTACATGAAAAGATCAATGAGAATAATATCATTCCAAAGAACTGGTATTCTTATGAGATCTATTTAAAATTCTTAAGGGGCGCCGACATAGTTACTGGAAATGGAGACTTATCTAAATGCTATGACATTGGCTTTCAAACATTGCAGAACATGGGGCATCTCAGCTACCTTACAAGGGCTCCTGTGGTTATGGATTTTGTAAAGCTAGCAAGTGATAATTGGGGTAATGTGTATGATTTTGGAAAGCCAGAGTACACAGAGGTATCTGATAATGAATTGATATTCACTTACCATGGGTTTCCAGAGGACAAGGCCAAATGCGAATATTTCAGAGGTAGCCTGGCAGGAATGCTTGAGCTTTGTAAATTAAAAGGAACTGTAACCGAGGTCAAGTGCAATACTGAAGAAGATTCGGATCATTGTGAATACAGGATCACATGGGAATGATCATATTCGATTTCTCATGAATTGATATTCGGATTCATATGAATATTTTCCAAATTTTATCTATATCTTAATTAAAATTAAAAGATTAAAAGTGCCCGGGGTTTATCCCGGGCATTGTTAAGATGTGAAAGCGCAATGATTATCGCGCTATCATTCGTCCTTTAGCTTGGCCAGGTTCTTGTTGTAAAGTTCCTCAGAGATCTTTCCGTCCTCGAATGCCTTGGTAAGCCTTATGACCCTCTCATCTTCCTCTGGCGGTGCTTCTTCAAGAGATTCCTCGACCATGGAAGTATCATCTGCGATAGGTTCTTCCTCAGCCATCTCTTCTGGAAGACCTTCCTCCATTGGGATTGGCTCAGCATCATCGGGGATATCCATGATCTCTTCTTCGACCTCGATGTCCGCAGGCTCTTCTGCAATATCTACAGGGTCTTCAGATATATCCATGATCTCTTCTTCAGTCTCTATTGGCTCTACATCGCCTTCATAGATATCTTCCTCAACTTCCATTGGTTCCTCGCCATATGCCTCTTCATCCATGATCTCTTCTTCGACAACTTCTTCATCTTCGACAAGCTCTTCAGGTTCATCATCCGATGGCACATCTTCATCATAAGGTCTCTCTTTCCAGATGGCCATAGCAACCAATAATCCAACAACCAGTCCAACGACCAGTAATACGATCATCATTCCAATTGCTGCATAGTTAGTTCCTGCATCCTCTGATGTATAATCTATCGTGTGCCTGAATTCCATGACATTCCCAGCATCATCCTTCGCTTCGATGACAATTGTGTTCAATCCATAGCTAAGAACCAGGGATTTCGTAAAGTCAATATCACCGTCTCTGGTGGAATCAGTAGATGGTATCTTTCCATTTACCTTGACCGAGTAGCCTGCAAGGACCTTTCCAGATATGTTGATTATTCCATCAGTGACCATGTCAGGGATCTCGATATCAATTATGGGTGCAACAGTGTCCTTTGTTACGTTTACCCAATCCACAAGAACATTTCCTGCCAAGTCTGTCATAGAGATCTCAATGACATTGGATCCCTCGACGAGATCTATAACATCACTGAAGGTACCGACACTGTTTATCTCAACTGTCATTCCATTGATCTTGAGCTCGCCTGGCTCATCAACACTACCTGTGAGAATTGTGTAGTCTTTGTTTGTAATGTATCCATTGCTACTCTGAAGTGATGATACTGCTGAAAGATCTGTGTCATAGACAATTAACAGATTCTCGCGGGCTATATTGTCGGCCATGTCTCGAGCCTCAATAACTACCTCGGTTCCTCTGTTTACATCTAATGATATCATTTGAGAGAAGCTTCCGTCTGCTTTAATTTCCACATCATAAGATTCTGCACCCATCATGATCTTGACATTCGCATCAGGCTCACTGGTTCCAGTTATTGTGTATGTGTCATCTGTCACATGTAGATAATTAGCTGAATTCAAAGATAAAGCCGGTGCCAATGTATCAACAGTGAAAGCCCATTCCATGACTGCTTCATTACCTGTGAAATCCTTTGATGCAATGGATATCATGTGTCCACCGTCACTCAGTGGATTAGCTGGTGTGTATGAGACTGCACCATTCCAATAACCCAGTGCTCCTGATGATTCTGTTTCGGATACCAAGACCAAAGAGGTTGTTGTAACATCAACTCCATCAAAGAGAACTGTCACACCAATCGGATCTATCTCCCCCACTTCAGTATCAATTATATTCGCAGATATCAAAGGAGTTCTTGAGCTAGTAATCGTACCTGGTCCAGTATATTGTGGTATTATGGTAGGAGCTTCCCTGTCAAGTGAGATATCAGTGGATATCACAATGAGCTTGTTCGCTTCTGGAATTCCAAGCACGTAGATTCCACCATATACATTATCCACAGTTCCCTCTGGGAAGTTCCAAAGAACACTGAATGATCTTTCTGTGAATGATGGTATTGATGTTTCATTGAGGTATCCATTACTTGTTGTGTCCTCATCAGCAAATTCTGCTTCATTAGGCATGATCTTATATCCTTCTACACCAGAGAAGATGGTCTTCAATTCAAGATCGAAGTGACTTGGATTTCCCATGACGGTGTATCCAAGAACCTTGATGATATAATCACCATCTGGCGGGCTTATGAATTTCAGAGCCTCATCCGCATCCATGTCTGCACAATATGCATAGGATCCAGTCCCATATAAACTAGCATAAGCATCGAACTCAATATCATTCTTCGTAATTATTTCCTGCCATTGAGCTTCACCATCTTTTGGCTGGCCATTAAGTCCATCCAGGAACACAGCCAGATCAAGATCAGGACATGTTGGGTCACCCCATATATGAACATCCCAGCTAAGAGCATTTTCCACTGTGACAACCTTTGTGTATGCACCAGATGTCAAAAGTGTAAGCCAACCCTCCATTGTTCCATCATCATTGGAAAGGTCATCCACATACACATCCTCTGTTGTTCTCTGCCCCTGAGCAGGGCCCACAATAGATGCATAGATACCAGAGTCCAGGTTAAGGTTGGAGAACATTGAAACATTCATGTGACCTACCTGATTATCTGTCCATGTCTTTGGATTCTTGCTACTAAGTTTCAGCCATCCACTGCTTCCTTCAAGCATCTCGACCGAGTCTCCAGTTCCATTAAAGCTCTTTGCAGATACCACGATCGTTATTATCTCATTTGCGAATGGTGTAACAAGAACTTCTTTCGGACCCTCTGTTGCAGTAAAGAAGCTGAAGTCAGCCTTTTCTTCACTAGCACCGAGTGAAGATGCGTAGTAAGGTGCTGCACTTGGCATGATACCGGCGTCACCCTTTCCATATATCACAAAGTTGAGATCAGTGGCATTCATACCCCATGACAACTCATTGAACAGATAATAGTCGTCCAATTGTGATGTTGCATACAATCCCTGTGCAGGTACATACAGGTGGAAGTATCTTCTATCACCACTCTGTAGTGTTGAGCCCTGTCCTGGTCTCATACCCCATGTTGGCATGACGCCAGGTTCTTCAGTGGAATTTGAATCTCCATATGTGAATGATCCTGTATCTGTTATCTGAGGTTGCACATTCACAGAGAATGACTGCATTACAGTTCTGTTGTAATATGTGTAGTTTGCGAATATATACAGACCAAGTTCAAGATTTGCAGAATAGTTCAATGCAACAGTCCCTACAGCGTAGTTCACATTTATCTGGCTATCTGCGATCTGTTCCATTGTTCCATTCAATCTCTTGTGGTATATATCCACAACAGCACTTGCATCGACCAATCTCTTGTCATCCAGACTGAAGCCAGTTGGTATTGATTCAGTGTATATTAGATTGGCATCAATGAGAACATTCGAGCCACCTGGGAGACCGTTCAAAGTTGGTGTGAACATGATATAACCAGTGTCGATATCCAATGTGTAATCAATATCCACCACAAGAGGAACACCATCAACTGAGATATTGCACCAGGCCACATCATATACATCAATGAGGTCTGCTGGAACACCATGGGCTGCGAATAGCTCGAAGTCATCTACTGTGTCTCCAAGTGTATCATCGAAAGCCTGGCCTGTGTTTGACATCAGATTGTTGTAGTACACATAGTTGATACCGCTTGAACTGTTCAGCTGTATCCCATAAACTGCGCTACCACTGATATCATTGTTCATAATATAGCAGTCCTCAGACATAGACACATAGAATCCAAACATACCAGCATCTACAACATTGTGTTCCAATGTGACATCTGTGGACATTCCCAATGTTACACCTACTATGTTAGAGTATAACATATTGTGGGACACAGATATGTCTGTGGATCCTATGCCGATTCCAGCATTGAATCCAGATATATCATTGAACCTCACTACTCCATTTGTTGAGTTTGTGATGAAGATACCGAAGTCAGTTCCATTGCCAATCAGCTGACAGTTCTTGATAACGTAGTACTCAGTTGTGTTCATTATTTGAATCGCGTTTCCAGGCCCGACTATTGACCACCCTTCGATAATGTATGGGTCTGCTGAGGTTCCAGTTCCGCTAACCACGCCGTTTGGTGCTGTAAAGTCTGCATCACCATCGATGACTATCGGTGCATGTGCAGGTAGATAACCTTGCATATCTGTGTTTGGTGTGACCAATGGGAAATTATCCTGGTTAACACCTCCACCAATTGCAAATGGTGCATCCACAATTCCGTTAACATCTGCATCTGGGCCTGTGTAGATGTCCCAGAAGTTTCCTTCAGCTCCATCATCCCAGTTGTTTGATGCATCATCATCATAAGCTTCTGCATTAGGCCAGCCAGATATGTCAATGTCGTAGAATGCATTGTGGTGTATATCATTGTTGTTTGATGCGGCTGTCCAGAATGCCACAGCTGTGAATTCATTTGCCCTTACAAAGGTGTTGTAAGTGACCTCATTGTTGGTAGCACTCCATGCATCAATTAGCTGGTCTTCGTCAGTCATGTTATTGCCCGAGATCACATTGTAGTGTGATGTATACAAGCCAAGGGTACATCCAAAGCCAGCATCCAGTGGTCTACCTACCATATAGTTACCTATAATATTACAATAATTATCATCATTCATATTTATAGCAATTGATGCAAAGCCATTACCTGCATTATTGAATATATCATTGTAAGCAATAGTGACATATTCAGATACACTCAGGTCTATTCCATCTGCTAAATTATCCATGATATCATTATCTGCTATATACAAATTGTCGGAATTAGTGACATAGAAACCTTGCTGGGCATTGGCTGATACATTATTGCTTATGAATGCACCATTCTCAACATTATCAAGGTATACTCCTGCACTGCCCTGTGCATCGTGGATGTAACAGTTTCTGACGATGAAATAGGCATCCGTGTTCTCGATACTGATACCTGCCTGTGAGAAAGCTGTTCCATCGATCTCATAGCCTTCTATGACCCATGGGTTCATGGCAGTTCCAGCTCCACTGTTTGCAACAGAAGAGAAACCTCCATTGCCATTTATCGCAATCGGATTATGGGCTGTGTATGTGGATCTAAATGGTGTCATCTGTGGGAACCTATCTGCATTGTCTCCATCAGGTAGAGCATATGTTCCCGCTCCGCCATAATCATCCCAGTAGTTACCAATAGCTCCATCATCCCAATGTGTTGTATCAAGATCAACATCCAAGTAGCTTGTATCTCCTTCTAAGGTCGGGCCATACACATCATTGAAACTACCTGCTATTTCATCATATGATGCAACTATAGATGCTCCATATGTTCCAGGCAATGCATTGTCCGGAATAGTCATGGTAAGATCCAATGTGCTTGTGCCACCAGTAGGTATTGCATCGGTTGATTTAGACATCTCCAACCAGTCCCATTCTCCAAGTGCAAAGGATTCTACAGTTATTGTCCAGTTCCTATCTAAAAGAGCTCCGACATCATTTGATGGGATAATATCCATAATAAGCTTACCTGCAAGTCCTCCATAGGGTAATGCATAGGTACAAACAAGTGAGTTAACCGATTCTTGATGAGTGGATATGAGATAGCTTATGTCATCAGAATCATCTATAATACCATAATTTGTCTCACCTGGGCCCTGGGCATCTTCCCAATCCCATAGTGTTATTGAATAATCTCCATATCCTATGCTGAACCCGACATATGGTGTTTGAGCAACAACTTTAATGACCTGGGCTTCCAATGGTATGTAACTAGACAATTCACCTTCAAATTCAGAAGTTCCTGTTGCCATTGTGATATTAAACTCAGAGACATCTATTCTTCTAAGATATTCCATAGAGTATACAACATCCTCTGTGCCACTTCCAAGGTTCTCGATGTCTATAGACAATTCAGCGGAATCTCCGCGATCCATAACATCTATGAATCCTGTGTAGCTTGACCCATATGAATCTCCAAATGTTGAATCCGGAACATCCATTGTCAAACCTGTAGCTCCTGTTGCAGCCAGTATTGCGGTATAAGCATCAATGAATCCACTTCCCTGTGTGTACGGATCGTGTCCAAGATCCCTACCGGATGATTTAATCAGGCTCATGGCGGTCTCAATAGTTGGGTAATTTCCATAGGTATCTTCGTAAGCTTGGTATATAAGAGCCATCACGCCAGTTGCAGTTGCGGTTGCAAACTCACTTGATGATGTCCACGTCCAGAACTCCTTTGATCCATCTGTACCAATAAATGATCCACTGAAACCAATAGGCATATCGGTTTCACCACTGCCAAGAGCTATGATGTCCGGTTTAATCAGACCAGTAGCAGTTGGCCCTCGTGATGATGCTTCTCCAACTGATCCATAATGATGAACATCTCCTCCGCCAGAAACAAATGTATTGTCCTCAGCAAAACCAACAACAAGAGTGCTTGGTCCGCAAGGTGAGGCTATAGTTCCATAGCCACTTCCATCATTTCCAGATGGGGCAATGAAAGTAACATTTGAGTTGGTATAGTTTACAAGTGATTCAATAACACTTGAAGTTGAATCCAAACCATTGTCATAGCCAGATGAATACTGGCCCGTTGATACTATGTTTGCTTCATCACCAGTGTTTGGTATACCATCATATCCCTCTACTGCAAAGTACAGGGAATTCTCAAGATCATACTGGGCATTACACATTGGAAGGAATTTGATATCTGGGCTTACACCCTCGATAGGTCCATTCTGTCCATTGATTACTCCTTCAGATGCGATAACTGACGCCATCTGTGTTCCATGTGTTACTATTTCTCCATTTAGATCATCATAATCGAATTCACCATAGAAAGCGACAAGTTCTCCATTACCTGGTATCGGCATTGGGCTGTCTTCATTCCATGTGAGCTCTAATAGCTCTCCCATTCTGTCAGAATACGGTAATTTATTGGTTCCATTTGCAATAAAGTAAAGAAGACCACCAGATATGTCAGGGTATCCATCTGAACCAGGCTGGCTGCCATTCCAGGCATCCCATACTGCCAGAGGATTATTGATATCGACAACAATGTCGTTGTCATCAATTATATAATCTGTATTCATATCAATGTATACCTGATCCCATTCTCCTAATGTTGTTGATTCTACAACCAGGATAGATACAGGACCCAGCATTTTTGTAAGTGACTTACTTGGGTGGTATCCAAAGTGATAAGTATCATCTGGGCTCACACTAGTAACTTTAGCGTGATCGACAGTTGTCTTAGGAATGTATGAATGTCCCCATGCACTGATACCTACGGGCTCAGTATTTGTGAAATCCACCCAAACAGAAGTTGGAGGTGACGGGACATTACAATCCATTGGGATAGTATCCTGTGGTCGGGATGGTTCCCAATCACAGATAAATGAACTGACATACAGGTCATTTGATCCTGGCCAATCACTGTAGTTCCTTGGTATGCTCCATTCGACAAAGCCAACCTCTGTGAACTCTCCTGCCAAAGATCCTTTGTAAATGTATTCTCCTCCAATTGCAGAAAGGTTGGTGGATTCCCATGAGGAGGAAGATTCATCCCATTTATAAACATCAGGATTGAATATCTGATCGCGGGTCGTCAACTTCTGCCCATCGGCTCCGAAGGTATAGTATTCTCTCTCATAATCAATATATATCATGACATCAGGTCTCTGGGCTGCAAATGGCGTTGTTGTACCCCAATCACTGCTGAATTTTGTAACAAGACAGTCCGCTGTACCTAGGAAATATTCACCAGTGACGTCATTGATATCAAAAGAGTATATTGGTTCATTATTTATACTAACCTTTGTGTCAATAATGCTATAAGTAGTATCATCCCATACAATCATATTACCATCATCTGCTCCTGTGATGATCTCACCTGTGCTTAGCCATTTTATTGTATTTACAGTTGAGTCGGGGTCATGCCCACCGGTAATATTGGCTATCCAAGCCCCAGTACTTGCATCCCATATCTGCATGATACTTGTACCTAAGCTGCCTATGCCAGTGATGATCTTGGTCTCATCTGGGCTCCATGCGACAGTTTCAATATTACTGCTTAAGATAGGGTCTTTGAATTGTAATATCTCAGAGTATGGGAAGGTGCTATCAAGAATCTTTGCGTATCCATCCCCAAGACCGACGGCGATCTTATCTCCAGATATCGGATTGAAAGCCAATGAAAAAGCCTTTCCACCTATGCTTTTAGCCATGTGAGTCCCATTGTTCATGAACAAGAAACCTAATCTTGGTAGCTTCATTCCGAAGTATAATATCGAGTTATCAGGACTGAAGGTCATGGATTCTCTATATCCGTCTGATTCGGATATGGTTTCCACTCTCCACACTTCTGTCCAGCCAGATGTTTCATAGACAATAACCTCTTTCAATGTCTGATATGCCAAATAGCTACCATCCGAAGACCATGCTATTGTGAAGACATTGCTCACCTCACTTGGTAGAGTCTCAATGAGGCTACCATCTACACCCCAGATCTTTACAGAATTTACGCTGTAAGATGATGTTGGCGCATCAGTAGTACCAGATGCAGCACAGGAGGCAATGAGGTTATTATCTGGACTGTATGCTACTTGTTCGACAGGTGCAGAATGTGATGCTTTGAAATGGAGGTAATTACCACGAGGATCGGTCAATCCACCACTCGCAGCCCCATCAAAGTCAAGGGCAAATCCAAAAGTTCTGTTCATTTCAGCATATCGAGTATTGACACCACCATACCAATATGTATCATCTCTTGTAATGAATAATTCATTCAGATCGAACTCTGCTTTCGTAGAAGTTCCATTAACTCTGACATCTGAATATCTGTCCTTACCAACCAATTCTGTTTGGGAGAAATCATTCTTTCCATCAACCTTTATTTCATGGTTAACATCAAATGGACCAGTTCCATTTATGGATGTATTTGCGTACCATCCATTCCCTACTCGGACCTCTTTAGCTTGTAAGTAAGATGACAATGCCAAAGGATCAAATGCCATTGGCCAGCCATAATACGGTGACGTGGGGTCATCCACGGTCATGTACTTGTCTGCCAGATTGATATTACCGAAATCAATTCCGGTATCAACGAGAGCCACAGATACACCTGCACCCTCATAGCCCATGTTCGCAACCATTGGAACATTATGGGCATCTCTGTAACTCCAATTACCCCAGGCTGCCTGGGATGGCTTGATCCCACTGGTGGAATACACACCATTCATCTCAGTAAGATCTCCAAAGTTCGTACGCTTCGAAGATGCTTGGGTATTGGGCAGATTCTTGCCTGCAATATCCTTATTTAAGATGTCGGGTGCATCTGTAATATCACCTGAATCTGGGGTAGATGGGTTTAAAACTCCATTATAGCTTTCTTTGACACTTACGCCGCCCAATGGACCTAGCACAAGAGCCATAACTAACAGTAAACTTATTGTCTTAACTGTCTTATCAACTGGCATTTACAATCCTCCGTCCTCGATTCCTCTCGATATGAGAGGTCTTACGGATGTTTATTGTTTAGACCTTTATATAAATTTGCATATCCCCGATAACAAACAGATAATCTAAAACTTTATCAAGAAGTTTTGAATAAAATATATAGCTTGTCACAACTATTACCTATTAATAATAATATTTATACTAATTAAACATACAGTATATTGCGAATATTTTATATAATACAAACATCATAGGATATAGCAACAGCTTAGATTTTAAACAAACTGAAACAAGTGAGGAAAAGAGGAGAAATCTTTGCTTCTAAAATAAGATATAAGGAAGGAGGAATGTAAATTGGGCAATGAAAACAAGAAATTATCAACAGTGGTTTCTATGATTGTTGTAATCTCTATGGTCTCTATGTCTTGGTCGATATTAGCGTCAAATCTTGGCGATAATTCGGTCGATGCAGTAGAATCCACAGATTTTGTCCTGGTGACTTTTGATACACCAGAACAAGCCAGAGAATTACAGGACAGTGGAACCGAAATAGTGAGCTTGAACGAATGGGGAGCCTATGTTAAAGTAACAAATTCCCAGAGAGGAGCACTCTCAAACAGAATGAGCGTCGTGGACCTTCAGGAAAGGACACAGATGAAATTCCTGGAACAGGATATCAGTTTCAACACAGAGACTGGATACAATGTTCCAGCAAGATTCCAGAACACTGGAACACAGAACTACATCGTACAGTTCGTCACACCAGGCAATCAGGTCTGGTTTGATGGAATAGAGTCCAACACAGGCGGTATCAGGAGATACATCAACGACAATGCAGTCGTCGCCAAGATGAACTCTGCCGAGAAGGCCAATGTAGAGAATCTGGACTATGTTCAGTGGGTCGGACCATACGAGCCAGCATTCAAAGTAGATGCAAAACTCAATGGAAAGGTCGGAACTATCCAGATGACCATCAACCCATTCCCAGGCATTAGTGCCGCACAGATCATGAATGAACTGAGCAGCCTCGGTGCATGGGACGTTACAGACACCAACTATGGTGATGTACTGTGTACAGTTGACGCTTCATTGATAGCCGATGTTGCACAACTGGAATCTGTCGATCAGGTATGGTACCTGCCAGAGATGAAACTCCTTAACAACGTAGGAGGAAGAATATCTCAGGCATGGGATCTGTGGGACCGTGACATATCCAATCTACCACAGGACATAGCAGGTCAGGGTCAGATCGTCCACGTCCAGGATTCTGGAATAGACTCAACTCATGCGGATTTCATCCAGGGTCCATTAGGCGACAGGCTTGAGAACCCAGATTCAACATCCGATGCAGAGTACCATGGAACTCACGTTACAGGTACAGTTGCTGGAGACGGTGGAATGATGGAGGAATACCTCGGTCTAAGCTCTACAGACAGGCTTTACAATGAGTTAGCCGCAACCAACCCCGCAGGCCGCCCAGACAGGGCAGGATTTGCAGGTAGGGCTCCAGAGGCAACAATCTACTTCAGAGCTGGCTTGGTCAGCACAGAGTGGTCATCAGGTTATACATTTGGTGCAAGGATCTTCACCAACAGTTGGGGACCAGCTACTATGTCTTCAGGATATGACCAGACAGCAGACAACTTCATGGAATCAAATGCAAACTCCATTGTTCTGTTCGCCGCCGGAAACGACGGTCCAAGGACATTGACAGCAAGCGGATCCGGAAACGGTAAACTTGCAGTTTCAGTGGGTGCAGCAGAGAACATGCGTGCTATCGACTTCGATTCATCTGATAACTACGGCCAGATGGCCAGTTTCAGTAGCAGAGGTCCAGCAGGTCCAGGCGATGACAGGATCAAACCAGATATTGTCGAGTCCGGAACAGCTGTTTACTCTGTCAAATCTGATGACACAGCAGAAGCCGAACTTCCAGGTTTGTATGATCTGATAACGATCATGGATGAAGACGGTGATGGCATAGGTGACTACGCTTCACTTCAGGGAACCTCAATGGCTTGCCCAGCAGCAGCTGGTGACACAGCCCTTATAAGGGACTACCTGGTGGATGTCGTTGGCATCACACCACACGGTAACCTTTTGAAGACTCTCCTTATCCACGGAGCCGTTGACATGGGACACGGATACCCAAGCAACGATCAGGGATGGGGACGTGTCAATGTGAGGAACTCGATCTGTCCACCTGCACCAAACACATTGCAGTGGTACCACTCCAGTGGAACAACAGGTACAACAGATGACTCAACAATGGGATTCGACATGGTCGTTACAGATGAGAGCGTACCATTGAAGATCACCTTCTCACACTGGGACACAACTTCCGCAGGTGCATTGTCAACAGACTATGACCTGGTTGTTACCGCTCCAGATGGAACAAGGTATGAAGGAAATGCTTTCAAAGAAGGAAAGTCCACCCCTGTACCAACTGCCGGTGACTGGTCAAATGCAGCTTATCCAACCTGGATGGGCGGGGCAAGCTACGACTTCGACACAGCCGATGACGGCGGTGACGATATAAACAACGTAGAGGTCTTTACCATCGCTGAGCCAAGGGTAGGAACATGGGACATAGATATCATCCTAAAGGCTGGCGCAGCATTCCCATGGTCAATTGCTATGACTGGTGGAATGAACACAGCTTCTGATGTGAACGCAGGAGACAATGTTTACAAGGTAAGCATGAACCTGGACACACCAAGAGTGGTTCCTGAAACAGATGGATACGGAGAAGGAGTGTTCAAGTGTGCTCCAAGTGGTAGCGTAATTGTGCCATACTGGATTAACAATGGTGGATCAACAGCAGATTCTTACACGATCACATCATCTGTCCCAGGTGGTTTCACAGCAGCTTACTTCCCAGCATCTGGTCTTTCAGTAGGAGTCAATGAGAGGGTACACGGATATGCAAGGATCAATGTCGGAGCAGTCGCAGCTGGAACATACACTGTTACACTAACTGCAACATCCAACAATGATGCATCCGCACCTATCGCACAGTCAACTATAGCTTTCCAAGTGGATGTGGTCACAGAGAAGACACCCACACAGTGGAAGATAGCTGACGCGCCAGTGCACGAGGACGCACCAGCATTTACCTCCTGGGAATCAGGCGGTAATGATTATGTTGCATGTACCTACAGGCAGGATGAGAACTTCGGTGACAAGGCATACTTCACATTATCCAGCGATGGTGGTCTTACATGGAGTACCCCAATACCAATATCTCAGGATTCATGGACACCAGGCTATTTAGGAATAGCAAGGGCTTCAAATGGACCTAATGCAGGCAGGATAGCAATAGCGTACAATGCATGGAATCCCGATGGATATGGTGGTAGTACAGCCGATACAAGATGTTCTTACATCAAGGTGAATTATGCAGATTTCCCATACACATCATGGACTGAATCAGATGCATACGCACTTGGTGAAGGAGTTGAAGGTGGCGGCAGGGATACTTACAGAACTGTCAACATAGTATGGTATCCAAACGGAGAACAATTCTACCTTGTTGTAGAGGACTTTGGATATTCAGGTACTGATCTGATGACAGCTACACAGGTATCGATATCTACTACTGGAAAGTCATCCTCAGATGGAGGAGCTACCTGGTCTGCATTCACGCAGATCGATCCAGGTGTCGCGAGTATGTTCTATTTCTTCCCGCATGCATACACAGACCTTGCAGGTAACATAGCTCTCTGGTATTATGAGAGAGACAGTGGAGATGCAGCACAGGACAGGGATGCAACATTCCAGTACTACGATGGATCATGGAGCGCAGTAAGAATGGCTCTGGATTCACCAGATAACATGATGTTCCCACAGGGTGTAGCAGCAAACCAGGGTGCCTCCAATAACAGGCAGTATGGAGCTTACCTCAAGGGTGCGAACACAGATGGCGACCGAAGTGTCGTTGTTATGTACTCCGATGATAATGGTGTCAGCTTTGAGAACAATGGAAATGCTGGATACGGACCATACGGACCTGTAGCAAGTGACCACGATTATGGAACAAGGTTCCTTCTGGACTTGGATTACACAGCAGATGACTACATCTACGTGTTCATGCACAGAAACATAAGGTACGACCCATACGGTCAGACCAACATGCTGATGTTCTATGACGACGATTACACAGGTGGAGCAGCTACAAAGATACAGTACTTGACTCTAGACAGTTTTGTCAAGGGCAAGCAGCGATCTGCATCATGGGAGAACTCCAACACAGTGTTGATAGCACAGAACCAGTTCACCAAGGAAGGCGGTCATGATATCATAGCCATGCATGTTTACAATGGCTGGGAATCAGCAACGGACACCGTTGGACCAATTACAGAATATGTCTCAACAGACAAGGTTCTCTGTATTCCAGGTGACACTGTCGTAGTCGTAGGTAATGTACACGAATGGACAACTGGCGGTAGCAATGTCGCAGATGCTCAGTACAAGACCGATGTGAACCCAACACCAGTTGGCATGGACACAATGGATGGTTCATTCAACTCACCAGCAGAGGCTGTTGAGAGTACTACCTCAATAGACACTACTGGCTGGGCTGGTGGATGGCACAAGATTTGGGTACAAGGAATGGATGCAGCAAACAACTGGGGAGCCTGGGCAGAGACTCAGATCTTCATTGATTCACCAAGACGTCCATACGAACCTATGAACCCAGACCCATTCGATGGTGAGCTTGATGTAGCAGTAAGCAAGGCATTCAGCGTAGATGTTTCAGATTATGAATCAGATTCGATGGATGTTGTGTTCTACTGGGACAGCGGAACCCCATTCGCAACAGTGAATGGAGTTGCAAGCGGTGCCACAGCCACAACAGGTGCAATAGGACTGACCTCAGCAACCGTATACAACTGGTATGCAATAGCAACTGATGGAACAGGATCAACACAATCGGTTACCTGGACCTTCACAACTGTTGACACCACACCACCAACACCGGTGACCGGACTTACAGTTGTACAGGATGGGCCAGCAGGTTCCATGACAACAGAACAGAGGTTCTTCAGAGGTGTGGCCAATGAAGTAACTGTCAATTCATTGACAGCCTACTCACTTGGAACTACCCAGTCATCTACAACAATTGAGACACCTTCCCTCGGAAACTGGCAGCCAGTGTACGGTGGAATAAGGGTGTACCAGAGGAACAGCGCCGGTGTACAGACACAACTGACAACAGCAGTATCGGCTGTCGGCGGTGGCACCACTACCGGATTACACTCTGGAACATGGACACCACCTCTAACCATATTAGATGCAGGCGACTCAATAGTTGTTGAACTATATGCAGCAGCAACCAACCCACCAGGAACACTCAGAGCAACCTTCACAACAGAAGTTCTTGGAGCTACACAGCTTGATGCATCCCAGTGGACCGTCAGCTATGATTGTACGGTATCCGGTGGAGGTCAGGGTGGCAGTCACTTGGATTGGGGATCAGCAGCAGCAAACTCCAACATAGCCGGCTTCAGCTGGTCTATTGCTGGAAACCCTGCAGACCACAATACAATCAGCTGGACTGACTCGGTATCTCCAGACACCATGTCTTACAACATCTACAGATCTGGTGACGCAAACCCAGGCGGCCCATGGTCCTTAATAGGTTCTGTTCCATATGGAACAACAAGCTATGTGGACATGGGTAGAGGCCAGGCAGACGCCACACTTTGGTGGTATGTTGTTAGAGCAGTTGATACATCATCCAATGAGGACACAAACACCAATGAAGTGCAGGAACCAGGCGGAGCACCAGCAGTGCCATATGATATAGACACTGGTGGAGCAGGAGCAGGAGACTGGATATTCGTATCCTTCCCAATAACTGCATCCGGCGATGTTCTAACAGTTCTCGATGATGCGAACTGGGGCAATGGTGACACCACATGGGAGATCATCACTTGGTACAACCCAATTGAAGTCGACCACTGGAAGACCTATGACAAAGCACAGGCAGCAGCAGGAATCACACAGGACATGCCAAGCGTTAGTAACGCAATGGGTATGTGGGTGAAACTCACAACAGCAGGAGCACTCCTGTCTGTTGGAGACGGATATGAGCCAACAAGCACAGATATTACTCTGAGCTCCGGTTGGAATCTTGTCGGTTACCCTGCACAGGATGATTCAACCTACGATGTAGGTGATCTGAAGCTGGCAACTGGTGCATCCATGGTTGAAGGCTACGGTGCTGGACCATACGATATCGTGACCCTGGCGGACAATTATGTCCTCCAGCGTGGCGAAGCGTACTGGGTCTATGTCGCAGTAGGCGGAACCTGGACAGTCAACTGGTAAGCAAGAACCTAAGCAAAATGAGAGAGCCTTCGGGCTCTCTCCCTTTTAACTTTTTATATTTTTAACTGCATAACCGAAGGTTTTGCGGTCTTTTTATGATCTACGAAGTAAGATCATGCATTAATGGATAGTGAAGTCGATCTCGATAGAATCAAAACGTTTTCAGGTTTAAGAAAATAAGCGGATAATATCTATATTTATCATTTTTTTAATTAGTATAGTGTGTTAGACTATTGTTATATATAGTTAATAATACAAGAGAAAAATCCAATATCTTTATCATCATGAAATATATGTCCCTTCGAGGCAATGACCATGGAGTATATTGAGGAGCTGAAAGCTGCACTTGGAGACAAGGTTCTGACAGAGGATTTTGAAAGATTCATATTCGGGGCGGATTGGTCACCCCGAACGCAAAAAGAGATAATGCCACCAGATGTTGTGATATGTCCACGAAGCACAGAAGATGTTGTCGAGACTGTCAAGATCGCATACAAGTATGGTATACCTGTCACGGCAGGCGGTGGATTGACTGGTATGGCTGGTGGAGCAGTCCCCATCCATGGTGGAATATACATCGACGGAGCTTGCATGAACAAGATAGTGGAGGTTGATGTGGAGAATCAAACAATTCGCACACAATCGGGAGCCACTCTCCAGGAACTGGTGGATGCTGGAAAGTCTCACGGTCTCTGGTTTCCCATACTTCCAGAGAGCAAGTGGAGTTGCACCATCGCATCTGCAATAGCCTGCGATAATGATTCAACTTTTGGAATGAAATATGGAAAACCCCTCAATCAGGTTCTTTCTATTGAAATGGTGACCGGTAGAGGTGAGGTTATTGAAGCAGGACACAGAAAAGCCCGGTTTTCAGCCTCAGGATACAAGCTTAAGGATTTAATTATTGGCAGTGAAGGTACACTTGGAGTGATCACTGGCGCAACTGTCAAACTCGAGCCTGTACCAGAACACAGGCATGTGGATATGATAATATTCGATTCAATGAGCAAGGCTGTTGATTACCTTGACAACCTTTTGCGCATGGGATTGGTTCCTGAAGGAGCCCACATAAATTGTAAAAGAAGATTGAAGTTTTACACCCATGCTTACAAGGAAAAACATGGCCATGATCCAAAGATACCCGATTGGGCCGGATCATTGTTGGCAATAATATTTGCAGGCGATAAGGATGTCGTTGATTTCTCATTGAAGAAAGCCTATGCCATGGCGGATGAGATGGGTGGACAATTGATCCAGGAAAGGGAGATAATAGACAATTGGTGGATAAGCAAGCACACACTTGATTTCCCTGCCTTCAAACAGAAATGGCCAGCATCCCAAAAGGTGAAAAAGTTCGGAGCTGCAGATCCTGGAATACCCATGGGGCGATTGGAAGAATATTATGATATATTTATCGAGACCGCAGAAAAGTATGAGCTAGACATACTCGGAATGAATGCATATCTTGAACATCCTGGAAGTATAGGATTCTCACTTTCATGCGCATTGTTCGTGAACTATCGCGATCAGGATGAAGTTGATCGCTTCCGCAAGTACTTTGAGGAAATGTCAAAGAGAGCTGTCGATCTTGAAGGTACAATGTCCACCTATATGTCGGATACAGACCTCAAGGTTCCCTATTTCGAATACGAGCATGGTGCCGGAGCACAATACATGCTGGAAATTAAACGTATATTCGATCCAAAATGCATCATGAATCCCGGAAAGAAGTTCACCAGGGAAAAAGTACTGGAAAAGGAGGAGTGAACATGTCCATTGAAGAACATAGGGATGATATAGAGACATGTTTCGGAACCTCATGTAATTTCTGCGAAAGGAATTGTCCAGTTTACAAGATATTGAGGATAAAGACATACACGAGCAAGGGAAAGAACAGAGCCATGCTCGGATTGATAGATGGCCATTATGATGCAAGCATGGCATTGGCCGAAGTAGCCTTTACTTGCACGCTTTGCGGTGCTTGCGATGCTCATTGCGCCCTGCCGAACACAGAAAGGTTCATTGAACTGAGAAGAAAACTTGTTAAAGAAGGATTGATAAGACCTGAATATGATCTGGCTATTGAAAGCATCAAGAGAACAGGTGATGTCTTTGGTAGAAGTATTGAAACAAGCAAGATATTTGAGGAAACTGCTGATGGTGAGGTTCCTGTTTATCTTGGTTGTCAGTACAAGGGCAATAAGAATGAAGTTAAACTCATCATAAAAGTTCTCGATAAGATGGGAATAAAGGCCAAGATAACAGATGATGAATCATGTTGTGGTTACATCGCTCATGTTCTTGGCTATGAAGATGAAATGCCCGAAATAGTAAGTAAATTCAAAGAAGCATATCCGCATGATGATTTCATCACTCTCTGTCCGTCATGTACTATGTTCACACAGGAAGAGATGGACCTTAATTCCACCCACGTGGTCAAGCGAGTTCATGAGCTGATAATGTCAGGAAAGGTCAAGCTAAAGAACTTGGACATGGATGCAACATATCATGATCCATGCGATCTTGGACGGAAGCTCGGTGTCATTGAAGAACCCCGAGAGATACTTGAGGCCATGGGAGTGCGTGTCCATGAAATGGAGAACAATAAGGAGTTCAGCATGTGTTGTGGAGCCGGTGGTGGTATGCTGATCACAGATCCAGAGCTTGTGGAAGACATGTCGAAGCAGAGAATGAAGCAGGCCATAGACACTGGTGTTGATGTTCTTGTTACAGTTTGTCCGACCTGTGAATCCACACTCCTAACAGGATCAATGCTTGCCCGTAAAGAATATAAAAAGAGAGTTAAGGTGATGAGTCTTTGGGAACTTCTTGACGAGGCACTTGAATAATCGAATTCAATGTGTTAGCAGAGCAATGATTATGCGAACATGCCCCGTCCCGAGTGACGCAGGGCCGGGGTACTATATTTGATTTCTCAGTGAGTGACAGCAATATCTCAGTAAATAATTAAACCACTCGTGTTCAAAGCGAGTGGTTTTAATCAAACCCCGCCAAGAGTTCAACGATGGGCGAGGTCCTTATTCTCCAACGATCTAACAAATGAACACTACACACATCCACACCCCATTTATCAAATGAAATCAAACCAAACCTTTATAAAATAGCAGACCTAAGGAGGTATGTGAGTATATGAAAGCCGTGATACTTGCTGCTGGAGAGGGAACAAGGCTCAGACCTTTTACGAATTCTGAGCCAAAAGGAATGTTGCCCATTTCCAACCGCCCGATACTGGAATATGTGATCAAAGCCCTGGCCCAGAACAAGATAAGGGATATTGTCATTGTTGTGGGTTATCATAAGGAACGTATAATGAGCTATTTTGAGGATGGCAAGGACTTTGATGTGAAAATATCTTATATAGTTCAGAAAAGACGAGTGGGCAAGATCGGCACTGCCTATGCATTGAGCATGGCGAAGAATAAGATCAAGGATGATTTCATTCTCCTACCAGGGGATAACCTGATAGATGCTCAGACCGTATCGGATGCGATAAAAGGAAATCAAAAGCATAAGGTAGTGATAGTGCAGAGCGACATACCTTCCAAATATGGTGTAGTAGAACTGTCGAGTAATGTTGTTCGCAATATAATTGAAAAACCCGAAGAGGAGATAAGCAATCTCATCAGCACGGGAATATACAAATTGCCTGTCAGCATATTTGATGATATTGAGAAGGTCATGAAAGATGGTCGTTATGACATGACAAGTGTTCTACAATCCATCCTTGCGAAGAAAAAGATCATCGCTGTCACCACAAAGGGAACATGGCAAGATATCGTTTATCCGTGGGACATCATAAATGTCAATTCTATGGCATTGAACAATAATGAATCTCATACATCGGGAAGGATCGAAAGGAATGTTACATTGAAAGGATCTGTCTCGATAGGAAAAGGAACCATAATCCGATCTGGTGCTTACATTGTTGGACCAACAAAGATCGGGGAGGGTTGTGAAATCGGACCAAATGTTACAATTTATCCATCAACAAGTATCGGCAATAATGTTAGGATAGGACCTAACTCCGTCATAGAGCACAGTGTGATCATGAGTGACGTGAGGATCGGTGCAACATGTCATATTTCTAATTCCGTAATTGGAGATGGGGTAGAGATAGGACCACAATTTTGTTCGACATCAAGATCGGGAAACATTGAAATGGATAATGAACTTCATAAAGTAGAACACATCGGTGCTTTGATCGGTGAGAGGACAATGATCGGAGATCAAGTCAGTGTTATCGGTGGAACAATTATAGGTTCCAATTGTGATATTTCATCACAAAAGATAATATCAAAGGAGATACCTGACAACTCCTCAGTTATCTGATTAATAAAGAGATATTATATGTGTGGAATAATTGGATATACCGGGCCAAAAGCGGCAAAGGACATCTTATTGAATGCCCTAAAGCGACTCGAATACAGAGGTTATGATTCCGCAGGTATCGCTGTCATCAATGATGAGCTAAATGTCTTCAAGGACAAGGGAGACATCGATCATCTTATCAATATCACACCAGATTTTAAAGGTACACAAGGTATCGGACATACTCGATGGGCAACACATGGTAAGCCCATCAAAAATAATTCACATCCGTTCAAGGGTTGCAAAGGAAAATTTGCAATTGTGCACAATGGTATCATCGATAATTTCAATGAATTAAAGGACGAGCTAATGAAAGAAGGGCATATCTTCTCATCCGAAACTGACACAGAAGTCATCGTGCATCTTTTGGAAAATTATTATGAGGATAATCTCGAAGATGCCATGAAAAAAGTGGTCAAAAGATTGCGAGGAAGTTATGCAATTGTTGCAATAACAACTTTCGAAAAAGATAAAGTTGTCGGAGCAAGGATGATAAGTCCATTGATCGTCGGTGTAGGACATAATGAAAATTTCATAGCGTCGGATGTACCCGCGGTTCTCGAATATACTAACAAAATGATCTATCTTCTTGACGAGGAGATCGTCGCCATCACGAGCAAAGGTGTTGAGATCCAAACCTTTGATGGAGATCCGGTAGAAAGGGATTGGCAAAAGGTTGACATGACCCTTGATGGAGCCGAGAAAGGGGGATATGAGCATTTCATGTTGAAGGAGATATTCGAACAACCAAAAGCAATTCATAATACGCTTTTGGGAGAAGTGTTGAACTTCGACAGCTACGCCAATAGCAATCATATTTCCAATATCAAGATAATCGCCTGCGGCACATCATACCATGCAGGATTTGTGGGCAAACATATTATCGAGAATCTTGCGAAGATCCCTGTAACTGTTGAGCTAGCATCTGAGTACAGATTCCTGGCAGATGCAGGTGAAAGGCCATTGGTAATCGCGATAAGTCAAAGTGGTGAGACACTTGACACAATGACCGCGGTAAGATTGGCGAGAAGACGCGGTCTCAGGACCATGAGCATCGTGAATATCGTGGGCAGTACTTTGACAAGAGAAACTGATGAGACATTTTACACAAGGGCGGATCTGGAAATAGGTGTTGCGGCTACAAAGACCTACATCACACAGATAATCGCCATGTACATACTTGGAATAAGGTTCGGCCGGGCAAATGGTTCGCTCAGCCCGGACAGAGCAAGGCGGATGATCAATAGATTGAGAGATCTGCCAAAGCAAGTTAAGACCATCCTCAACAATGCAGATAACATCAAAAGGATCGCTGAGAAGATCGCGGATTCACAGAGCATGTTCTTCCTCGGCCGCAACATAAATTATCCTGTTGCATTGGAAGGGGCATTGAAGATGAAGGAGATATCCTACATCCATGCAGAAGGATACCCTGGTGGTGAATTGAAGCACGGGCCTCTCGCCCTTATAACCGAGAAAACCCCTGTGATCGCGGTCGCTGTCAAGGATTACACTTATGAGAAAATGCTTGGAAATATAGGGGAAGTGGCTGCAAGAGGTTCTCCAGTTGTTGGTATCGGCAATCAGAGCGATAAGGAGCTGAAGCGGTATGTTGATGAGGTCATTCCTATACCGGATGTGCATTATCTTTTCACACCAGTATTGACAAGTGTGGTCATGCAGTTGCTGTCTTACTATGTCGCGGATGCAAGGAATTGCGAAATAGACAAACCAAGGCATCTGGCGAAGAGCGTTACAGTCGAGTAGTTTTTATCACACTAAGTGAGAAAGCTAAAATATTTTAATTACCCGATCCAGATGACTTAAATGAAAAATATTAATGGATTATTTATACCACTTATGATTTACCAAGTGGTTACCTTGATTTGGGCAGATGGCCACGGATATTCTCGTGTCCAGTCCTTTAAAAGGGGGAGTTAGTAGCATGGCCGCAGAACAGACCCAGGAAACACTGGTTCAGAAATGGGGAGAGATCCTCGAAGAATCAAACTACGTACCTAAGATCAAATCCCTCAGTGATATCTATCCAGAGGAAAAAAGTCTCAAGGTTAAGTTTGAAGATATTGATAGATATGATAATGAGATGGCAATATCGCTATTGACCGACCCAAATAGGATAATATCATCTGGAGAACAGGCCATAAAAGAGTTCATACCTCCAACCTCAGAAGGTGTGGAACTAAAGCTCAGAATAATGAATATCCCAAAGGATCTCAGAACAGAGGTTCGAAAGATTAGGAGCAAACATCTTGGTAATTTTTTATCGATAGAGGGAGTGGTCAAGAGAGCTTCCGATGTAAGACCAAGAGTTCAGAGAGCTGTTTTCGAATGTGCAAGATGCCATACAAAACAGATAGTTCATCAGGAGGATACTATCCTACACGAACCAATGGAATGCCCCAATGATATTGGGGGATGTGGGAGAGCTCGTGGAGCTACAAGATTCATACCTAATATTTCAGACTCGACATTCATAGATACTCAGAAGATCGAGATACAGGAAAGACCCGAAAAACTTCGTGGTGGCGCATTGGCACAGTTTCTATTTTCGATAGTTGAGGATGATCTAACTGGAGAGACATATCCTGGCGACAGGATCGTAATCAATGGTATCCTCAAGACAAGGATGCAGAGGAAGGGGCAGAATCAGATGACCACTTTTGACATATACCTGGATGTCAACAGTATAGATGTCATAGAGGCGGAGTTCGATGAGATCGAGATATCTGAGGAAGAGCATGCAGAAATTCAGAGGCTTGCTTCAGATCCAGATATCTATGCGAAATTGGTCCAATCTGTTTCCCCCACCATATATGGATTGGAGGTCGAGAAAGAGGCTCTTATCCTTCAATTGTTTGGTGGCCTCAGTAAGAAGATGCCAGATGGGACGAAGTTAAGAGGAGATATACACATATTATTGGTTGGAGATCCTGGAACTGCAAAGTCGCAATTGCTGAATTATATGTCCAATATCACACCCAGAGGCATCTATGCTTCTGGAAAATCATCCACAAGTGCGGGGTTGACAGCTGCAGCGGTAAAAGATGAGAGCGGTGATGGACGTTGGACCCTGGAGGCTGGAGCTCTTGTGCTGGCAGATAAGGGTCTCGCTTGTGTTGATGAACTTGATAAGATGAGCAAGCAAGATAGTAGCAGTATGCACGAAGCAATGGAACAACAGACGATATCCATCGCCAAAGCTGGAATTACAGCCACACTTCAATCAAGATGCTCGGTCCTCGCAGCTGCAAACCCTAAAGAAGGCAGGTTCGACCAGAATGATTACATATTCTCTCAGATCAATATACCGACCACATTATTGTCCAGGTTCGATATGATATTCCCTATATCTGACAAACCTGATCAAATGAATGATGCTAAGATAGCTTCCCACATCCTTCGTTCTCACCTTTTAGGTGAAATGACAATGAGCAATGAAGCATCCGGGGGCGAGACAGGAATTAGCACAACAAAACAACTGGATGACCTTAGAGCCATACACAAACCCCAGATCGAGCAGAAGATACTGAGAAAATACGTTTTTGTTGCAAAGAAAATATCCCCTGTAATGACGGATTCAGCGATGGAAACCCTCAAGAATTACTACCTTGAGGTCAGAAAAATGGGAGAGGAGGGAACTGTCCCGATAACTGCCAGGCAATTGGAGGCTTTTGTTAGATTGGCAGAGGCAAGTGCAAGAGGAAGGATGAGCGAAGAAGTGACGATCGATGATGCAGAAAGGGCCAAACGAATATCTCAGGAATTCTTCAGGCGTGTACTTGGCCGTGGTTCATTCGAAAATTGGGACACGGATGTGATCAATACTGGAAATCCCAAAGCCCAGCGAGACAAGATGAAAGAAGTGCGAATGATAATAACAGAGCTCCTGAAGGATGATGCAAATGGCTTCAGTGAAAAGGACTTTGTGGATTCTGCATTCGAACATGGTATAATGGATTCTGAAGCAACTAAGATCTTTGATAAGATGCGCCGAGGTGGCGAGCTATATCAGTCGGGATTGTTCGATGGAAAGCCATTATATAGATTGGTCCATGAGTTGTGATTATGATAACTGCACGAATGCACAGACAAGATAGTACTGCTCTTCTCGCAGCTTGTGACCAGGAACTGATCGGAACCACATTGAATGATGGAGATTTAAAATTATCATTATCGGAGGGGTTTTATGGCATACAGCCAGTTGATGAAGAGGATCTGGAGGTATTATTCTCTCAGGCATCGACAATGAATCTCTTTGGAAAAGAGACCATATCTCTGGGGATCAAGCTGGGGTATGTGGATGAAGATGCTGTCATCGAGATAGCAGGCATTCCGCATGTCCAGATATATTACTGTTAGGTGTTATTGATAGGTTTTGATATGTATTGCATAAAATGTGGTTCTGATGAAAGAACATACGGAAATCTTTGCGAGAAATGCCTTATAGATGACAGGGAGCTTGTGAAGGTTCCCCCTTATGTCAAGCGCATTATTTGTCCAGAATGTGGAGATTACCTTATCGGAAGCTCGTCCTGGGTCAGGCCATTCGATGGGATGCAGACAATAGTAGAGAATAATCTGGAATTTGATAAACTTGTGAGTGATCCGTCCATAGATTTTGATGAATTCCCAGAGGGAACGAATGAATTCCAGATCGAATTATCTGTTGAGATAAACATAGAGGAATTATTTCTTGAGATCCCATTGAGCTTCAAATTGAGAACAAAGAAACAGGTCTGTGACGTATGTAGCAGAAAGAGAGGCGGATATTTTGAAGCCATCATCCAGATAAGAGGTGATGGAAGAGATCCATCAGATTCAGATATGGAAGGTATCAGCAGATTCCTCAATAAAAGTCTTGATGAGAATAAATCAGATAGGCAGGCCTTTCTGACAAAGGAATCAAAGGTAAAGGGCGGGACAGATTATTACATGGGCTCATCGGGATTATCAAAGTCCCAGGTGCGGGATCTTCAGAGCCGTTTTGGGGGCAAGGTCACAGAGACATCCAGAATATTCGGGCAAAATGATGGAAAGGATGTATTCCGTTATACTTACTCGTTAAGGCTCCCGAAGATGAGAAAGGATGATATCGTGTCAGATAAAAAGGATACATATATTGTTACTTCTGTATCGAAGAATTTTGCATTCTTAAAAGATCTGAACACCTGGGGAAAGAAGAAGATCAGATATGATGAGTTCAATAAGTTCACTGTGAACATGGGAGGTTATACTATCTCCAAAGCAGTCATAATTCATGAAGGGGAAAAAGAGATCCAGATCATGGATCCAGTGACTTTTAAGCCAATTACGATAAAAAAGCCTCAGGATTATATTTCAGAAGGTCAGGAGACCACGATCATCAAGATAGATGATGATATGTATCTGATATGATCAAATTATTACGGGATGCGTACAATGAGCAGGATCTTGTGATCTAAAACGTAATATTATATAACACACGCGCATAAATAATATATACTTTAACCAACTTTATCTGAGTAAGTTGCTTAGCTATGTTAGCCATGCATATATGTATATAGCATCTCTGAGCATAATGGGTGAATTGATGATCAAGAAACCTTTGGCTATAATATTGAGTCTATTATTTCTAATATCCATTATTCCAACATTTGCCGAGGCCCAGCTGGTCGATTCGGTGGAGCTTCGCATATCGGGAGAGGTGTTAAGACAGCGTGATGGAATGGATATCACAGTTGCGGGTGTTTTGCACAATCTGACCATTGAATTGAACTCGCCAGCCAATACTATTGATGTGTACGCCTATTCCATAAAACATAATAACACGGATATAACGAATTACTATCATTGGTCCTACAATAATTCTATCTGGACTGATCATTTGTACACTGATTTCATAAATTCCGACCTGTCCAGTGTCTATGAAAATACATATTGCTTTTATCTTGGTATGATTGGGAACGCCACGCCAGGACAATGGATCCTTTCGATAATCGTTGATGACCAGGCAATTCAAGAATGGAATGAGACCTTCATAGTGGAAGCACCAGTGTCTGGCATAGCATTTTCAGGTCCGAATTTCTATTTCAATGTGTCTCCTTTCCAAACGGATTCGATCGATTCATACATGCAAGATGATCCACAGAATACCACTTATTTCACAACAAAGAACTCAGGCAACGTTCCTATGGACTTTGATATATCATATGATGATTATGATGAGTTATTCACAACTACCAACTCCACTGGCATAAGTCACCTGGGTGAGGAGAGAGTTCATCATATAGCATTCAGAGCAGAGAAATGGAGTCCAAGAGAATTCACTGTAAAAGGTAGGATACATGGGGAGCCAAAGATGTTGGTGACACCGACCATGATATCATTCATACTTGCACCAGAATCTGCATTCAATGTGATCGTCAAGGTGGCTAGACCCGGATATGATATCTTCCAAATGTCTGGTTTGGTGGTCCAATACAAAAGCAGGTTGATCGCAGATTACAATGATGAGCTGGGGCTCGATCTTTACTTAACTGGAACAAAGGATAGCCATCTATCTACAGAGGTAGATAAACTCTCCCTTGTCAATATACTTCAAAATGATATTGAAGTAACACAGCCAGTGTATGCACAGGTATCTTCAGATACAGAGACCCATATGCTTGTAACTATTAATTGTTCAATTGCCCCACCAAGAGGTCAGCCATCTATGCTGGCCTACGTTAATTTCATGGCTGAGACCGATGATTTCGCAAACTCCGGCCAATTCACAACAACCATTGTGGTCAAGGCCAAGACCTTTCTGGAGGAGGAAGAAGATGTCGGACTTGGCCCAATGAACATATTGGCAATATCATTGATCATTGTAGGAATTGTATTGGCATTCCTGATAATGGCATATCAAGGTCACAAATCAGAGAAAGAAAGAAAAAGAAAGGAAGAAGAAGAGAAAGCCGAGAAAAAAGGAGGTTCAGGCTACAAGCGACGAAAGAAGAAAAAATGGGTTTGAGTTCTATGGATAATTAATATATATAATAAAGTATATGTTATACAAACCCGATTTTAAATGTTCAGAGGGGTATCTATGTCAAACGGGAGGAGGATGAATCCAATCACAATTGGAAAAATATTCAGTTTGTTGTTAGTGTTCAGCCTTGCTTTTGTCTATTTGCCAGACATTGTTGATGCTCAGGCCGGTGGTATTGGTGTATCCAATGATCCACCCTCAATGGTCGATGTATTTGTGGATGATCACAATGGTCTAATAATGGTTCATATCTCATTGAGGGATCTGAATGGCTGGAGTGACATTTACAACATAACTTTGGTCGTTCTGGATGGAAATGGCCATGAGATCTGCAATATAACCTATAAGCAGTACACGGACTTGAATGCAAGAATTGCTGTCATTGATTGGGTTGAGACTACCGGGAATTACCTGGATGAAGATAATTCAGTGTATCTCCCATATCATATAGGCGAGTGGGAGGATAATTCAATTGACCCCATTGGACTGAATGTTAGCTTTGCATTAACCCAATTCTCAGGAGATGTCATCAAGATCGATGCCTATGATATGAAAGAGGCCAGATGTGGTTATCAGGGGCCGTTCTCGGCAGATTATGAGATCCCACCATATTTCGACGAGGATGTGAACGTGCCAATAGGTATCTCATTCATGGCTGCATTGCTCGGAGCTGGCTTTATCGTATACAGGCGATTGAACAGTAATAAATTAGCAAAATTGATAGAAACAGGAAAATAAGAATGGTAGGTTAAAAATGGATAGAATATGCCTCATGTGCCAAGCACTGACATACGACGATTCGACAACCGAATGTAGCAATTGTGGAGCTGACCTGCCGCCTGTTGATGAAGAAGAAGAGATCATAGAAGAAGAGCAAGATAATTCTAACAGCCTTGATCTAAGTGATCTGGATCTTGATGATGATGTAGATTCAACCATAGAAGAGCTAGACCTTGATCTTGGAGATGAAGAGATCGAAGAAAACCCAGAGGAAGAAGAGGTTGCATCAGAAGAATCAGATGAGAGCTCTGGCGAATGGGATCTTGGAACGATCGGAGGAGATTCTCCAGATGAGTCCTTAACAGTTGATGAGGATGATGAAACAGATGATGATGATCCTGGCCAGGAAATGGACATAACCGAAGATGAGGTTGTGGAAGAGGAAGAAGAGATCATAGAAGAAGAGGACAGTGATCCAGATGAGGAGATCGAGGAAATCATAATAGAGGATGATCAGATGCTCTGTCCATCGTGTGATGATGTTATCAACACAGACAGTGAAAAGTGCCCGATCTGTGACTATGACCTAACCCATTCAAAGAGATGCCCATCATGTGCAAAGGGCATCGATAAAACAGCCGAGATATGTTCTAATTGTTATACAGACCTTACAACATTTGAGCCAGATACTATTGATGAAGAAGAGGTCGAAGAAGAGACCACTGAAGATGTTGTTGAAGAGGACGGTGTTGAAGATGAAACAGTCTCAGACGAGGAAGTGGAAGAAACACCAGATGACGATCAAATAGAAGTGGATGAAGAACCAAAAGAAGATACAAAAGCAAAAGAGAAAAAGGCATCCAGATGGGGTAAGAAAGGCAAAAAGAAAGCTGGCGACATTGACGATCCAGAAGATATGGATGCAGATCCCGACTCTGATGGACTTGAAGATGAATATGATCCAAAGGCCGAGATGAAAAAAGACAAGATAGAGGCAAAGATCAGGGATCGAAAAAAGAAGAAAGAGATCGATGAGATACTTGATGAAGAAAAGAAGAAGGACGGTTTCTTCAATTATTACAATATGAGTTTGATAACATTATTTTTCTACATATTCCTTGCCATATTCGTTCTGGTCGAATTCATACTTATAGTGACCAATATGATTAATGATACGGGAGTACCGTCCGTATCATTCAGCCTTGTTCCGACCTTTGGTAATATCTCAAGCATATCGATCCTACTTCTCGCCATGTTATTATCAATGAGCTCCGCCATACTTCATTTCTGGGATCGAAAGGCCAATCTCGTAATATCACTGATCCCATCAAGCCTCATGGCCATTGGTCTTGGTATGGATGTGGCCTATAGCTCCCAATTCCTTCAAGGTGACTTGATCCTTATAACGATAACTCTCATCATTCTTATTATGGTAATTATCCTTGATTTCTACCTGATCTTTTTCAAATACCCAGATGTCCTTGCAGATAATTCAAGAGATGAGCTTGAACTTTATCTAGAAAAGGAAGAGGAAATTGAGGAGATACAGCAGAAGCTGGAAGAAAATTATGAACAGATGATCCAGGAAGAGGAAGAGAAATTACGCCTCAAGGATGAAGAGATCAATGAGATCAAGACAGAATTAGAATCACTTTCAGACCAGATCCAGATGGAAGAAGAGAAACTCCGAATGAAGGAGGAAGAGGTCTCTGCCATACGTTCAGAATTGGAGCTCAAGACCCAGCACATGGCTGAAGAGGAAGAAAAGCTACGTATGAAGGAAGAAGAGATGGAAAGTCTCATCCAGACAGAGCTGGAGAAACGTGCGGATGACATGATGATGGAGGAGGAAGAGAAGCTCAAGATGAAGGAAGAGGAACTGATCCATTCAAGAAGTGAACTGGACATTCAGAAGAACCTGCTCGATGACAATAGAGAAAAATTAAGAATGAAAGAGCAGGAGATGATGAATCTCCGAACTGAGCTGGAAAGTCAGATGAGACACAGAATGGATGAGGAAGACAAGCTGAAGCTTAAAGAGGCTGCAAACAAGATGCTTGACAGAGGTAAGCAGAAGCGTGTTCTATTCCCATTCACCGCCATGGTTGGCCAGGAAAAGATGAAGAGCGCACTTACTCTCAATGCAATTTATCCCGAGATCGGCGGGGTTCTAATCAGAGGACAGAAAGGAACCGGAAAATCTGTTTCGGTCAGAGGGCTATCTGAGATCCTTCCAGATATCGAGGTCACAGGATGTAAGTTCAATTGCGATCCAAAGGAAGAAGATAAATTCTGTACAGAATGTGCGGCCAGACACAAGGCAGGTAATTTAAAGGTCCACACGAGACAGGTCCAGGTCGTTGATCTGCCATTGAATGTTACTGAAGATCGTCTCGTTGGAAGTATAGACATCGAGAAAGTTCTTACAGAAGGTGTGAAATCCTTCGAGCCGGGCATACTTGCCGAGGCTCATAGAGGTGTCCTGTATGTTGATGAGATAAACCTGCTGGATGATTATATAGTTGATATTTTACTTGATGCAGCAGGTTCTGGCATTGTCACTATTGAAAGAGAAGGAATCAGTCTGAGCCATCCATCAAGGTTCTTGATCGTGGGAAGTATGAACCCTGAAGAAGGTGAATTGAGACCACAGATATTGGACAGGATCGCTTTACAGACTGATGTTATCGGTATCAAAGATGTTGGTAAGAGGATAGATATTGTGAGACGTCGTGAAGAGTTCACCTCGGAACCATTGAAATTCAGGGAGAAGTTCGAGGCATCGAGGAAAGAACTGGTCGATAAGATAGAAAGAGCGAATGGACTTCTATCCAAGGTGACCACTCCAGAAAGGATGTTCAAGCTAATTGCTCAGGTGTGCATGGACTTCAATGTCGATGGCCACAGAGCGGATATCATAATAGAGAGGGCGGCACGTGCAAACGCGGCCTTTGAAGGTAGAATGGAAACATCCACAGAAGATATTATCGTAGCTGCCTCAATGGCCCTGCCACACAGGATGAAGAGAAGGGCATTCGAAGATGATGAAGAATTCAGTGAAGAAATGCTAAGAAGGCTTATTGATAAGAGGGAAGCCGATCTAGAATAAGCGGGTGTGCAAAATGGATACTGAACAAAGTGGATCCAAAGCTCAACCGAAAAGGGTTGTATACCCATTCAATGGCATAGTTGGCCAGGAAGTTTTGAAAAAAGCCCTTTTGCTGAATATCATCAATCCAAATGTGGGCGGTGTATTGATCAGGGGCGAAAAAGGCACGGCCAAATCCATCGCTGTTAGAGCTTTATTGGATATTCTCCCGGAGATCTTGATCGTGGATGGGTGCAAATTGAATTGTCACCCAAAGGATCCTGAAAAATACTGTACTGAATGTAAGGCCAAGCATGAAAAAGGAGAAATCCAAGAGACTTGGGTTCCGATCAATGTGGTAGATCTTCCGCTTAATATCACGGAGGACCGGCTTGTAGGCAGCATAGACATCGAAAAAGTTCTGTCACAGGGTGTTAAGGCCTTTGAACCGGGAATACTCGCAGAGGCTCACAGAGGCATCCTGTATGTGGATGAGATAAATCTACTTGAGGACAATATAGTCGATGTGCTTCTGGATGCAGCAGCAATGGGCGTTGTTACCGTTGAGAGAGAGGGAATAAGTCTTAACTTCCCATCCAAGTTCATTCTTATCGGAAGTATGAACCCTGAAGAAGGAGAATTGAGACCACAGTTGCTTGACCGTCTGGCACTTCAGGCAGAGGTAAAGGGCATTGACAATGTCGAGCAGAGGGTGGAGATAATCAAAAAGACAAAGGCCTTTGCCAGTGATCCATGGCTTTTCAGAGAAGAATTCAAGGACGATATAGAGGAATTGAAGAAGACCATAGTGGAAGCGAGGGAAATTCTTGCCAACGTAACCACTCCTGACCACATACTCTCGATAATCACAAGACTGGGAATTGATTTCAATATAGATGGCCACAGAGGCGATATAATAATTGAGAAGACAGCGAGGACCAATGCCGCTCTTGAAGGCCATCTGGAATCCACTGCGGACGATGTTATCGTGGCCGCGGAAATGGCTCTACCCCACAGGATGAGGAAGCAGCCCTTCGAGGAAGAGAGCTTCAGCGTTGAAGTTTTGCGCAGGCTGGTAAGAAAATACGAAAGCGAAGGAGTATAAACTAACCCAGTCTATACTATGTAATAACAGACACTATAATATTTTACAGTAATGTAGATATCAATATTTAGGACATTTTCCACTTAACACCATCGGCAGTATCCTCGATGGTGATGCCCAGTTCCTTCAGCTTATCCCTTATCTTATCAGATAATTCAAAGTTCTTACTGGCCCTCGCATCCTTGCGGATATCGATAAGCACCTGCATGAGATCATCGACCAGTTCATTGTCCAGTCCTCCAGAGGATTCTCTGAAGATCGTGAGGCGGTCGTCGAATTCATCGAAGCTTCTCAATATTGCTTCGATGCTGTTCTTGCTTATTGAAGTGGATTCGAGATATTTGTTTACCTCTTTTGCAAAATCGAACATGGATGCGATTGCATCCCTGGAATTGAAATCATTGTCCATGGCCTTGTCGAAGTTCTTGATCGCTTGCTCGGCAATACCTACCAGGCCATCAGTTATCGTATCATCGGCCTTTGCAAGTGCGTTCCTGGTATTGTCCAGTGTGTTCTGGAGCCTGCTAAGAGAGCGCTTTGCTTCTTCCAGGGCAGTATCATTGAAATCTATCGGCTTTTTGTAATGGGTGTTCAGCAGGAAAAATCGAACAACAAGCGGATCGAACTCCTTCAGCACATCCTTGATGGTGAAGAAATTATTGAGGGACTTGGACATCTTCTCACTGCCCACGTTCATCAGACCACCATGAAGCCAATATTTGACAAATGGCTTGCTGGACAATGCCTCGGATTGCAGGATCTCATTTTCATGATGTGGAAATACCAGTTCGGTCCCTCCGCCATGAAGGTCGAAGGTCTCGCCAAGATACTTCATCGACATCACCGAGCACTCGATATGCCAGCCGGGTCTTCCCTCGCTCCATGGAGAGCTCCAAAATGGCTCATTTTCCTTCTTCACTTTCCAGAGCGTGAAGTCCATTGGATTTTCTTTCTTTTCATCAATATCGATACGGGCTCCGGCCTGCATGTCTTCAAGCTTTTGCTTGGATAGCACGCCGTAGTTCTTGACCTTTGCAACTCTGAAATAAACATCCCCGCCGGATTCATAGGCCATACCCTTGTCTATCAGTTTTTGAATGGCATCGATTATGTCCCCCATGTGATGGCTGGCTACAGGATATACATCTGCCTTTCTCACACCCAGGGCGGACATGTCCTTGTGGTATTCGGCAATGTATTTATCGGTAAGCTTATCCAAGGGCCAGTCGAGTTTGATCGCCCTCTCGATACAGTGATCCTCGATATCTGTGAAATTGATAACATATTTCACATTGTAGCCCTTCTTTTCCACATGCCTTCGGATAATATCGAAGGTCACCGCGGCCTTCGCATGCCCCATGTGGGAGTCATCGTATGTGTTGATACCACATACGTACATGCCGACCTGGTCTTCTCTAACTGGTACGAATTCTTCTAGCTTGCCGGATAGTGTGTTTTGAACCATCAAGGTCATTGTATCACCTGTGTTATTATTGGTCTCTGGAAGCCGCTATATCCAATCTTTCATATATTGTTTATGCAGGAATTTGGTTATTGAGATACTACGCAAAACTTTTATCTCTCATCTTCTCTACATGTTATCAATGACATCAAAGGTCAAGCTCCAGGTAGCCCTGGACCTTATTCAAGGAGATCGCGCGATACAGATAGCCAGGGAAGCCGTTGCAGGCGGAGCCGATTGGATAGAAGCTGGAACTCCCCTGATAAAGAGCGAGGGCATGAATATTATTAGAAGATTAAAAGCCGAGTTCCCGGACAAGACCATCGTCGCGGATATGAAGACGATGGATGTCGGCGGAGTGGAGGTCGAGATGGCCACACGCTCTGGCGCGGATGTCGTGGCAATCATGGGATTGTCAGATGACGGGACTATCACGGAAGCTGTAAAATCTGCCAGCCAGTACGGTTCACTTGTAATGGCGGACCTGATGAACGTGGACAATATGGAGGAGCGTGTTAGACAGCTGGAAGGCTTCGGCGTGCACATTCTCTGCGTGCACGCGAGCATTGATCATCAAATGACTGGCGGAGAACCATTTGATCTTGTCAAGATGCTTTATCAGATCACGAAATTACCTATCGCGGTTGCAGGCGGGATAAATTCAGAGACCGCGTCAACAGCCATCGCCAATGGTGCTTCGATCATCATTGTCGGAGGAGCGATCATCAAAGCGAATGATGTAACAAAGGCAACTGCAGACATTCAGAAGGCCATTGATGAGATGATACCAGTCAGTACAGATCTTTTCAAGAAATACAGTGCGGAGAGCATAAGGGAGGCACTGGAAAAGGTATCCACGCCTAACATATCAGATGCCATGCACAAAGAAGGAGCCATGGTCAACATCAAGCCATATATCAAGAGGAATGGAAAGATGATCGGAAGAGCCTTCACCGTCAGGACCATTGACGGTGATTGGGCAAAGCCAGTTGAGGCCATTGACGGAGCAAATGAAGGCGATGTTCTTGTGATCGATGCAGGAAGTGGAAAGATAGCTGTCTGGGGAGAATTGGCATCATGGAGTTGTAAACAGAGAAAGCTTTCAGGAGTGGTCATTGATGGAGCAATTCGAGACATTGACGAGATCCAGAATATGGATTTCCCTGCTTTTGCCAGACATCTACGACCATGTGCAGGCGAGCCAAAAGGACATGGCGAGATTGGAATTGACATTGTTTGTGGTGGTCAGAAGGTAAGAACTGGCGACTGGATAGTGGGTGATGAAACAGGTATTGTCGTCATTCCAAAGCATGTTGCAGTCGAGATAGCCAACCGGGCACTGGATGTATTTGAGAGAGAGAATCGTGTTAGAGAAGAGATAAAACGTGGTAGCACGCTCTCACAGGTCCTCGATCTGTTCAAGTGGGAGAAAATTATCTGATGAACTGAGCCAGTTTTACTGAATTCGTACCACGCCTGAATGCCGTAGCCTTTAGGCTTACGGATGAAAGGCGATGTTCATTAAATTGTAGGCAATGGTGCGAATTTTCTAATTGTGCATAAGCGCAATTAGAAGAGCAAACACAATTTGGTGTTTGCTTCAGTAAGGGCTCAATCCTCTCGCTGTTCTCTCAGAAAATAGCGTGGGATGCCCCACCCTTTAGGGTTGGGAGCCCTCACTAATTTATCGTTTTCCAGGTATCAATCTTAAGTACATGATGTAATATCAGAGATAGTAATTGCATGTGTGTATGCATGTGCGACCAGAGGTGAGATAATGAAATGGCAAGGCGAACTGAAAAAGATAGATGACTTCAGATACGAGATACCGCAAACTCACAAACAGGAGATGAACACCTCTGGTATCATATATGCAGATGACAATTTAATTGAACTGGTGAAGCAGGACAATGCTCCAGAACAGGTTGCCAATGTAGCTGCTCTGCCAGGCATTGTCGGCAAGTCCTTGGCAATGCCAGATATCCACTGGGGATATGGATTCCCAATTGGTGGTGTGGCCGCTACAGATATCGATGAAGGCGTAATTTCTCCAGGAGGAGTTGGGTTCGATATCAATTGCGGTGTTAGGCTGGTCAGGACCAATATGACCGAGGCGGAAGTCAGACCGAAGGTCAGAAACCTTGTTGATGAAATATTCCATAATGTGCCATCTGGCCTGGGATCAAAAGGCAAGGTGAAACTATCACCAAATGAACTTTCAGATGTTCTGGACAATGGATCCGAATGGGCTGTAAAGAATGGATATGGTTGGGAATCTGACCTCGAATTTACAGAAGAAAATGGAAACATGGGAGCCGCAGATTCTTCCAAGGTCAGCGACAAAGCGAAGAAAAGAGGAGCCCCACAATTGGGAAGCCTGGGTGCTGGCAATCACTTTCTGGAGATACAGAAAGTGGAAGAGATATATGATCAGGAAGCTGCCAAGGCCTTCGGGATCACTGGCGAAGGCCAGATCACGGTCATGATACACACGGGCTCTAGAGGTGCTGGCCATCAGATAGCAACGGATTACCTCCGCGAAATGGAATCCGCCATCAAGCAATTCAACATATCCCTGCCAGACAGACAACTTGCATGTGCTCCAATATCATCCAAGGTGTCACAGAATTATTACGGTGCTATGGCCAGTGGAGCAAATTATGCATGGGCCAACCGCCAGATGATCCTTCACTGGGTGCGTGAGTCATTCGAGAATGTGATGAAGCAGAAGGCAGAAGATATGGACATGAAGCTCGTCTACGATGTATGCCACAATATCGCGAAGAAAGAAGAACACATTGTGGATGGAAAGCGCAGGAAGGTCATGGTGCACCGCAAAGGAGCCACAAGATCATTTGGGCCTGGCATGAGTGATATTCCAAATGTATACAGCGATGTGGGACAGCCAGTTCTGATACCTGGCACGATGGGAACTGCGAGCTATGTGCTTGCAGGCACCCAGACCGCGATGGAAGAGACCTTTGGGTCAACATGCCACGGTGCGGGACGTATGATGTCCAGAAAGAAGGCTATAAACTCCTTCAATCCAGATCAAATAAAGAGCGATATGGCAAAGGATGGCATCTATGTCAGGGCCGCAAGCGGACAGGTGCTGACCGAAGAAGCACCTGGAGCCTACAAATCAGTTGATGATGTTGTTGGTGTCGCGGATGGAGCTGGCATTTCCAAACTGGTTGCTAAACTGGTGCCGATGGGTGTTATGAAAGGATAATGGAAACACACCACCACACTGAGGCCTGGCATCAACATGAATAACCGCAGAGTATGATTTTCTCTGCGGGTTTGGACATATTATACCGCCGTAACCTCATCATTATTTTTTTAACTGGACTCGAAGCTGGATAAAGCTTCGAGAGGTCGAGGTTATGGCCTACAATTGAAACATACCGCTACAGCGGGTTGTTTCAACCGAATATTATATATTCAATGCCAGAATAATCGGGTCTGCATGACCGAATACGATTATTCTGAGCTATTGAAATCCGCTAAGGAGAAATTGCCTAAGGGGATCACAAAGGAAGAAAGGTTCCAAGTTCCGGAAGTTGATCTTTTCGTAGAGGGTAAATCAACTGTTTTCAGGAACTTCGGAGACATAGCTGAGACAATAAGGCGCAAGCCTACTGATCTACTCGCATATTTCCAGAGAGAGCTTGGAACTCCAGGTGTTCTGGATGGTAAGAGGGCTGTTTTCAAGAGCCGTCTTATACCAAAACAGGTAGAAACTAGATTAAAAGCCTATGTGAATTCTTTTGTTCTATGCACCGAATGCAAGCGACCAGATACCCACATTGTCAAGGAAGGCAGGGTGGATGTTCTTGAATGTGAGGCATGCGGAGCAAGAAGACCAATTGGTGTGAGAAAGAGCACCACGGCAGCACGGGATGTCAAGGCAGTTGTTGCAAACAGTGTCTATGAGGTCATGATCCAGGATGTTGGAAAGAAAGGCGACGGTATCGCCAAAATAGACGATTTCATAATATATGTGCCAGGAACTGCAAAGGGTTCCATTGTCAAGATAAAGGTCACCAAGGTCATGGGAAAAATGGCCTTCGCCGTATTGCACACAGAGTGATCACATGGCCCTGTCCAAAGGCGAGATATATTCCATCATCGGGATGGGAGCTATTTTTGTATTCACCCAGATACTGGCTCTTCTTATTTCGGGCCCGATGTCCGATGCGGGCTATCAGGCCTTCGAGGATCCAGAAGATCCCATGAACCCCATCATGTACATGGTCATCATACTGCTTTTCACGGGTGTTATTCTCTTATTAATCAAGGCTGGCAAAAAGAATTTCGTTCAGTTGCTGATCCTTTTCGCATCATGCCTTGCCCTGTATTCCGTACTTCTATTACCTCTATTTTACATAGTGTGGTATATTGGAGGAAATCCACCGCCAGCATGGTCTCAGGATTCACTGATAGCCTTCATCAATCTACTTGCCTTTGTGATCTCAGTTATCCTGACATATATCCTTTACAAATTTCCTGAATGGTATGTCGTTAACACCCTGGGTATAATCATTGGAGCAGGAGTTACCGCGATATTGGGTATCTCACTTGGACTATACCCGATCCTCATACTTCTGATAGGTCTGGCGATCTATGACGCCATAGCAGTCTACAAGACAAAACACATGATAGCATTGGCAGATGCGGTCACTGAACAGCATTTACCAGTGCTCCTGGTGGTTCCCAAATCAAAGAACTATTCCTTCAGGGACCAGAAAGGTATTAAATCCTCTTTGAAGAAGAAAAAGAAGATAGAGGCGATGTTCATGGGTCTGGGTGATATAATCATCCCGGGCAGTCTCGCTGTATCGGCCTATACTTTCTTCTCCAATGGTGGACCAACATTTGAAAGTACAATGGTGGCCATGGCAACAATAATCGGAGGCCTGATCGGCTTCATGGCCTTGATGAAGTTCGTCATGAGAGGGAATCCTCAAGCTGGATTGCCATTGCTGAATACAGGCGCCATACTTGGATTCGCCGTAGCTGTCCTGATATTCACAATATAAATGATATATGAGTAATGCATTATTGTATGATGGAGGTGGAACCTTGAAAATACTGGCTCTCAGTGACATACACGGAACAAGAACTGGAGAGAAAGTTCTTGTTGACCTTATTTCAGAACATCATCCCGACATCATCGTGCTGGCTGGAGATATAACACACTTTGGACCAACATCCTGGGCGACGGAGTTCATAAGGAACATTGACCTCCCCATACTTTTTGTTAATGGTAATTCGGATCCCAAAGAGATGATCGGCGAGATATTGAAAGAAGAGTACATGGATGCTGACACACACATGTCCTTCAGGGGCGTGGAATTTCATGGCATCGTGTACCCCTTTGATCTTTTCAAGAAGGAAGAAGTGCATGAGAAAGTGGCAGAGCTGAGCCTTCCTAGATTGGAGACAGTTGAGGATATCCAGGGTATGGAGGATATCAATGAGAAGACCATTGATATTCTAATCACTCACATCCCACCATTCGGCTTCAATGACAAGGCAGAGGGTAAGCATGTGGGTAATCGAGATATCCGAGAATACATACGCATGGTGAAGCCGAGGCTTGTGATATCTGGGCATGTGTCAGATGCAAGAGGTTCCATCGAGAAGAAGGGGTGCACATATGTCAATCCCGGGGCCGCAAAGGATGGCTATGCGGCATTGATAGAATATGGCGATAAGATAAGTGTCAAACTGCTTTCGATGAAATCGCAATAGAATGATCAATATAAATCATTCCATAGATGAGATAATGCAGAATATTTACAGCGTTCACACTATTCAATAAATATAATCTGGGTTGTCACGATGATCAATAGGAACCGCGTATCTTGTTCCTGTCCACCATTATGCCATTAGATGTAGCCAATAACATATGATGACCAATACCTGCAACATCACCGTTCGTATCATCGGTGATGGCTTTCAGCTCATTTGTGATCCTTCTCATGATCAGCTCATCATTGGCCAAGGATGAATAATCTATAATGATCGTGTGACCCTCATATAGGTATTTGGTAAGGTTCTTAAGATCCTCAAAACGATAGATCTCAGCTATCTTGATAGATGAGCCTGCAAATTTTGCTAGACTTTCATCTTCATATCCCATCGCCCCGAGATCAAGATATTGTTCTTCTCTGGCGGAGCCTTTCGCATGTGGTTTTTTCTTACCTATTGTAGATGGCAAAGTAATCACGACCTTTTATTGAATCATCCCCAAGTCGAAGCAGGACAATATGTACAATATCGGCTTGGGTTGAATTCAATAAGGGCTCATATCCAGATAGGATATCCCAATGCTTCAGCTTTGGGAGCCCTCATTGTTCACTAGGTATATATCTTGGTAATATAAGTCTTATGCCTGGAATTTTGTTCTACACTATGGATTTTATTGCATATTTCCATATCTTCTCGGAAATTTATTTTGTCTAAAGATATCAAAATATTTCGAAAAATAGTATTTATGGCACAAAATACATTGAAAATTATCATATCTATATACTAACTATACAATAACATTAAAGTAGATAACATATTACCGCTCCCCATCCAGAAATGGATTGAAATTCATTCCTCAAGCCATACGGGCAAGGGATTGGAATTGACGAGGTATTAATATGTCAAAAGATAAAATGAAATCAATGGATGGCAATACGGCCGCGGCGCATGTGGCGTACGCGTTCAGTGATGTGGCAGCGATATATCCCATCACACCGTCTTCCACCATGGGTGAGATCGCAGATGAATGGGCCGCGCACGGAAGAAAGAATATTTTCGGCCAGGTCTTGAAAGTGGCTGAAATGCAGTCAGAGGGAGGTGCCGCAGGCGCTATTCATGGCTCTCTTGCCGCGGGTGCGTTTACTACGACATTCACGGCATCCCAGGGACTTCTTTTGATGCTTCCCAACATGTTCAAAATATCCGGCGAATTGATGCCTACAGTATTCCATGTTTCAGCTCGTTCCCTGGCAATGGAGGTTCTCTCAATTTTCGGAGACCACTCCGATGTGATGGCCGCTAGACCATCCGGGTACGCCGAGATATGCTCATCTTCTATCCAGGAGATAATGGATCTGGGGCTTGTTGCTCACCTCGCCACTTTGAGGTCATCTGTGCCCTTCATACACTTTTTCGAGGGATTCAGAAGCTCCCACGAGATACAGAAAATCAATGTATTGGACTATGATGATATGGCCAATCTGGTCGATTGGGACTGCGTCGAGAAGTTCAAGGCTCGGGCACTCAACCCCGAGCACCCACACATCAGAATGGCTGCTGCTGGACCAGACACATATTTCCAGATAAGAGAGAGGAGTAATGAGTATTATGACAGAGTCCCTCAGATAGTTCAGGAAGAGATGGATCGCGTCGCAAAGCTCACCGGAAGACAGTATCACCTTGTTGATTACTTTGGAAGCCCGGATGCCGAGAGAGTCATCATCGCGATGGGTGCAGGTGCGATGACCACATGTGAAGTTGTTGAACATCTTTGCTCGAAGGGTGAGAAGATCGGTGTCGTCAATCTCAGACTTTACAGGCCATTGCCAGTCGAGGAAATATACAATGCAATTCCAAAGACCGCGAAGGCGATCGCTGTTCTCGATAGGACAAAGGAGCCAGGTGCTTACGGTGAACCGCTTTTCGAGGATATCTGTACCATATTCCAACAGAAGGGTGACATGAGGACCATTGTCGGTGGAAGGTATGGTTTGAGCTCCAAGGAGTTCACGGCCACGATGGCCAAGACTGTATTTGACAATCTTGCACTGGATACACCGAAAAATCACTTCACGATCGGTATAACTGACGACATTACACACACAAGCCTGGAGCTGTCCGAGAAGATAGACACAGAACCAGCATCCACGGTCAGATGCAAGTTCTGGGGAATAGGCGGTGACGGAACCGTTGGTGCCAATAAAGAAGCTATAAAGATAATCGGAGACAATACGGACAAGTTCGTCCAGGGTTACTTTGAGTATGATGCAAAGAAATCCGGCGGTGTTACTCGCTCTCACTTGAGATTCGGCGATGAGGCCATTAAGGCAAGATACAATCTGGATACTGCCGATTATATCGCGGTTCACAGCACCACGTATGTCGAGAAATATGACGTACTGGAGGGCATCAAGGAAGGAGGAACTTTCGTTTTGAACTCACCAATGACCCTTGAGGATATGGAGAAAAGGTTCCCCAGTAAGCTAAAGAGAGACATAGCCCTGAATAATTTGGAATTTTACAATATCGATGCTTTTGCACTCGCACAGGAACTTGGCCTTGGCCAGAGGATCAATATGATCATGCAGTCTGTCTTTTTCAAACTGGCAAAGATCATGCCAGTCGATGACGCATTCGCTCTTTTGAAGGGTGCTATCAAGAAGACATACGGTAGAAAGGGTGATAAGATTGTTCAGATGAACTTCGACGCTGTTGATGCGGCCTTGGCCAAGCTCCAGAAGATCGAATATCCTGAATCATGGAAGAATGCTGTTGATGCTCCTGCTCATGTTGACGAGAGCCGGCCAGAGTTCATCAGAAGGGTCGTGGACACCATGGGTAATCTCAAGGGCGATGACCTCAAGACCTCTGATTTCACACCAAGTGGTTTCTTCCCACCAGGGACTTCCAAATACGAGAAGCGTGGAACAACTATCACTGTTCCCGAATGGATCTCCGAGAACTGTATCCAGTGTAATCAATGTGCATTCGTCTGCCCGCATGCGGTCATAAGGCCAGTCCTTCTCAAGAAGCAGGAAGCCGAGAAGGCCCCTGAGGGTTACATCGGATTGCTAGCTATGGGTAAAGATATGGGAGAATACGAGTTCACCCTTGCAGTATCTGTTATGGACTGCCAGGGCTGTGGAAACTGTGTTGATGTCTGCCCGGCAACCAAGGGCAAGGCACTGGAGATGACATCCATGGAAGGCCAGAGGGAAAAAGGTGGCGAAGCACTCTGGGACTATCTGAATTCATTGCCGGTCCGCGATGGTGGAATGAGCAAGTACACTGTCAAGGGTTCCCAGTTCCGCAGACCATTGCTTGAATTCTCGGGTGCTTGTGCAGGTTGTGGAGAGACACCTTATGTTAAGGCCATCACACAGCTTTACGGTGACAGAATGATGATAGCCAATGCAACTGGCTGTTCATCCATTTGGGCCGCATATTCACCATCAACAGCATACACTGTGAACGAACTGGGACATGGACCTGCATGGGCCAATTCCCTCTTCGAGGACAATGCCGAATACGGTTTCGGAATGCAGTTGGCTACATCTGCCAGGAGAGACAAGCTTGCAAGCTATGTCAGGATCGCACTTGACGAGAACAAAGTTGAGGGTGAATTCAAAGAACTTCTGACCAAGTGGCTCGAAGTAATGCACATCGGTGATGATTGTAAACCAGTATCTCTAAAGATCCAGGAGTTCCTCAAAGAGCGCTCGGAGGACAAGATCCTTGCAGGAATGTATGATGAGAAAGATATGTTCACCAAACCATCACACTGGATATTCGGTGGAGACGGCTGGGCCTACGATATAGGATATGGAGGTCTTGACCATGTGCTGGCTATGGGACATGACGTGAACGTTCTCGTTATGGACACCGAGGTTTACTCCAATACCGGCGGCCAGGCTTCCAAGGCGACACCCGTAGGTTCGGTTGCGAAGTTCGCAGCCAGCGGGAAAAAGACCGTGAAGAAGGACCTGGGAGTCATTGCAATGTCCTATGGTTATATCTATGTGGCAATGGTGGCGATCGGAGCCAACAAGAATCAGTACCTAAAAGCTGTCAAGGAAGCAGAATCTTACCCTGGACCATCCCTGATAATTGCTTATGCGCCATGCATCAACCATGGAATAAAAGCTGGTGGCATGACCAAGACCCAGTCAGAGGAGAAGAAGGCTGTCGAGGCCGGTTACTGGTTCCTCTACAGGTATGACCCAAGGCTCAAGGAAGAGGGAAAGAACCCATTCCAGCTGGACTCCAAAGAGCCAACCGGAGACATGCAGGAATTCCTGATGGGAGAGGTAAGGTATCACACACTCACTCTCCAGTTCCCCGAGGACGCCAAGAAACTGCATGCACACCTTGCCGTGAGCCAGAAAGAGAAATATCTCAAGTACAAGGCCATGGCAGCAGAAGAATGCTAGGATAGCTGTCAAGCCAAAATAAAGAATAATGGGAAGGCTGTAAAAAGCCTTCCCAATCTTTCCAATTTTTAAATGCACATTCTCTCTTTGATGTGCACGCATTTATTTTATAAAACATGTTTGTAAATTATTTGCGTAATGAGTTTGATTTTATCATTTTTGACATTCTTCATTCTATAATTAATCACAACCCTTATTATCATGATTTCCATACTCGCCCACATAACCGTATTTACGTAATAAAAAAGGAGATAGAAAATGTTTGAAGTAAGATTTCATGGTCGAGGAGGCCAGGGAGCCGTAATGGCAGCCCAGGCACTTGCTTCCGCTGCTTTCCAGGAAGGTAATTACGCAGTCGCGTTCCCCTACTTTGGAGCAGAGAGAAGAGGTGCCCCGGTAATGGCCTTTACAAGGGTAGATAAGGACAAGATATTCTCCAAGACGCTCATTTACGAGCCAGATTATATCGTGGTCCTGGATGACAAGCTGACAGGTCTTGTGGATGTTGCAGATGGATTGAAGGATGACGGAATGGCCATTATCAATTCCAATGCAAAGCCAGAGGATATCGAGCTGGGAAAATCGGTCAAATGTGCAACAGTTGACGCAACCACAGTGGCATTGGAAACACTGGGTCAGCCTATCACTAACAGTGCGATCCTGGGTGCTTTTGCAAAGGCTACTGGTCTTGTTTCTATTGATTCGATCGTCGCAGGTATCATGGATATCTTCGGTAGCAGGATCGGAGAGAAACTGGCTGCCAAGAATGCCAATGCCGCAAAGGTCGCCTACGAAAGAACAAGTGTAGGAACCTGCAAGGGAACCATGACCTATGAAAAAGGCGGTAAATGGCTTCCAGATTATAAGGAGCTCCCACTAGGATTAGCCACCAGGCCCATGAAAACACCAGAGGGGCTCGTTGGCCCAGGCAGTTTTGTAGATAACAAAACTGGAAGCTGGAAGACCTTCGCTCCGGTACATGATCCTGACAAATGCATCATGTGCAGAATGTGTTGGTTCTACTGTCCAGACGGAGCGATCAAAGAGGTCGGCGAAGGCGATGCCAAGACCCTGGAATTCCACCTGGAATACTGCAAAGGTTGCGGAATATGCGCCAATGAATGTCCAAAAGATGCAATAAAGATGGAGCGGTGATTTCTGATGCGTTTAAATTTGAATATGGCAGAGCATCAGAAAAGCCCGGAACAGAATGGAGGGATTCGATATGGTTAAAAGAGTAGTTACAGGTAATTATGCGGCTGCATTTGCGGCCATGCTTGCAAGGGTGGACGTTATCGCGGCCTACCCAATAACACCACAGACCTTCATTGTCGAGCACCTTTCGGAATTCGTAAATGATGGACTTTTGGACTCGGCCTTCATGAGGTGCGAGAGCGAGCACAGCGCTATGAGCGCTTGTGTCGCAGCCAGTGCAACAGGTGTTAGAACATACACGGCGACAGCATCACAGGGACTGGCACTCATGCATGAAGTTCTTTTCATTGCAGGATCAGCTCACCTTCCAGTGGTCATGCCCGTCGTTAATCGTACAGTCGCAGGACCAATCGGTATCTGGGCAGAGCACAATGACACCATGCCTCAAAGAGATACTGGATGGATGCAAGTTTACGTTGAAGATAACCAGGAAGTGATGGATATGACCATCCAGGCTTTCAAGATCGCAGAGGACAAACGCGTTCTTCTGCCTATCATGGTGTGCTTGGATGCTTTCATCCTTTCGCATACTGTCGAGCCAGTCGACTTCCCAGATCAGGACAAAGTGGACAAATTCCTACCACCATACAGACCGGATCACGCAGTTCTGGATCCTAAGGATCCAATGATCATCGGTTCCTTCTCACCTCCAGAATACATTCAGGAAGTAAGATATCAGACCGATGAGACCATGAGGAATGCCCTTGAGGTCGTTGAGGAAGTTAATGCAGAATGGGCCAAGGAGTTTGGCCGCGACTACGGTGGACTTATTGAGGAATACAAAACAGAAGGCGCGGATGCTATCCTAATCACACTGGGTACAGTTACATCCACGGCTCGTGATATAGTCGATGAATACCGGGCAGCAGGCAAAAAGGTCGGTCTGGTCAAACTGAGATTCTTCAGGCCATACCCAACCGAGGCCATCAGGAAGGTCGCCAGCAAATGCAAGGCGATCGGAGTCTATGACAGGGCTGTGAGTTTCAGCGCTGGCGGACCATCATGGATAGAGGCCAGGAATGCTCTATACGGCTACACCATACCAGTCATCAATGTTCTGGCAGGTCTGGGTGGCAGAGATGTCACAGAACCAGATATTCGCTTGATGTTCGATAAGGTACTGGAAGCAGCCGAGAAGGGTGAAGCAGAGAATGAGATTGTATGGATAGGCACCAGGGGGGTGAAACCATAGGTATCACAATAAAGACATTACCAGAAGAAGAACTATTCACAAGTGGTCACACTGCTTGTGGCGGATGCGGAGCTCCAATTGTTGTAAGAGCGGCAATGAAGATACTTGGACCAAATACGGTCACGTACTTCCCAGCATGTTGTTTGCTTGTCTTCGGTGGAACATATCCACACAATGCATTCAAGGTCCCTTATCTGCACGTATTGTTCGAGAATTCGGCAATATGCGCGGCTGGTATCAAGCAGGCTCTTAACAAGCAGGGCAAAGAGGACGTCAATGTGGTGGCCTTTGCAGGAGATGGTGGAACCGGAGATATCGGTTTCCAGGCTCTTTCTGGAGCTGCTGAGAGAAACGAGGACATCCTCTACATCTGCTATGATAATGAGGCTTACATGAACACTGGTATCCAGAGGAGTGGAAGTACACCTTTCGGAGCCTGGACAACAACTACACCGGCAGGAACAAAGATCGGTGGAAAAGAATTGTTCAAGAAGGACATCCCAAAGATCATGATGGCTCACAATGTACCTTATGTTGCTACAGCCAGTGTCGGTCACCCCGCAGATATGCTAAGGAAGATCGAGAAGGCCAAGAACATGAAAGGTTTCCGATACTTGCAGATATTTGCACCATGCCCAACAGGCTGGAGAATGGACACCGCCAAAACTGTGGAGGTCGCAAAGAAAGCGGTCAACTCAGGCATGTGGACCCTCTTCGAGATGGTGGATGGGGTAATCACCCTCAGTGTGAAGCCAAAGATGGAGCCAGTCGATGATTATCTGAAAATGCAAGGTCGTTTCCGCCATCTGACGGATGAGCAGATAAAGATCATCCAGGGATGGGCCTACAAGAAAAACGAGATGGACCTGAAGTTCGTCGAGGCCTTTTCAGAGGATAAGAAAGAATAAGCCAGGCCATCAAAACAAAGAATATGCAGGCCGTTTGAAGCGGCCTGCATCCCTTTTCTATTTTAATGTTGTAAATGTTGTAAATTTCTATCTTTGAGGGTGTTTAGGGTTTTAGAGAGATTGACCTCCCCGCCATTCTGACGGGGTTTCGAATAGAGAACTGTCACTTGAATATTCATCGAATCCAGTACCCCGCCCTCCTTTGTGCTATCGGGTCAATCAGACGGGGCATGTTCGAATACATCCTGCATATACATTGATGTATTCTGCTCTATTCTGAATGCATTCGAATAAATATGAACCTATCAGAATCAATCCGAATCCTTTATCAGATTGTTTATCACGATCTCCGATATACCACCAGAATACTCACCAGTCCTTCTGATGGACTCCGCAATGTAGCTTACCGCGATGTATGTCCTGCCTTTGCTCTTTATCGGATGGTCGGTGATATTCTCACACAGCTCGACCAGATGTTTCTTCTCATCTATATTCTTGTTAGCCAGGTCAAGATCCCTATTGATCCAGGCCTTGATTGATCCATTGAATATGTCCAGGGCCATCTCCGCGGCCTGGCTTATCTTGGCTATGAGCTTTTGATCGACCTTCTTATCTGTGAGAGGTTCAATGTTCTCCGCGATCTTGACAGCATGGTCCCCAATTCTTTCTATCGCCCGGCTTATAAGATAATAATTGCTGGCCTCTTCCGGCATGACACCTATTTTCTTCGCGATACTGATATTCCTTATCACGATATTGGACTGCCTGGCCACCAGCCATTCAAGGCGGTCTACATCTTGATCCCTCTTGATGACATTCTCCGCGATCGTGAGATCCTGCTCCAGCAGGGCTCTCATAGCATCCTTGTGCATTGTCTGAACCAATAGATGCATCCTGCGAATGGTCTTGTTAAAGGGCATCTCCGTAGGGCTGAGAAAATCAGTTACCGTGATGGAATGCGCATCCTCTTCGATTATCTCTGGCCCGACTGCGATCTGAGTAAATTCGGTCACAGTGTCCCTCACCATGCCATCGATATTGCTTTTTGATGACACCACGATGTTGGTGTAACCCATGATGTAGGCTCCAATAAGTAGTCGAAATAGATGAGATGAATTCTTAATATCATCTACATGAAAGTTCTTTGTGAGACTGGCCTTCTCTCCAGTTTCTTGTGTTGTTATCAGGAGAGTTCCATCTGTCTGGATGATCACGCCAAGTGGATCATTTTTCTTTATATTTGCAGAATTTATCCATTCCTTGGGCAATGTTAAGACGAAGGACGAGCCGCCTGTTACCTGTACTTTACGAGTTTCCATGTGTATCAGGCATGAATTTGATTATACGGTATAATGTTTTCTATAGGTATATAGAGATTTGAATATAGATATATAATCACACAATCATATGAGATACTGGCCAGATCTGACAATAGAGATATTTATATATGGATGGGCAAAATAGATAGAGATGGCCAGAGGTAAATATACAGGCAGGTTTTCAAGACCTGCCTGTCATTTTGCGCTCATTTATGCGCGACCATGATGATCTGCATCAGGTCTGCTGATGCTTTACAGCTGTCTGCCGCGTTCTCTAGGGCATGAACTATATCCCTGAGTATGAAGATGACCCTGGGGTCTATATCGGACAGCATGACCTTCTTTTTGATCTTAAAATAGAGATCGTCAATTTCATGTTCTATCCTCTCTACATTGCCCTTGTGAACCTTGAACTGGTCATCATCCTCGCCGAGAAAGTCTATACAAAGCTTGACTTCCTTTGAGGTGTCTAGTACTCGTCCGGCGAGTACTCCATAATACTTCCAGATCTTTTCAGGAACCTCTATCTCGGCATCTATGAGAACTTCGATATTTCTTGCCGCGCTCTTTGTCCAGTCAGCAATCCCATCCATTCTTTTGACAAGGTGCATGAGGTCTTCCCTTTCCTTTGATGGAAGGCTGCCAGTGGAAAGCTGTTCATTGAGTGAGACCTCGATATTATCCGCGGCCTTTTCATTCAGGAAAAGCCTGGCTATTGCCTGTAATGCCTTTTCTTCCTCATCATTCATGATGGCCTTGATGGATGTGTTCAATTCCTCACATGTGTCTACAATTTTGAGGATATGTTCCTTCACTCCGTCCATGACGTTCTCTTCCCTTCTCCTGGCAAACCAATTGGCATATTTTTCTTCACTCAAGGCTAAGCACCTCCTGTAATCCCTCTTTTGGTCTGGGGTAGACCAAAAGCTTCTCTGATTTGAATATTACATTAACATTATCACCGATATTAAAGGTTTTGTCAACGGCCTCTGCGATCTCCACCTGGACGAGATCATGTGTGGCCAGCATTATCCTGTACCTCATGAAAGAGCCCATGAATATCTTATCCTCGATCTCCCCAGGTATGGAATTATTCTCCTTTTCTCTGGAAATGAAAAGATTTTCTGGCCTTACTGCGATGACCACACCAGCTCCCTTCATCATGCAACTGTCGTTCCTGATCTTCAGCTTGTAGCCATTCCTCGCCTTCATGGTGCAGCAATTATCTTCATTGTTCTTGATTATCCTGCCCTCTATGAAGCTGGCCTCGCCGATGAAGTTGGCAGTGAAGATGTTCTTTGGCCTATTGTACAGGTTCTCGGGAGTATCAATTTCAACAATACCACCAGCTCTCATTAGAACTATGCGGTCGGATATGGACATGGCCTCTTCCTGGTCATGTGTAACATGAATGGCAGTTAGACCCTTGCTTTTTACAAGGTTCTTGATCACATATCTAAGATCCAGGCGCACACGAGCATCCAGTGCAGAAAGTGGTTCATCAAGTATGAGAAGCTTGGAACCCGAGCATAGGGCTCTGGCAATACCTGCCTTCTGTTGTTCACCACCACTGAGCTCGAAGGGTTTGAATCCCTTTCTCTGAAGCAGATTCACCAATTCCAGGTTCTCGGTAGTGGACTTCTCTATGACCTCTGGGTCTCGATCCTTTACAATTGGAGCATAGGATGTGTTCTGCCAAACGGTCATGTGTGGGAATAGAGCGATATTCTGGAATATATATCCGAGATCACGCTCGAAAGTGGGTATGCCAGTTACTTTCTTGCCATCAATGAAGCAATCGCCCTCCGTAGGTTCCCATATTCCGGATAATATCTTGACGAGAGTGGTCTTGCCACATCCGGATGGTCCAAGCACTGTCACGTACTCGCCTTCCTTAATTTTGAGATTGATATTGGCGGCGGCGGTAACTTTGCCAAAACGCTTTGTTATGCCTTTCATTTCGATCTCAGGCATCAAACCATCTCCAGTGCTTTCTTTATCCCGCCTTCTGGTTCGGGAAATACCAGTAATCTCTGTGGTGAATAATGAATATTGACCTTATCGCCATCCTCGAACTTATTGGCCTGATATCCTGGAAGCCTGGCATGCACGATCTCTCCATTGTCCAATTTGATCTCGAAATCAGAGAATCTACCAAGGAAAAGTATTCTCTCAATACTGCCAGTAAAATTGTTTATGTCCTCACTTTCCCATATATCCTTGGTCATAAGTGTGAATTCGGTCTTGATGCCGGTCACCACACGCGATCCTGGTTTGATATCTGTTTTCTGGGTCCTATATTTATGACCATCATCATCCACAATGATCGAGTATTCATCACCCACTTCTAACAGCTTGCCACTTATGAAATTCGCCTCACCAACAAAGTGATGTATGAATGGAATAGCTGGCTTATTGAATATCTCCTTTGGTGTGCCAGATTGTATCACCTTCCCATCACGAAGCACAAGTATTCTGTCGGATATGGTCAGAGCCTCTTCCTGATCATGGGTGACATGGATGGTGGTCATGCCCATGTCCTTTGACAATTGCTTCAGCTCATACCTCAGATCAAGCCTAAGGCGAGCATCTAGAGCCCTGAGGGGCTCATCAAGGAGCAGTATCTTGGCATCCGCAGAAAGAGCACGTGCCAGAGCATTTCTCTGCTGCATCCCACCACTCAGTTCACTCGGGTAGGCATCCTTTCTATCGTATAGGTGAACCATCTCCAGCATCTCACGGCCAATTATCTCCACCTGCTCGGGGTTCCAGCCTCTGGCTATGGGGCCGAAAGTGGTATTTTCCCAGACATCCATGTGTGGGAATAATGAATAGGTTTGACTGAGGAAAGCGACCTTCCGCCTCTCTGGGGGAAGATCATCAACGCATTTTCCATCAATAAATATGCTACCAGATGTCTGATCGGTCAGTCCAGCAATAAGTCTGAGAAGTGTGGTCTTTCCAGCACCTGTGGGGCCAAGTATGGTAAGGTATTCGCCATCCTTGACATCGATGGTAAGATCATCGATGGCCACCAGATCTCCGAAGGCCTTTTTCAGATTCTTGATGTGTATTTCAGGCATTAATTATCACCTGCCTTCTGGAAAATGCGAGATCGTTTCATCAATTATCACCTGCTTTTTTCGTCATATAGCGCATGGCCATCATGGTTATGAATGAAATGAATATCAGAGCGATACATGCCAGAGCCGCGGGATAATAATTGCCGGCCTTGACCAGTCCGACAATATAGACTGGCACAGTATTGGCTTCCTTGACAACCGCCAGAGTTGCACCGGTCTCTCCAAGACTTCTTGTGAAGGCCATTATCGCTCCTGCTAACACAGAGAACTTGATGGATGGGAACACGATCTTTCTGAAGACGAACATTGGTTTTGCTCCCAATGTTCTGGCTGTTTCCTCGTATGTGGGATCCAGTTCCTCCATCGCGCCTGCCACATTTCTAACGACTAGTGGAAATGTGAAGGCCAGATGAGCGGATATGACCAGAAGTGTGGTCATTCCCAGATCCATCGAACCCCAGAACATTCCCAGAGATATACCCAGGGCGGAGGTCGGGACAATAAGCGGGACATTTACCAGCACATCCAGGATATTTGTCATTATCTTATTGGTTCCCCTAACTATGTAGATAGCCAGTGGCACTCCGAATATCAGATTTATAACTGTAATGACCCCGGCCACCAGGAAGGAAAATCTCATGGCGCCCCAGAAGCCACCCCAATCGACCGGGGATGGCTCCCCCGTCAGAACAAAACTGAATATGAAGAAGGAAGGTATGAGCAATACCAGGAACATGAATATGAAAGATAGAGCATCTTTCATCTTTGGAAAGACACCTTTGCTGAGAAGCCTCTCGGGTCCTGGGAATACCTTTCTGAGGGGCATCTTGAACTTCATTATCACTATCTTAATGATGACCAGCAATATAAGAGTGATAATGACCAGAATCATGGCAGTGAAGGCCAGATGTGGTTCAAATCCTCCCGCATGCTTCCAGGCTCCGATAAGGGTTGGCCCGGTTTTCATGGGGTATGCCAGTTCCCCCATTGCGGGTGACATCATGGCGAGTGCGGCCATTGTTCCACCTGTTTCGCTCAGACTTCTGGCAAAACAGAGGATGATACCGGTCACGAGTCCAGCTCTGAAAAGAGGCAGGGTGATAGTTCTGGCAACTGTCAATGGAGGTGCTCCCAATGTGGAAGCCGCAACCTCATAATTTATATCGATCTCATGAAGTATGGCAGATAATGAACGCACCATGTAAGGATATGAAAATACGATGTGAAGCAATATCACAAGGATAAAAGGCGATGATGTGAGGCTCAGCGAGCCGTATGGGTTTAGGCCAGGTGTGACAGCCCAGAACATAGCAGTCGAGAAACCAAGTGCCGCTGTGGGTATTGCCAGTGGCATATCGATCAGAGTATCAATGTACTTCTTTCCTCTGAAATCTTTCCGAACCATCAGCCAGGCCATTGGAAGACCTGCCGTGAAATCAATGATCGTGACAATGGTAGCGATCGTGAAAGATACTATCAGGGCATCTTTCACCATGTCCCAGGGAAGTCTGTCGCCGGAGCGTAAGGTTACTTCATTCTCCCATTCCTCTATCAATCCCGTGCCATTGTCCGCTCTTATCGTCTGGTATCCGTCACCCACATGATGGAAATAATTGTATGTGTCATTGGCACTGGCATTGAACCAAATACTGCCAGTTCCATTCACAATGAACTCTTCCTGGAACTCGATCACCTTTTCCCCATCATCCAATAGATAAACAGTATGATTGAGAGTGGTATCTCTATCCGTGTCATATTCGACCTCTAAGGAATAAGATTCTGTCACATCTATTATGTCTTGAGAAGTGAATCTAATATTGTAGACTGGCAAATGGGTCGGTGTATACTGTATCTCGGGAGGTGCTTTCATCACAGTTTCCTGGATCTCATCCCAGCCAGTGAAAGCATAAGTGAGCACGAAAAGTGTGGGAACTATGACCAGCATTATGAAAAAGATTATCACTAAGGCATACCAACCCTTGATCACCTTCTTTCGTGATATGAAATCGGATATCTTTTCCGACAGGGTCATTGGTTTCCTCTCTTGCTCTTTCTTGTCACATTAGCTTGTAGAAAACCATCGTATCTATACTTACTCTCAATAATATATATAGCCTATAGAGAACAGTATTTTATGATGTATGACAACATAAGGATAGACGAATAAGATAAATAAACATAAGGAGAAAATAACATGAAAATAATACATATATCGGACCTGCATGTATCAAGTCCGAATTATAATCCAGAATGGGGAAAGAAGGTCAGAGATCACATTAACACAACGAAGCCAGATCTCCTTCTGATAACAGGAGATCTTACAAACGAGGGGCACATCCATGAATACAGGATGTGGCAGAATTACTTTAGCCAGTTAGAGGTTGATAATTGCATTATCGTTCCTGGAAATCATGATGCCAGAAATGACGGCTGGGAACTTTTTGAAGAGCTGGTCGGGCCAAGATTTCCCACATGGGAGAATGATATTGTCAAGATACAGGGGTTGGATTCTAGCGAGCCAGATCTAGACGAGGGCGGCATTGGCAGAGACCATTATGAAAAAATAAAGGAAAGCATGAGTGTGAAGGGAAAGGTGAAGATCATAATGCTTCACCATCACCTGATACCAATACCGGGAACTGGTCGTGAAAGGCAGATACCAGTTGATGCTGGTGATGTTCTGAAGATAATTGCAGAAACTGGGGTACATCTTGTGCTATCCGGACACAGGCACAAGACATGGATGTGGAAATTGCAGGATACGTATTTCATAACATCTGGCACATCGACCTCCCGCAGACTGAAGGGGAGGTCTTATCCCTCTTTCAATATCATCGATATAGATGATGGCAAGCTCACAATTACCGAAGTGAATGTAGAAGATGGAAGCAAGACCACGAAGCTGGATGGAGCTGTATTGAATATAGAATGATAAGATAATTTTATGTCATATAACATAAATTAATATCATATCAAGTTCATATCATTACTAATGCCTCTAACCCCATTTCACCTAGCGTCAGTATGGCCATTATGGCTGAAGGGTAAAAGGAAATTGCATTTTGTCTGCATCAGTCTTGGCTCGGCGATCCCAGATATTGAAGTTCTGCTTCTTTCTCCCTTTACTGGCGAGCGCGAATATGCAAGGGGCCTGATGCATTCATACCTTGGTGCTTTCACGATAGACGTGATGATCACTCTCGTTGTGGCATATCTATTGGTGCCGCCATTGGGAAGATGGTTGAGAAGCAGAAAGGGAGAGGACTGGCACATCTTTGCAGGGGTGGACATAGCGAGACCGCCCAGAGATCTCGGCTGGGCGGTTGTTTCCGCATTGATAGGAACGGTCAGTCATGTCACCCTGGATGTTTTCACGCATGTATACAATCCAATATTATTTCCATATTACACAAATCAAAACATCAATCTACTTATCTTCGGTGATACTATCTGGACACAGCTGGTATTCTATGTGCCACTTGGGATCATCATGTTCTATATGTTATTCAAATACTGGGCCAAGAAATAGGCAAGTTACATCAGCTGGGAGTTATAGAGCATGGGGGTTGTGGAGTTTATAGAGTTAACTCCACGAACCCATGATGAATCTCACGAACTCCATGAACTCTTTATATGTTCCATGCAAAGAAAGCAGCCGTCATGAAGCTGATAACGATGGTGATCAGAACAACAAGCACCAGATGCTTCTGCAGAACAGCACTTTCCAGTTCCGCATCTCCCTTGATAGTCGCAACCGCATTGTTAATCTTGGAAGGTGTAATGGCACTTGCCACACCACCAGCATTTGCATGTGATCCGTACATGGTCATGAACTGAGCGTCAGATGCTCCGATATCTGTTGCAACCCTCTCCTGTATCTTGTAGAACAGAACATTGGAACCGGTCTCAGATCCACCCACCATGGCTCCGAAAAGACCGAGCCAGGCAGCTACATAAGCGAAGTTGTTACCGAATGAGCCAGAAAGAGCACTTCCAATAACATTGTTCATATTGAATTCTGCATAATTCGCACCAGGTACAAGAGAGCCGCCAACATATACCATGGCACTCCAGGCCATTATGTAGGCAATTGAAAAGAACAATGAATAGGCGATAACTGGCCCCCATATTCTCTTTATCCAGACATTGTAAACTGATGTGAATTGCTCCTTTGTTGGTTTAAGGAAATAAATTGAAGCGGCCAGTGATATGAATATCAAAGTGTAGGTTTGAGCCAGTACATCGAAATCCAGTCCTTTTCCGTATATGCTGAACAATGAACCATCGATATCCTTCAATGCAGTGGTAAGTGCGGGTATGCTGACAACCAGGGCAAGTACGATCAGGATGATCCAGGGAGACATTGCCGTGAATAATTTCTTCATGTCCAGCTTCTCCTCGAATGTGGGGAGCTTGCCAGTCATTTTACTATAGGCATAGAGCACGATCATGGTCATCATACCAGCGAGTACACCGATTATCATGACCGGGACACCGATTATGGAGAAGACAAGACAGCTGACACCAATTACCAGACCTGCTACCAATGCATCCATGAATCCCTTCTTGATGGATTCCTTTCCTCCGATGACCCAGAGCATGGCGAAAGATATCAACACAGATACAACAGGCAGGAATAAGGATATCTTGTATGTGAGAATTGTTGCATCAAAACCAAATATGTCAGCAGGCAAAGTGATCGGAATGGCCAGCAGAGCGAAACTCGTTGTGGCATTGTATCCCAGAACAGATACTGAAACTGCTGCAAATGGTGAAAATCCCATGGCCATCAGAAGTGGTGGGAAAAGCGATGGTGTGACGATACCCAGTGATGTCACGAAACTTCCAAAGCCAATACCGATGAAGATCGCCTGTTGTTCTATAGTGGAAGCAACACGTTTTATGGCCTCGGATATGGTGTCAAGTGCTCCGATCTCCTTCATGAGGAAGACCATCAGCATTGTGGCGACCACCGCTATAGTGATTCCAAATGACTTCAAAAGTCCGTATGCTGTAGCTCCAAGAGCAACACCGATATCTGTTTTAAACACAGATACCGCGAGAGCCAGTGTAACTAGCCAGCCGACTATAGCCATCGTAGAGCCGGACTTCTTAAAGTACAGTATACCTATCAGGACGACTATCATTGGCAGTATCGCTAGTAACCACAACATGAGGTGGTGCATTATATTACATATAATAATGGTTGCGGTCAGGTGCACATCTACTAGATTACCTCTGCTCTATCCACCCTATAATAACCAGACTGTCCTTCCCATACAGTTTGGGATCCTATGATCTTCATTGTTTTATTGAAATTTGGCCCATTCAGTACAAGTGACTCGAACTCCCCACCTTCGCCAGCCACATTTATCCTGTTCTTGGCAGATATGGTCTTTAATTCGGACAATGCCGCAGCATCTAATTTCCGACCCAACCAGTCCTCGCCAAGACCGTCAGCATACACCCCGGCAATTATTATCTCGAATCCAGCAGAGATCATATCCTCCACCAGCATCTGCTGATCACATCGCCACAAGGGGCTGAATACCTTAATTCCAAGATCATAACAAATTCGATTTATACGGCTGGTTTGATAGTCTGAAGCGATGGCCCCAGTTATGAGGGCATCGATGTCCATGGTAGAAAGGAGCTGTTTTAGATCATCCAGCTCCTTTTCCTCCTCTCCCTTTGTGGATGCCTTGGAAAGTGGAATGTCGAGACATTCCGCCAATTTGTCCGTGAGCCCGATATTGGGGATATGGAACATGTAGGATTCTCCTTCTTCTGGAATTATAGATATTAGATCAGTTACATCCCAACCCCATTGCTGGGCAATGTAGATCGCATATACGGAATCCTTTCCTCCAGAGAAGAGTGCGGCTACCTTCATGATACTGGATAGTTGTATAGGAAATAAAATCTTTGCATGATTTCTGATAAAGAAAGAGATCATCACAAACCGACCTCTGTTTATACTTGGGAGTCTCATTGCACCTTCAATCAATAATATATATCATTAATTCAATCCAGGCTCAATGACTGCTTTGATATCCATACCTACCGAGGAGCGTATCATTCTTTATCTATCCGACTTCGAATCCCTGGAGGACATCTACGAGACCACCACGGACCTTACCCAGAAAGGTATATCACAGAATGTCGATGTCCAGAGAAAACACATATCCAGATACCTCAAAAAACTGATGGATGATGGAATGATCTCCGAGACCAGATGCCATGTAGTTGGCGCAAAGCAGAGGATGAAATGTTATTATCTGTCATGGGATGGGCGCAGAAAGGCCAAGGATGTTAGAGATCATGTTGGCAAGAAGAAGATCAAGATGCAGATAGGCGACGAGATCGTTGATATGCTTTTTTCAGAGATAGATGGAGCCACCTCCGTTCACCTCACATTATCAGATATTGTCAGCGAGGCCATGAAGGCAGAGAATTACCTGGTAAAAGAAACTCTGGAAACCATAGAGGAGAGGAAAAGAAGGGAGCTAGATGCCAGAACCCAGAAAACAGACATCTATCGCCAGGCACTTAATACAGCCTGGCGCAATGGAGTGCTTACACCCTCTGAAAAACATCTTATTGGAGCTCTGAAAGAACATCTAAGTGTTTCTGATGAAGAGCATGACAAGATGGAGGATGAAATTATCAATAATATGAAATACGGGCGCGTGGAGCTTGCAGAGGTCTTCACGGACATTACCAAGGTGGTGGGAAATGATCCCACAGATAGAGAAAAAGAAATTCTGGACATAATCAGAGATCGATTCAAAATATAAGTGTCTGGCCAGATCATCTTAATACATCATTTCTTTAGCTCAAGCATCCCTTTTGATTGGATATTAGAAAACTATATCGTATATGAAACGTATATCATACCTGGTTAATATGAAAAGGATCAAGACTTTCATACAGGGATTTGATGATAGAATAAGCGAGGGCATCCCAGAAGGACACTGCGTACTTATTGCAGGAGAGCCAGGGGCTTACAAGAGTTCCATTGCGTTCTCGCTCCTTTACAATCAGGCTCTGGTTGAGGGAAAGAAAGGCGTATATATCACCCTGGAACAGAGCAGGGACAATCTGGCAATACACATGAAAGGAATGGGCTTCGACCACGACAAGGTCGACCAGTTGGTCACGATAGTCGATCTTGCTCTCATAAGAAAGAACCTTGACAAACTAGGTCCGCAATCCTGGATGCAAATATTCAAGACATATGCCATGAACCTGAAAGAAAGCCTTGATTATGAGATACTGGTCATAGATTCCATGCCTGTCCTTTCCATGCTGGCCGAGTTCAAGAATCCACGCCAGGAACTATTCCATTTCTTCGAATGGCTGAGGGATCTAAAGGTCACAACCCTTATATTGGGCGAGATGAGTGCCACAAACCTGGATTATGCACAATACGGCGAGGATTTCCTGGCAGATGGTATCATCCACCTGAAAATGGAAAGAGTGGGTGATGTGAACATCCAGAGGCGCATAAGATGTGTAAAGATGAGAGCTACAGCCCATAATACCGACTATTACACATTGATGTATCACCAGGGTAGATTCCAGGCAACCAGGGTTATCAGCGAATAGGTAGGTATTGCGTGGCAGACACAGGCAGCTCATCCAGAACAGGCCAGATAGCATTGTTATTATCACTGAGCCTGGGGTTCATATCTTTTATCTCAGCTCTGATAATATCACGGTATGGGCCAACAGAGCTGGTACTTGTATCTGGAGCAACATCACTGATCCTGATAATGATATCATTGATATTGCTGTGGAAGATACTGGCAACAGAGCCTGAGCAAGTCAATGAGCAAACTCCTGTCAGCATTGAAGATGAAGCAATGGTTGATGAAAACATCATTAGGATTAATAGCTACATTTTTGAAGAGGATCATATAGAGGAAAATGTGGCCGATATAGACACGGCCACATTATCAGATACTGAACTGGTGTCTCAGTAATATCATACACCAGTTATCAGACCATTCTCATCTGGCTTGTACTGACTCTCGGGTTTCTTCTCATGTGCCTTGATCTCACTTTTTATAGTGGCAGCCAGTTTCTTTATGCCAATGTCTATCTGATCCAGGGTTGCATAGGTGTAATTCAATCTCATGCAGTTCTTTCCACTCCTGTCTGCATGGAATGCCGCACCCGCGACATAGGCCACCTTGTTCTCAATGGCCTTCTCGATCATCAAGCTTGTATCGATATATTCTGGAAGAGTGGCCCAGATGAACATACCTCCTTCAGGCTTTGTCCATGTTGTGCCCTTCGGGAAATGCTTCTTCAGCGAGGCCAGCATGGTATCTCTCTTTTCCCGGTATATTGTTTTTATAGTCTCGATATGAGGGTCTATCAATCCCTGAGCGAGATACTCATATGCCATATACTGACCAAAAGTATTGGAACAGAGATCTGAAGCCTGTTTGGTTATGATCAATTTATTCATGAGCTCCTGTGGTGCCACAGTCCAGGCGATCCTGAGCCCGGGTGAGAGAACCTTGGAGAAGGTTCCCAGATAGACAGTTCGATTCTCTTTATCGATTGAATATATCGTATTGAGAGGAGTTCCATCATACCTCAACTCGGAATATGGATTATCCTCAATAATAAGAACATCGTACTCATGAGCGATGTCCAGTATCTTCTTCCTTCTGTTCTCTGGTAATGTCACTCCAGAAGGATTCTGGAAACTGGGAATTATGTAGAGTAATTTTGGATTACTTCCATGCAGGTTGAGGCTTCTCAATTTATCTGCCAGAAGATCTGGGTTCATACCATCATCATCCAGCTTGATGCCCTCCATCTTGGCCCTGTATGAATTGAAAGCATTGGTCCCACCAAGATATGTTGGAGCACCGACAATAACTGTATCACCAGTGTTCAAAAAGGTTTTGCCAATAAGATCAAGGCCTTGTTGTGAGCCAGTGGTCACGAGGATGTTCTTGTATGTGACATCCATGCCCTTGCTATTCATGCGTTGGGCAATTGCTTCCCTCAGCTTGGTGACACCCTCTGTGGCACAATACTGGAGAGCTGTCTCTCCATTCTCAGTCAATACCTTATTGCATATGTTTTTAATATCCTCGATCGGGAAGGCCTTTGGGCTTGGCAATCCACCAGCGAAGGAAATAATTTCCTTATTCTGGGTCACCTTGAGTAATTCCCTTATCTCAGATGCTTTCATTCCCTGCGCTCTCTTTGAGAATAATGTTGTATAATCTGTCAATTCATTCACCTACCGTTATGTCAAACCCTAAACCGAATTGCTTCTTAAAATTGTCGAATACTTAACAATTGAATTCTTTAGGGCTCAATTGTTTTCAACAAAAAGATTATGATATAGTTGTAGGATACAGCTGTCGTGATCCACATGAAATTGATAGCAAGAGGAAAAGTAAAGGAAGTCTATGATTATGAACCAGGTGTGCTTATGTTCAAGTTCACTGACCAGATATCTGTATTTGACAAGGTCATCCCCTCAATGATACCAAGAAAAGGGGAAAGTCTTTGCAGAACGACTGAGCACTGGTTCAATCTAATGAAGGATATGAACATCAACAGCCACTTCATCAAGAGCCTTTCACCCAATGAGATGCTTGTAAAAGGCGTTCGGAAGGTATTGACATTGAAGGATCTCGAGGATAGAAAGGGATGTATCATACCTCTGGAATTCATATGCAGACACTATCTGGCTGGCTCAATGTGGAGACGATTGGAAAAAGGCAAGGTGGACAAGAGTGTCCTTGGCATTGAAGGCGAGCCAAAGTATGGTCAGAAGATCCCAGTTCCATTCATAGAGATCACAACCAAGTTCGAGGAATATGATCGCCCTATCACAATTGAAGAGGCCATGAATGAATTCGGAATAAGAAAAGAGGAATTGGATGAGATCTATGATATCATTCTCCGCATCGATGAAAAGATAGAGGAAGAGGTCGAAAAAAGAGGACTTATCCATGTCGATGGAAAGAAGGAATTCGCACTGGACCATGATGGTAAGATAATGCTCATTGATACCTTTGGCACAGCGGATGAGGACAGGTTCTGGGAGATGGACGAGTACAAAAAAGGTGAACTTGTTGATCGAAGCAAGGAATTCGTTCGCAAGTACTACACGAACACAGGCTACTACGAGGAACTTATGGATGCCAGGGATGCTGGAAAAGAAGAGCCAGCAATACCTGCATTGACCGAGGAAATGATCAAAGATACCAGCTTATTGTATGCAGAATTGCACGAACGCCTAACTGGTGAGAAGTTCTGAGTTCGAGGATCTATTATAGTTGCCAGGTCTCAATACCTGGCAATCCATCCTACCATACTGCCAATAATGGTATTATCAATAGATACCATTTTATTTACATAGGTGTTTATAGGAGTCGAGGGGCAGCTTGGCAATTGTAACTTTGGAAGACATGAAAATTGCGATTTCAAAAACATTTGAAATGGATGGCGAAGAAGTATGCGCTATGGCAGAGCATATAATGAGCTTCTTCGGATTCAGAGAGGTTATAATTGACAATAAGCTTACCTCCAAAGATAGAGATCTATTTTATAAAATGGAAAATGTCAAATTGCTCAAGACAGATAATGAAGAAGCTACCCTCAAAAAAGGCAAAAGATGGAGGATCCATTACTGGGTTCTCAACAGAGATTATATCATAAAACTTTCACGGGGCATAGAAATAGAGGAAAAAAAGGGCAAATATGACATATATAATGAGGGTGATGATGATATGTGGGATAGGTCATCTGAAACAGAAAGTGATGTTTAATAAAATAATAAGGTAATACTTCATATCATCATATTATGCAAATTCATAACACTATGATCTTTCTTTTGATTGCAATTCCACCAGTCTGAACTTACAGGCTTCTGCACCCATACTCACACATTCATCCTCGAAACAGGCCAGCTTCTTGCCTGTTTCTTCTTCATAAATAGCCTTGAGCATCCCCCGCACCCTGTGGCATGTTACATCACCCACGTCAGAGGAGGCTTCAATTGAACCTGTTGTTGTCACATTGTAGCCATCGAATTCGATACTGTCTATCCAACCACGCCCTTTGATCAAACGACCGGCAGTGGTGTAATAATCACTGCCGTCTGCCTTGGCGATCTTTGCAATAATCTCACCAAATGCAAAGCCCTCCCTGAAAAAAAGTCCGTAGCAAGCATGAGACATCACACTCTCATAGAGTCCTCTGATCTTTTCGAATTCCATTTGTGAGATCCTTACGAACTTCATGGCATGATTACATAGGTTTCAGGGTTTTAATATTTATGCTGATTTACTGGGTAGAGTAATTCAGGCTTCCTGTTCTTATAATTCACACCCATATGGCATGACGAGTTCTCATGTTCTTCTCGGTCTCGCCCATTCTTTTCATGATATCAGATATCATCCCATCTAAAAATATAAGTGCGGTATCCTCGAATAGAGTTCCAAGAGGAGCCAATTCAGATATTGTATTATTACTATCTGTTTTCAAAGTGATCAGGAGATTGGAGGCATGTGCGAGCTTGGAGCTTCCTTTGGCAGTTATGACCGCGACCGTGGCACCAACCCGCCCTACGATATTGGCAGTCTGTATGGCTGACATGGTCTCGCCAGTCTTGGATATCACGATAACAAAATCATTGGGTTCCACGATGGGTGTGATGGTCTCACCTATGAAGAATACTTTAAGTCCCAATTGAACAAGACGTATCGCAAAGGCCTTGGCGACAAGTCCAGATCGCCCAACACCATAAATGAAGACCTTCTTGGAATTCAGTATATAATCAATGAACTCACTTCGGTTCTCAAGATTGGATGATTCTAGAGTTTCCTTGATCTTATTAATGATATATTCTTCAGACTCTTCCAAGAGATCACCATTATTTCTTCTTAGTGCTTTCTTTTATTTTCAGTCTCTCAGCCTTGGCCTCTCTTTTGGCCAGAACACGCTCAAGTATGACCTTCATGTACATCGCATCATGTTCCAATAATGGAGATCCACATATCAAAGTGAGATCGATATCATTGTCAAGGACACATTCAGCCAGTGGTTCGAATTTGAGATCGCCCTTCTTGATAGGAGTATATCTTATCTCATTTCCACCTTCATGCTCAACACCTGAGAAATGCGTATGGAAAAAGCCATCAGAATACTTATCTGCCTTGTCGAACAATTCCTGGAAATCTTCCTTCTTCTTCAGTGCGCCATTACCTCTGGCGTGTATATGTGAGAAGTTTATAATTGGAACAAGGCCAGGTACATCCTTGCATAGCTTGATGATCTCAGGGAAGGTTCCGAATATCTCCTGTCTTCCACTTGTTTCAACACCGATCGGAACATGAATGTCATTTTCCAGAAGCCAATCAGATATCATCATTAGATTATTTTTTATATTTTTGGCAGCCTGAGTCTTGGAATGATTCCCATACATTCCAAGGTGGGTGACTATCATACTGGCACCAAGTTGTTTTGCAAGCAGTCCAGCCCATCTTATACTATCAATGCTTTTGTAAAGAAGATCATTGTCTGCGACCAGATCCATGTAATAAGGAGTGTGTATGGATAACTCGACATCGAGGTTCCTGGCAATCTCTGAAAGCTCGGACAAGTGTGTGTAATCGCGAGCGATCGGGTTTGACATGGAATATATAGTATCGCCCTTTTTGATCTCCTCATTCAGGGCAATTGGCTCTCGTTTCTTGCCGCTTCCACGGAAAACCTCGACCATTATTTCATTATGGAATTCAAGGGGAGTTATGCTCTCCTCTTCTTCCGTGGCGGTCCTTTCATACACATTCGTACGCAATACCTGGACCTCCATCGCGGTAAGTCCCAGTATATGAACATCCTCAATACCGTCTCTCAATGTCCTGCCTTTGCATGACAGAGGTATGCCTGAAGGGCCGTATCGTATCATAAATCAACACCTCTCAAATAACAAAATAATAATGAAATATCCATAACCAACACCCTTGAACTCGACTCGGTAAGGAGAACATGCATAATAAGGTATCTATTTGTATAAATATGCATATTGGATACTATTATGGGGATATATAAGCAAAAATGCACGATGAATATGAAGAAATCACGAACAAAAGTTATTTCATAATAGACACCTATTGGCCCCTCAATGAAGGTTGCAAAGGCTGGATTGATCTTTATTCTTATTATTGCAATAAATCTCAGCGCATGCCAAGCCCAGGTCACAGACACAGGACAAATAGCCGTTACAGACGCAGGCAATGTCAATAAGATGATCAAGGACATCAGAACACCAATAATCACACCTGGTGAAAATGGAGTATTGGAATTCCAACTATTCAATCCGATCATGGATAACTCCACCATGAGCAATATAACCCTCACATTGTCCATCTATCTTTACAAAACAGCAGAATTGGCCATGGCAACAACTGAAATTCAGAATGCGCCAGAATTCTCAGATACGGGAACTACTATTTCCGAGATCAAATTGGACATATTAGAGGCAAATACATCCGAGACTATCAATATGAGCATAATCACAGTAGACGATACCCCACATGGCGCCTACTTCTCCCAGAGCTCTTATTTTGTGAGCTTTCTTCTGGAGTTCGAAGTGGGTAATGATTCCTATGCCATGGCATCAAGGGGCTATTTTTCGGATGAAGAATGGTACACACTTATCAATAATGAGCCAGATGATAATGGAGTGAACATCTCATACCTGAATTCATTGGGTTATGATGGCATCATCCCGGATACGTCATTCACTGTGATGAAATACATACCACAGTGGCCTTATTACCTTCTTATTGGCATCACCACATTCATTGGTGCTGCGGCTTTATCATTATATATCGTGGAATCTGATACTAAACATGTAAAATTAAAGAAAGGCCTTCAGAAGATGTGGGGCAAATTTTATCAGTTTAGGAAACTTGCGAAACACCGCTTTAGACGCGATAGAGGGAAAGTCCATATCCCCCCTGGAGACAAGGAATCTTGAAAGATCCTCATCACCAAGGATATGAATTATCTCATCTAGTTCATTATCATTTAATCCAATGAATATTTTGCGAAGTAATAGTGCCTGTTTGATCTCCTTCCCAATGGATTCCATACACGATCCACCATAGGTCTTCAGGGAAGATTCGTCCAAACGATCGCTTTCCAGTGATGCGATCGCTGTATCCGCACAGTGTTTCGCACACATGAGGCCAAAGACAAGCCCACCACCTGTCAGAGGCTTCACCTGGCAAGCAGCATCACCAACCAGCATCACACGATCCGCATAATTTCGCTCCATAAGGCCAAGTGGTATCGAGCCAGAACTTATTGGTGTCTTAATATTTGATATTCCAAGTTTTTTCATGAAGGAATTGAAGAACCGCTTTGGATACACATCACCAGATGTACAGAGTCCAATACGCACATTTTCTCCGGTTGGAATTAGCCATGAAAAGAATCCCGGGGCTATTTGACTGCCAATATGGATCTCAACCTCATCCTGTATCAAATTCGGAAGAAGAGATATTGGAACTTCGGTCTGCATACCATAAAGATATTCCTGAGGTGGAAGCAGGCCATTGGCCACTCTAACATCAGAACGTGGCCCATCAGCACCAATTATCAATCTAGAAGAAATTAGTTCAGTAATACCATTCAGTTTGATACTGGCAGTGATCTTCCCATGAGAATGCTTCATCCCAATGAACCGCGATCCCATTGAGATCGAAGAACCAGCATCCACTGCTTTTGCAGCCATCCCTACATCGAACTTTTGCCGATCCAATATCAGGGCCTTGTTGGAATCAGACCTTAAAGAAAGAGTTGTGGAATTTGGCGAGACTATCTTTCCACCTTTTATTCTATTCAGTATTGGAAGACCATCATAAGCCAGTTCCTCGATACGAGTGCTGACAATTCCGGCACATTGCAAAGGTGAGCCAATTGCTTTATGTTCTTCAATGACAAGAACATCAAGACCTGCCTGGGAGACAAGGGATGCTGTTTTTGAGCCGATGGGGCCACCGCCCACCACAATAACATCATAGCTACTCCCGATCTCAGACATCTTCACACCGATCCATCATTATAAGTCAATTTGAATACCCATCAATGCAATATTCAAGGACAGTAAATGAATGAGTGTATAAATATTCATTTGATGCTGAAATTATGCATTATATCCTTCACATGACCACCACACAGTACAAATTAGAAGAACCATATTATATTAATATGAGAATATAATCATAATATGATTTTTATAAAACAATTGTTATTATTATGTGTAAAAACATTGAGGAAACAGATACATATTAACGATATACACCCTAACAATTTACTAATATACATATATATTAATTATTTAATGGGTATGTGGATACACTTATATATAATAAATATAATGTTACTATAACTGTATATGGGAAATAGCTGAAGCTATATTATTTGGGATATATTGCTTCTGATTGGGCAGATTTCTCGGGATTTGGAGTGGAATAAGTGCCAAGTAGCTATCTAAAAGCTATGCAGTTGACGAAACAGCTAGAGGAAAAAGCAAAAGAAGCTACCAAGAATCGTCAATCTGCAGAGGAAGAATTGCAGGCAGCACAGGGAGCAATAGAGCTAGCTAAAGTATCAGATATCAACCTATCCGAAGCTACAGAGCTCTACCAGCAGGCTACTGCAGCTTTTGATAATAAGGAATATAAAAATGCACTGGGTTTTGCTACACGCTCCAAAGAGATGACCAATAAGAAATACAGTGAACATTCCATGAAGATCGTGGAATCCACGGCAAGCCTACTGGAGCTCGTCCAGGGCTTTGGCAAGCCATCTGATAAAGCTGCCGCATTGTTGGAAGAAGCAAAGAAGATAATTTTGAATAATGAATTTGATAAGGCCATTGATCTATCAAAACAATGCTGGGAGGATCTGGAAAAGGTAGTGCATGAACACTTATCAGATCAATTCTCCACAGCCCAATCTATGATAGTCCTCGCAAGGAACAGCGGAGAGGACATGACCTCGTCAGAAGGATTATTGGAAAATGCCAGGGAATATATGAACAATCAAGACTATCCAGCAGCCCTGGATAATATCAAACAGTGCATATCTGGATTGAACACGGGCATACATGCACAGATAGATGAGATGATGGACGAGGCCAGAGGGTTCCTTATCAGTGCAAAAGAGCTTGATGCTGATGTTTCCAAGATCGAGGAATTACTGGCAAAGATCGAGCTGGAATTGGAGACCAGTGAGTTCGAAAAGGCATTGAGTACATCACGTCTCTGTAAATCAGAAGCAGAGAAGACATTGAGTATTTCCATTTCATCCAATATCGAGAACAGGCTGACAGACATAGAAAAAGCCGAGACCATCAAGGCAGATACAGACAAGGCCAATGAAATAATCAACAGGGCCAGGAATGCCTTGAAGAATGGTAATTATATCGAAGCCCTATCTGCTCTCAAAGACAGCTCGGAAGAGATACAGAACACACAGTTCCAGAAGGTCTTGAAGACCATATCACAATCACGATCCAAGTTCATGAAGGCCAAGAAATACAAGGCAGATCTTAGCGAGGCCATAGACTTTCTTAACAAAGCCCGTGAGGCTCTGAAAGATGGTGATTTCCTGGAGTCATTGCAGATGGCGAACCAAGGAGACAAGGTCGTCGATGAGATAATAAGCCAGTTCGATCTGACAGAAGATGTGCTCAATGATTTCGAGGCGAAGCTCAATGAAGCACGCGAGCTGGGAGTGGACATTGCAGATGTTGAAGAATTATTCAAAAAGGCAGTTAGCTATTTTGAATCCAACAATATCTCAGAATCAAATAACTACAGGGAAAACGCATCAAAGATCCTGGATGGAACCTTGTACTCCTTCATCACAGACATGATAGAGACTGCAGAACTTGTAATCTCTGCAGGTGACAGTTTGGGAGCTCTCCTGGATGAACCAAATGATTACATGCACAATGCGATCAAGGCAGTAAAAGAAGGGGAGCACAGGATAGCATTGGAAGAAGCAGACAAGGCCATAAACCGTGCAGAGGAAATAATCAAGATCCATGTTTCCAATACCATTGCATCAGCAGAACTAGCACTTCAGGAAGTCTCTGGAGTGGATGAAAATGAGATAGAATCATTGATAGGCAAAGCAAAGAGTGCCTTTGAGCAAAATGCCTTTGATGAGGCATATAGGCAGGCGGATAAGGCCCTGAGCATGATGGAAACAGCACAATCCGCAAAAGCAAGGGAAACGATATCGCTTATGGAAAATGCAGTGAAGATCGCCAAGGAGATGGATTGTGATATTTCAAGCATTGAACAGGATATCAAGGCATCCTATGACAATATGAGCGGAAGGGATTTCCAAATGGCGCAAGACCTTTCAGAAAAGGTCTATCGCAATGCCATAAATCTACAGAAGATAACTGCAGAAAAGAAATTCGGAGATGCAAAGATAGAGGTCATCGAAGCCAAGAAACTTGGTATTGATATTAATGAGATGAGGGACGCTCTCAAGCGTGCAAAGGCAGGCTTCGAGAAAGGAGATTATAAGACCACTATGGACGAGAGCAGCATGACCCTCAAAACTGCCAGGTCCATTATAGATGATCATCAGGCGGCGTATGAATCCATGACACAGGCCGCGGCAATGGTGGCAGAAGCCAAGAAAAATGATGCTGATGTCAATACGATCATGGAAACATTGCTCAAGGCAAAAAGTGCTTTCGAGAATGCAAAATATTCTGAAGCAAAAGAATTGTCTGATAATGCAAAGGAAGAAACAGACAATATAGTTGCTCTCTACACTTCTGCTAATAATCTTTCAACCGCAAGGAAATACCTATCACATCTGGAGACATTGAATGTCGATATTGATCATCTTAACAACTTGATGGAAGAAACAAAAACTGCCATGAAGAACAAGGATGTTGCATCATCTATCGAGCTGTCTGAAAAGATAGAGAATAGCACACTCGATCTTCTGAACACAAATATTACCAATCTGATATCTGAAGCTGAATCGGCATTGATTGATGCAAAAGAGGTCGGGATCGATATAACCTCACCAAATTCCAAACTGGATAGTGCAAGAACAATGCTCACAGAGTCTGACTTTACCAAGTCGATCGAATTCGCAAGGGCTGCAAAAGATGAAGTGATGAACATTAAAGAACTCAGTCAGAGCGCTGCCATGAAGTTCAAGGACCTGCAGGACAGGATCAGTGAAGCAGAGAATCTCTATGCAGACACAGAGGATGTGAAAAAGCTCAGAGATAATGCAATGGAAGAACTGAGGAATCATAAATATGAAAGTGTGATCAATCTTTCAGATGATGGACTTAAGGCCGCAGAAAAAGCGATCAATGATCACATAACTCAAACCATATCAAATTTCAGGTCTGCTGCTGAGAAAGCCAAGGGTGATGGGGTCTCTGTAACTGCTGCAGAAAAACTTCTTGAGCAGGCCAGAGAAGCATTCGAGAAGGGCGATAACAAAACCGCATTGGAACTTGCCATGAGGAGTGAAGGAGAGCTCGAGAAGGTCGGCCTTCAGCAAGACATGGCCGCCAAAGCCATCAAAACAGCAGAGACAAAGATGGATGAGGCAGATAAACAAGGCATATTCTCAAGACAGGCAAAGAACTTATTGGAAAATGCCCAGAAGAACATCACAAATGGAGATTATGTCAAAGCTTTGGAAAATGCGATCCAAAGCGGAGATGAACTTTACAAGGTAAGAGAGGAGTTCTCGGTTGCAGAAGAACAGATGAAACTTCTCAGGTCACAGATAGACGCCGCTGTAGAGATCGGCGTCGAAATATCTCTTGCCAAAAAATTACAATTGGATGCTGAGAATGCCATGAGCGGTCATGATTACAAGACAGCTCAGGAAATCGCCAAGGAAGGATTGGTAGAAGGTCAAAGACTAACCTATTCAAAATTATCATCCAAGATAACAGACACCTACAAATTGATAGATCTGGGTGTGAGCCTCAGCCTTGACATGGAAGGACTAAGCTCCATCATAGCAGAATCCAAAACATTTATGGAAACTGGTAAGTTCAGAATATCAAACGAGAAGATCACTACCGCATCAGATCAAGCAGTATCAATTTTGAATAAGCATGTTTCAGATTTCATATCGGATTCAGAGTCATCAGCAAACCATGCAAAGGGCTTTGGCATAGATATTACGGAAACATTGAGCCTTCTGGAAGATGCAAAAGAATCATTGAAGATAAAGAGATACATGAATGCATTGGAATTGGCAAAGAAGAGCATGAGCAATATCTCAGATCTTCAAAAGGGTATCGAAAAAGAGTTCATCGAGCTGACATATAAAGCAAACTCGCTGATATCCACTGCCAAGAAATTTGGCATCAAAGTTGAAGAAGCAGAAACTTTGTTCGCGCAAGCAAGAGATATCAAATCTGAAGATCACAAGCAGGCAATAAAGCTTGTAGATCAAAGTATCAAACTAGCACAGAGCACAATGGATGACTTCCGACCCAAGCTTACTGCCGACATCACAGACGATAGGGTCATCAAAGGTCATTGGGTGGATACAGAGATCACGATCACCAATAATGGAAAGACATTGGGTACTGACATCTCCATCAAAATGTTAGGAGATATCGAATACTATGGAGATCTGAACACAGATAAGCTCATGGGAGGCGGCAGTCAGATCACCATACCGATCAAGATAAAGTTCACAGAGGGCATCGGTGAACAACCAGTGATCCTTGACATAACATATCACAGATTGATGGACAATCAGAAGTTCACTGACACAATTACAACAAGCATTGTCGTGGTTGAGGACATTGAAGTGAAAAAGATGAAAGACTCATCCTTTGAAAAGCTAAAAGCACCTGAAGATCTGAAATGTAATGTTTGTATGGGAACCGTGAAAAAGGGCCTTGACATAGTAAAATGCAGTTGCGGCAAAGAATATCACAGCATGTGTGCGACAAGGTTCGGCAAATGTACCAACTGCGAGAACAGCTTTGCTGAAAAGATGGACAAGGATGCGGAAGATGATGTACTTGGGGATCTCGGAGGCGCTACACCAGCAACACCAAGCCCAACACCTGCAAAGCCCGCACCAACCCCAGTTCCAACACTGGCTCCGGAGCAGAAGCCTGTAACACCAAAACCAGAGGAAAAGAAGGAAGAGAAGAAAGAAGTAAAGCGTGTCAAGTTGAGAATTTAATCAATATATACTTTCTTTCTATTGTTCTATTATTATTTAGATAAATATCATTTGAATTACAAATATCATATTTACATTATATACATATATTATAACAGTAGTCTTACAAATTATACAGATTACAATTATATCATAATAGAAAGTACAAGGAGTATTTTCAACAGAGCGTAGTTGTTGCAGAGCATATTCTCTACAATGAATATGCGGATCTGTGCGAGCATGCCTCGACCCGATTAAAGCAGGGTCGGGGTACTATATTCAATGATCATTCGAGTGACACCTGATGACCCTGCAAAAAAGATATTCTCCTCGCATTGAAAGCGAGGAGTTAAACTGAGCCCCGCCAGGAGTCCTTATTTGCGTAAATTTCGCAAATAATTAGTTCGAGACGCAAAGCGATTCGAACTAAGAACGATGGGCGGGGGTTTTATCCACACCAGCATAACAAATGGAAACAAACCCAAAGCTGAACAATAAAAAATAATCGAATCAAACACTAGAATATATGAAGTAAAGATTCGTGTTTGATAAAAAAGATGCATGCATTTCCTGGAAATGCACATCTTAAAAAAAGTTAAAAGGGAGAGAGCCCGAAGGCTCTCTCATTTTGCTTAGGTTCTTGCTTACCAGTCGACTGTCCAGGTTCCACCGGATCCAACCTTGACCCAGTATGCCTCACCACGTACAAGTACGTAGTTACCGGCAAGTGATACAAGATCGTATGGTCCAGCTCCGTAACCTTCAACTGCTGTAGCACCAGTGGCTGCTATCAGGTCGTTAACATCGTAGGATGAATCGTCGTTTGCAGGGTAACCAACAAGGTTCCATCCTGCAGACAGAGCGATACCTGTGGATGCATCATCTACACCATTACCGACCTCGAAGTCGTTGTCTGCTGTGGTGATGTGTATCCAGAATCCCTTCATGTTATCGGCCAATGGCATGTCCTGTGCAAGGCCAGCTGCTGCCTGGTTCTTGTCATAGGTCTTCCAGTGATCAACTTCGCTTGGGTTATACCATGTGATAATATCCCAATCGGTTCCACCGTCACCCCAGGTGTCATCATCGAATACAGACAATACAGTGTTGGTAACGTCAACAGGGAAGGATACGAAATTCCATCCTGTTGCAAGTCCTCCGAAATCATAGGTTGATGGTGGTACGGCGACTCCTGTGACAGTTATCTCTGTCTCGTAGGAACCGGCCCAGTTACCTGCGCTGTCCTGTCCTCTGACCCACAAGTGATGTGTTACACCCGTTGCCCATGATGATGTTGTTGAGCCTGGTATGGTTACCGTAACTCCCTCGATCATAGCGTCGAAGGTGCCATCCTGAGCACTCATTGCGGTTCCTGGCCAGCTTGGTGTTGTTGCTGGTGAGAATGCAATGCACCACTCGGCTGCCTGAATTGTAGACATTCCAGTGGTCGAATCATCAATGGTCGCTGTCAGAACAACTGTGTCACCTGCTGCGATCGGGTTCAGATCTGTGTTAACAGAACCTGGTATGGTTATTGGTGGTGTGTTGTCAATATCGTGGTCTATCTCGAAGTTCAAGGACTCGCTGTAATCACTCAGTGTTGAGTAGATAGCACTACCGAGAGCAACGACCTTCACCCTGTAGGTGTCAGCGTCTTCAAGGGCAGATATATCCCATGACAAACTTGTCTGAGTACCTGGCAATGGAGCACCGTTTATCTTGATGTACTCCTGACCACTGTTGGCGCTGTAGTAAACATCTACAGATGAGGCCCCTGCAACAGTCCAATCGATCGTGTATGTTGCTGCTGCTGTTATGGTCTCTCCGCCAATTGGATCTGCGAGATCGACTGTTGGGTGGTTTCCACCAAGAAGCCACTGAACTGTCTCATCAAGAACACCTGCTCTGTAAGCATCTATTGTTGGTGGTGATCCTGCTGGATCCCAGTTTGCTGCACCTGTGGTAGTCAGCATATCATGAGAGAATCCCTCGAACTGTATCCTTGCGTTTCCAGCTAATCCACCATCGATCTGGGCGACAGCAGCGCAGTCGCCTGCGACCTGGCTGGAGTCATAGTCCCATGAAGCAACTCCTGTTGTTCCCTGGATATTCTGTGCTACATCGAGACTGTCCGGCCAGAACCTGTCTGCGCCGTAAACGGTCTGCTCAAGGTCCATGTTGTTGAAGGAGTATATGCTGTTCAGAGGATGGCCGATATCATTGACCATCATTGGAATGATACCGTCTACCCGCCCAGGTGGGTTCCCTGATCGGTCACCTTCATTACCGGCTCCGCCGTCTGCATCATCCCTGTTGTAAGTGGATGCCAGGTAATCTGCGAGCCAGGCTACGTTGACATCAGTTCCTTCAGGTCCCATGTCCCAGCCTACATCCTGACCAGATACCAATGCCATTGGCACTGTACCGGAAGATGTTAAGCCCTGGTCAAGGTATCCTTTCAGAGCGGCTCTGTCATCAACACCGATCTGTGGGTATCCCTCAGACACGGTCCAGATGATCATTGGAGCCTGATTAAGATCTGCTGTTGTTGGAGATCCAAGGATGTTCATGTCCCAGTGTGTGTAGGTCCATCCGTAGTTGTCCAGGTTGTTCATCCAGTCCAATTCGAATGGTGCACCATCTATATCAGATACACTACCGATGTCATCGTCCACAAGAAGGATCAAAGCACCACCAGAGGCTGCGCTTGTTGTCCTGAATGTGTAGAAACGTCCACCATTGTCGTCCATGGTTGTCCTTCCACGCCAGTCAGTTGACTCGACATAGAACTCGTACTTGGTATCTTCTGCAAGGCCCTTACATGGAACACTGTGCATAAGTGATAGGTCACCGACAGATGAAGTCAGCCAAGATCCTGCAGGTATTGGAGGTGATATTACCTCTGCAGTCCTGTAGGTCACAAGGCTGTCAGCATTCTCATCCGTGTCCCATGTTGGAACACCAGTTGTACCTGTGATGCCAGTTACGAACACATTGCTTATCAAAGGTCCGTGGAAATCAGCCCATGCAACGGTTGTCGCAGTGAAACTTGGGTCTCCATCATCATATGATGCTGTTATTGTGTCACCATGAGCGACCTGCAATACACCATCTGCTGCAACGGAAGCGACATTGGTTGCTATCGGGGCACCTACATTGTAGACACCAGACTGAATAGCTGTCCATCCAAGTGTTATTGTCTCTGAGTCACCAGTTATTGCTGTTGTCAAAGTAACATCAACGGTTGGTGCTGGGTTGTTTGAGTCCTCAACTGTCACGGTTATGGAATCTGCATCATCATAAACTGTTCTGTCCATGAAGACCATTCCGTATCCATCAGTGAGTGCACCGGAGATCACGACTGCGAAGTTCTGTGGTCCCATTGCGATGTTCTCTGCAGATACCCTTACGACATATGTACCGGCTGCTGGGTTGTTTATCCTAACATCCTCTACATTGTTGAGACTGTCATAGTTATTGGAAGTTCCAGTGGCCTGAGAGTAACCACCTGCATGGTTGTTACCTCTCCATTGTGTTCCACCGGGTCCCATAACAAGCAGGCCGAGATCGTTAACTAACATCTTGGCTGCAGTTGGATTACCTGGGTAATCGGTCCATACAACAGTTGCTGTGAAGTCCAATGCACCAGAATCGACACCTATTGGGAAATCAATGTAATCTCCTGTGACCATTCCCTCTAAGTTATCATGTGCGAACACATTCATTGCATCTCCACTGAAATACAAACTGTCATCCAAGTTCAATCTGCCCCAGCCCTGAGAAAAGTCAGGTCTTGAGCTGCTGATATCATTACCACCATTCAAGACAGTGGCCTTTATCAATGCAGCGGATGGATTGAAACCGTTTGCTGAGATCTCAGCACCAGTTGGGTACCATCCCTCTGTGTAGTACTGGCGAACCAATGCAAGGTTACCGGCAACACCAGGTGTCGCCATACTTGTTCCCTGCATGGACTGGAATCCTCCACCGCCGTCTACAGACATGATGGATTCTCCACAGAATGCTATGTCAGGTTTTATCCTACCGTCAACGGCTGGACCCCTGCTACTGAAAGAAGACAGTGAAGTTCCTGTTGCAGAAAGTGAAGCAACGGCAAATCCGTTCTTCAACTCTGCCTGTGAACCAACTGTGTCTGCAGCGCCATCGTTACCTGCTGCGAAAAGGATGGTGTAATCCTGGCTGTCCCACATGTACAGATCCTCTTGCTGTGCATCGCTCATGTATCCAAATCCGCCGCCCCAGCTGTTCGTGTGGAACTTGGCGCCTGCTTCCTCTGTGATAAAGAACATATCATTGTAGGAATCAGTTGGTGAGTAGATGAACTCCACTTCATTTACTACTGGTGTAGCGGGATCATCTTCTCTACCCATATCCTGGAAAATAACCTGAGCCATGTATGCGTGACCATCATATGATGCTGTAGTGTATGCGCCATATGGTGCTCCGTCACCCAATACTGTACCTGCAACGTGGCTACCGTGGTATGAAGCTCCAGCCTCGTCACCAAGTGCACCATCTGCATCTCCTGGTACGTAGTAGTCCAAAACCTTGTCTCCAGAGCCGACGTCATATCCGCCGCCATTGAAGTTGTCGTGGTCTACATCAGTAGCTCCCAATCCTTCTGCCAGACCGGAATCACCAATTGCAACTACCTGCCCCTGGCCCTGTATTCCATAGCCATGGATTATAGCTGATGTTGGTGGAACACCAGACTGAGCGATGAGAACTGATCCGTCATTGACGATCTTATTCTGTACGCCCTCGCTCATCCAGCTAACATCTGGGAATGAGGCGAGATCGCCCATCAGGGAAGCATCGAACTTTGCAACGATCTTGTTGATATTATCGTTCCTAACAACAGATATTATTGTACCTCCGTTGTCCTTCAGTAATCTTACTGCCGGACCATTGTTGCCTCCATCGAAAATATCAATGTTAACGGTCACTTCACCATGCCTACCGTCCAGCTCTGGGCTGATCTTGTAGGCTGGCTGGTATATACCAGTCCATTGATTGCCATTTACCGCCTCAACTCTACCTTTTGCACTGTTGTCCATACGTACAAGTAAAGCATTGTCCGGGATGTAGCTGAGTATTTCTCCGCCTGCCCTGGCGATATCAGCTTTCCATTCCTCGGTTACTGCTCCACTCTTCTGCACTATGTATGTACCCTTGACATGGTTTGGGTATGCGTTGATTCCAAGGGTAGAAGGCATTGCCGGGTCTCCCATTGCTGTATTGAATCTCGCATTCTTCAACCATATTTCTGTGCTTGGTGGTTGTGCGACTACCTGCTCTTCACTGACGTCAGCACCAGTTACATTAACTGGAATGTTGATCAACAGTGCAGTAGCGGATAGAATCATGCTTAGTGCTATAACAATAGCAACTGCCATGCTCACAAACTGTTTAGTTCCTTTATCATTATCCATTCAGTTTCCTCCTCTTAATTCTCCGTTTCATCTTGGTTCGTAATAAGTATGTGTTGTAGTGTTTGCCCACTTACACCATATACTACATCGTTAATAGATTATGTAAGTACAGGTATTTATACCTTTTCGCGTACTTTATAGTTAATATATTTAAAGCTATTTATATCTATTTTCTTCAAATAATTAGTAAAAACAGCTATTAATTCAATATATTAAATAATAAAATTAATATATAATTACTTTTCTAAAATATAGAGAGATGCAGAATAGATTTCGACGATATTTCATATTACCGAAATATACTTATCTCCCATTATGTTGTACGATGTAATGGTGCCTTTGAAAGAATATTTAATTGGTCTATTATCTGCGATGATCATACTTTTTCTAATCATGCCAGTATTGGCAGTGAATAATGATAGCGCTCATTACGAAGGTCATAATGATACAGGAGTACGCAATTCAATCACTGATACAGACATCAAAGAGATAATCTTCGATGAAAGCCATCGTCAATGGTGGTCGCTTTGGGACACAGGGTTTATAGGTTATTCTGACCTTGCCATTTTACTGGAGGGCGAGGGATACTTAGTCAGTGCCAACACGGCCCCTCTGGAATATGCAATAGTCGATAAAGGTGAAGGTGATGTGCTCGTCCTGGGAATGGCATATCAGGAGTCATTCCGTGATGAGGAGATTCAGGCCATTCTTGACTTCACAGAGAGGGGCGGTGGCCTGCTTATCATGAGCGAGCACGAGATGGAGGGAGCAACATCTTGGTATACGTCGGCCTTCTTAAATCCACTGGCCGAGAACTTTGGTATCCATTTCAATTCAAACGAGGTCGATGATGTAGGCAGCTCCCATCCAGATTATACCATTTGGCCAATCGCCGATTCAAAATTCCTGGGCGTTGAGGATTTCTGCCTTTACTTCACCAATTCAATGAACTTGTCCGGAAATGCGATCGCGATAGCGAACACAACCGATGTAGGCATCCCTCCAAACGCCCCGATCGTTGCTGCATCCAGTTATGGAGATGGAAGGATCATCGCGGTCACAGACACAGAGTTCATATGGAATGGAGATGAGGTCATTGGGCTGCAATACGGGAACGACACCGAATTCACCCTCAGTATATTCAAGTGGCTGAGCGGCAAAGAGAATACCAATGAGCACAAGATCATACCCGAATACGACCTGATCACCGCTGAGGAGTTCAGGCTGAATGTCACAGTGACGGAAGGTGTGGCATTAGACGTAAGGATCGAGGGTGGGGAGATCGGCCAGGCCGAGGACAATGGAAATGATGGTCGGTGGGTATATGACGTGACCATTCAAGAGGACGGGTTCATCGAGTTCAGAACAGGTGAGAGCTCAAAGATCGTGTACCTGCTCTCAATTCCAAAGAAGACGATGGCCTCTGTATTGTTTGACGGTAGAAGCCACACAAGAAATGTAGATGATAGCCCCAGCGGCATGCTTTCAATGGCGAAGAGGATGAGGGACAATGGGATCAGGGTGTTCTCATCAGCCCTTGATATTGACCACAAGAAATACGATGCGGTCATGATCGTCAACCCACTACAGATGCCATCAAATACCACCATCGATCCGGATACAAAATATATCTTGATGAGTGATTCTTACACTTTGCTCTATTTAATTGACTGGCCCGATAAATATTTACATGAAACAAAGGAATCTCCGATCAATGAATATGCTAGCCAATTCGGCCTATCATTTCCATATTATACCATCTATGACCCATCCCCTGACTCGATTACGGAAGGGTTCAATCCATCCATATCACACAGTTATGGATTCAATATGAAAGCCTATAAGAGCGGGATATTATTGAGTGAAGCGAACATGACCGTTTTGGCCGAGGCATCTTCCACTGCCTGGGGAGAAAGGCTAGATGTGGGGGCCAGAGATGGCTATGAAAAGGATTCGCAGGACTACAGCAATGCTGATTTCTGCATGTACGACAACAATGTCATGGGCATATCGGATACAGACCCATTCACCAATAATCATTACGGAGAGGAGGGCACCATTGAGTTCATAGATTCAATATCGTCGTGGATAATATTATATCCAAAAAGCGATAAATATAATGGGTTCTTCGGACAGACCCTTGAATTCAATGTTCCAGCAAGCCCTGGGACGGAGGGAGTGCAGGTCAATATGGCAGATGGCAAGGTCGTGAATCTGAAGAAGAGCTCATCCGGGAAATGGTCTGGCAAATACTATGTCCCCCTTGACGGAGTTCCGGGGAACTATACAGCCGTCATAATGACGCAAGAATATGGTGAAAATGGAATTATATATGATATAGATTATACAATTGATGAAATAAATCCATGGCCCCCCTACAAAATTCTTGCACTTTTGGTTCTGATAGGCAGTATATTTATTACGATATTTTACGCCGTTAAAAAACGTGGAAAAGGTAATGAAAAAAAGCCAAAAAAAGATAGTTGATATGATCATTGGGATCTATCATATTTTCAAACATAGAATAATATGGAAAAATACACAGACCTAAATAGAATTCATTACTGAAAAATAGCGTAATGATATATGTTAAAACAGAGAGAAAAACAGAGAGGCTATTACTCAGCCATTACTATCCACCATTTATAAAGTAATAGTATATGAAAAGAGTAATGTATAAATATACTTAGTGTATCCCCAATACAATATCTTATTACAAATTTAATAAAGTAATAAAGTGAGAGAGAGGGAACATTATGTCTGAAACCAAGACAAAGAAATATTTGAGCGTATGTATAGTTTGGCTGTTCGTGCTATCTGCATTTGGATCAATGGGCAACCTTATGACCAATGATGCCACATCTGACGGGCTTATAGACAACCTGATCGATGAGATCGTAGATGACACTACCCTAGCTGGTGATATATCTTCCAAGATAGATCCAGCCCTGGGAGAATTCATGAAAGAAGGCACAAAGGGCATGACCAAGGTCATAGTCGCCACAACAGATACTGCACAACTGGCTACTGCTCTTGCTAAATATGAATACAAAGGTCTTCTTGGCACAAAGAATACTGGAGATGAGAACATGCTCATGACCCATGTTCTTGACGTCCCATTGAACAGCCTGGATGAGATTGCAGGTCTTTCTGGAGTGTATGGAGTTTATGCTTACCCAGACACATCACTAGATATGACAAACCCAGAAGAGAAGAACCTGTTTGCCAATGGAAATGATAATGGTAATTCACCTGCATCATTGTATGACTCTAAGCAACACTATGCACAGGATGCCTGGGTTGCTGGTTACATAGGCACTGGCTCAAATGTTGCTATACCAGAAGGCGGGATAGATTTCGGTCACCCTGATCTTCAAGGCACACAGGCAAGAGTTCCAGCCACTCTAAAAGCAATTGGAGAGACCATACTGGAAGCAGTTGGTGGAGAGAATGAGACATCATTATCATCTGGTGGAATAATGCCTGGAACATTCGCGATTTACGTGAACGGTACAGCCATCACCTCTGGTACAGATTACACACTTGATCTTGATACTGGCATTATCGCATTCACACCAGCTTTGGAATTGGGAGATATCGTAACAGCAGATTATCAATTCAATTCACCCTATGCTGGATGGCCAATTGTGTTCGACTACAATTCTATGAGCACATACCTTGATACTGGCGAAACAACCGATACCTGGTATGTGAGCACAAATGAAACAGCAACCGTATATTCCACACCAAATAACCCTGAACTGGACATTGAAGTTCCTGTTATCAAGGAACTCACATTCAGCAGTGATTCTGCAGAAGTCAAATTATCCACAAAATTGAGTCATGGCAGCGTGAAGATCGGCAGTATCGTAGTTTATGCAGATGGTGTCGAAGTTCCAGGAGCAGCTTATTCAGTGAACTATGATCTTGGCGAGATCTCTTTTTCTCCCTCTATCCTCGTCAACAAGATCGAAGTATCATACATATATTTCACATGGGATAATGTTCCTGACTCACAGCGCATAGTTCTGAAAGAATCAAATGGATACATTCCAACATCCGTAGGCGGTGCAGAGAGTTACACAGTTACGGGATTAGATGCAAACACAAACTACCTTTTCAATATAGTAGCAACAGACGAAGCAAATAACCATGGTGATTTCTCAAACAACCCAGATGCAATGACCAATGAGGACACCACAGCACCAGACCAGATCACTGACTTTATGGCAACAGATGGAGTTATACACGGCACAGTGGACCTAAGCTGGACAGCAACAGGAGATGATGCAGACGTAGGAACTGCAACAAATTATGTCATAAAATACTCTGAAGACCCGATCACCAACTGGGTATGCTTTGATTACTTAGCCGATGAGTATGTGCAGACATGGATGCCAAAAGATGCAAACCTGGTCGAAACATATACTTTGACAGGACTTGATATTGGCACTGATTATTATTTCGCTATAGTTGCTGTTGATGAAGCAGGTAATGCAGGAGAAGTATCAAATACAGACAATGCAGCTGTCACAGATGATATTATAGCACCAGCAAGAATCGATCCAACCGCATACCCTGGAGCTAATTCCACTCAAGTATATTTAGAGTGGACTGCAATAACAGATACAGACAGCTATGAGCTGAGATACAGTACCAGCGACATCACAAATGATACAGAGTTCCAGGCCGCTACAGTTTATGCAGATTCATTGAACTGGAACCCTAAATCCGTAGGAAGTACTGAGAACTACACTCTTATGATGCCCCTATCAGGCACAACTTACTATTTCTCCATAATAGCAATTGATATAGCGGGTAATATGGGAGCAATTTCAAACCCCAATGGCTCAGCAGTATCAAGAGCGAGCGACACTATCAAGCCAGCACAGATCACTGACCTTAATGTCGAAACTGGCCCAGATCACGGAACTGTTTATCTCAATTTCACCGCACCAGGAGATGATGGCATGGTTGGATGGGCACAGGAATATATTGTGAAATACTACACATCAACAATAGATGAAACAAATTGGGATACAATTCCAGACACTGTATCTGATTATGGTGTATCTGGAACGTACTCAAGAGACTTCTCAGTTGACGCACCACTTAAAGGTGGTTCATTCCAATCCCTTATCATAGGAACAACAGATGGAGCCGTTTGGTCTGCTCCACCGGCAGGAATAGATTATTACTTTGCGATCCAGGCAGATGATGGAGATAATAATGCCTCTGTATCAAACTGCGATAATGCAATAGTCCAGAATGATATCATTGGACCCGCAGTGACCACTCTTAACGTAGGGCAGAGCGATAACCATGGACAAATAATGCTCGACTGGATATCACCAGGAGATGATGGAATGGTAGGCTCGGTTAAAAATTATGAGATCAGATATGATACAGCCCCAGTAACAGATGCGACATGGGGTTCAACACCAGTGTCTCAGAGAGCGTCTATCGTCCAGTCCAACTTTGAGGCAACCTTTGGCTTTGTTCCTGTAGGTGGCGACCATGTATACCTTAATTTCAGTGGCGCAGGTTTTGATGAGGGCGTCAAATATTTCTTTGCATTAATAGCAAAGGATGAGATGAGTATGAACAACCCTCTCGTATCAAACTCACCAAATGGAACTGCAAGGGTCGATGATGTAGCACCAGATGCTATCAGCCTTACTGCTACCGCAACAAGTCGGGATGGTACAGTAGACCTTACTTGGGCAGCACCAGGTGACGATGGAAATGTCGGAACAGTTACTAAGTATGAAATCAGATACGTGAAAGCACATTATCAAAATGACTTCGTGGATGCAGATATTGAATCTATTGGTACTATTAACCCAACAGTGATCAAGACAGCATACACAGTTACTGGAATCGATAGTGTAAGTGGTGTTTACAGGCTTGGAACTCTGATGGATGAGAACCTGGCTACATACGTGAACAATTATTCTGGCCAAATATTCAATTACTCCAAGGTACTTCTTGTGGATTCCACTATAGATAGTGTTTATGATACTGTCTATGTGGATCTGGATTATGACCAAGACTTCACAGATGAAAAGGCTTGTGTGATGGGTGACGAGATATCCTGGAGAGACATGGATGGAAATGGTCTGGCAGACAGATCTGGAGGTATGATATACTATATCAGTCAGGCAAGTGTTGTTACTGATGAAGCATTAACCCTTGATACAGGAACAACTGCCGTGCTTGGCAATGTTGGAGTTATGAACAATTCCTGGGAGGTTCACATCGATGGACTATTAGTTGATGAGTCCGGTAATTACACAGTTGACTATCAGAACTCTGAAGAGGTTGTCATAACATTCTCGAGTAACCAGACTGGAAATGCCATTACGATCAGCTATGAATATGATGGATTACCAATACCATATTCAGAAAGACTTGCCGAAAGGAGCGGTGTTGATAATGTCATTCCTTTGAACGGTGAGATGGTTGCCATGTATGGTGAGTACGCACTTGATCTGACAGCAGGAACATCTCGAGCCTCGGCAGTAGCCGGGCAAGGATTATTAAACCACAGGAACGACATAAATGTCAAGCCCTGCCTGGGAATTTCACCAGATGCAAAAATAATAGGCATAACTGATCCAATGTACGATGGTATGATCTTTGCTATAGAAGGTTATGATGGAATTCCAGGAACTGGCGATGAAGCAGATATATACAGTAGTTCCCTGGCCACAAGTGCTTATGAAGCAGGTGGAGATTTCACATCAAGATATGTTGACTGGTTAGCCACAGAATATGGAGATGGAAAGACAATATTCACAGCCACATCAGGTGGTGCAGGCTCTGGATATGGAACTGTTTCCTCACCTGGATCAGCACCAGGAGTTATCACAGCTGGTTTATCAACTGACTTCTTCTACAGGATAGTCGAAGAGCAGGATAGCGGACCCAATCCATCATATGGTGATATAATCACAGTCTCCGGAAGGGGACCGACAATGATGGGAAATCCAAAGCCAGATGTTGTTGCTTCTGGAGCTTACTTCGGATTCGTATCAGAACCTCTCTGGGCAGAATATGACAGAGGCCCAAATGCGGTTTACACAGACACGGTCAATATTTGGTCTGGTCAGGCATTGACAAGTTCAAACCTGGCAGCTGCTATTGCAGTAATAGCTGATGCATATGATGACACACATACCAATCCACTGGACATAGAAACAGCACGTTCAATTCTAATGTCTGGAGCAGAGGATATCGATTATGATGTGCTCTCACAGGGAGCTGGATTTGTTGACGTTATGGAATCTGCCAAGATCGCATCAAACATGGGTGGTTCAGTTATAACACCAACATCATGGGTACCTGGCGATTATGGTGGAGAAAGGTATGATGCCTTCGCCAAATTAGTGAGTGAGAATACACTCCCTGAGAATCTGGAACAGACCTTCACCATTGACAATCATGACCTATCAAACAGTATCGATGTCGATCTGATGGCAGGAGAGATACTCAAGGCAGGAGAAGGGATCGCTACCATAACAAGAGATGCAGATTATGGCCATGGATGGACCATATTGAATGAGACTGGATTCTACACACCAGATGGAGAACTTATAAGCGAAGTCGATAACAGCCTCTGGACAAGCACAGATCTGGTCAAGATAACACAATACTCGACTTCATCAGATTATTGGCTGGAACTATATGACTGGACCGATGAGAATGGCGATGGAAAGCTGAATGGTGATCTGAATGCAGGACCATACGATAATCCACCAGTCTTATTTGCAGAGAGGAACAGAATGTCAGGAGCATTCATAGGTGGAAATGTTCTGGAATGTAGAGTACATGATCAAAGCGACAATAACAGGATACATGATGGAATTGCTATATGGAGCCGTAACATGGCGGCACTCGCAGAAGAATTGGATATATTCATAAAAGCAGAGTACTATTCAAGACAAACATGGGACTGGGTAACACTTTCAGATAGCGCATTGACGATCCCAGCAGGAGCATCTGGAACCTTCACAGCCACACTTGACAGTGCAAAGGCAATAGCAGAAGGTGTCGGTTCATACGAGGGAGCAATAACATCAACAACAAATGTTGGAAAGACCACTGTTATTCCAATGGTCATCAATGTTGCAGCAAACAACCCGAATTTCGAATTCGGTGATAAGCCAGCAATGAATGCTGTTGAGAACTTTGTCGGTGTTGATTCATTTTCGTTCACATCCTTGAACTACACAATATCAAATGAGACGCATTTGTCTACTTCCAATGCAACATTCAACCAGACGGAGTTCACACTAGATCATGTCCCATACTATGAGGTTTATGGAAGTTTGAATAACGTAACAAGTGTTGCTTTGGATAACGTATCATACACTTATCATAACACATATAATATCACCAACGAAGCAGTCCTTGAGAACTCTGCAACAGGAGGGTTCACTTCGGTACTACTTGACCATGAAAATATCGTTCCTGGTACTGAAGTATTTTATGTGTACACATATGGCGCCTGGTATTACCTTGGAGCCCCTGGAACACTCAACGGCTCTGTTGATGATACATGGGACAATGGCTGGGCTTCATTCGACTACAATACGGGTATTTTCACTCTCGACTGGGACTTCGAGATTGGTGATTATCTATACGCTTGGTACAGCTATAATTCCACAAATTATTACAATGGAACTTTGCCAATCACTAATGAATCCTGGTATGATGTAAATTATGATACTGGAGTCATCACCTTCAATACATCCGCAGCTTATGAGCTTGAAAGTGGAATCCCTGAAGGAGCTTCAGTGTGCGTAGAGTACGAATACGGAGTCGAATACACAAACATAACGAAAAAGACTGAATTCACGCTTTCACATACCAATATCATACCGGATTCATTTGTGACGAAGGAGGATGGAATTGCTCTGTCCAAGTTCAATACAGTATCCAGAGAGATAATATTGAATAATAGTAGAGAGTATTTAAATCAGGAGATCTTGATCGCAGAAGATAATAGCACCACAACTGCCAACATTGATACGTTCGAAGCAGGATACGAGATCGGACCGGGAACTTATACTGTGTTCATTGACGGTGAACTGCTGATCGAGGGAATCGATTATACATTGAACCTTCAGACAGGTGATATTTTGTTCGGAACTACCCTTGATTGGGGTATGGTCGTGACAGCCAACTATGGAACATACGCTGTTGGTGTCACAGAGCTAACGATAGCCAATGTCAACTTGTATAATAGTGCAAAATCGATCACTGATAGTCTTGGATACCAGGTATACAGGAATGGAAATGCTTTGACAGATGGGCTTCAATACTTTATGGCTCAGATACCAGTCAAGGATGAGATCAGCATTACAGCCGTAGGAGGAGAAAGCGAATTCAATCTGGTAAATAAAGGAATATCGACAACCACCGGCAATACTCTGTATCTTCAAAATGCAGGTGTATGGACCACGATGATTGAGAGTGCCAGCGCGGGATCACCTAATTATAATATCAATTACAATACAGGTTTGGTAACCCTTAATGGCTGGACCCTTGGAGCCGGAGAGATTGTTCATTCATACTACGATTATTCTGGAACTATAGAAGGAAAGATAAAACTGAACACCTTCAATGAAGTAAAGAATGAGGTAGTGGTTGATTCTGCCAGTGCTGGCCAGGATTCGTTCTCCGTACTCTATGATAACTTGAATGCCATAGGAAATTCAGCACCAAATACATTCTACTACGAGAATACCAGCGGTGTCTTCAAATTGGTAAAGTCAGATACTGATGGGGTTCTTAATTACAAAATAGATACAGTTACTGGAGACATAACTCTTAACAACTGGGTCATGGCACCTGGGGACAGAGTAGTAGCATACTATAATTACACAGGTCTGAAATCGGGGGATTTCTTTGAGATCGATTACAGCTATGGAAGATATGTCTTCGACCCAATAGTTGGACAATTAGATTTCCTTTCAGCGCCGCAAGATGGAGCAGATGTGGAAGTCACCTACTCATACTATGACACGAACAGACTCTTCGACCCGGCAATGATGCTCTCAGGATATGATGGAGCTGGAGGAAAGGCTGGTGACTGGAGATTCTACTATGTAGACATCCCAGACCAGGGAACTTTCACAGATTCCAACACCAAGCTGCTCATAAATGCAGAATGGTGGAAAGGCCAAACAGATATCGATGCATTTGCCTTTGGAGCACTCACGATAGTAAATCCAGAGTCAGGAGATACCTTCACAGGAGATAGATACGGACCACATGGACTACAATTAAATGGTGGTAGTACAGAGACCGCGACCTTCTTCACTTCAAGTGGCGGGCCACTTGAATACAGTGCTCCAGATATAGGAGCCGGACTGAATGTCATCGCTCTACACAATGTACACATGAATGGTACTTCAGACCTTGAGCCAATTAAGGGAAGGGTCGGAACCTACTCACTAGACTCTGATAAAATAAGCATAGTCACCAATGAACTGGCGGGTACAGCAAGTGTAAGTGGAGTTTCCAATATAGATCTCGGCGGACACTTCGGTGGTGTAGCAGCAGGACCATCAGCACCAGTCAGCTACAAAGATTTGGAGGTATGGGAGGATGACCCAGACTGGAGCAACTACGATACCTTCGAGGATCAGCTGGCTTCAGGTAATACAACAATAGAAGTTACCCTGAAAGACTGCCTAATATTCGATGTGCACATATACGGTCATGATAATGCCCCCGACCTGGATCTTGGAGTCTTCTATGATGAAAATGGAGACGGAAAGGCTGAAGGAGAGGAGGGCTTTGCGATAGGTGCGGATTTCGATGCAGATGAACAGGTGAAACTCATAGGACCTCCAGATGGAAACTATATAATCATAATATATGGATTCGCTCTGAAAACAATACCAGCTCACTTTGATATAGATATAACAAATGTGCAGGGACTTGGATTTGGTGTTGAGGGTGAAGGAGTGGATCTTACACCAGACAACCCAGATCAGTGGAAATCGGATACACCATTATCCGCATACACAACATCAAAATTGGATCTGGGATATGATCTTCCAAGTGCAAAGGAAGGAGTAACATTACAAGGTGCTTTGTACATTGGACCTGGTGAAGCTCCATTCACAATGCTACTTCCAATCGATCTCAGGTACGATACCATAGCACCTACAAGCAGTGGCTTTGGTCCAGGAGATGGGGAAGTGATGCGCGACAGCAATCCAATAATAACAGCAAATTTCAAGGATGATTTCGGAGAATTGGTACCGGATAGTCCAAAGATGATAGTTGATGGAGTCGATGTAACACCACAGGCCTCCACCAATGTACCTTTTGTCGATGATTTAGATTCAACAGCACCATCGCCAGTACAAGGCTTCCCACTAGGTACTATCAGTTATTCTTCACCATCTGAAATGGATGATGGTATCCACAGTGTCGAAGCATCCATAATGGATCAGGCTGGCAACACCTTCACGGAATCATGGACCTTCTTGATAGATTCAGGATTGCCATCCCTGAATGTTAAGACCCCAGAAACAAACACAGAATACACAACAGATGATCATTATGAGATCTCAGGTCTCATAGAGACAGATGCCACCTTGGACATATTTGGTGTCGAGGTTGAGCATGTAAATGTGGCAAATGGAGAATTCTCCGCATATGTCATCCTCGAAGATGGCAAGAACATGATCACTATATCTGCCATAGACCTTGCAGGAAACAAAGCAGAGGTCAGAAGGACAATCGTGTTGGATCTGAATATGCCAGTCTTTGAGGGATTCGTTAGCGAGGAAGGCTCAAGGACCAATAAGGACAAGATCACAATAACTGGAGAAGTTGATGAATCAGGATACATGACCATAAATGGAAAAGAGATCACTGTGAACAGCGATGGATCCTTCTCGACGGTTGTGGACCTATTGGAAGGTGAGAATGTATTACACCTATTATTCATGGACATGGCAGGCAATACCATTGATGACTGGTTGAACATCACTCTTGACAAAACAATGCCTATGATCACCCTTGATGAACTCCCAACAGAGGTACATACTGACAACTTCACCTTCAGTGCTGAGATAGATGAAGAAGAACTGAAGATCGGAGGAGTTCTGGTCAATGGAAAGCAGGTGACTGTGGATTCTACAAGAGGAATATCCGAATTCGAAAGGACCGTGTTCCTGAGCTATGGACTCAATACCATTGTAATAGAGGTAGAGGACAAAGCAGGTAACATTGTCGAATTGAGACACACAGTTGAACTGACACCAGAGGAGTCCACCAACTATGGAGCGATCGGAATGATGATCGTTCTTTTGATCGTTGGACTTGTGGTCGGCATGTTCATTGCCATGATGATCTGGAAAGATACTCCTGAATCGGAGGAATACACACCAGCCCAGGTTACAAGCATCGAAGATGATGAGTTACATGGCGGAGATGAACTGGATGGCGATATGACAGATGATGAATATCTGCCAGAAGATGAGATCCCACAGGACATCGACGGCATGGAAGAACCACCTATACCGGAGGAGGGGATGTCCCCCGAAGAGATAGGTGACTCTATCATTGATGATGAAGTTCCAGAAGACATCGACAACATGGAAGAACCACCTATACCTGAGGAGGAAATGTCTCCCGAAGAGATAGGCGATTCAATCATTGATGATGAGATTCCAGAGGATTCAGATGTTGATATATCCGAAGATATATCATCCGAGATGGAAACCGAAAATATTGAGACTGAATCAGATATCAATGCAGAACCTGAAATTACAGATGAAGTGGAACCTGACATTGAAACAGAGGAAGCGATCGACTCCACTCTCGAAGCACCTGAAGAGGACGAGCGTGTTCTCCGACTGAGGCAGGCATTCGAGGATGGAAAGATATCTGAGGAACTCTTCGAGAAGAACCTTGCTAAGCTAAAGGAAAACTGATCGAGACCCACCCCTCATACCGCTCTGAGAGACAAGACCGCAACATCAGGCCCACTGAAAGGCATGGTCTGATGCTGAACGAGTCTATAGAATGAGAATATAAAAACCCACGTAAATAGGAGGCAGAATATGGCTGAAATAATGGAATTAGCAAACAAAGATGATTTCAAGAGATGCTCCAATTATAATAAGATGGTCGAAGGTGCGGAGAAAGCTCTGAAGAATGTGCTTTCATTTGACCAGGGTCAGAATATTCTTGTGGTCACAGATCAAGAAAAACAGGATATCGGTCATGCCTTCATCAGTGGTGCCAAGAGATTAGGTGGTCTGAAGACCGATCTATATTCCATTTCTCAACACCAAAGACCTCTGGAAAAACTTCCGGAACAGTTAAAAGGAATTTTCAAAGATTATAATGTGGTTGTCAATGCCTTCCATGGCGATGCGAAGGAAACACCATTTCGTGTTGAGTTGCTTTATGATGAGATCGCCTATGATGTCAGAGTGGCTCATGCCCCTGGTATAACAAAGGAAATGATGTACAAGGGGCCAATGAATGTGGATTATGAACAGATAGTTAAGGATGCCATGGATTTGAAAAGTAAGTTCAATAAGGCAAAAGAGGTTCACATAACCACTGAATTAGGAACTAATCTTATACTTGATATTCAGGATCGGTGCTTCTCCACGGACGTCATTATTGACAAGAAAAGCTTTGGAAACCTCCCAGCAGGGGAGATCTGGTGTGCACCAACAGAGACCAAAGGTAGTGGAAAAGTAGTTGTGGATGGGAGCATCGGAGACATTGGAATGTTGGATGTTCCACTTACATTGACCATCAAAAATGGTATATTGACAGACATGGAATGTGAGGATAAGGAGATGGTGAAACATCTATGGGAACTGACCACGATAGATGAGATGGCCTCAACGATCGGAGAACTTGGCATAGGGCTCAATCCCAATGCTAGACTGGTCGGAAACCTTCTGGAGGATGAAAAGGCAGGGGAAACAGCCCATATTGCCTTTGGTAACAATATGGACATGAACAACGGGACCAATAATTCAAAGACACACCGTGATTTCCTGTTCAATAAACCAAGTATGGCGGTAACATACATGGATGGAACCACAAAAGATATCATAAAGAATGGAAAGGTCCTTTGAACATATCCTTTCAAAAACATAAATGTTCATTCTTCATAATTATCTCAATTCATAACTACCATTGATATTACATTACTTATTGAACATTATTTCATATTGAGCATTATTTCATCTTCATCATTAATAAGAAAGATCAACCAAGCTTCTGTCCACATTTCCTGCAGAAGACATCATCAGGCTGTACTTCTGCATCACAACTTGGACAGATAATGATGAACTCCAGCTTATCACCGCATTTTCTACAGAAAGCATCGGATATATCAGCATCAGTTCCACAACTATCACAAGAGGCCCCTTCGAGATCGATGATCTTAGGTTCTTCCTCATCATAATGGTTGTGTGGATCATCATCCGTATGTTCTTCAGAATGCGGCTGTGAGGTTTCCGCAATGTGATCAAAGCCACCTACTTTTAGCATCTTTTCTGTCTTCAATGCAAGTGATAGAGCCTTTGTGTAATTTTCTTTGGCAAATTCATCTTTTGCATCTTCGAACATCTGCCTTGCTTCTTCGATCCCCTGATTTTCTTCATTTTCCATAAGATCTTTGACCGTGGTCAGCAAGAACTTCGCCTGCAGGAAATTCTTGGGTCGCTTTGCAGACCTCACCTCTTCAATAGGTGAGGGAAGAGGAGCATTTGCAGGGATATTATTTGAAGTTATCTCAGATACTGTGTTAATTTGTTCAGATCCTATACCATTCTGATTGGTGGCTTCTTTCATATCATGGTCTCTCTTGGCATTTCTCAAAATTATCTTCGATCTCTCGGCCCTTTCAATTGCAGAATCAAAGTTTCTCGATGATTCATAACGCCTTGCTTCTTTGAGCAAAAGTTCTGCCTCGTGAACATCCACACCCTGGGATCTCATGGTCGATATGATACGATCTGCAGTATGTATCTTATTATAGGCCTCGTCTGCCTTGTTCTCTTCATACTTACTTTTCTTCTGTTTCTTCTTTGAGCGCATGTACATTAGTTCAACCACCAGGACAAGGACCATTGACACTATGAGAATTAATATGATCAGATCCTTGGATTCTTCGGTTAATGCCATATGTTCACTTTCATACATAAAATAGATTGAACGTTATAAAATGATTTCGGCGTCATTCATAGAATTGTTCACACCAGAAAATCCTCTCTCGGTGGATCGAACATATCTATGACAATAGAGTCCTTGAGAAAGACCGCACCATGCAAGACATTGCCGGGGATGATATAACCATCCCCGGTTCTTGTTCTTTTTTTCTCGCCGCCGATGATGAAATCCGCTTCTCCTTCTATCATGATGCCGTGTTGTTCATGAGGATGTGCATGCTCAGGAAATACAGATCCTTCTTTGATGATGTATCTTACCATCATCATCTTTTCATCATGTGTTCTTCCAGATAATATCTGCTGAAAGACCCCGGGAATAATTTCCTTTTGCTCAATTTCACTTTGATCAAAATAATATGTCATATTTATCATAATACAGTATGATATAATAGATATTAATATTGTCTATATAGAACAGTGTTCATTTATACTGCACATTATCGGATAAGATTCAAGCTTCTTTCTTCATATGATAGGCCATGACCATATCAACTATCTCTGCAATATCCTCGATAGATGCCCATGTGCTGTCATTGATGACCGTGTTGGCCTTGGTGGATTCGACCATGGCGTCCCGCATGGCTGGATTATCAGTATCATGGCTCTTCAGGATATTGATTATCGCGTCCATGGATTTCGAAGGTATGTCCGCCCTCTTCAATAATCGCCTTGAGTTCTCTATCACGGCCCTAAGTCCGTCGAGCTCCCTCTTGCTCTTATCCAGGAATTCCTGAGGATCCTCCTTGAAGCTCTCCACCCTCCGCACGATCTCTATCCTTTCCTCGATATCCTTCAGACTTCTTGTGTGAACCACTAATTGGAATCGTTTCAAGATATCTTCATCCAGTTCACCCTCGGACGGGTTCAGAGTTGCGATCAATGTGAACTGAGCAGGGTGAGTGAATGTAAACTCACCCTTTTCACATTTGCATTCACATACTCCTTTGTCACGAATATCCAATAGTGATCTTATCATATCGGCATCATGGAGATTGACCCTTTCCATTAGGATATAACCTCTATTTGCGATTGATATCAGACCAGGAACAAAGCTTCCGTCCTTCTCGAAAGAACCGAATATCCTCTCATGAGATGTACCAACAGGCAATACCATGAAGGGAGTTGGTATTTGGATGATATTATCATCATTCGTGACCCCACTATCTTTGCATGTGGTACATAAGAACAGACTGTTTCGAGGATCGCAATTGGATGTGCACTGAGCAGACACCTCGAGATCGGGAAGAAAAGCCTGTAATCCCATGGATGCTGTGACTTTCCCCGTACCATTTTCCCCGATTATCAATAAAGAACTGATGCGCGGATTGGCGGAGACAAGAATAAGGCCTTTCTTCATAGACTGTTGACCAACTATGCCAGTGAACGGAAAGAAAAGTTTGTCTTTTTTCTTATTGAATCGGGACAGGTCCTCAAAGTCAAGGTTAGAGTTATCATCATGGTCATCTGGAACGATATTAGTAAGATTAGGATCGACATTATCATTATTAACGAGTACAATATTTTCTGCATTATCATTATCATCATGCATATTGTAGCACCATATCCTTCAAAGATCTTGAAATATAATCCTGCATTTCCTGACTTGTCAATGCGGCCAATGGTAAGACCATCTTGGAAGCATTGATGATGTCCATATCATCAACTTTCTTGGAACCTCTTATGGCCGCAAGGGTCTTCGCAACCTTCTCGACATTGAATTCCGTACTGTTTCCTTCAACATCGAACTCATTACATATCCTGACAATGAGATCAAGCTGTGAATCAAGAATGCTCACCTCATTGAAAAGTTCCTGACCTTCGATCACGGATGATGTCGCCCTATCAATGTCTGCCAATATCTGTTTGCTGAACATTTCAGGGTTCGAACCGAATTCTTCAAGATATCCCAATGATTTTAATTTGATCATTGTCCTATCATGATCGGAAGCCTCTAACATGGCTGTCATGTGATCGATAATAACAGGATGTACTTCAGCATCAGGGTCACTGATGGTTCCAATAACAAGTGTTCTGCATGGATTTTCGATTAGAACACTTCCTCTCTCCACAATATTCGTCTTTGTGCTCATGACCTGCGCCATTGCATCAGCGATATCTGGTTTTAATAGGTCAATATCTTCTATAAAGACGATTCCACGATGGGCTCTACTAAGTAAATTGGGTGAGACAACATACTTGACAAAGATCTCGCCTTTTAATTGCTTCAATCCAACTTCAGGTGGCAGGAAAACAACGGGCATTGGCTGTTCCTCTATCTCTAATCTATCATCATGATATTTCAAGCGACACTCAGGACAGAATTCCTCCGAACGGTTTGGATCGCATTCATATTTACAGCCTTTCGGGACCATCAAATGCAGGGACATATCCTGTAATGATCTCAATGCAGTTCTTACAGCATCGGCATTGAAGCCTCTGATCATCACACCACCTATCTCATCCTTTGCGACCAGGGTGGACATTAGCTTGTCCCTAATGATCTCGGCTTCGGCAACTCTCTCACTGATCTCTATGAAAGGAGTTAGGTTGGGGGATATCTCTATCGTACCCGGCTTGAGTCGCTTTTGCCTTCGCAATATCTCTATCGCTTCCACAGCCTCGATCTCTGTTACCTCGGATTTCATCTTCTTTGCGGCCATGACCTTCGCCATTGCTTTCAATTTGGAAGGAAAGCAATCCTCCTTGCTCAGATCCTGGCTATAAATATCAAGGGCCATGTTCAATATATCGGGAGTTGAGACACCGCGCAACATCTTCCTCGCTTTTATTATCTCCATGATGGATTCCTTGCGACCGCGATCCAGTTTATTCTCAAAACCAGCAGGGTCTGCATCGAATTCCTTCTCGTACTGTATGAACTTGGTATTGTACTCGAGATTCTTTTCGGGTTCTGTATCGATCACCATGGTCATTTGACCTTCAAGTTCCTTTGGCACGGATGCTTCATCATTGCTCAATGTTCCAATGATGGAAAACTTGGTCGGGAAGGTCATTGACATACCATCTTTCTCGAGTGTGTAATTTCTGGTCTTCAAGGTCTCGACCAGAATGTCCACAACTTCCTTTGAGAGTGTGTCGATATCCTTGATGAACAAGATACCTCGATTGACCTTGTGAAGGTAACTTGGGGTTGCTAGGAACCTGACAAATATATCGCCAATTAGCTCATCCGCTGTGCCGAAGGATGATAGGGAAACTATCGGATATGTCCTGAGTGAGGTATTCATCTCAGGAGGTTCTTCCTGATCCACATATTTCAATTTACAATGGTGGCAGAAAGCTTCGGGATCATCGGGATCACAACCGGAATGGCAACCGGAAACTGCCTTGAACTCAATCGCGAGGGTATCAAGATATGTCAGGACATCCGAGACCATGTTCCTGTCTTGTGCTTTGAAAAGTATTCCTTTCATATTTGGATCCACGAGAGCCAATGTTACATGCTCCATCACCCTGTCGAACTTCATGACATCATCTATCGAAGTTGTAGATCCCAGAACTTCCGAGTGATCGATCTTGAAATATTTTCCATCACATAGTCTTGCGATCTCTTCGGCCATTTCCGATCCTTTGATATTCACGTCAATGACCAAAACCGGGATATTATGCTTCAGGATATTTGCCGCGGTCTCCTTCACCTCATTATCAACATCCACGCCAGGAACAAGAGGTGTATTGGCAGATCCATCGGTCACGATTATGAGAAGAGAATTGGTATCTTTCTCTATGCGGGTCTTTGTTAGAAGATTTTCCATCCCCCTACGCATCCCAGCAGCAAGAGGAGTTGTTCCTCCGAACTTGAGCTGCTCTATAAATTGATTTCCTTTCTCAACACTGGATGTGAAGGGAAGTACGACCTCGGCCGACCGACCGAAACAGACCACGAGAGATATCCTGTCCCGCTTCTGGTATATGTCCAACATAAGGCCATTCAAAGAATCCTTTATACCTCTCATCTTGGCATCCATCACCATGGAACTGGATGTGTCGAGAACTAGGCAGATAAGCGTGGATATCTTCCTTCTCCTTACCTTTTCCTTGTAATCTGATTTCTTGACACGGATCTTTCCGCCCCTGGAATTGATTATTGCAGATGTAATAGTAGGCAATAAAGCAAGATCACTGGCATCACCGGATTTTGGGGTTCTGTAACGAATATATTTACCCTGTTTTCCAACAGTGATGATCTCAGTTCGGCGGCCAGACCTGACAGTGCCTGTCACTATCCTCCTGTTCTTCTTTCGCAGAAGATCGTCCATCGCCTTCTTCAGTTCCTTCGATGCCACTTAAAAAACACCCACTGTTCCTATATATAACCGTATATTTTTTTGCAGACTAAGTCTGCAACAGATCAGGGTCCCTCACCCAAGTACAAAATGCCCCTATACATATTAAAACATTTGCAATGGTATTTACGGGCGTGTGACCAGAAATATAAAATATTATTTAAATATTAATAATTTAAAAATAAAAATTATATAATTTAATTATTTTAAATATACATATATAATTTCAATAATATATTATTATTAACTAATATTAATTATATATAATTATTGTTTACTAATATCCAGCTCATTGAGAAAAATAGTAATACAGTGATTTGCATGAAGCTTATTTGGACCAAGAGAAATTGGAGTTGGTTCATGGCCTTTAACCATATTTTCTTCATCCTCCGTCAGGTCATATTGCCCACCCAAAACCACAATAAGATCATCATCGAGATCCATATTATTGATAGGAGTTCCGGCCTCCATCAAATGAATGAACTTTCGCCCTTCAAAGACGTCAAGCACTTCCTTGAGGCCTCTGCGAGAGACATAAACGCCGGGTGATGTATTGATCTCCTCACCCGCACCTACATTCTGCATAAGGGCATTCTTTACAAGGGCAGCAGTGCTTCTTTCATCCGGGTTCAAATATTTTATTTCTGAACCTGCAAAACGTATGGTCTTTGGAGCGTCTGGCTCACCAAGAAGCACAAGATAGATCTCCGCATCTCTACGGATATCATTGGAAAGAAAGAAAGTGGAATTTACGCATCGGAGTAAAATATCAAGCCTGCCTGTTGATCCAGCCAGATCATTGAGTGTGAAAAGTCCATCGGTATTGACCCTGTGGCCTACAACTACGAACACAGGCATATTATCACAGTCCAAATTGTGACATATCACTGGATTTCATCTGCTTCTGGAGCTGTTTTCTCATCTTCCGATTACCCATGATGCCTTTCATCTGTTTTTTGGATAGATTGTAATGCGACAAAAGTTCTCTAACGTCCTTCGTTGTCATGCCACATCCCAAAGCGATCCTCTTCACCCTGGAGGCCTTTATTATCTTTGGATCGGTAAGTTCCTCCTCAGTCATGGAACTCATTATGATCTTGAACTTGCTCAGCTTATCCTGGGTCTTCTCCAGATCATCATCTGACATCTGGCCTGTTGCCCCAGGGAGCATACCCATTATCTTTTTCAGAGGACCCATATTGGCCAGCATCTCCATCTGGTCACGCATCTCGATGAGCGTGAACTTACCGCTCATTATCTTGTTCATGGTCTCTTCAGCCATGTTCTCATCAATAGCCTCAGCCGCAGTTTCCAGAAGGGATTCAATATCCCCCATTCCCAGAAGACGTGATATGAAACGGTTTGGCACGAAGGTCTCGATATCTTCGATATGTTCGCCAGTTCCAATGAATATTATCGGAGCCTCTGTCTCGGACACAGCCGAAATAGCTCCACCACCCTTGGCACTACCATCCAGTTTTGTGATAATGACACTGGTCACATCAACTGCATCATGGAAGGCTTTGGCTTGAGGGCCAGCCTGCTGACCTATGGTGGCATCCATGACCAGGATCTTCTCGGTTGGCTTGGCTATCTTGGATATGGCCTTCACCTCATCGATGAGGTCCTTCTCCAGGCTATGGCGACCTGAAGTATCTATTATTATAATATCGTAAGTATTAAAATGATCCAGACCATTCTTCACAAGCTTGGGGGCCTTCTTCTGACCGGGCTCACCATACACAGGGATATTCACAAGCTCTCCGATCTGCTTGAGTTGGTCATAGGCAGCTGGCCTGTGGACATCGGCTGCTATAAGGCCTACCTTACGACCCTTCTTCTTGAAATGTCTGGCAAGCTTACCGCATGTGGTTGTCTTACCATTACCATACAAGCCAACCATCATGATGACCTGCTTCTTGGTATCCAGTTCCTTCTTCTCCCCCAGAATACCGACCAGTTCATCATAGATGATCTGGATGACATGGGCTTTTGAGCTCATGCCTGGTTTGGGCTTCTCAGTCATCGCCCGCTTCTCGATCTCCTTGGTAAGTTGGAGCGTGAGCTTGACATTGACATCGGCCTGTAAAAGCGCTCGCTGGATCTCCTTGACCAGATCCTTTATGACCTTCTGGTCGATATTGGATGAATTCGCAACTTTTTTCAGGGCATCACGAAGGGATGAACCCAGTTTTTCAAGTACCATTGGGAATGTCTAATAGGATATATGATATAAGAGTTTTGACAGACTTAGACACATATTGATTATGGCACAAAACAAGATGATAGATATCAAAGCTACTTATCATGAATCCATTTCATCATCTTGAAGGCGCAGACAGCAGCTCCAAATCCATTATCAATATTCACCACAGATATCCCGGGAGCACAGGAATTGAGCATTGACAAAAGCGCGGCAATGCCCTCATAACTTGTCCCGTAGCCAACTGAAGTGGGTACAGCTATCATGGGCTGTTTCACCCTGCTGGCGATGACTGATGGAAGGGCGCCTTCCATCCCAGCTACAACAATTATCGCATCCACCTTGTTCTCATCAATTACCTGCAAAGCCTCATCCACTCTGTGGAAGCCAGCCACCCCGCAGTCATAAAAGCGGTGCACTTTCAGACCCAGGTATTCGGCAGAGACACTTGCCTCCTCTGCCACGAAATAATCCGATGATCCAGCACTGAGAACCGCGATGGAGCCAATTATATCTGGCGCACGGGTACTCGTATCAGATATCACCATAGTTCCAGATACCGCATCCATCATCTCCACACACGGATCGAAATTATCAAGAAGAAGGGTCAATTGCTCTTTGCTGGCCTTGGTGACCAGAACTCTTTTACCCGGTAAAAGACCAGCCACTGACTTGATCAGAGAATCATTGTCCTTGAAACGAGCCAGCACCACTTCGGGAATATTGGTCCTATGACTTCTATGTGGATCCACATTGTGATTGTTGTGATTATCATTCATCGAAGTTCCCCGTCCTGTATCCCTCAAGGTCCAGCGTGATATGTCTAAAACCAAGAGCCTTGAATTCCGGAATTGATCCTCTCAATTTAATGATATCGATTTCCTCTTCCCTCCCAAGTTCGATCCTTGCCACACCACCATGTGCTCGCACCCGGACATCCAGATAACCCATTTCACGAAGGACTAGCTCCGCCTTCTCCACTCTGGCAAGTCCCACGATGGTGAGTTCGGTATTGTAAGGAAATCGTGTCGCCAGGCATGCCATGGCCGGATGGTCCCATGTTCTAAGGCCCAAATATCTTGAGATCTTGCGAATATCGGCCTTGCTCATGCCAGCATCCAAAAACGGACTATTCACTCCCTTCTCCTCGACCGCCCTCCTACCCGGGCGGTACTCGCCCAGATCATTGGTGTTAGATCCTTCGAATATCACATAGATGCCTTCCATCTTTCCTATCCCAATAATAGCATCCAGGATACTGGACTTGCAATGATAACATCTTTCAGGATGATTATTTCGAATAGGTTCTTTATCAAGGGCATCGAACTCCACGACCCTGTGTTCCAGCTTATTCTCCTCAGCAAGAGCAATCGCCTGGCTTATCTCACTATGTGATATCAGAAATGAATTGAAAGTGATACACAGGCAGCGATCCAGTAACCTCGTGGAAAGGTAGGACAGAAGCGCGGAATCAGTTCCGCCCGAATAGGCAACTATTGCCTTTCCGGGGCCAGATACCACACCACACAATTTCTCGAACCGTAAGGCCAGCTGAGGGTCATCTTTTCTAATGGTATCTAGAATTGGAAATACATCATCATATTGGCCTTTAGCTGTGGTCATTGACAAGACAAAGTGTTGGCCCACTATTAAATTTTTGATAATGTTTTATACCACTATGTCATGCCTGGGCTGATGTACTTCATTGACTCGAGTATGGGTGTTGCGGGCGATATGCTCCTTAGTTCCTTCATAGACCTTGATATCCTTGACAGGGAGAAGGTACGCAGGGTTCTTGAAACAGCAGGCAATGTAATGGGCCCGACCAGTGTGAGAATAAGAAAGATAGATGAGCCATTTGAAGCAACTGGCTTAGACATCACCCACGATGAGTTCTCCCATGTTTCTGGTAGGCAAATGCAGGCACATATCATGAGGGGCGCGGATATCATCGGGCTCAGGCGTGGAAAGGATTTTGCCAGGAAGGTACTGGATACCATACTGGTGGCAGAGACCAAGGTTCACGAATGCTCGATGGATGACATACACCTGCATGAGACAGGCAGCCCGGATACTCTTGTGGACATACTGGGTATGGCCTATTTCTATGAAAAATTGAAATTGTACGATGAAAAGATATGCGGCACCCCGATTTCAGTAGGCAAGGGTAAGGTCAAAATAGCACATGGGATCGTCGATGTGCCAGCACCAGCAACCGCCGAGATCTTGCAAACGATGGACTTCAAGCCAGGCCCTCATGAGGGGGAGATGGCGACGCCCACCGGAGTCGCCATTTTAAGCGGACTTCTACAGATACAGATGGAGATGCCGGACGATATCCCACAGAAAACAGGCACAGGAGCCGGCACAAAGAAATTTGGTGGGACTCTGGGAGCCATACGAGTGCAAATATTGGATGATGATTTTGAATAATAATATAGGGAATCATCATCATCAAATGGATGATGATTTTGAATGATAATATAGAGGATTATCACTATTAAATAATATATAATATCCATTACAATTAATAATAATTAAAATATAAAATGAATTAAATATTTAATAATATAAAATAAATAAATTATAATTTTATAAAAATATTATTAAAAATATATCGATATAGATATTATTTTATTTTTATATAATACAGTATATTATTATTTAGCCTTGCCTTTTTTGATCATCTCTTTGGCCGCATCTTTGAAGGTATCCAGATCACCATCCACAAGCTCAAAGAGACCTGAAACATCATAGCCCGCGGCATACCAGTCCTTGATCTTCTTTACAAGGACCTCTTTCCTCTTTTCCGTACTGATCTTTTTCTTTTTTGCGGGTTGTTTTTCGGTTTGTGCGACACCATCCCCAGCTTCATCATCTGCATTAATTCCAGAAGAATCATCCAGTTTTTCGGCTGTTTTTTCGGGTGCGATAATGTCCAATTCCTTGAACTCCTCACCAAGCATTTCAACAGCTCCGGAGATATCATTCACATCCTCGGAATCGGATTCCAGAATAGAGGCCATCTGCGCCCTCATATCCTCAGGAAGGGCTGCGAAATCCTCGTCCTCCACGAGCTCATCAAGGTAGGCATTGGCAACATCGCCCAGTGTTTGACTGATCTCCGCCACGTCGATAGTCTCAATGGGTTTACCACACACCCTGCAATTGACAGAATCAGCTTCGGTTTCGGAATCACAAGAAGGGCATGTGATAGTCTCTTCTTTTTTCTCACCTCTCATACTGCTCACGATGATCTTATTCGCGACTATACGGGAATAATTGGCACCATGTTGATCCCCATGGAAGGCCTTTTCAACGAATTCTTCCAGACTCGTTATGCCTGATCTATAAAGATAAAGAGCCTTGCGCCTGGACACACCAGGTATCATGGTAAGCTCCTCCAGTCTCTTTCGCGTTGCTGGATCCTCCAGGTCGATCATCTCAAAGATATCAGACTGGGCTTTGGGAGAGGACACAGATAATTTCTTTGTTTCGGAGTCCACAGAAAGGTTTGTCCAGCATACCGTACACTTAGTAGATCCTGGTGGGTTTTGATTGCCACATACAGGGCATTTTATCTTTTCATCTGCAGGTTCATCTGAGCCATCTGGTTTCGGGACTTCGGGTTTGGGCTCCTTTGAGACAACCTTTATCACCTCATCACCGTCTGCGATCTCGATTACTGGCATGGGTTCAGGTTTTGATGAGGCTGGAGCGGGTGTGGGAGCTGGCCGAGTAGCTGGTGTCGGCTTGGTTACTGGAACCGAGCTTGCTGGAACTGTAGGTGGAACTGTACCATCTGGCTTTTTATCAGCATTATCAGCATCTGGCTTTGGAACAGCTGGTTTTTTAATTCCCACCTCTTCCTTCTCTTTCGTCACATTTTCATCTGTCACGCACCCACATCCCGGGGAAAATAGATAAACATTGTGCTTTTCACCATTTAATGCCAAAACAATAAATTATTAAGCTAAATACTTTACAATGATTATTATTAATTGACTAAGCTTAATTTAATTATATAAAAATAATAAAATAAAAATAAAACATATGAATTAAGTACAATGCTTTATTTAATAAGACGATTAATTAAATACAATAATTAATTATCTGTTTGCATTAATTTATATGAGAATTACGAAAAACAGCTCTGAAAAGAGGTGTTTTCGTGCCTAAGATTGCATAGAATATGTGTTTTCAACGATGGAGTGTACCCTTCACCTCTGAAAAGCATGGTTTCATGATGTTTTTATTATTTCATGATTATATATGTATATCTTGAAAATTCTAGGGATCGGAAGATCACCATCAAAAAATATTAGAGTTTATCAAAAATAAATTTGCAAAATGGCAATATTTGTGAAAAGTTGCGATTACCAAAAGATTTATAAGCAAATCTTAGAGATGTCGTAAAACATAGATTATACGACGTCAAATTTATATAATATAAGAGGCGACGTCGTAAAACATATTAAGTATTTTCAAGAGCAGAGTTAACTGCGTTAATGTCGCTTTTTCTATTAAAAAATACGATAATTATAAAAAGCATCAAATGAATATAGGGTTGGGATGCGAGATCCCAAAGGATGGGATAAATATGGCGAAGACACTGCCAAAATATCTAAAAGAGCGCGAGATCCAGAAATTACTTAATGCACCGGATAGGAATAATATCCGGGATCGATTGATCCTCAGGATCCTTTACAGGTGTGGATTACGAGTTTCAGAGTTGGCCGATCTCAAAATAGAGAATATCATGTTCAATGATAATGATCTTATTGTTAGACAGGGAAAGGGCGGCAAGGACCGCATAGTGCCTGTCGACCACTATACACTGGACATGGTGGAGCATTTCATAAGTAATGAGAGAACTGGCGACCACATATCTGAAACGGGATTCTTATTCCAATCCGCTGTCAGCGAGAGGATATCCACTCGCCAGATAGAGCGATTAGTAGCAGAATACGGGAAAAGAGCGGGCATCACCCAGCATGTCCACCCACACATGCTGAGGCACTCCTTCGCCGTGCATTGCCTCAAGGCGGGTATGAATCTAAGGACTGTACAGAAGATGTTAGGTCATTCATCCCTGACGACCACGCAGATATATCTTGACATTACAGGAGATGACATCAAACAAGATTACTTTGATCATCCATTACCGGCATAATAAATAGTTGTACTTAAATAAATATGCGAATAACTGTATTGTCGTAATTAATTAATCATATTACTTAACACAATACAGATATCATCAATTATTTAATCAATGCGCGATTTACCAACTCCTATAGAGGAGATGTTATGGAATCCTTGAAGATAAGTAATGCATGGATAGTGACTCAGAACCACAAGAGAGAATTGATAAAAGGAGATATTCTCATAGAAGGTGGAAAGATCAGTGCTGTCGGCGATATCACAGATAATGCGGATAAAACAATAGATGGCACAGGATGCGCAGTGATCCCTGGACTTATCAACCTCCACACTCACATATCCATGACACTTATGAGAGGAATTGCGGATGATGTCCATCTGGATGCCTTCCTGAACAAGACATTCGAGGTGGATGGCAGGCGCACCAGGGAAGATGTCAGATTGGGAACAGAGCTGGGAACCGTCGAGATGATGAAGGGCGGTACGACCTCTTTCTTAGATCTGTATTATTTTCAAGATGAGATGGCGAAGGCCACTGAAGCTTCTGGGATGCGTGGATTCCTTGGATGGGCCGTACTGGATGAAGAGTTCACCACCCAAAAAGGAAATCCGGTTGACAATGCCGCGAGATTCATTTCCGAACACAAGAATAAGGAAAGAATATACCCACTTCCAGCTCCACAGGGAGTCTATGTCTGCAATGAAGAGACCTATACCAGAACACAGGAACTTGCAGAGAAAGAAAATACGTTGACTCACACGCACCTTTCCGAGACGAGGATGGAAGTGTACGAGCATGAGAAGAAATATGGAAAAAGACCCGTACACTGGCTGGACGATATCGGCTTCATTTCAGATAGACTTATCGCGGCCCATTGTGGCTGGGTGACCATCAATGAAGTGAGAGCTTTGGCAAATAAAGGAGCAAAAGTAGCACATTGCCCAGTATCCAATATGAAACTGGCAACTGGCGGTGTCGCACCACTTCCAGAGATGTTCGATAATGGAGTGGTGGTGGGCCTCGGAACTGATGGTTCGTCTTCCAATAATGGCCTGGACATGTTCTGTGAAATGAAAACATGTGCGCTATTGCATAAAGCGCACAGGTGGGATGCCACTGTGCTTCCAGCTCAGAAAGTTCTTGATATGGCCACGATCGATGGCGCAAGGGCTCTGAAAATGGATGATGAGATAGGCAGTATCGAGATCGGGAAAAAGGCAGACCTGGCGATCATTGATCTGAATAAGGCGAACATGATACCAGCCGTAAGGGAAAATATCATATCTCATTTGGTCTATTCATGTCAATCGAATAATGTGAGAGATCTATTGATCGATGGGCAAATGACCATGCGAAACAGGGTCTTAAAAACATTGGACGAGAGTGATATAAAAGAGAGAGCACAGGCAGTTGGACAGAGACTTATTGAGAGAGAATAAGCCCCAATAAGTTTATAACACCTGTGTTAAAAGTTCCATATAGATAATAATATATTATAAATGATATTAAATTATATTGATTCACTGGATAATAAATACGATTAAATATATATTATTATTTATATTCTTTTTTAGTATATTATGTATAACTTAAGTAAAAATAAAATATAGCATAATAAATATTATTTAAATATATAATTATTAAATAATTATTATTAATATATATTAAAAATAGATTTAAATATTTACAAAGCCTTGTACAAACTTATATATATACTCTAAGATATTATACTGCCAGTGGGAACTGGACGGGGAAAATGGTACATGTTCCACGCCTGAAGGGGCCCAGAAGGAGTAGGACCATGAAAAAAAACCATATGAGAATCATAATTTCAATACTTCTAGCATTGGCCTTCACCTTCACTTTCACCCCGGGAAATACTTCCGCCACCTGGGATCGATTGGAATTGATACCCAGCAGATACACAGGCAATAGCACTTATGTACCTGGTGAGACCATCGAGATGATATTGCACGCAAGTCCAGAAGATGTCTACAATCTAACAATAGTGACCCCTGGAAGCGAGAACCCACTTGTAAATAATTTCAAGATAGGAGAGGATGGAAGTGCCAAACTCACATACCAAATAGGTGACACAACACCAGATGGAACATATGTGATCCGTGTATGGCACATGGGCACCATAGTTGATGAGATACCATATAAGATACAATCATACACTCTGAGCATAGAAACAGACAGGAGTGCTTACCTTGTTGGAGATGAGATCAAGATATTCTGGACCGCCAATCACCTTAAAGATCAGACACTACCACCGGACGGCTATTTGGTAATAAGGATATGGAATGACACAACAATGCTGGAGGAGAAGGATTTCAGAAGCCCAGCAGGAAGCACTTCTTTCGAGATCCGCAATACTTTTGACAAAACAGCCAATTACTGGGTTGATGGATGGTTCAATGATACACAGGCCTTTGCAAAGAGGTATCAATATTCAAGGGCAAATTTTACAATCCAATCCCTGGGAGTGCAGGTGAACCTAGACAAGACCCAGTATTCCCTCGGCTCTCTCATGTTCATAGATGTGCAGACATATGTGGGAAATGAATCCGCATCTTATGGGATAGCAGAACCTGGATGTACATTGGACATTAAGATCTACAAGAAGAACGACCACAGCGATCCATTGGATTCCGCTTTGGGACTTACTACAGATTCACATGGAAGCCTGAGGCATATTCTACAATTGAACAATGACCAGGGAGCCAATATCAGTTACACAAATGGAACAGAATATGAAGTAGAAGTTTCGGCCTACAAATGGGATAAGGCCCTTAACAGCAATATAAAAATAGCCTCATTCAAGATCTCACAATTTCCTTCGATCACTCTAGTTCTAAGTCTTGACAAAGATGAATATGTGAGTGGTGAAACTCTTTTCCTGAATGTCAGTGCTGTAGCCTCGGGATTGGGACCTGTTAGCTCATTCACCTATATCTATGAAGTTCGAGATGGCAGTGATTCTGGCGATCTGTTCTCGAGAGATACCAAGAATTCATATGAATTCTCATATTCCATACTTAATGATTTCAAAGGATGGTTGTGGCTCCAGGTCACAGTGGATGATGGCCAGGGGAACAGGGTCAATGTTACGAAGCTTGTCAAGGTGAATTATGCCATCGTACTGGTCAATGCGGATCAAGCAAGCTATCTGGCAGAGGATAATATCCTGATCTCGTACGAGGTGGTAAGCACCCTGATGACCAATCCAAAAGTATTCTACACAATAACTGACACTGACAACTCGGTCGTCGCAGAAGGAATCGCATTAGGTGGAAGCTTTGGCTTCATTGTGCCAGATGTCCCATCTCAAAGATACATATTCACAGTTTATGCCAGCCAAGATGGTATAATTGTCCATGGAGAGCATTCATCAGATCTATTCACAGGATATCTTCTCAAATTGGAATTCAACCGAGGTTCCTATTCTCCAGGAGATACATTGGCGGTAGATTATGAGATAATCCCACAAGGGCAGTCCAGGATACCATCGACCTTCATGATCACCTATGGGTTGATAAATGGACAAACGATCACCCTGCATACGCAATTGGGAACTGGCAGATTGCTTTACAAGATCCCGAATAACATAGACGAAGGCGATCAGGTCTTCTACGCCACGACAGATATTGGTGGATCCACCAGCGAGATCATCACGATAGATCACAGCAATAATCCACTTTGGTACAATACGATATTCGGAATACCCATCCTGACCTTTTTCATACTCGTGCTCGTCCTATTGTGTACCTTCATGGTCATGAGACAGAGAAAGGCCATTAACAATTTGAAATACAATAAAATTCTGGATAATAAAAGCTGGACAGAGAAGAGAAGTACTGTACCATCAGCATCAGGATCTGCAGCCATTGTCGGCTGTGCCAATTGTGAGAAACCCATTGAAGTCACAACTTCCAGGCGACCAATTGAGGTCATGTGTCCACATTGTGGAGAGATACAGAAGCTGGAGTGAGGATTAAAATTAGGCAGAGAGATTTCTTATTTAACCAATACAATCTCAATTCAGCCCTATCATACACACATAATCAACCGAGCAGTCCTTTTTTCTCGGCCTCGGCTATTCTCGCAACCCCGTCTTTTATTACTTCTCGGGATGCTGCATATGATATCCTGACATGATCATCGACCGATAAACCAAATGCAGAGCCGGGGGTCATCGCGACCTTGGCCTCAGTAAGCAATGCCTCGGCGAATTTCATAGAATTGAAGGATGACTTGAACTTAGGGAACAGATAAAATGCTCCTTCGGGTTTGGAGCATGTGAATGAGTCGAGCTCATTCAAAAGTCCGTGCATGAGGTCACGACGAGCCTTGAATTCGGTGACCATCCCTCGCACATCATCTGCGGAGTTTTCCAATGCATCGATTCCCGCCAATTGTATGAATGGCGGGATACAGGTTATAGAATGCTGCTGTACCTTGGATATTTCCTTTAAGAGCATTGGCGGAGCAATGAGCCAGCCAGCTCTCCAACCGGTCATCGCATAGGCCTTGGAAAGACCATTGATGGTCACGGTGCGCTCGAACATTCCATCGAATGATGCTATGGAATGGTGCTTCCCCTCGTACAATATCTTCTGATATATCTCATCAGCCAGCACTATAAGATCATGATCCTTGGCAAGGTCCGCGATGCCTCTTAGCTCGGCCTCGCTCATCACGATACCAGTTGGATTACTGGGGGTATTGACGATGATCATCTTTGTCTTTGGAGTTATGGCCTCGGCTATTGCTTCTGGAGTGAAATGAAGTTCATCCTTGGAAGAATCTATGAAGACGGGCTTTGCGCCGTTTATTGTCGCGCATGGTTCGTAGCTGACCCATGCGGGATCTTGAATTATGACCTCGTCACCAGGATCCAGAAGTGCAGTACAGGTCATGTACAGAGTGTGCTTGGTCGGAGCCACGATGATATTACTGGCATCACATGAGATACCATTCTTACCCTCGCTCTTGGCAATGGCCTCGCGAAATTGAGGTAATCCACTAGATGGCGCATAATGCGTCCACCCATCATCGAGTGCCTTCTTTGCCACTTCACGAATATGAGCTGGTGTGTCAAAGTCTGGTTCTCCCACTGTGAATGATATGATGTCCTCTCCGGCGGCCTTCATCTCCGCCACCTTATTACCCAGTGCAACTGTTGGTGATGGCTGCACGTTCTTCATCCTGTCTGCTGTTTTCATCTTCTTTCCTCCTTATTTTCTTCCATCTTATTTATTTTTTTATTTATATTATTATTATTTTATTATATTAATTAGATAAATTGAATTATTTATGCGCGAAATAGCCCTCCAGACCATGCTCTCCCTTCTCCAGTTTCAGGAAGCCAAATCTCTCGAACTGCACCACTTTACCTATCGAGCCCATGACATCATGCTCCACAACACCCTGCCTGACTTCCCCATCTGGCATGTTCACCCGGACCTCATGGTTCTGGCTACCTACCCAATGGATTATACGGACTCCATTCCTGATCATCTCCAGATCATTATCAATATACTTGAATCCCTTTTCACCCAGATATTCCATATTACCAAGGTCTTTGAAGCGAATGATCTGACCTGGCGTAGTGTCGGCCAGGTCCTCTGCCGTGATATTTAGATAGATGAAGCCATTTTCATCGGCTTCATGAGTGGTCTCTCGATAACCTGCATCGGGGTCGTCTGGCAGTAGAGAACATTTGCCTTTCAGAATGTCAACTCCACTGATCCGCACGACCTCGGGATCCCAGACAAAGAAGAATCTGTGAGCGATTGGATCAATGATGGTTTTGTTGTAGGCGTATAGATTCTCCCAAGCGAACTTGATGTCCACAGCCTTGATGCCAACCTCGACCCAGTAATTACGAATGGCCTGAGGGTGTATTCCCCGTCGTGCCAGAGAAGCAACGGTTCCCAGCCTTGGATCATCCCAACCAGAGTATTTCCCTTCTGCAATAGCCACTTTGATCTGCCTGGTGCTCAATACGGTATCATCGATACTGACCCAGCCATAGTGATAGAACTTTGGCTTTTCCCAGTCCAGATGATCATATACATACTCCTGACGAATGGTATTATTGAGATGATCTTTGCCCCTGAGCACGTGCGTCATCTCCATTAGATGGTCGTCTATAGCGACTGAATAATTATATAATGGATAAACAATATAATTATCACCAACCATGGGATGAGCATCATCCAGCAATCTCAGGGCCACGAAATCCCGCACCGCGGGGTTGGGATGTCCGATATCGGTCTTCACAACCATGGAGATATCGCCTGGGTGAAACTCACCAGCCATCATCTTATCGAATAATTGCAGATTGTCATCAATATCTGAATCCCGGTGTTCACAAGCTGTCTTCTTATCCTTCATCTCACGCCACTGCTCGGATTCGCACTGGCACATATACGCCGCGCCCTTTTCAATGAGCTGGCGCGCATATTCATAGTAAAGCTCGAATCTATCACTTTGATTAATGACCTCATGGTATTCGACCTCAAGGTAATCAAGATCCTTGAGTATCATGTCATACGCTTCTGACATGATCGTATCTGGATTGGTATCTTCCAGCCTCACGATGAGCTTGCCACCATAACGTTTGACATATTCATCATTCAATACCGCCATTCGAGTATGACCGATATGCAGAGGGCCAGATGGATTGGGGGCCAGGCGCATGACAACACCTCCCTCAGCTCCTTCGATGTCTTCCAATCGAAGGATCCTCTCCTTCTTTTCCTTTACAAGAAGTTCAGGAGCCAGTTCCTCAAGTGCCTTTTGCTGTTCCTCCGCACTCATCTTGTTTATCTCGGCCAAGACCTTTCCAACTATCTGGCCGACCTCTTTCGCCTTCTGCTTGAGCTCAGGGTTCTTTCCCAGGATCATGCCGATTATCGGGCCAGCATTGGCACTGCCGCCATGTTGCAATGCATTGTTCAGCGCATATTTTCTTGCCATTCCTTCGATATCCTGGGTCATTGTCCGGGTATCGATGAGTTGGTATTAAAACTTGATGGGATTAATAGTCCTTCTTGTCCTCGATCACGCCTCTAACTCCGCCACGAGGCTTGTCCGTATCTCCCTCGCGCCTTGGTATCAGATGGATATGGGCATGCATCACAGTCTGGCCTGCGACCAAGCCAGTATTTGTTCCGGCATTGAAGCCCTTGATGGAAGGATCGTCTGCCAGCATCTTATTCCTCAGCTGGATGAGAAGAGTATCAGCATCCAGTCTTTCCTGCGATGTCATCTCGAAATAATTATCCACGTGGCGCTTTGGAATGATAAGAAGATGGCCTTCGGACACAGGGAATATGTCCTTTATCGCGATCACAAGGCCGTGCTCGGCCACTCTGCCACCAATTACCTCTGGAGAGCAGAATACACAGCCCTCTTTTGATCCATTGACTTGAGTCATACAATTATGGTATCAGAAAATAGATATTAAAAGTTGATGTGTATCATATTTTTGACCTAAAATGTGGATTTCTGCCACAAATCCTTAATATAGATTAACATATGGTATCCTTATGTGCTTGGCAGTACCAGGAAAGGTGATAGCTTTAGATGGAGCTATCAGCAAGGTTGATTTCGGCTCTGGCGTGATCAGAGAAGTGAACATGTCGATGTTGGAAATCGAGATCGGTGATTATGTAATAGTTCACGCAGGCTTCGCCATCCAGAAGGTGGATGAGAAAGAGGCAAAAGAGACCCTGAAGCTCTTTGAGGAATTGATGGAGAAGACTTGAATGTGCGAATCGTATTCGAACATTCAAAAGCTCGAAAGAATTGAGAGATTAAATAATGAATGAACTGGCCACATATATACATATTAGAATTATAAAAATGATTATATTATAAAGAGGAAATAAAATGCATGAGTTCGCGGTTGTGGAAAGTATTGTTAAGGCAGTTCTGGAGGAAGCTGGCAAGCATGAGAAGGTCATCCGAATAGAAGAAGTCTATTTGGAGGTAGGCGACCTGGCCTTTCTGAACTCCGCCCAGCTTATATTTGCCTTTGATGCACTCAAGAAAAACACACTGCTGGCCAAAGCTCAGCTATTGATCGCCAACATGGTGGCAAATGTCAGGTGCAAAGAGTGTGGATATACCGGCCCTATGGATCCTCCTGATGACGAGTACCATTATGCCTCACCCATCATCATGTGCCCAAAATGCAATGGAGCTGTTGATATTCTGAATGGAAGACAGTGCACGGTACGAAATGTCAGGCTCATAGTGGATGACGAAGATGATGGGAAAAAGGAGGAATCCTAATATGGCGGACTTTCAGAACAGGGACATGGCGAAAAGAGTACTGGACAAGATCAAAGAGTCTGGTGTGGAAGCGAAGTTCATGCATGTATGCGGAACACACCAGGACACACTAGTCCGTAATGGCCTGGATGCCATGCTGGAATCAACTGGCATTAGAATTTTACAGGGTCCCGGATGCCCGGTATGCGTAACAACACCCAATGAGATAGAGGAGTCGATCAAGCTTGCTGATTCGGGCATCGTGGTGACGGTCTTCGGGGACATGCTCACAGTCCCCGGCGCGGAGAGATCACTGGCTCATGCAAAGGGTGATGGCGCAGATGTTCGGATCGTCTATTCCATCATGGACGCGCTCAGAATGGCCAAAGATGATCCAAATAAAGAATTCATGTTCATGGGCATCGGCTTCGAGACAACAACACCCGCGACTTCCCTCGCATTACTTAGCCAGCCTCCAGATAACTTTTCAATTCTATCATGCCACAGGACAGTTCCCAAGGCATTGCGCGCCCTTGTGAATATGGGCGAAGTCAAGCTCCATGGCCTTATCGAACCAGGCCATGTCAGCGCCATTATCGGCGAGGAGCCGTACCAATTCCTTTCTACAGAATACAATATCCCCCAGGTGATAGCTGGCTTCGAGCCCCTGGACCTTCTGATGAGTATCTTCATGCTCACCCAACAGATAAAAGAGGGAAGAGCGGAAGTTGAAAATGAATACTTCCGCGTTGTCAAGCCAGAGGGAAATCCCAAAGCTATCGAAGCTATGGCAAAGACACTGGTAGAAAGTGATGTGAAATGGCGCGGATTCCCAGTTCTTCCGGGAACTGGCCTTGAGATATCTGACAAGTTCGAGGCATTCAATTCCAGAAAGAAATACGAAGACCTGCTCAGCCCCATATGGGACATGGATTTTCCGGAGCCAGCTGGGTGCAAGTGCGGGGAGATCCTGAGAGGGATCATGGAACCTCAGGATTGTCCACTCTTTGGAAAGGCATGCAAGCCAGGGAGCCCGGTTGGACCTTGTATGGTGTCTTTCGAGGGAGGGTGCTCAATTGCCTACAAGTACGGTAAGAGAGGCAATTGAGCATAGCCCGTAAGCGAGTTGAAAACGAGCGATAGGGCGTATGCGCTATAGCGTACAAGTATGGGAAAGGGAATGAGCGAACATAGCCATAATATTTATTGCCAGCCTACTTCAAAATATATATTATGAAATAAAATATATAATAATATCAAAATAAATCTACAATCATACCAGCCATCTCCACCACAGCCTTTTCCACCTGTGGTGTCATGTGATCCACTGGCGATGCATCGATGATCTGCACACTGAAAATAATAATATCATCGGGCAGCTCGCCCATTTTTTTGGAGATATCCAGGCTTGTGAAAAGGTCCCAATCATGAAGACTGTAGCCCTGGGTCTTCAGTGTATGCACCTCGTCCGGCCTGAATTTTCTTATTTCAGCAGGCTGGCCTCCAAACTTGGCTGCATCTATCAGCACGACTTTATCATAATCCGCCAGTACATGAACGAGATTGATACCACCAGTTCCCATCTCGACATAATCGATGTCTTCCGGGAGCTCGGACTTGCGCTGTTTCAATAGGTTGAGAACCGCTATGCCAGCGCCGTCATCCCCCATAAGAGGATTGCCAATACCGATAATTGCCTGTTTCATGTAAAATATGAAAGGGGGAAGAGGCATATTAAACTGCCTCTTCCATTGTTATTTCCATCCCTTTTATTTTTGGGGGATCTATCTCTTCCACTGCACGTCCAGATAATGGGTCGAACAGCTTATGCATGGATCATACGCTCTGACGAGCATCTCCAATGTCAGCTCGATCTCCTTTTCCGGGAGGTTCAGTAATGTTGGGGCTATTGCCTGGAAGTCCAAGTTTATATTATTGTGGTTCTGGTTGGTCGGGATTATGCAGTTTGCCTTTACACATACGCCCTTGTCATCGTATGTGTAGTCGTGGAAAAGAATTCCACGTGGTACATCAACAGCTCCGACACCTCGGCCAGCCTTCACTTCGTACTTGGGCCTCTCATTGACATTGACACCCATTTCCAGTAGCTTGTCGATCTGAGCCAGTGTATCCTCGATACTGTGGACGATCTCTACAAGCTGAGCGACATTGTTCATGAAAGGATTGTGGTTGACTGGCTGAAGTCCGAACTTGCCAGCCCATTCCTTTGCCAGTGGCCCCATCTTGTCATAGTTCAAATTGAACCTGGCAAGTGCGCCCACCATGTACGATTCCCTCTTGTGCTTGGTGTACTTTGCAGTCGAATGCGGCACAACGAACTCATTGGTTATGTCCAAGTATTCTGCAACTGGCCAACGTCCGCCATCGGTCGAACCGATGTCGCCATCATAGATCGCGTATTCATCGTCAGCCGTAAGCGCGATGAATTCCGTCTCCCTTGTGAAGTTCGGAAGTTTGTGAGCCAGTGATAGAACGATCTCAGCGACCGCGACCACATCTGGTATCGCATCCACCCATTTCTGGCGAATTTCCTTCAATTGCTTTTCTGAGGGTATGTGGCTGAAACCACCAACTATGAGGCTTACAGGGTGTACTGTCCTTCCACAGACCAGATTGGAGAATTCATTTGCCAATCTGTGTAGCCCGACAATTTTCAGGACCGCATCGGTATGACTGCTTGCCAGAGGTACGACACTTGGTGCTCCCAGAAGATCGGGCGCGACCAGGTAACCTACATGGAGCACATGGCTCTGCAAGTTCTCTGCATGGATGGCTAGTCTTCTCAATATCTGAGTCTGCTCAGTTATCTGGATGCCCATTGCGGCCTCGGTCGCTTTCAACGAGGCCAGGCTGTGTCCTATCGAGCATATACCGCATATCCTTGAGGTGATGTGGCTCAGTTCATTGTACGGTCTTCCTCGGACAAATGATTCGAAGAATCTTGGAGCCTCGGATACTTGCCACTGGACGAACTCAACGGTTCCATCTTTTGCGTTCAATACTATATTCCCATGGCCTTCAACTCTTGTCAAGTGCTCTACATTGATGTTTATCTCACCCATTCTAGTCACCTCCTTTATCTTCGAAGTCGCGATAATTGTACATGGTCCTCTTGGTCATGATATCATCCGGACTGAGTCCGTATTTCTTCAGGACCTCACCATGCGCCTGAGTATGCGGATGATCCACATATCCCCTACATGCCTCGCATTCGCCACCATGTGTTGGGCAGGGCGCACCGCATCCAGCCCGAGCGACTGGACCCATGCAGAATCCGCCTGTTTCGAATACACAGATATTCTCGTTCTTCTTGCACTCCACACATACCGGGTAGTCTGGTATGGGTAGTTTTTTGCCAGTCAGAAGTGCGACCAAGACCTTGCCAAATTCATTGGAGTCAATGGGGCAGCCGGGTATGGCAGCGTCCACCTTCACTATCTCGCTCACCGCTCTGTGCTTTATCTGTGCGAAATATGGGTTGGAATCACCCTTGGTTATCTCCGAGCCTGGGTGTCTCTCATAGACCTCGACCTTATTTGCCTCGGCATCCCACTGATTACCCAGCCTCTGCACACCGCCAAGGTGAGCGCATGCTCCGATGGTTATGAGTATGCTGGCCTGCTCGCGTATCTTCTTTATTCGATCTATGTCAATTGGCCTTGCGATGGAACCCTCGATTATGGCTATATCATAATCGTCCGAGTGTTCCTTCATGGCCTCTCTGAAGGACACTATGTCCACCAATGCCAATACGTCAAGGATAGCCTCCTCCAGGTTCACGACCTGAAGCTGACACCCCTCACAACTGGCAAAGTCAAAGAATGCTACTTTTGGTTTCATGAAAACGCCTCCGGTTCATCTTTAATGTCTTTATAATTGAATACAGGCCCCTCTTTACAGACATATATTCCATTTATCTGGCAGTGACCGCACTTGCCCACGCCGCATTTCATACGCCTTTCCAGAGAGACAATGATATTCTCCTCAGGCATACCCATGTTAAGCAGATCGCGGTTCACGAACCTGTACATGATCGGTGGTCCAACTACCACAGCGATGGTATTCAATGGGTCGAAGGTCACCATAGGCATGATGGTGGTTATGACACCTACCTGCCCATCCCAATTTTCGCCCTCTGCACAGGTATCCACTGTCCTATGCATTTCGACGCCAGGTGTATTCTCCCATTGAGATATCTCATCCTTGAAGAGAAGCTCACTGGGATCCTTGCAACCATAGAGGATCATGACCTTGCCATAGTCTGCACGGTTGTTCAGCACATACTTGATAAGGGAGCGCATTGGAACTATGCCCAATCCACCACCAATGAACAAAATGTTCTTTCCCCTCATACCTTCCGTGTCAAAGCCAGTACCGAATGGACCTCTGATCCCAATCTTGTCTCCTTCGCTCAATGAATGGAGCTTATTGGTCAGATCCCCCACATTCCTTACTATCAATTGGAATGTGTTCCCTCCGGGAGGAGAAGATACTGAAATTGGTGCTTCACCCACACCGTATATGGATACCTCGACAAACTGACCAGGCACATGTCCAAGAGGCTGGCCATCATCTAGACCGATCTCGAAGAAAGTCTCTGTCTTGGTGAGTTTCATCATCCGTCTTATGGTCGCGGTCCTTGGTATGTACAATGAATCACTGGCAATTATTCCAAGGTCAGATTTCTCTGGCACATGGCCCATATTCGTGTCGGGTATCGTGTCCATAGTTGCCTCAGCCAATTTATTGATCAAATTGACCGGATCAGCAATATCAGGAACACACTGGCTTGAGCATCTCCCACATCCCACACAGGCAACGAAGCCCATTGATTCGGGGAGGTACTTGCCCTTCCTGTTTATCCTGTGGCGATATCTCTCGACGATATCCTCCCTGAATATCTCGCCAGGTGCGACCTTTGTGAAGTCTCTAAGAAGACAGCCATCCCAGGTTCTGGTCCTGACACCGGTATTGAGGTCCAATCCGACCTCGTCATTGACATCATAGCAGAAACATGTTGGACAAACGAGAGTACAGGAACCGCATGCCAGACACTGATCTGCCATCTCCTTCCATATTGAGCTCATGTAGTTGTTCGATAGAAGAGAATGCCATGCCTTAGGACCAACCTTCAAACCTCTTGTTGCCCTGTCTATCGCTTCCTGCCGCTTGTTCTTGGCAGCCTCTATCTCCTGGGGCTGTGCATCCCGGGATGTCGCTCTCGAAAGGAGCTGTGCCCCTTCCGGAGTTCCTGGAAGGACAGCATATAGCACACCCAGGTCAGTCACCATCAGATCGAAGTGCAATTCTGGAGTACCTGCATTTTTCATCAGATCCCCATAGAAGGCCTTCTCAGAGGCCTTCGCGGGCATTACACCTATCAGAAGAGAGTTCTTCCTCTTCTGCAGATATATGTCATCAACATTGGTGTCAAAGAAGTATTTGTCCATCTGCTGGATCGCTATCAGGTCATATGGATGAACTCCCACAATGACCTTCTTCGTGTCCATTGCTGGAGCCGTGGCCTTCCCAGTTGATATATCGAAATGCATCATGGTCTCGTACTGAGGAAGGAAATACTTCTTGGGTGGAAGTATGGTCACATCATAGTCCAGGCGCAGCTCTGTTGCTGTATCTAACGGTCCAAATACGAACTTATCTCCTTTGGCTTTCACACCCTCAACATCCAAAGATTCATCCTGGATCAGGGCATTTATAAAGGCATCGAAATCTTGTTTTGATATTATTTTCATTCTTATTCCTCCGTTTCTATCAATTAATGACTTTTAGTGCTTCGAACCCATCTGGCGTGTAGCGAAGCTCAAATGGATCTGTGGTGTGATTCACACCTCTCATCTTGATTATCTGGATCTGTCTCTGGCTCTTGGTAGGATTTATCTGTTCCATTGATAATTTGATTATACCATCAGCAAGGAAATCGATATCATGCTTGCTGAATTTTGGAGAATCCTGGCTCATCTCGGTTATCAAGAATGTTGTTACACCCAGCTTCTTCAGCCATTTGAAAAAGTGGAACAACTCATCCCTCGGATCATCCATTTTGAACATCATCTCGACCACAGGTAGAGAATCAATGACCAACAGATTAAAACCCAGAGCATTCTTCAATGTTTCCAATTGCCTCTTGAAGGTCTCCATGTTCACTTTGCCAGTCGGGTCCTCTGGATGGATCCCCGAGTCCTGACTCAGCTTCAACCACTGCTCTCTTGTCGTGGTGAGGTCATAGAGATTCAGTCTTCCCTCCACATTATCGCCCATACCCAGCTTGGTCAGGTGGTACATGAAATTGTCCCGATCCTGCTCCAGTGTTAGATATAGAGCCTTGGTCTCACCGTCCTGTGCATTGGCCATCAAAGTACGGTAGGCTAATGTGGACTTCATGGTTCCAGGTGTTCCTGCCAGAAGAATTATGTGTTTTTCAGGAATGCCTCCATCCATTTTATCATCCAAACCATTAATGTTTAATTTATAGGTCTTTTCCATTTTATCTACTCCATATTTCCTGGTTTTCTGTCTTAAAACTTTGAACTAACCAGTCATTATCAATTGATAACACCAGATATGTATTAATAAATTATGATAACATAAATGAAATAAAGTGTCGTAAATGATACTATTAATGATAATTAGTGCTATAACATACAAAATATCACCTAGATGAGGGCGCGCGTATTATGTATATATTTTCACACCTCAAATAATAAATTATAGCATTATATCATTGAAAATGTATTTATATTGACAGTTTATCCAGGTGATAATGACAGAACTGCTAGAAGATGAATTGAATCTGAAAATTCTGGAGAGTATTTGCACCGGTGAAGGAGTGGAAGTGAACATAAGCCACCTTGCAAAGACCCTTGATAGACATCGGAACACTATCAAGTCCCAGATAAATGCATTATTCAGCCATGAAATTATCAATAAGCCAGTGTATCCATTTAGCTGGCTGTATGATGAATACCCGATGCTCGCGATCGCAAGAGCTGAGCTTCCGAGAAATGATGATACCGAGAACTGGTTCAAGAGCGATGAGCACATCTTCGCAGCCTTCCATGTTAGGGACGAGGAATACAATACATTATTGATCGAATTCCACAAGGACATACACTCCTATGGCCAGTGGAAAAAAGAGATAGTCAATACCAATAAGATCCCGCAGAGAGACAGGAGGAATTCAGCTCATGTCCTGGTGTTCAGCAATAAGGACATCATAAAGAACAAACCTTACTCTCCAATATTCATAATGGAGAAAAAGTTCAAGGGGACTGGCAAGCTAAGCCTCAATGGATACAATATCAACAATCTATGCTTCAATATACTCAAAATGCTGGTACAGGGAGATGGGATAAGAACCAATGAGAACATGCTGGCACAGAAGCTGGATGTCCACAGAAAGACCATCGAAAGACGCCTCAGATCATTGAAAGAGGCGGGCATAATCTCGGATCCCGTATGCAGATTTCCAAATTTCTTCGTACCCCCAGACCAGATACTTGTCTATTACCTGATGGAGGTCAAGAGGACCAAATCAAAGATACTAAAGGCAATAGAGAATGATGATCATATACCGATGGCGTGGGAAGCTGGCATCGGCAGATATAATTTCCTTCTCTTTGGTGTGTTCCCCAGTGTGGAGGATCATTTTGATTGGGAGGACAAGTACGATCACAGGTTCAAGGAATGCATAGGAGCCATGAAGAAGATATACCTCTCACCCAGAATGGCCACGCATATCGATCAGCAGAAGATATCACACGGCATCATAAAGAACTTGAAGAGAAAAAATGAAAAGAGATCGGATGAGTGAAGTATTACTCATCCGACCATTATTCTATTTACGCTTGGTCTTCCTTTATTGCTTACCTCGATTTTCCAGGATCTCCATCAAAGCATAGCGCAGGTTACATCGCAGATCCTTACTGATATTCCTGCCATTTACTTTCGAAGCGATCATTTCCATTGCTGGCTCACCGATATCTATCAATGCCTCGATGGACCTCCACTGGACCGATGAATCATCATCCCCCAGAGCTTTTATCAATGGTTCTATAGCACAGGGGTCCCCAATATGACCAAGGGCCTCGGCAGACCTGTATCTCACTATTGCATTCGTGTCATGCAATAGTGCCTCTGACAGTGGACCAACAGCAGATCCTCCTACCCTTTCAAGAGAATTGCGCGCACCTTGTTGCTCCATGCCAGTTCCTGTTCCACAGGCCTGGATGAGGTCAAGGATATCATTTGCTTCATACGAATTCTGTGATACACTTTCCATTAGTTCCCCCCCGTTTTTGTCCCAGAGCCATTGGCCCACTCGACATTCAGATAGTGGGTGGAACAGCTTATGCACGGATCATACGCTCTGACAAGCATCTCCAATGTCAGCTCGATCTGTTTCTCTGGTAGATCAAGGAGTGTTGGAGCTATAGCCGCGAAATCCTGGTTGATATTGTTGTGGTTCATATTGGTCGGTATCACACAGTTCGCCTTTACACAGTTTCCCTTGTCATCATACTCATATTCATGGAAGAGAAGACCTCTTGGAACTTCCACAGCACCTACACCACGTCCTGCCTTTGGCGTGACCTTTGGTGTTGGCTCCTGCTTCAATCCGCCGTCCAATAGCTCGTCGATTATCCTGACGGAATCCTCGATGGAGTGAACGAATTCAACGAATTGCGCCACATTGTTCATGAAGGGATTTGGATTAACTGGTTTTAGACCGAACTTGCTGGCCCATTCTTTGGCCATAGGACTGAGCTTGTCGGCATTCAGGTTGAACCTGGCCAATGCTCCGACCATGTATGAGTCGCGTTTATTCTTGGTAAACTTGGCTGTGGAATATGGGACCACGAACTCATTCACAATGGTCTTGTAAGCATCCACGTGCTGTGGCTCCTCATCGGTTGACCCAACCATTCCATCATACAGGGCATATTCATCATCCGTAACAAGAGCGATGTATTCCGTATCTCTCTTGAAATCCGGAAGGGCTCCTGCATTGGCAAGTATGACCTCGCCGACCGCATTGCCTGTTGGAACCATATCCAGCAGGTTCTGTTTGATATCCTTCAGCGCATATGGAGATGGTGTTTTGTAGATACCGCCTGGCACCAGATTTGTAGGATGTGTCGTCCTGCCGCATATCAGATCGGACATCAAGTTAGCCTGTCTGTGGAGCTTGACGATAGCCAATACCTCGTTGGGGTTTGAACCAACGAGTGGCACCACGCTCCCAACACCAAAAAGATCAGGAGCTACAAGGTATCCTACATGGAGTATGTGGCTCTGAAGATTCTCGGCATGGATAGCCAATCGTCTCAGTTTCTGACTCTGCTCGGATATTTCAATATCCATAGCGGCCTCAGTAGCTTTCAATGAGGCCAGTGTGTGGCCTATTGAACAGATACCACATATCCTGGATGTTATTGGAGCCAACTGATTGTATGGCTTGCCTCTGACGAAGGACTCGAAGAGACGTGGGGCCTCTGAGACCTGCCACTGTATCTTCTCAATGGTACCATCTTTCGCATTCAGGACGATGTTTCCATGTCCTTCTACTCTTGTCAAATGCTCTACATTAATGTTTATTTCACTCATCTTAGAATCCCTCCTTTGGCATTCCGGGTTCTTGAATACAATCACTTTGTTCTCGCATTCAAAACCCCTCCTCGGTCATCACACGCTCAAGCATCTCCATCGAATCATAGGAGAAGACCTTGGCCGCTACAAGTATCTCTTCTTTTGTGAAGCCAGCATCCTTGTATGCCTTCAATCCGAACCTGAGAATATCCTCATTGGCCATTATCGAATGACAACCCTCGCACCTGTACCCTTTTCGGGTGCAGAAAGCATTACAGTTGGCATATGTCAATGGTCCCAGGCAAAGCTCTCCTCTTGTCAAAAGACAGCCTTCTCCCTGATTCGGGCATTCGGCACATACGGGTACTCCATTAATATCATAATCCCTGCACAGCTTGGCAAAGTTACACTCGCCACTGACTGGACAATCGCGACATTTCTGAACATGCTCGGATAGCAGAAGTTCTACAACAGTCCTCCTTGCCTGATACACCGCATCGCTGATAGTGGATACAGATAATCCAGAAGAAACTGGCATCGTACAACTTGGTTGCAGACCGGGTCTGCCCCCTGCTTTCACCTCGACCAGACACAGTCTGCAAGACCCGATCCTGTGGTCGGGGAACAGTGGATTGAAGCAAAGGGTTGGTATATCAACCGAGTTCGCCCTTGCTACATCCAGTACTGTCTGGTTCGGCTCTCCAGCATAGTCCTTTCCATCAATCACTATGTTTATTTTGAATGAAGTCGTTGCCATTCAGAATCCCTCCATTATCATTACGGGCTTTTGAATGTGCTCCTTATAGTCGCTCATTCAACATCACCTCCATCTGTGTCCGCACTGAGATCACACCTCAAACACCTGGATGCCTCTTTCTTTGCACATTCTGAATCCATACACATGACAACTTCCTCGAAGCCGCATGTCCTATCATCAGCATTGAGTTCCTTAACGCCCTGTCTCTGCATTGGCTCGGCATTGTCTGGCTCGACATTGGAATAGTTGGTATTGTTCATCTTTTCCAACTCGGCCAGTCGGTCATTGCCACCCAAGAACAGATCAATGTTCTTGGCCGCTCTCTTACCATCAGCCACCACATCTATCACACTTGCAGGTCCAGTTACTGCGTCTCCACCAGCGAATATCTTCGGGAACCAAGCTGAGCTTCCTGTTCCTTCTACGGGTATCCACCTTGAATCACCCACGATATTCATTCCACCAGCAAAGTCAGTATCCAATTGTTGTCCAATGGCATTGACCACACGGTCAGCCCTTATCTCGACAGTCTCATCGGTAGCGACAGGTGATCTGCGGCCCCACTTGGTGAAGTCGCCCATGACATTCTTTCTGAAGACTGCTCCAACGACCTTTCCGCCTTCCACAATGAGCTTCTCGGGTGCGACCAGGAAGTGATATTCCACGCCTTCCTCTCTGCAGTGTTCGATCTCCTCATCGTAAGCTGGCATGTCATCCTCTTCTCGTCTGTAGCATATGGTGACCTTGGTTCCCATCCTGACAGCGGTCCTTGCGACATCGATAGCCACATTTCCTCCACCTATCACGAGAATGCTCTGACCCAGATCTACAGACTTGCCGCTGTTCATTTCCTTGAGCAGCTGAAGTCCTGGAAGCACGCCTGGAAGATCTTCACCTTCCAGTCCCAGTTTCGTGTCCTTCTGGGCTCCGATGGCCAGGTATACCGCATCATTATCATTGAGCAGTGTTTCCATTGTCACGTCCTTGCCCACACTGGTATTTGTCTTGGCCACAACACCCAGATCGATGATATCCTGGATCTCCTTGTCGATTATCTCATGTGGCAGTCTGTACTTTGGAATTCCGTATCGTACCCAGCCACCCATCTTCTCTTCGGCTTCATAGATAGTTGGCTTGTACCCCATCCTTCTCAGGAAATAGGCTGCTGAAAGACCGGATGGTCCTCCACCCACAATGGCGATGGTCTTATCCACATCATCAAGTGTGGATATTTTTCCAACGCCTGCCTTGAATGCCTCATCAGAAGCATATCTCTTGAGCTCACGAATGGCGATTGGTTCGTCCAATTGCGCACGCTGGCATCTACCTTCACAAGGATGCTCACAGACCCTTCCACAAATGGATGGGAAGGGGTTTGCCTCCCTGTTGACATCATATGCTTCTGCATACCTGCCTTCTGTTATCAGCTGGATGTAACCAGGCACATTGGTTCCTGCCGGGCATGTGTTCTGACATGGCGACTTGAACATGGCTGCGCAAACAGATGCATCACATATTTTGTTCTCAATGTGATCCACATACTCGTTCATGAAGTACTTCATGGTGGTGATGATCGGATTGGGTGCTGTTCCTCCAAGGGCACAGAGCGCACTTGCACTCACTTGCTCGGAAAGGCTCGTAAGTACCTCGAGATCCTCCATCACACCTTCTCCGTGACATATCTTCTCAAGTATCTCCAGCAATCTTCTTGTTCCGATCCTGCATGGAGTACATTTCCCACATGATTCCTCGGCTGTGAAAGTGAGGAAGTATCTTGCAACATCCACCATGCAGGTGTCCTCATCGAGAACCACCATTCCACCAGATCCAACAATGGAACCCAGTGTTTTCAGATTATCATAATCCACGGGAATATCCAGATGTTCCTCCGGAATACAACCACCAGAGGGGCCGCCTGTCTGAACGGCCTTGAACTTGCGGCCGTCCATGATACCGCCGCCGATCTCATAGATGATGTCCTTCATCGGAATTCCCATTGGAACTTCAATAAGACCTGCGCGGTTCACTTTCCCTACCAAAGAGAATACTTTAGTCCCAGTGCTCTTCTCTGTTCCCATGGTGGAGAACCATTTTCCGCCCTTCTGAAGTATCATGGCGATATTGGCCCAGGTCTCGACATTGTTGATATTTGTAGGTTTGCCCCAAAGACCGCTGACAGCCGGGAATGGCGGTCTTGGCCTCGGTTCGCCTCTCTTACCTTCGATGGAGTTTATGAGCGCAGTTTCTTCACCACAAACGAAAACACCAGCTCCCTCACGAATGTGTATCCTGAAGCTGTAATCCATTCCAAAGACACGGTCACCAAGTATGCCATGTTCTTCTGCAGAAGCAATAGCTTTCTTCAGTTTCTCGATGGCCAGCGGGTATTCAGCACGGATGTAGATATAACCATCCGAGGCTCCCATTGCGTATCCACCGATTATCATACCTTCGATAACACTGTGCGGATCACCTTCTAAAACTGCACGATCCATGTAAGCTCCTGGATCTCCTTCATCTGCATTACAGATAACGTATTTCACGTCACCTGGTGCTTTGTGACAGAACTCCCATTTCAAACCAGTTGGGAAACCAGCTCCACCTCTTCCGCGTATTCCAGATGTCTTGACCTCGCCAATTATTTCCTCTGGCGTTAGTTCGAACAGTGATCTGTAAGCAGCTCGGTAGCCGCCCCTGGCGATGTATTCCTCGATATCCTCAGGAACCACAATTCCACAGTTCCTCAAGGCCACCCTTATCTGCTTGGCAAAGAAAGGTAGATCCTGATATCTTGGAATGCCATCATAGATATCGGTCTCGGCAATGACACCATGCTCGCACTCGGATATCTCATCTGTAAGCTGGCACATTGCAAGGTCCTTGACGGGCTCCTCCCCAACAAGGTGCTCATCCAGTATCTTCTTCAGCTTTTCAATGTCCATGTCCGAATAGGTAACACGTGGCTTTCCGGGTAATTTGATATCGACCAATGGTTCCGCATGGCACATACCGATGCAACCCACGGAAACGATGTCCGCATGAACATCGTTCTCATCCAGATACAGCTCTGCATATTCCTTGAGCGGCATTCCGCCAGCTGCTATTCCACAGGTGGCCAATCCAAATATCACCTGGGGTGTTCCATTATCCATGGATTCCTTACCCCTCTGGGCCATGTCCCTAAGGTGGACGATCTTGCTTATTTTCATTGTAGACCCCTCCTCTGCGTTACGGGCTCCAGAATGAAATCGCTATGCTCTCTCATTCAGCAACCTCCTCGGTTTTGTAAGATTCAAGTATCTTTTGAAGGCCACCTTTCTTCACACGGCCATATGTCTCTTCATCGATCATGATGACAGGTGAAAGACCACAGCATCCCAGACATCTGACGGACTCTAGTGAGAACAATCCATCTTTTGTGGTTCCGCCAGGTTTGATCTCCAGAATATCTTCCAATTCCTGTGCGATGCCAGAGCCACCTCTAACATGGCATGCTGTACCACTGCAGACCTTGATGGTGTGTTTTCCAGGTGGGTCAAATCTAAATTGAGGATAGAAGGATACAACACCATAAAGTTCGGTAAGTGAATATTCACTGTTCTCGGAAACATATGTGAGATATTCCTCTCCGACATATCCGAGAATTTCCTGAATATTCTGCAATATCACAAGTTGAGGGTCATCTATATTTGAATAGGTATGTAGTATAGTATCTATAATGAATTTATCTTTAGCTTCCATTACTCATCACCTCCTTTTATCTGCTTGTCATAAGCCTCTATTATCTGCTTTGAGAACCAGACAGGCCCCTTGGACTCGCCCTTGAAATTCTTCAGATGGTCCCTACGCTGGTCAATAACATCTATCGAAGTAGTTGGTACGGTTCCGCCACCTGTTAGACAACCGTGGAAACATGGGTACAGTTCCACCACATTGTATCTCTTGGCAATGTCCTTTGTCAGATACTTACTCGCCTTCGCCAGATCCTCGATTATGAGAGCATTGAAGAAGCCTTCTTCACTGTCGAAGGCCATTTCATGAACATAATCCTCAAGAGTGGTCACAGCCAGCCGGGCATCGAGATTATTGAACTTTCTCATGTAAGCCGTCTGTATTATTGCCAATGAGTAAGCATAGTCGCTACTGGCACCCTTGACAAAGACACTGGACAAGCCAAGTTCGCAATCGAACACACCTTCCGAAGGCTCATAGAAGTCAATGTCCACGCCCTTCTGCTTGAGAAGTCTTGGAAGTTCCCTGGCAGTCAAGACCGCATCGATCTTTGAATTACCCTTGTGGACGATACATGGTGACAGAAGGATTATCTTCAGATCCTTCTCTCCCTTTGTATATCTCTCACCCAGGACATCCAACATAATCTGCTCGGGTGATGACACCTTCTGCAGATTCTTTTTGAACTCAGGATGGAATTTTCGGATGTACGAATTGGCACTTGGACACCATGATGTGAAAATCATGTCGTCATTCTCGCTAACATAAGTTCCCTGTGCTGCCAGTGAAAGATAATTGAAATGTGTGAAATCCACAACTCTGTCAGCTCCCAGTGATTTCAATGACGCTATGAGACTTCCCAAAGCCTCGCCAAAGTCCTCTCTGTCTGTTGGCAGGACTTCCATGGCTGTTGCAGCAGCTGTTAGATCTATAACGAACACAACGAAATTGTTTGGATCGTCAAGCAATCCTATAGCCTTCTCCACATCGGAATGCTCGGAGAATGCACCAACCGGGCAGTTGACCAAACACTGTCCGCATGAGATACATTTGTTATCATCCAGACCCTTATTGAAAGGCGTGGATATGATGGACTCATTTCCCTTATTGGTCAATCCAATAGCGTGTATGTCCAGGATATCATTGCAAACAACATCGCAATGCCTGCACAGTATGCACTTCTGAGGATCGTACTGGATGATGGACCTTGTATCTGATTCAAGCTCCCTGGCGGTGACACCGAATCGGAGATCCAGGTTCTTCCTTGGAGCCATCGTGGTAAGACGCCTTATGTAGTACAGGACCTGTTCTTTCCTGACTGGACATCCACGGATATAGAAATCAACATCCACGACCTCATTGAGCTTCTTTGTCGGGAAGACATCGAAATACTCATTATTCGCAATGTCTGCATCCGCATAGACCTCTTTGAGATTTTCCGCATCTGGCCATTGGTTCCTCAGTTTATTAACACAACCAGTTGTGGCACAATCACCAAGGGCGATGAGGATCTTGGCATTTGCCCGGATCTCCTTCAGCCTTTTCTCATCAACTGGCCTGTTTATCGAACCCTCAATGAAAGCAATATCGTAGTCATCGGAATGCTCCTTCATGACCTCACGAAATGATACTACCTCCACCGTATCCAAAAGCTCGAGGATATCCTCCTCAAGATTGGCTATCTGCAGTTCACATCCTTCACAGCTTGCAAAATCAAAAATACCGACCTTATACTTAGACATACTTTGGGCATTTTTGACACTTTCTATATCTGAAACTACCATAGTCATACATTCATGAAGGAAATATTAGTATATATTCACCCCTCATAAAAAATAACATTAAGATTGTTAAGATTGCTACTGGCAACATATTGAATTTGCCATTATTGCCATATTTACCATCCAACAATAGTAACAATGATATATAAAATTGTACATGTATGCAGTGCAGATTTGATATTAGCCCATACAAAAGATATTAATAATGATAAAATATTGTACATCGCATGGCCGATATGCTAGAAGACGAACTTTCTCTCGCGATACTCGAAAAAATATGTGATGGTGTTGGAGTGAGCATCAATGTTAGTGCTCTGGCCAAAAGCCTCGATCGCCACAGAAATACAATTAAGTCACAGGTGACCGCACTTTTCGAGAATGGAATATTGACAGCCCCATACTATCCCTTCACTGGACTTTTCAAGGAGCGACCTCTTTTCTCCATTGTAAGGGCTGATCTTCCAAGGCAAGCCAGGATCGACAAGTTCTTGGCCGAGGATGATACAATATTCGCCTCCTTCAAATCATGGGATGATGGCTATAACACACTGCTCTTCGAATTCCACAAGAGCATGTCCTCATACTTCTACTGGAAGGAGAAGATAGTGGAGGACGATAAGCTCCCCCCATTAGAGAACCGATTCCCTGCTGACGTGGTCTTTGTCAATAATGAACTCCTATTCAAATATGATCCAAATTCCAGTATAGCATGCATGGATAAGAGGTTCGATAAGGATGGCGAGTTGATACTCAATGGCTACAAATTGAATGAACTGGGATTCAATATCTTGAAAAAATTGCTGGCAGGAGAGGGCATCAAGACCAATGAACATCTACTGTCGAAGGAACTGGACACACACAGAAAGACAATTGAGAAAAGAATAGAAGCCCTGACACAGGCCGGACTGATCACACAGCCAGTTTGCAGATTCCCTCAATTCTGCATACCACCAGGCCATGTATTTGTTGTGAGCTTCATCAGGATAGACAAATGCAAGGAACAGATCATCCAGTATATTCGAGATGACCCATGCGTTCCGATCGCTTACAGAGGTCATGTGGGCAAGTACAATCTATTGTATTTCGGGGTCTTCCCCAATGTGGAGGAGCACTTCAACTGGGAGGAGATCCTGCATGCGAAATTCAAGGACGAGTGCTTCGGAGTAATGAAGAAAATATACTTATCAGAGAACATGACAGTTTCTATTGATAGAAAAAAGGTATCGTTTGGTGTTCTGAAGGAGAAAATAGCAGAACTGGACACTATGAAAAAATAAATCATACAAGAGCCAGACTTCCCATTTGTTGGATTCGATCACCCCTATACCAATTACCTAATGATAACATGGCAAATCGCATTAATTTGATAAACATGTATACAACAGGAATCAACCTAAATAGCCAGATTGACATAATACCAAGGATCAACAGCGCCATTACCAAATTGTATTTCATCTTATTTCCACAGATGTATAATGTAAGAAGATAAATATAAAACTATATTACACAAATACAGCAATAAAATATAAACAATGCACATTAAATGATGCTTAAAAGCAGCATTATATTTTTACCCAATTAAAATAATTAAAGATAGAACTATAAAATGCCGAGATATTAGCACATGTGATATAATGTGGTGCAAACAATCACAATTACGCCATTAATCTACAATAAATATATGAGCAATTATGTACACTCCGCAAGGCCAACAATAGATACATGAATATAGAATAGACCTTCAATCAAGCAATTCCTTGTATCTCTCTGGTGAAAGCAATTTCTCAACATCCCCAATATCAGCGGGTTTGATAATAGCTATCCAGCCTTTTGCATAGCAATCCTCATTGATGAGCTCGGGTGTGTCTTCCAGATCACCATTGATCTCGACGACCTCGCCAGCAATTGGAGAGAAAACATCGCTGGTGGATTTGACGGATTCGACAATTCCCATTTCGACATCTGGTGTTATATCATCCCCAACAGATGGTAATTCGACATAAACGACATCAGTTAATTCACTCTGTGCGTAATCTGTGATACCTATTCGAATCAAGTCTCCTTCGACCTTCACCCATTCGTGCTTCTCTGTATATTTCAAACCATCTGGAACATTGCTCATTTGATTCACCTGTATGGTGGGAGAATATGAGGGATAATAAAAAGGTTTTTGGGAAATATATCCCCAAAACTTCCAAATACCTAATTCCCCATCATCATCCCAATGTCACCCAATCTTATCGAAGCATTCCAGCCTCTATGCGCAGATGTCCAGAAAGAAGTTCAGAAGGTTCTCAAAAGCATCCTGCTCGGGCCCATGATCAGCGGATACCTGCCACAGAAATGGATATTCGCAACTTCAGAGGAAGTTGCGACATTTTGTCTCGATATATCGGGCGTTGCCAGTGTAATAGAGGGGCCGGTAGATGACTCGGATGTTCTCATCAAGATCAGCCATGATCCACTCATGCAGATACTGGAGACCATGGATAAGCCAGATAATAAACCGGAAACCCTGGAGATCAGCTTTCAAACTCGCAAGGGAGAGGCCGCTTTCGGATACATGAGAAAGCGGTTTGGACTGTGAGGTGAGGAATCCCCAGGAGTATGAGCTCTTACATTAATGTTAGTGACACTTTACCTTTTCCAGTCAAAAACTTATTATAACATCATGACCATTTTAGGCCAATGGCTGAGAAGATCAAATTAAATGTGGAACTCAAATTGATTATGGGGTTCCTTTTCTTTTATCTGATATCCGGAATCGTTCCCGGCATAGTATCAGTTTTTGTAAGTTTATTCGATATTGGCACAGAAGCTGCCAATTTCTTGGTCATGATCTTCACATTCGCTGCTTCTGTTGTCCTGTGCGTTATTGTTGGTCTGTACCTCATAAAATGGATAGCTGAGCCTATCAAGAAGCTCATCTCGACCATGGAAAGGCTGCTGGAGGGAGATATGGATGCAGATCCGATCGTGGAAACTGGCAATGAAATAGAAGCATTCTCCAGATCACTTGCGAGAATGAAATCCAGTCTGATGATAGCCACCGAGATGCTTGGACCATCCGAGATCGAGGAAATAGGCCCTCAGGAAGTGAAAGGATTTTCCGTAGGCGAGAAAATTATATTCAGCCTAATCCTATTCCTTATATTGAATCCTATCATCACCACCATCCCCATAATTTTTTCTCTGGACCTTCTTCTGGGAACATCTATTGCTTCATTGATATTCTCGGTCATCATGCTATTGATATTCGTCTCATACCTGAACAAATCCATAATGAAGCCATTCATTTCATTGACCGAAGTAGCTGACAAGATCAGCAAGGGAGATTTCGAGACCAAGATAGAGGTCAAAAGCTCTGGTGATATAGGAAGACTGGAATTGAACTTCAAAAGAATAGCTGATAGAGTGGAGAGAGCCATAAAGGAGATGGAAAATGGTCAATGATTCAAATATCCTAGCAATGGAAGATATAATAATCGAGCATGCTGGACCCATGGGGAAATTTGTAATAAAGAAGGCCATCGCAGATATAGATAGCGATCCTGAGAATTATGATAGAGCGACACAGATCAAATTCATAGACTTGGTTCTGGAAAGATCGATATTTGATACTGCAAAATGGGATTCTCTAAGAAAGGAGATCCTTTCAGCCTGGGCCCAGTGACCACCAAAATACTTTTATTGTGCAAACAGATACACAATCTGAGAAGTGAATTGTGGAATGTGTATGAGCCAAAGCTATAACTTTGATTGTATCCAATAACCTTATTCCTCTTCCCCCAACTAGAGAACATTCACTTCTCACTCAATTCAAATATTCAAACCTTGACTTCTTTCCACTTGCCAGACCTGAACCGCCATAATATTATAACAGACCTCACATAATATTCTATGATGAAGGCTATCCAGGCCCCCATTATTCCCAGGCCCATGTAAAATCCCAGGAATGCCGCGAAGGGTAATCGAATTGCATAGATGCCAAAGGTGGACGCATAGAGAGGCCAACGAGTGTCTCCCGCCCCCCTCAATCCTCCGGACAGAGTGAAGAAAAGGCCGATGGCAGGCATGCTGAAGGCCAGAAGTCGGATCCACAGAGCCGTGTATTTCAAAGTGTCCAGATCACTGATGAAAAGTCTGGCCATTGGGTCTGCGAGGAAGAATAACACCACACCTATGGCTGTCATGGACAATGCGGAAAGCTTGGCGGATTCCACTGCTGACCTTTCGGAGGTCTTTGGTTTTTTGGCTCCCAGGTATTGGCCAACGAGAGCAGTTGCTGCCATGGAGAACCCTATGCCAGGCATGAAAGCCAATCCTTGAATTCTCATACCGATCTGGTGGGCGGCGAGGGCCTCTGTTCCGAAATACACGATTATGAAAGTATATACCAGAAATCCAGTCTGGATAAGTATCTGTTCAGCGGCGGCAGGAGTGCCGACCTTCAATATTCGGCGCATGATGGATCTGTCGAATATCACGTGATTGCGTTCCAGCTTAAGTCTAAGCTTGCCCCGCGAGAGCATGATGATATAGGCCACACCTCCGATTATGAAAGCTATGACATTGCCGATTGCCGCGCCCTTGACCCCCATTTCGGGAAATCCCAGCTCGCCGAATATCAGCACATAGCCGAAGAATATGTTCACCACATTGTTCAGGATGCCAATGATCAGTGGGGTCTTCATATCTCCCGAGCCCCTGAGTGCGGCAGCTGAGAGGAATTCAATGAATTGGAAAGTAGTTCCCAGGAAGATGAATTTAACATAGATGGAGCCGAACTCAAGAACATCTGGCTCAGAGCCGAACATGGCAAGGAACTCTGTCCCGAAGAACCAACCCAGAATGGTTATTGGAATGGAAAGGACCAGACCCAGAAGGAGCGATTGTTTGAGGGCGCGGTTTGCCATTTTGGGCTTTTTGGCTCCCGTGTACCTGGCAACGAGGGCTATGGTTCCGGTACTTACTGCCATCATGACCATGAAGGATATCTGAACCACCTGGCCCCCCAGGCCGACACCCGCAACAGCCGCAGGCCCCAGTCTGCCCACCATTATCATGTTCACGGTCATCATGATGGTCGCGAAGAGATTGGTCAATATTATCGGCCAGGCGAAGCTGAATATCTTCTTTCTCAATCTCTTGTCCATACGAGACACTTGCATGCATATGCATATATGAAAATGAGTTATTTAAACATTTGCATGATTGTGCAAGTGTACAAAGATATAAATAATCCAAGTCATATATTCAAGGCAATGGTTGATGAGATAAGGATAGTGGACGATCCGGCTACAATAAAGCTCATGATAGACGAGACCAGAAGAACGATCTTGGAATCACTGAGGCTCAATGATCTCACAATAGAGCAGATGGCCAGCATACTTGAGAAGGACCAATCCACCATATACCGACATGTTGAGAAACTGGTGAATGCGGGCATCATCGAGCAGACGGGCGAGAAGAAGGATCACCATATCCCAAAGAAGATATATGGGCGAACGGCCAAGATATTCTTCATGGCACCCAGTATCGACGCGGTTCCCGAAAAGGATGAACTTCTCAAAATATGGGAGAATACCAGCGGGACCATTGCCACCCTTCTTGAGGATATCGGATATGATGGTAAAGGCGAGCAGGACAAGCTGGCCAAGGAGGCTTTTCTGGAGATAGAGAAGGTTGTCTCGGAGAAGATGAAAGACCTGAAGCCGGATTCCAATTTGAATTTTTATACGATTTGGAAGCTCCAGACAGCCATCATGATGTTGGAAATGGAGAGGCATCCAGAACTTAAGAAGAAGATCAAGAAGTTTGTTGAAGCTTATGAGCTGTGAAGCTGCTCAAATATCCAATTTATCCTCCGTAACAATTCTATAGTAACTGATAATTGTATAAGTGCATGAAACTTCAGATCCACGGCGTAGTCCAAGGCGTAGGTTTCCGCCCCAATTTCTTCTTTTTGTGACCCTCACTGTGCTGGCTCAGGCTCTCAAAAAGAAGAAGAAGGCTAACAAGATAAATTCGCCGGAGCTCGGCTTTGCCGAGATTCTGAAAGCTCAGTTTTACTGAGATTCAGCCTGCTCGTTCGGTTATTTGCCAAAACAATTCCATACCCACTTTTTTCTTTTAAAAATTTCCTGTGCTGGGTGGGGCTCCAAAAGAAAAAAGACGGACAAAACAAGAAACTCGCCCCACCCTGCTCGAAAATTTAGATGCATACAAAACAATTCTATACTAACTTATGATTGCTGAATCAATGAAGTTCCACATACACGGCGTAGTTCAAGGCGTAGGTTTCCGCCCCAATTTCTTCTTTTTGTAACCCTCACTGTGCTGGCTCAGGCTCTCAAAAAGAAGAAGAAGGCTAACAAGAAAAATTCGCCTGAGCCTGCTCGCTCGGATATTTGCCAAAACAATTCTATACACCATCACATATCTGAACATCAATGAAACTGCATATTCACGGTGTTGTTCAAGGCGTAGGTTTTCGGCCAGCAGTAGTAAAGCTGGCCGTTAGCATGAACCTCAGCGGCCACGTTCGCAATAATGGCTCGAGCGTGGAGGTATTATTGTCGGGTAGTAGATCAAAAACAGATAAGTTCATCCAGATATTAAAGGATGAACTTCCCCCACTGGCCAGGATCGACCTTGTGGAGAAGTTCGAGGAGCAGCCAGACAATGATGATTTTATTATCTTGCCCAGTCAAAAGGGCAGTCGTTCCTCTCCCATACCCCCGGACACTTCAATCTGCGACGCATGCCTTTCCGAATTGCTGGATGATGCAGATAGAAGGCATGGATTTCCCTTCACCAACTGCACGAATTGTGGTGCTCGCTTTTCAATAATCCAGGACCTGCCTTACGATCGCCCACTTACCACGATGGGTGATTTTCCACTTTGCCAGTCATGCCAAGGCGAGTATAATAGGATGGGAGATCGTAGGTTTCACGCGCAAACAATTTCATGCCCGGATTGCGGGCCTGATTTTACATTGTACGATGCTGCTGGCCAGTCTGTCGAGGGCGGAATAGAAGGATTTGCCGACCTTATCTCATCTGGCCAATTAGGCATCATGAAGGGCTGGGGCGGCTCTCATATCGTGTGCACGTTGAAAGCTGGCACCACCCTTAGAAAATGGTATGGCAGAGAAGAAAAACCCTTTGCGATAATGATCAGGGACGCGAAGGCCGTGTACAGATATACCAAGGCCAATGAGGAAGAAATGGCCTTGTTGACATCCCGTGAAAGACCCATTGTATTGGTCAAAAAGCGAGACCGCCAGGATTTGGATATCATATCTCCTGGACTGGACAATATCGGTATCATGCTTCCTTATTCAGCAGTCCATCATTTATTATTCAAATATCTTGATAAAAATATTGGCGCGGTGATAATGACATCCGCAAATCCACAGGGGGAGCCAATGGCGATCACCGAGCCAGATATACTCGGGCTCGGTGCTTCCAGCCCCGGAATTTCTGGAATTCACGGAATAGGGGGCTATCTCCTCCATAACAGAAAGATAGCCAATCGATGTGATGATTCCCTCATAATTCGACATGCTGGCCATAATTATTTCATCAGGAGATCAAGAGGATTCGTACCTGTTCCTCTTGAGATAAGCCAGACAGGTAATTTCATCGGGTTGGGAGCACATGAGAACCTCACTTCAGCTACTGGATCTGCGGGCTTCATCTATCCCAGCCAGTACATTGGTAAATCCAGCAAATACGGTGTGCTGGATTTCTTGGAGAGCGCGACAAGGCACATGATGCATCTTCGCGGGATATGGGAAGTGAATGGCATCGGCATCGATATGCATCCAGGTTATGGAAATCGAAAGCTTGCCAAGAGGATGGCCAGCGAGTTCGATTGCGAAATAATGGAGATACAGCATCACTGGGCACATGCTGCCAGCTTGCTTGTGGATGCTGGCATTGATGAGGCTGTCGTCATGACGCTGGATGGCACAGGATATGGTGCGGATGGAAATGCCTGGGGTGGGGAAATACTGGCTGCAACTCTATCAAGTTATGAGAGGGTGGGCCATCTTGCCGAGTTCCCGCTACTTGGCGGAGAGGCCGCTGTGAAGGAGCCAATGAGACTGGCCTTTGCAATGGCCAGTCTAACAAATAGACCATTCCACAATGCCACCCGGGAAGAACATGATATCTTCGTAAAGATGATAGAGAATGCGCCCAGAACAACAAGCGCGGGTCGTGTTCTTGATGCGGTTTCACACACGCTTGGAGTGTGCGATTCCCGAACATATGATGGCGAGCCAGCAATGAAATTAGAGAGACTTATTAATTCCGATACAAATATAAATAAAGATTTATTTAATTCATTCAATATTAAAGACGGCGTAATAGATCATATCACGCCCTTTGGAGAGCTACTTGACATAGTATCCAAGCCCACATATAGTGGCAAGCGTGAGAAGCTGGCCAGTGCTTATGTTTCCAAGCTTGTGAAGGCTCTATGTGATGTGGCCGTGCAGGCTGCCGAAGATAAAGGCATCAAGCGCATTGGTCTGACTGGAGGTGTCAGTTACAATATTCCAATAACCGATATGATCATGAAGGAACTGGCCGCACAAGGATATGAACTTGTGCGACATCATCGTGTACCCAATGGAGATGGTGGGATATCCATTGGCCAGTGCGCGATAGTCGGAGCTTCATTATGATCCGGTGGAATTTTGTGGTAAAGTTGTGTTTTTTAGTGATTAGCTTTATTAGTTTGACATTTATTATCCAGAGACATATAGCGGAAGTGTGAAGATGTCAATCAAGGTCCTTATAGTCGGTGGAGTGGCCGGCGGAGCAAGTGCAGCAACAAGAGCCAGGCGGTTGAGCGAGGAAGCCGAGATCATTCTTTTCGAGAGAGGCGAATATGTCTCTTTCGCCAATTGCGGATTGCCATATTTCATAGGCAATGAGATCAAGGACCGCAATGCCCTGATCGTCACCCAGCCAGAACTCCTACGCGACCGCTTCAATATAGATGTCAGAACAATGGCCGAGGTCATTGATATTGACAGAGAAGCAAAGCAAGCGACCATATTGGATCACACCACTGGCCAGGAATATAAAGAAGGATATGACAAGCTCATTCTCAGCCCAGGTGGGCAGCCTATAAAACCACCTTTCAAAGGGATCGACCTCGATACGATATTCACACTCTGGACCATTCCGGATTCGGATAAGATCAAGGCTTATATCGAGACAAAACAACCAAGATCCGCCGTAGTGATCGGTGGCGGATTCATCGGTCTGGAGATGGCCGAGAATTTAAAGGAATTAGGCCTGGAGGTCACCATTGTCGAGATGCTGGATCAAGTTCTTCCACCACTGGACTACGAGATGGTGTCACTTGTGCAGATGAATCTGAGAAGGCATGGCATCAAACTTCATCTTTCAGATGCCGTGGATTCATTTGAAAAACTTGATGGTCAGACCATCGTTCGAACCAAGAGCGGGGCAGAGCTGGCCACCGATATGGTGATACTATCTATCGGTGTGAGGCCGAACAATGAGCTGGCAAAAAAAGCCGGGTTGGAATTGGGACAGCGCGGTGGAGTTATCACAGACGAGACAATGATGACATCCGACCCGGATATCTACGCGGCCGGAGATGTTGTCGAGGTTACGGATTATGTCAATGAACAGCCTGCCATGATACCACTGGCTGGCCCTGCCAATAAGCAAGGTCGTATCGCGGCTGACAATGTATTCGGCAATAATTCAATTTACAAGGGAACTCAGGGCTCTGCCATCGTGAAGGTATTTGAGCAAACGGTCGCGATGACAGGCAATAGCGAGAAAACACTCCAGCGCCTTGAAATACCATACCAGATAGCTTACACGAACAATGGATCACATGCCTCTTACTATCCAGGAGCACAGCACATGGATATCAAGCTTCTTTTCGCTCCGGGTGATGGTAAAATACTCGGAGCCCAGATAGTAGGCATGGAAGGCGCGGACAAGCGCATTGACGTGCTGGCTACCGCCATTCGGGCAAAGATGACGGTATTCGACCTTGAGGAGCTGGAGCTGGCATATGCACCACCATTCTCTTCAGCAAAGGACCCGGTCAATATGGCAGGATTCGTTGCCAGCAATATGCTGAAAGGCGATCTGGATACAATCAACTGGAACCAAATTGATGATATCGATCCAGCAACAGAAATACTGCTGGATGTTCGCGACGGCTTCGAGGTCAATGTGCAGGGTGTGATAGCGGATGGCATCCACATACCACTCAACCAGCTCAGAAGTAGATTAAATGAGCTGGACAAAACAAAGACATACATCATTTACTGTGTGGTCGGCCAGCGCGGTTATATCGCATACAGGATGCTTGTGCAGAATGGATTCAAGGCAAAGAATCTGAATGGTGGGTATAATATCTATTTCGCGGCAAAGAATGGATGAAGAAGTATCAAAACCATTGGTCCAAACTCTGCTGGCTCCTCGCCTTTTTTGCAGTTTCCATCTTGCCAAGGATCGATTCTATCCTTGGCTTTGAGAATCCATAATCCTCGCACATGAATTCCATTATCTTATCAAGGTCTGGATCATTCCATTTCATCTCATAATCATCGGTTACTTCTGGCTCCAGGAATATCTTGCGAACTGCATCGAAGCTGGGAACATCAAACTTCTTCTGTTTGATAACTTCCTCGCCACTTCCGAACTCCTTCACCAGCTTGAGCCCTTTCTTCGGCCCAATACCTTTGATCCCTTCATTAAAATCAGTTCCCATGAGAACACCGATATCCACCAATTGTTCTCTTGTTATTCCCAGGGCATCCAGGCTCGCCTGTAGGTCGATAGTTTCCGGTTCCACTGTAACATACACTTGGCGGCGCGGCATCTTCCGTCTTCCGCTGAGGGTGAGATTCCTGACCAGAAGAGGAGTTCCAAATAACATTGAATCAAAATCCTGGGAGCCAGCCGCATACACATCCCCTTTCATGGTCATATAACTGGCCTGTGCCTCTCCTTCCTGAGGGGCCGTAATGTGTGGAACTCCCATGAATTCCAGCAATTTGATGGCTTCACCCACCATTTCCCTTGTGAGCTTGGAGGTCTGCTGTGCCTTTGTCCTGGCCTTCTCCATATCACCCTCGGCAAGAGCCTCGTCCCATTCGATCTTGGCCTTTTCCTTGCGGGCACGTCTCTCTGCCAGCGTGCTCTTTTTCAGATAATGCGGCTTACCATCAAAGACGAAGATGGGCTTTATTCCCATCTCAAGAAGATTCGCGGTCCGGTATAATGCTCCAGACAGGTGGGAGGTCACACGCCCCTTATCGTCCATGAGGGGCGTTCCATCAGGTCCCCGAATGCTCGATAAGAACTGATAAAGCACATTGTACCCATCGAGAGCTATCGCCCTCCCTTTAAAATCGTCCAGCTTGACCTTATTGGCCACAAGTATTCCGGAAATGTCCAGGCCCATAGAGGGTGTATGGCGGTAGTGGGATAAGACTTTTCTGATTAAGATATTGGATCAAATATCCCGCACGCATCTGACATAATTGAAGATGCGTATCTCGTCCCCTTGCGGACCATGGCCATATGGATATTCCGTGGGGTCGCCGCTCTTTGGATCGCTGCGTTGAGCTCCGGCTCCATGCACATTCAGCAGAACGTAATTGCCCGAATTAGGGGGCTGCTGCATCCATCCAGCCGCCTGTCCGAAGGCGAGATAAACTGCATAATTGGAAGTTGGACCATCCAGATGGGTCGTGCTGGACCAGAAAAAGGATTCTGTTTCTGTTGTCTGGAATATTGGATCGATGGCCGGACCCTGCATTGAGACATCCAGCGAATCCGGGGCTCTTGTATAATCAACTATGCTCTGGAGCTCCTTCGCATTCGGCAAGCGCCAGTCATCATGCCCGCCATAGACAAGATTCTCCGCATAATCCAGCGCATCCTCCCAATTCATCGCCTGTGCGGAATCCATTTCCATCCACATAAGACCAGTGGCATTGTCTGATATCGTGTCATCACCATTATCGATAAATTGATTCTGGCCATAGTCCACATTGCCTCGAACATATCGAACAAAAGCGGTTTTGGTGAAGGGACCATCAGGCCCCACCACGCTCTCGCATGGATATCCCTTTATACGGCCATCCGCGAAGTTCACTCCAAAAGCAGTGGGATCATCATTCATGGTCGTTCCCACATACTTCGTGCTGGACCAGTATTGCGCATCGATAAACCTTTCAGTACTCGTATCCCCATATTCAAAATCAAAGTACTGGGTATTGATATATGGCACAGAAGAAGCGGCATCCATCCGGGTCATGCCAGTGAAGTCAATGAGGGAATAAAGCTCCTTGATGCTGGGCAATCGCCAATCAGTATGGCCAGCAAAGTCAAGATCAGAGGCCTGGTCCTTTGCTTCGGACCATGTTAACTTGTTCTCCATGGGAGCCTTCTGCCATATCAGGCCAGTTACCTTGTCCGTGATGGTTCCATCACCATTATCGATGTATGACATCTGGTATCCGGAATATAAAGCATCCTGGCCGTGAAAGTCATCGCCAATTTGAGTGGCGAGCATCTCACTATCATTGTCATAGTAAGTCAACTGGCCGGTATCTGGCACTGTAAAGACATGCGCCAGTTCCAGCTGGTCATCATCGCCGATATCGTCATCATCGTCGTCGTCGCTGATGTCATCGTCAATATCATTGTCATTGACATCATCATCCTGATTGATGTAATAGTATGAGAATAAAGCACTCACCACCAGTACGATGGCTATTATCACAGCCCAGAGTTTTGATATCACCATTTGAATCCAATAGATATATCATCATTCAGCACAAATAATTTCTGGCCGTTGTACCAAATATAGTCGGCGTTAGGATTATATAGATAATTACACATGACTAATTATCTGATGTTCGGATATCAAATATCAAAGAACATGGAAATATCACAGATGGGAAAGATAATATGATGAAAAGAGGCCTCAGCGTTCTATTCAGCATCATGATAGTAGTGTTAATGCTATTATCTTCGATCAGCATGACAAATGCAGATGATGGTGTTGCGCCAACTGCCGCGATATTCGTTTCAAATATCGCGGACCTTCAGGATATGATTAACGACCTGGCCGGCTCCTACAATCTCACGGGAAATATCAATGCCTCCATAACCCAGACATGGAATGGTGGCCTGGGTTTCATCCCAGTAGGCAATACATCAGACCCTTTCACAGGAACCTTCAACGGAAATGGATATGTCATTTCCGGTCTTTTCATCAATAGATCAACAGAGGATAATATTGGTCTCTTCGGAAATACCCAATCAACTGTCATGATTAGCAATGTCACCATCAATGAGCACCACATATCTGGCAAGAACAATGTCGCGGCCCTTGTCGGGCTCAATCGCGGCATCATTTTCAATGTATCAACCATAGGATTCACACACGGAGTCAATCAAGTGGGTGGTCTTGTGGGACGGAATAATGGGGGCGGCATTCTGGATTGCTACAGCCACGGAACCGTCAATGGTACCAGTGTCAGGGCTGGCGGTCTTGTGGGTCTGAACAAGAACGCGGCCATAAGCAGATGCTGGAGCACTGCCGATGTCTATGGTTACAGCAGAGTGGGAGGTCTGGTTGGCCTCAATGACAATGGGAACATCTCCAATAGCTACAGTTCCGGAATGGCTGCCGCATATCAGAGATTCGCTGGCGGACTGGTGGCCAATAATACAGGCGATATTTACAATTCATACAGCATGGGCACGATAGTCTCCCCAGTCAAGGTAGGGGGACTGGTGGCCGATAATACCGGAAGTGTCATTGGCAGCTACTGGGACAATCAAACATCAGGGTTGCAGAACAGTGATGGTGGAGAAGGAAGATATTCAAATCAGATGAAAAGAGAGGCCACCTTTATCGGATGGGACTTCATCAATATCTGGAGTATCAATGAGAACATAATACGCCCATATTTCCAAGTCAATGGATATTTCAATCGCACCCTGATGGATATGACCGTCATACTGGGCTCGCCGACCAATACCTCGATCTTAGTAAGCGTATGCGCCTTCAAGGATCTGGAGACCTATGTGGAATACGGTACAATTTCCGATATATATTCCGCATCCACACCCAGATACATCATTGAGAGTGGCAGAGCGGTCGAAATATTGGTAAAAGACCTGGACCCAGATACTGAATACATCTACAGGGTGAGGTACAGGGATAATGGAACCTTGGACCCCTTTGAAACAAGAAAAGAGCATGGTTTCCACACACATAGACCAGCAGGCAGTAATTTCACATTCACCATCACATCGGACTCACATCGTGGAAAAACTGATGCGGATACTCTGAGATACAATAATACACTTTATGAAAGAACCCTTAGGCTGGTCAATAATGATGAAGCTGATTTCCATCTGGATCTCGGTGATACCTTCCTCACAGACAGACAAAAGAATGATTCATACGATTATCTTAAATCCAGATATATAAAACACAGAAATGCCTTTGAGCTATTCGCAGAGGGTTCGCCACTATACCATGCCTCGGGCAACTGGGATGGGGAGATGGGGTGGTATCTGAATGGAACTGCGAACAATCTCGCGGTCAATGCCTCCAAGGCACGCACACATTACTATCCATTCCCGGTGCCAGATCAAGATGGCTTCTACACGGGGGATGATGTTGACCATAATTTCACTGGCTTACTGGAAGAGTATTATGCCTGGGAATGGGGAGATGCGCTCTTTGTTGTCCTTCAGCCATACTGGAATACATTGACCGAGCCCAGCAATCCAAGCGAGAGCTGGTACTGGACGCTTGGATATGAACAATATAAGTGGCTGGGTGATACTCTTCAGAACAGTAGTGCGAAGTTCAAGTTCGTCTTCTCACACCATGTCAGCGGAAGTTCACGTGGTGGAATTGAAGAGGCTAAATTCTATGAATGGGGAGGTTATGAATCAAATGGGACATGGGGCTTCGATATCAACCGTCCGGGATGGGGCAAGCCCATCCACCAGATGTTCGTCGATTACAATGTTTCAATTTATTTCCAGGGTCATGACCATGTCTTTGCCCAGCAAGTTCTTGACGGAGTTGTTTACCAGACAGTTCCACAACCTTCTAATCTTACATACGGTGATGGTTTTGCTTCGGATTATAACTCGGGTCTGATAATCAACAATTCAGGATATCTGAGAGTGAATGTATCCGGTGATGATATCAAGGTAGAATATGTGAGGACATTCCTGGCAGAGGATGTCAATGCCACCCAGACCAATGGGATGGTGGCAGCCACTTATTATTACCCTCTACCGGATGACTTCGAGGCACCAGACATCCAGCACACCCCTCAAGTATCGGTCAATGTTACCCAGAATATCAATATAAGCGCAATCATCACAGATAATGTGGACGTCATCTCCGCCTTCCTGGATTATACAGATGTGCACGGTGTTCGCAGCAATATTTCAATGTCACGATCAGGAACCAACTGGTATCACATGATCCCCGGCCAGGACATCCCAGGGATCGTGGAATATTTCATATGGGCGGATGACACAAGTGGCAATGGGAACATGACAGCCGTATTCCAGGTGCAGGTCAATGACATAAGCGATCCGGTCATCAATCACATACCAGTTACTTCTGACGAGATTGGCCAATTCATACAGATCACAGTAAATGTCACGGATAATGTCGCAGTGGATTCCGTATATCTGGACTACACGAACATCACCGGAGATAATTTCAATTTGTCAATGACGAAGACTGGTGATAACTGGTACTTCGAAATTCCCGGGCAGAATGCTACCGGGAACATTACCTATTTCATATGGGCAGATGACACAAGCGGCAATTGGGTCATGACCCCGGTCTATCAGATAAGTATCATTAATTCAACAATCCCTCCAATAGTGTATGATGATCTTGAGGCTCCCATGATAATCCACACACCATTGACAACAGCCTTTGTGGAGGAAGATATTGATATCATCGCGACAGTTCTGGACAATGTCAGCGTGGAATCCGTATTCCTCAATTACACGGATGTGGGCATGGTCGATCACCATATAGACATGCCCAACAGTCTGGATGTCTGGAGCTATTCAATACCTGGCCAGATGCTCGACGGCCAGATCATTTATCATATATCTGCCATTGACACTAGTGGTAATATAAACCGCACGCTCGATTACACAATTAACATAATAGACAATATCAAGCCGATCATAGCCCATACTCCGACCACCCTGGCCTATGTCTCTAATGGGATCGATATCAATGCTGTGGTAACAGATAATATCGGACTGGATGATGTGAAGCTGGACTTCACGGATATTGACGGCATGAGCTACAATGTGTCCATGAGCCTACATAATGGAACCTGGATGGCCAGTATACCGCCGCAGTCCAATGCAGGGACAGTTACATATCGCATATGGGCGGAGGATGTGAATCAGAACTATGCCATCACATCGGAATTCACGATATTCATCCAGGATGTGTCAGATGCCACATCACCCACAGTGGTATCGTATTCTCCGACTGGTGAGAGCGTCAGCATAGATTCCACAATATCCATCGTGTTCAGCGAAACCATGGATAAGACATCTGTCGAGAATGCGATATCCATTAACCCAAGCATGAATATAGCATACATGAATTGGACAGGAGATACAGAACTGGAGATCGTTCTGGAAGGTGGATTAACCTTCAATACCACCTACAATGTCACTATTGGAGCCAATGCCAAGGACATTGGCGGAAATGAACTGGCTAATCCAATATCATGGGAGTTCACAACCGAATTAAGAGAGGCAGAGGTCGATATTGATGACCCCACCAATTGGCTGCCGCTTATGATGCTGATGATCATTGTGATAATGGCTATTGTCATTATCATTCTAATTGCCAAGAACCGATCCAAGGATGGGGAAGATAATGCTGATGGCGATGATGCCAGTGATAAGGATGATGATGGTAAAGAAGAGTCCACTGAAGAAATGGAAGAAGAAAACCATGATGACGAAAATGAAGGATCCCAAAGCTAAGGGATCCTAAAAATACCTTACCAGTCAATTACCGATGCAGTTACCAATCAGTTACCAATCAGTTACCAATCAGTTACCAATCAGTTACCAGTCAACTATCCAAACAGTTACCAGTCAACTATCCAAACAGTATCTGATGGAACTTTAATCCAATACCCTTCACCAGGCTGCATCATGTAAGTTCCCGGCAATACACCCAGCATATACGAGGACGAAGCATTGTAGCCTTCAACCTCCGTGAAGCCAGTGCCTGTCAGAGAGTCGGTGATCGACTTTGGCGTCATGGACGGATACCCAACAAGGTTCCAGCCAGCTTTTAACTGGATGGCCGTGCTTTCGGCTTCCAGACCCCTGATGATCAGATCAGCTCCGCTTGCTTCCGTGCAGTTGATCCATATTCCCTGCGTGCTGTTCAGGGAATCGAGGTCATTCAATTGAACTGGCCTCATAGTGTTATTAGACATCCATGGATTCGTAATTGTGGGGTTGTAGGTCTGCACGATATCCCATTTTCCGTCTATGGAGGAAAGAACATCGCCGATGTTCTCACTGCTGAGAAGAGGGGGTATTGATATTAGATTCCAGCCCTCGTCCAAATGGATCGTGAACATCGTAAGCGCGAAGGGGAACATCAGAGGATACTGATCCTGGCTGCTGCCAGATCCGAGTATGGTTCTCGGGGTATCGCCGATATCATCAGAAGGTGGAATATCCTGGGTAGGCGTGCTATATAGATCGATGCCTGAATAATCATCCCAGTAATTCCCGCCAGATGGGTATGCGTCATTCCATGTGTTCGTGCCAGCGGCATCAAATGCGTGCTCTCCATTGATAAGTAGATTATTATGGAATATTTCATTGGAAACGGAATTTGTCCCTATCCAAATTCCGAAGTTCAAGTTAGATGTTATATTATTTGCTTCGATGGTATTGTTCATTGACCCAGGGGTTATGGAAGTGTACACGTAAGCAACGCCAGTTCCCTGACCCGCATCACTGTTGTTAAAAGCTCCAATAATGAGATCTAACAAGCCATCTCCATTGACATCACCAGCATCGCTGACTCCACCCATTTCATCCAATGGAGTTCCTACGAAATTGTATATCTCATTGCCCGTGGATCCCGAGTAAAGGTATATCTTGCCGGAAAGTCCATCATACCACGATGAACTGGCCACATAGTCATCCACCCCGTCCAGGTCCACATCTCCAATGCATCCGACCACCCTGCCGAACCGGTCATTGGCATTCTCACCATCTATCGTATAAAGATTAGTACCAGTCTGTCCAGATTGAACATAGACACGACCATAATTGTCAGTTGTCGTGGCTGTCGGCTCCCACCTGGTCGCACTGAACATATAATCATCGAAGCCGTCCAGATCCAGATCACCTGCATAGTAGATGGAATTGGATACTCTGCCCAGGTTATCCAGGTTATTCTCTCCGTAATGTGATCTGATCTCCAGGCCAGTCTGCCCGGAGAAGATGTAAACCTTGCCTTCATTATTGCCTACATTATCATAGGCCCAGGAACCCACCATGAAATCATCAAAGCCATCATTATTCACATCGCCAGCATAACCAACACTGCTTCCCATGTAATAGCCTCTGGCCTCTCCCATACCGGAATAAAGCAGAGCATTATCGATGCCCGAATAAACATAATATTTGCCCCAGTCATCTGTAGCTGGTCTGTCCCAGGCCTCGGCTCCGATTATGAAATCCGCATGACCATCATTATTCACATCGCCAGCCATGGAAGCTGAACTTCCGAAATATCCATAGCGTTTTTCACCCAGGATCTCGTATAATATTGAACCATTCTGCCCCGAATAAACATAAGCTTTTCCGGCCTCTGGCCCCTGCTCGGAATTGTAAGCCGCCATGACCATGAAATCAGGATAGGTATCATCATCCGCATCCCCTATTCCTTTGACATTACCACCATACTGATCTCCAATGGCTTCTCCTGTGTAATTATAGATCTCAGTTCCATTTTTTCCTGAGATAACATATGCCTTGCCAGTGTCCGAGGCAAAGCCAGGAGCACCTATGATGAGATCATCGTATCCATCCTTGTCCACATCACCCACACCGTCCACGAACCGCCCCAGTGAGTCATCCACGTTCTCTCCGTGGAATGTCTGGTAGAGGCTGTAGCCTAAACCCCCTTCCAACTGGATGCCCACCGTATTGCTGGATATCTCATTCAGGAATATGGTATTGAACTTGGCATTGAACAGACGAATACCATGGGTACTGTTGGTGATGATATTATTTGACACCTGGCCATTTTTCACATTGTACAGAATGACCGCACTGTCATTGAAGTGAACATCATCCGGACTGCCAGAAGCATCATGGAGGTAATTATCGTTCATAACAAAGGCATCGGTGGTATTGCCAATGTATATGCAATATCCCATGCCAGTACCGTCAATTTCCAGACCCTCGATGATCCATGGGTCAGAAGCCAGGCCACTACCAGGCCAGCCCTGGGAAGAGATATCTGCATTGGAATCTATCCTGATAACCGCATTTGGGGTGTAAGATATTGATATATCCGGCAATTGGCTTCCAGTATCCTCGCTTACTGGCTCATTGAAAGAAACAAGCACAGATACTGATATCATGATCAAGCCCATTAGCAATACGAATATTCGATTCATCTACCCATCACCTTAACCATGGTTAACATGTAACTTACACAATGTACTATATATTACTTATAATTTTATACAGAATAACACAGATATCAAGAAAAATATCAAAGTCTAGATCAAAGATCTAGAAAATGAAATTCATTGAAAAGATATTTTAAAGATAGAAGTCATTGAAAAGATTTTTTGAAAATAGGGAAATGAGGGCTCCCCAACGCTAAAGCATGGGGTATCCCCTCTGTTAAATTATTGAAGTTTATCGAGGATATGAGCCCTTATTGAATACATACCAAGCAATACCATAATTTTGTAGCGCTTTGTATCCACAAATCTAAAGATTGTGGTAGTAAATGTTACCCACATGGTATCGAACATTTACTGATGAAAGAATTCGTTTGAATTCTTCGTATTAAAGCTTGGGGATATTCAATAAAAGAGAATGAAGAAGGAAAAGGAAAGCCTGGCATTTTCAGCCAGGCTTATTATATTCATTTTTCGGGCTCATTCATCATCTAATTGTTCTTGAAATACCAGAGTACTCCAACACCAACTACCGCGATGATGATTACGATGATGATCACCCATAATACTGGCAGCTCTCCGCTACCAGCCTCGGATGCCTCGTCATAGTTATAGTGCGGGAAGCCTGTCATTCCATCATTGTATCCAGAGTAGATAAAGACAGAATCCGAGCTTATGAAGGTCGGCACTGTGTATGTTCCAGTATATTCATTGCCATCTCCTTTGGTCAGGGTTATCATGTCCCCACCAGGAGCCCAGTTGAACCATTCCTGCTCGGATGTTGGATCGACAGCATCGATATCCACTTCCCCAATGATCCACATAGCGGAAATGGAGTCGTCATAATCTGCAGGCATAGTGACCGTTACGCCAGTGGCCTCACCAATTGTGAAATCATCGGCCGCGACCTTTACATTTGAATCATCTATCATGTCTCCGTCAGTAACAAAGGCATAGGAACCATCTTCCCAGTCATGTTCTGGCCAGAAATCATAGACAAGGTTGTCATCTGCATCGTAACTATCTTGACCATTATCAGATATCCAATCATCAAGGTCAGATATTGTAAATCCAGATTCGAAGTAGAAGTTCAACTCGCACTGGGTAGTGGGAGCTGTGAAATCCAGGGTGAACTTACCGCCCGCATCGGTCGTGGCCACACCATAGGATGTGACCTCGAAGGGCTCGTCAATGTGATCGGGACCTACATCGGACATGCCGTAATTGGTTCCGGAGGCCGTGATATAATAGTATATCTGACGGGTGGATTGTGGTGCGGCATTGTAATAGGCAGTGTACTGCCTGGATACGACTTCAGAAACTGAATATGTGGTGTCCTCTCCATTGTAAAGGATATCAAAACCATGATTGGATGGAGTGGGGTCATCCTCGTTTATTATAAAGCCCTCGAAGGACTGATTGAGCAATAGTTCATCACTTATTGCGAATCCCTCGATGTACTCTGTACCCCAGACATCGGTCAATGAAAGCAATACGAGACCGGATTCATTGGTAGTTCCCATATTGGATGCTGCTCCACTGTCCACATAGACTGTGGCATCGGCAACAGGCTGACCTTCCAGATCGGCCACTCCAACCTCAAAGGTCGCGGTGCTTCCAACGATATCTATAAGCCGGTACCAGATGTCCATGACATTGACAAGTATGATTGCCTCATCATGACCTCCAGTATCCGGTGCGGCGTAAATTGAATATGCGCCACTTGAACTGTCATTTGGTATAGTGTAACTTGCCTCGTAGATACCCTGGCTGATAGGCAGGGAAGCTGTAAGAGCAGTCTCATTTCCATCTGGTTTGATAGCGACCAGTGAATTGAAGCCATTGACATCCAGAAGCGTGGTACCATACCTAACTTCGATAGTTGCTGTAACAGTATCACCAGGGTGAGCGACAATGGCATCCTGGCCATCGAAGTTCACATCCACAGTGTTGTGGAACTCGAATACATCAACATGAATAGCCTCGCCTGTGTTCTCAGGGTGGCTTATGGCCTCGTCATCCGTGCCGATCTCCACATTGTAAAAGAAGTAGAGATGATTGTCATCCTGTGTCACTACATGGCTGGCAGTATAATGTCCCACATCAGGATGTACTATTGCCAGATTTTCTGGATTGTTCAGATTGTAATGAGTACTCATCTGTATCTCTACAGCATCCCCTTCAGGTACGTCTGTCAAAACCCCGTTCTGGTACACGAAGATCTCAATCGTTATCGTGTCCCCTGCCTTGTAATCCATGTCCTCGATGGTCATAATGACCTTCATAGAATCACTTACTCCAGAGGCTACGGGTAAAAAGCTAACTACTAGCGTTGCGATCACTGCTATAGCGATCAAACTGTTCCATCCCTTCATGTGAATCATCCCACCATAATATATTCATACAAGTATATAATAGTTAGGTAATTTATTTTCTTTAGGCGTGAACCACATTCAACAAAAATTCAAAAAATATTATTAAGTTATATATCCATGGTGTGGCCAATGAATATCAGGGAACTATGCGAAAATATAATTTCAGATCCTGAAGGCTATCTTCCGGACACTGCGGACATGATCCAGCTTCTCAAGGAAGCGTCGGATATCTTGTCAAAAGAGAAGGTCGTCGAACACAGATCGGGCTATGGACTTTTTATCGGCGACATACACGGTGACCTCCACAGCATGTTGAAAGCACTGGACATTGCCAAACAGAGGAATGCCCTTCCGATATTCATGGGAGATTATGTTGACCGTGGAACACATCAGCTCCAGGTGGTGAACTACCTCCTGGCTCGTAAGATACTCGAGCCAGATTCCCTTGTTCTTCTTCGTGGCAACCACGAGTTCAAAGAAATCAATCTAAAATATGGATTCTCGGATATTGTCATGGGAGAATATCCGGAAACTGTTTACTGGCTCTACAATATCGCCTTTTCAGAAATGCCCCTTGCGGCTGTTCTGAACCGCAAGGTCATCGGGCTTCATGGCGGAGTTGCCAGCAATATAAAATATCTCAAGGAACTGGAAGACCTGCCACTTACTCAAATGAGTGGCAGGGATCCACGTTTGGGCAATGTGTGGAATGATCCCAGCGAGGAGCATGATGGGTTCGAGAGCAATCCGAGCCGAAAGACATTTTTCACTTTCGGCAGGGATGTGTTTTTGGAGTTTATGCGCAGCAATGAACTCCAATTCATGATACGTGGCCACCAGGAGATCGAATCAGGATTCAGACATTCATTTGATAATAAATTACTATCGATATTCTCGTCAAAGGGAAATGAGAAAGTCGTGGAACCAAAGGTTGTTTTTGTTGGCGGTGGGGATGTTGAGATACTGGAGCTGGGTTAGAGTTTTTTCTTTCTTCTGACCGAGACGATCGCTACACCTGCCAAGACTCCACAGCCCATCAAGATCACAGCTGGAACAACGTAATCACTTAGATCGCTAGAAGGCCCTAGGGGGTCGGACATCACCTCCAGCTTCAGAATATCCAGGGTTATTGACTGGGTGCCGTTCTTATACCCATTCTTGAAGACAATTGCACTGATGGTGTGTGATCTACTATCATCAGAACCCACCGAGGATATGGTGAAATAGGCCATTCCATCATCATCCGTATACTGGACCTCTGATGAGATATTTGGCCCCTCGGGGTATAATTGAATGAAATATTCGGCTCCAGATACGGGATTGTCATTCTGATCAGTGACTAGCACCTCCAAGGTGGCATAGGATGGCTCTCCGCCCTCACTTTGTGAGAATATAACATCCGGGTCAACCTCCATTTGCACATTTAGAAAGTTCACAGATTCAGGATATACAGTGAGTAAAGTGACCTTACTGGCCGCAGTATCATTATCAAATAATTCCGCGCTTTTTATCTCGATAATCACAGGAGTTCCATTCCTCACATGATCATTGGTAGGTGGCACATAAGGAGCCGTGTAGGTGATCCTCAACATGCCACCGGAGTCTGTATACCCAGATAATTCGGAAAGAGTTCCATTACTGGTTGACAACTCCACATATGCGTTCTCGGCTGGCCCTCTGGAAATTGAACCATCTGAATTCTTCTCAAGGCAGGTCACCAAAACCTCCACATCGATAGTGGAGTTAGACTGGGCTGCCGAGTCCATGTTCACGAACTTGGTATTCAACCATTTACCAGATGGAGGTCTTAAGTTCTGTATAGACCTCAAATTATAGATGGAACCGCATGGGCCAGTCTCCCATCCAGTGAACCTGTCAGACCTGTAGGCTTCGATGTTTGTTCTAAAATACAGAACATCATAAGGAAGGTCATAGGCAATTGATGACTGGGCATCCAGTATGCATTTCATTCTGATATCCTCGTCATCAGTTTCACGAGCCAGATCAATTAATTCATCAAAGCTTTCATTGGAATAGCCTGGAAAGTTATCGCTGGCATCTGCATTATCAGAGTGGAAGAAAGCATATAGAGAATCAGTTGGATCACTGCCGATACGCCAGCCTTGAATATATATGTCGAACTCCCTGTCCTGGATCATAGCAGTTATTGTGCCAAAATCCATCGCAACGGATTCCGCATAGAGCCCAATATCCTGCATTTGCCTGGCCATCATATAGCTCGCACTGCTCGGACTATGTATGGGATCATAATCTGCTGGTGGTGTAAGTATCCTGATCTTACCGCCTTCGCTATTACCAATTGGTGAGCCATCTGGGTTAAGCCACCAGTTACCAACCCCAGCTTTTTCAAAGGCCTCCTGGCCTGTGCTTCCATCCTCCAGCATATATCCAGCATCAGCCAGTATCTGCTTCCCCTCCTGTGGATCAAAGGCATATTTTGGAATGGAGCTATTATACCATTCACTTATCTCAGAGATGGGGCCATTTCCAGGAATTCCAAAGTTCTGCAGTAATCTTTGTACAATGGTCTGCTTATCAATACAATGAGCAATGGCTCGGCGAAGTGGTTTTCCAATATCAGTTCCATTCTCATCATAACCGAATGATCGCCTCGATGGCCTCATATTATAGCCCAGATAAAAGAAGCCTTTTTCAGCAGACTGGATAACACCAAGGTCTGGCTCGTTCATCATCTCCTGAACGAAGGTCGGTGGTATTGACCATGCGATATAATCCACATCATTGTTCTTCAGAGCCAAGACCGCTTGTTCCGCAGTCTTGTAGATCTCGAATACTATTGCCTCGATGGTCGGCTGTTTGGCAATCCCATCTGGGTCATATTCCGGGTTCCAGCCATATTTGTAGAAATGATCTCTGTATGTGGCTATCTTGGAGTTAACGCCCACATTCCATGATTCGAACATGAAAGGCCCACTGCCAACTGGGTTGGGATTATCCCAGGCTAAAGCAATTGCTGAGTCCCATGCCCATACATGATTGGGAGTGTATCCATCATCCAGCCATATCAAAGTGTTGTCGAGTGCCTGGCCAGAGGCAGTCGTACCCCAGATATGATATGGCAGGAGGGAAGATGAAAGAGTGTTCCTTAAAAAGGCTGCAAATGGTGTTTGTAATTGGAATCGAAGACCTGCCTGAAGCCCATCCTCGCTCTCATAGACCTTCTGGATGTGCAGATAATTAGTATCTGTGAAATTGGAGCCACCCTCCCCGCCCTCGTCCATCAGGCATCTGACATCTGACTGCCAGTCGGGTAATTGAGCCTGCATATGGTATGAAAACATGACATCCCGGATGTCCATCTGAGTTCCATCATGCCACCTTACATCGGTAAAGTCGTAGAAGATGATGGTCTCCTGTTTTTCAGAATCATTCCAGACCTCCTTTGGAGAATATCCGAAATTACCAATTGTACAATCATCCCAGTCAATATTGTTCTGATCTGTGGATAGATTGGCAGAGCCAACCGCAATGTAGGGGATAAGCTCATCAGTATCTGGGTCTGTATTGAGTGGTCCTTCATACAGATATCCAATAACATTCCAAGTCCAGACATCTCCCGCAACCAGTGGGTTCAGGGTCTTGATGTCATCCTGCATCGCCACCCGCAGGATGTATGTGTCGTCATCTATCTGGCCAGTGCTGGCCATCATTCCAAATGATGAGATAATGAGCATGGCACATATGCCAAATGGAATTATCGTTTTACTGAGCTTCATGGCCGACTCCAGTATATGGCTATGAAGGCCACTATGCCAATTACAGAAATTATTCCCGCTATTAAGAATATCTCCAGCAGACCATAATCCGATGGGGGTGGGGGCGGGGGCGGAGGCCCATTATAATGAACAACTTCCAGCCAAATTGATTGTGTACCATTTTGATAGCCAGCTCTTGTCGCTTTGGCAACCACCACAACGGGCAAGGTCTCATCCTCGGACAAGGGCATGTTCGCGGATAGTTTAGCGACCATCTTCCCCTGGCTGTCGGTCGCATTGCTCTCGGATGTGATCACGGGGCCTTCTGGAATGGTCTCGAAGGATATTGCAACCCCCTCGACCGGATATGCCTTATTATCCCTGGCCGTGATCGTGATATACGCGAATCCTTCCTGACCCTGCGTATCAACACCCTCTATAACATCTGGATCCAGCTCCAGCTCCAGGTTCAGGAAGGGTGTTTCCGTCTTGAATATCTGAACCACGTGAACCCGGGATCTCGCATTATCATAGTTATCCTTACTGGCCGTGCTTATTTCGATCATCGCAGAGAGCCCATCGTCGGCCAGATGATTGTTCGGATCGATGTAAGGTGCAGTGTATTTCAACCTCACTTTGCCATTGGAATCAGAAACACATTCGTACATGTCCAGAGTTCCATTGGATACAGAGAATTCCACCATCGCGCCTTCAAGTGGGGCGCGAGTGAGCGTGCCGTCAGCATTCTTCTTTATGCCAGTGAGAAGAACATCAACAGCCACCTCGCCTTCGGAATAAACGGACATGTCAGTATCCACAAACCTGGCATTGATGAATTGATTCGCAGGTGGTCTGATATTGAGAATTGATTGATGATTGTATATTGAACCGGAAGAACCCACCACCCAGCCAGTGAATCTGTCGGCGCGGTAGACCTCGATATTGGTCCTGAAATACAGGACATCATATGGGAGGTCATAAGCAATTGCTGCTTGAGCTTCCCTCATGAGCTCCAACCTGTATGCATCATCAGATGTCTCCCTGGCCTGCTCAAGGATACCATCAAGGGTGATATTTCGATATCCTGGATAATTCTGGCCGACATCGATATTGCTGGAATGGAAGAAAGAATGCATGAAATCATACGGATCGCTACCGATCCTCCAACCGAGGATGTACATATCGAAATCCCGCTGATCCAGATGATTGACAATTGAGCCAAAGTCCATGGCGATATGCTCGGCATACAGACCGATATCCCGCATCTGCTGGGCGATCATCAGCCCACTACGATGTCTTATGGGATCATAATCCGCTTGTGGTGTCAGTATCTCGATCATTCCATCATTGCTATTTCCAATTGACGAGCCATCAGGATTCAACCACCAGTTTCCATTCCCTGGTAGTTTGGACGGATCTGTTAATTTATAACCAGCATCTATAAGGATCTCTTTCGCACGCTCGGGGTCAAAGGGATATTGTGGAAGTGAATCATTATACCAAGGACTTATGGAGCTTACTGGGCCATCTCCAGGTATGCCGAAGTTCTGAAGCAATCTCTGAACAATTGTAGATTTATCGATACAATGAGATATCGCCCGCCTCAGCGGCTTGCCGACATCAATTCCATTATCATCGTATCCGAATGATCTCCTTTCTGGACGCATATTATATCCCATGTAGAAGAAACCCGCCTCTGCAGATTGTTTCACACCAAAATCAGGATCCATCGCGATCTCCTGAACAAATGTAGGTGGGATCGACCATGCGATATAATCCACATCATTATTTTTCAGAGCCAGGACCGCCTGCTCCGCGGTCTTGTATATCTTGAACTGGATGCCATTGATGATAGGTTGTTTTGCAATTCCATCGGGATCATATTCAGGGTTCCAGCCGTATTTGTGGAAATGGTCTCTGAATGTATCTATTTTGGATATCTGGCCCACAAGCCATGAGTTGAACTTGAAGACACCATTGCCAACAGGGTTAGGATTGTTCCAATCCAAAGCTGCTGTGGAGTCCCATGACATTGGATTGTCCTTTGTGTAACCCGAGTCAGACCATATCAGCATATTGTCCGATGGCTGTCCTGACTCGGTGCTTCCCCATATATGATAGGGGAGAAGGAAGGCGGACAGCGTGTTTCTGAAAAAGTCACCATATGGTTCTTGAAGCTCGAATCTGAGAGCGGCCTGCAAGCCATCATCACTCTCATACACCTTCTGAATATGCAGATAGTGAGTGTCTGTATGATTCGTGCCAGCTTCTCCGCCCCTGTCCATCAGGCATTTAACACTAGATACCCAGTCGGGCAGCTGCGATTGTGCATGATATGAGAACATGATATCTCTGATATCCATTTGTTCACCATCATGCCAAGTGACACCAGTGAAATCATAAAAGATAGTGGCTTCAGGTCTTTCTGAATTGTTCCACGTATCCATAGGAGAATAATCAAAACTACCGATATTGCAATCACCCCAGCTCATGGATGAATTACTGGCAGTTTCATTGGCAGAGCCAACCGCAATGTACGGAATTAACTCGTCGGTATCTGGATTTGAATTGAGTGGTCCCTCATAAAGATATGACAATAAATTCCACGTCCACACATCCCCCGCGGTCAGTGGGTTCAGGGTCTTGACATCATCCTGCATCGCCACCCGCAGGATGTATGTGATATCTTCGCTACCATTATATGTCTGGCCAGTCCCGATCCCCAGGGATGACAATACCATAATAAAACACAATAATACCGATATGATTCTTCCACTATTACCCATAACATCAAGAATCATTCCAGTTTATAAAGGGTTATTGGTACGGACTTTTGTGTAATATATAAACGAATTGGTACGGGGGTTTGTATTAGAGAGGGGGTGACTGAGTCTATGGAGTCAATCTTATCGTGCATCTATCATCGCCCTTGCCAACACACTCTGTTTCCTCTCCCTTGTATGGTCGCCCATGCATCTCGGTGAGGAAACCTTCCAGGTATCCGAGGAAATAGGAATCGATCGCCCAGTTGCTGGTCTTGCCTTTGCTCTTGTGGTACTTGCCAACCGTGAGACCTTTCTCGCAGGTGAATATCAAGAGATCGCCCACAGTGTCTATCGCCACCTCACCCCAGCCGATGGCCATCGTCTCGGATACAAGATATTTGTAGATATTTTCCTGATTCTGGAGCCTCTCCACCTGCCCCTGCTCCTTCATCATTTTATAAAAATTAGAGCCATAGGGTTTTCCGATCCGCTTGAGAATTGCCAGTGCGGATTCAGACATGAGGCTTTCCAGTTCCGAGTATATGTGATAGAGAAGCTCCGCACGTGCCCAGATTATCGGCACGTCATCGTACTTCAGATCACCAGTGGTAAAATCCACACTGGTGCTTCTCTTGTACTTTTCCAGTACGCTGGTAACATATTCCTCGGATGGCTCGATCCTCATTATTAACTCCTATGGCCCATCCGACTTATCTATTTTTCCTTGAAATCAGCTGGCCTCTTCTCGACAAAGGCTTTCATACCTTCTTTCTGATCCTCTGTCTCGAAGAGCTTGGCAAAGGTACTGGCTTCGACCTTCAATCCAGCCGCGAGGCTCAGATCAAGACCTGTATCGATAGAGGTCTTGGCAACCTGTACTGCGAGTGGGCCTTTGGCCGCTATCTTGGCAGCCATTTCCTTGGCCGCGGCTATAACTGGCTCATTGTCCTGAATTGGTTTGCCCTTCTCATTGAGCACCTTGTCACCATTCTCGTCAACCTTGAAACCTGGCACAACTGCCTGGACCAGCCCGATATCACAGGCGGTCTTGGCGTTTATCATGTCACCAGTGAAGACAAGCTCCTTGGCCTTGCCCGGTCCAATAAGACGGGCAAGTCTCTGAGTTCCTCCGAATCCTGGAATGACACCCAATCCTACCTCTGGCAGACCCATTTTGGCGGCTTCGGATGCGATCCTGATGTCACAGCATATAGCCAGTTCGGTTCCGCCTCCAAGAGCGAAACCATTGACAGCCGCGATTACAGGCATTTTCAATGCCTGGATTCGATCAAACGCACCCTGTCCAGCTTCTGCAAATTCCGCGGCAGCTGCAGGGTCCATGTCCATCATCTCGCTGATGTCAGCCCCTGCGACAAATGCCCTTCCTTCTCCAGTGATTATGACAGCAGCCAATCCTTCCTCTGCCTCTATTTTTTGAATGGCCTGGTAAAGCTCATGCAAAACCTGCGTGTTAAGAACGTTCATTGGCGGATTGTTCATCTTGATCATACCGACATTTCCATCTCTTGTATATTCAACAGCCATATCTAATTCCTCCATTGTATTTCGGAATTTTCAATGCAATAACTTTGTTCTCGCATTCAAATCACCTCGAATAATCGTAGAATCCGCGACCGGATTTCCTTCCCATGAGTCCAGCATCCACCATCTTCACGAGCAATGGGCATGGTCTGTATTTGGAATCGCCAAGACCTTCATGCAGAACTTCCATGATGTGCAGGCAGGTATCCAGACCGATCAGATCGGCCAATGCCAGTGGTCCCATCGGGTGGTTCATTCCCAGCTTCATTATCTGGTCTATGTTCTCTGGCTCTCCAACTCCTTCCATCACACAGTACATTGCCTCGTTCAGCATTGGCAGAAGCAGACGGTTGGCCACAAAGCCAGGGTAATCATTGCACTCCACAGGTATCTTGCCCATCTTCTCGCTTGCCTGGGTAATTGCCTGTGCAGTCTCATCATCTGTGAGGATACCACGAATGACCTCGACCAGCTTCATTAATGGAACTGGATTCATGAAATGCATTCCGATGAACTTCTCCGGGCGGCTTGTACAAGCTGCCAGCTTTGTAATGGATATCGATGATGTATTGCTGGCGAGTATGGCATGTGGTGGACAGATATCATCCAATGTTTTGAATATCTGACTCTTCAGTCCGAAATCCTCTATGATGGCCTCGACGACCAGGTCGACATCCGACATATCCTTCAGATCCAGGGTGGTCTTTATTCGGGTTAGTGCGCCGTCCATCACAGACTGCTCCATCTTGCCCTTCTCCACACCCTTTGCCATGGACTTGTTTATGGTCGCCATTCCGCGATCCACAAATTCCTGTTTGATATCATTCAATACAACTTCATATCCTGCGATCGCAGCGACCTGGGCTATACCCGCACCCATCTGGCCAGCTCCGATGACTCCTATTTTCTTTATTTCCATTTCTAATTCCTCCATTACATTTCGGAATTTTGAATGTTCGAATCGAGTTCAAACATTCAAATCCCTCCTTAATAAATTTGATATATTCATTACCTCTCCAGTACCATAGTGACTGCATTTCCTCCGCCAAGACAGATGGTGGCTAAGCCACGCTTAGCACCCCTGTCCTTCATGGCATAGACCATGGTCGTCAGAACACGTGTACCACTGGCTCCGATCGGGTGACCCAGTGCGACCGCTCCTCCGTGAACATTGAACTTGTCCAGAGGTATGCCCAGTTCCTTCACAACAGCGCAAGATGCGGATGCAAAGGCCTCATTATGTTCCCAGATATCGATATCATTCACTCCCAAGCCAGCCTTTTCCATAACATATCTTGTTGCTGGTATTGGAGCTTCCATCACAAGCTCGGGTATGAGACCCCTTGTCCCATAGTCCCTGATAGTTGCCAGTGGCTTAATTCCCTTCTCATCAGCATAATCCTTGCTCATGATCACCATGGCAGATCCGCCATCACTTATCTGTGATGCATTTCCAGCGGTTACGAGTCCATCCTTTCTGAAAGCTGGCCTTAGCCGTCCCAGAGATTCCATCGTGGTCTCGGCTCTCACACCTTCATCTGTATCGAAGATGATGGGGTCGCCCTTTCTCTGAGGGATCTCAACAGGTATGATCTCTTCTTTGAACTTACCACCTGCTATTGCGGCGGCGGCTTTTTGATTGCTGGCCATCGCCATAACGTCCGCATCCTCACGGGTGACATTGAATTTTTCGGCAACGATCTCGCCAGTATTTCCCATGTGATAGTTATTGTAGATATCCCACAGACCATCATTGACCATGGAATCCACTATCTTATCATCACCCAGGCGATATCCATTCCTTGCCTTGTACAGCAGATAAGGAGCCATGTCCATGTTCTCCATACCACCTGCAACTATGGCCTTGGCATCCCCTGCCTTGATGGCCTGAGCAGCCAGAACAACGGCTTTCATTCCAGATCCACATACCTTATTGACGGTGAATGCACCGATCTCGACGGGCATATCTGCGGCTATCATGGCCTGTCTAGCCGGATTTTGACCAAGACCTGCACCGACCACATTGCCCATTATCACTTCGTCAATATCGGTCTTCTCAAGCCCCGAGCGTTTCACGGCATCTGCGATGCAGATCCCGCCAAGCTCTGGTGCTCTAATGTTCTTCAACGATCCTCCAAATTTGCCTATGGCGGTCCTGACCGCACTGGCTATAACAATATCTGTCATGTACTCCCTCCTTTACCGAATCATGCCCGAACCATAGATATTGGATCAGGGGTAATTCTATGGATAGTCATTACAGATAGTTGGAAAATATATAATGTTTATGCGAACAATAAGCAAGATATTTGGCGCAAACGATACATCGGGGGTGCTGAAATGCCACATATATACTATCAAATATATATAATTCATTTTAATATAACCGTAATTAATAAAATAGTCGAAATAATAGAAACATTTATATTCCCTGATTTATATATAGGTGTTGCTCGAAAGAGTATGGAATGGGATGCCATATGTGTAAATATTATTATCGCGGAGGACTGTGTGCCAACAGCTCGATCCAGAGCCCACTTTGCATGGGTGAGGGTTCTTGTCCTACAAATAGCAGGACAAAGATGAAAGAGTTTGAACTACCGAATACAATGGTTTTGGATGAGGGAGCCAAGAGTGATACTGAGAAATGGCTCGGCCTCTATTGCAGCACCTACAAGAGATTCCACTGCACGGGTGAAGGCGAATGCCTCACGGGCAATTGCGCCGATGCAGACGAATACATGAAGCACCTGGCAGTACGCAAGGGCGGTATGGCATGACCGAGACACAGCATCACCACCAACAGATGACCATCGAATGTGATTATATCGATAATGATGGAAGATGCGAGGGTCTTTACAAAGGCTTCGGGTGCATCAAGGACAAGTGCCAGCAGCCTTCAAAAGTTAAACCAAATGCATGCGCACACATGAGGCATGATGGATTCTGCCTCAAGCTTGGCAAGCTTTCCTGTATTGGGGAAAAGAACTGCAACGGCTTCGAGATATGATCTGTTTTCAATTACTGGAGGGGCAGAGATGCCCCTCACTCCCATTTGTTATTATACTGATATAATCAAGACTAAGAATTATGATCCAATGGCTTGATCAAATATATTATTCTAGGATATTTTTTGGCCACAGTGAGGACAGAAGTTCAATTTCTCAGATATTTCCTTTTCACAATGAGGACATGCGTGCTTCTCATTTACATCCTCAATTTCATCCTCAAAGGACTCGCCACACTTGCCACATTTAATATCATCATCATAGGCATCGGCCCCACAGCTGGTACAGGTGAAATCAGCTTTATCCTCGCCCTCTATTGGCTCTTTGCATTCCCTGCAGACTGTATCTGAATCATAC
>JAEHCQ010000005.1:8310-186657 GCA_020696385.1 Methanobacteriota archaeon | reverse complement strand
CAGATGTTCTTCGAGTTTCATAGGGATTACTCCAACCGCCCCCGTATTAAATTTTGATATATTAATTACTTGCTTTGTTTGTCTTACTATATGAATTCGAATACTTTCACTCACCCTTCCTCTATCCTTATATATCATCTCTCAATATAGGACTTCTACCGTTCACCATAAACAAAAAAACGTGAACCTTGGAGTGAAATAATGGATAAGAAATACGCAAAGAACATAGATGACCTTATGGAAGCCATTGGCGATAAGGCTGATAGAAAAGAGATAGAAGAAGAATTTTTGAAGTTCGTAGTTGATTTTAAGATTCCGGCTCGAGAGGCGATGCGAAGCATTGCGAAGAAATTTGACATTTCTCTGGCAGATCTTGACGATGTTGTCAGAACAATTTCAGAACTTGAGCCGGGTGATAACTCCGTCAATATACTGGCGAGAGTGACCTTCGTGGCCGAGAGAGAGATAACTGCCAAAGGAGAGCAGAAGCAGATATTGTCAGGATTCTTGGCAGACAATACTGGCTCGTGTTCTTTCACAGTTTGGGAGAAGGGCGATCTGAAGCTGGAAAAAGGAGACGTCATACGCATAGAAGCCGCTTACACCACGGAGTACAAGGAAGAGGTGCAGATCAATGTCGGCAATCGTGGCGTAATAAACATGGAATCAAAGGATGCCTTACCCCCCACCAAGGGAGGCGGCGGTGGTGGCGGTGGCAAGCCCAAGGAAGTCAAGGATGTGAAAGTCTCCGATCTAAAGGATCTGGGAGATTTCGATGCCAATATGCTTGTCCGCGTGGTTTTCGTAGCCGAGAGAGAGATCACTGCCAGAGGGGAAAAGAAGGAGATATTCTCGGGTATCATAGGTGATGAGACCGGAACCTGTCCATTCACCATATGGGAGAAGGGCGACCTGAAGCTGGAAAAGGGCGATGTCATTCGCATTGGCTCTGCTTATATCACCGAATGGAATGGCGAGCCCCAGATCAATCTCGGAGAGCGAGCTACTGTGGACATGGAGGATAAGGACGCCCTGCCACCTGTTGCCCGAGGACCAGATGGTCCAGGTCGGGATGTGAAGATCGGCGAGATCAAGGATGGCGAGCGCGGTTTGAACGTGGTCGCCAGGATCATCACAAGGGAACAGAGAATGGTGACAGTGAAGGACGAGGAAAAGACCCTCCTTTCAGGAACCCTGGCTGACGAAACTGGCAAGATATCATACACTTGCTGGGGCGAGGCTAAATTCAAAATTGGCGATGTAGTGCAGGTCAACAATGCCTATATCCGCGCCTGGAGGGGAATGCCCCAGCTTAATTTCGATATGGATAATATCGAGAAATCGAAGGCCAAATTGCCGAAAGCCGAAGAACTGTCCAAGCCAGTGGCCATGGATATCAAAGGCCTGGTGAAAAGTGGCGGCATGCTGGACGCCTCGGTCGACGGTATGGTGCTGGACGTGCGCGATGGCAGCGGCCTGATATTCCGATGCCCGGAATGCAACCGGGCGATCAAGAAGAACATCTGCAAGATCCACGAGAAGGTGGAAGGAATACCGGACATGCGTGTGAAGGCCGTTGTGGATGATGGCACAGGAGCGATGACTGCGGTCATAGCTAGAGATCTTTCCGAGAAACTTATCAAAAAGTCAATAGATGATTGTCTTTCCGAAGCCAAGGACGCCATGGATTACAGCGTCATCCAGGATCAATTCTCCGAGCTGATGGTCGCCAGGCCAGTCCGCGCGATTGGAAGTGTATCTTTCGATGATTTCGGATTGATCATGATTGTAAATGACATCGAGTTTCTGAAGCTCGATGTTGAAAATGAGGCCAGGACCTTGCTGGAGGCGATATAGTGAACGTAATTCAGTATATGATAATGATAGTTCAATACAAGCCTGCTGTGAAACAGGAGGTGAAGTAATGAAGCGACAGGTCGCATGGCGTGTATTCGCCGCCGAGTTCAATGATTCCAGGATCAAGATCGAAGGCCAGGAAGAGATGAGCCCGAGTTTCCTTATATCTCCATTGGGTGCCAGGATGAACCGCATATTCGCTGTCGGGGTAATTACCGACATCGAGAACCTGGGTTCACCGGCCGAACCTATGTGGAGGGCGAGGATGAACGATCCAACAGGAACCTATTACATATCCGCTGGCCAGTATCAACCCGAGGCCGCGCTTGCACTTTCCAAGGTCCACCCACCGGCCTTCGTGGCCATCATCGGAAAGGCCAGAACATATTCCCCCGAGGAAGGTGTGATGTATGTTTCCATCAGCCCGGAGGTCGTGCGAACGGTGACCGAGGATGTGCGTGACTATTGGGTTCTGGAATCCTGCAAGGCCCTGAAGGAAAGACTGGAGGCTTATAATGAGGCAAAGAACATGTCCTCACCTTCCGTGGAGGAATTGATGGAGCTGGGTTACAATGAATCTCTCAGCAAAGGCCTGATGATCGCCCTGGAGGAATACCCCGATGTGCCAACAGATCGATATTACAATCTACTTCGCGAATCCTTGAATTACCTTCTCCCGGAGAATAAGAGTGAGAAGGATGATTTGATGCCGGATATTCCGGACGAGGATCTGGAATATCTGGATTACGACGATATGGAAGAAGAGGCCATCGAGGTCATGTCTGGGGATGTGAAATCCGAAGAGGTGCCAACAGAAGGTCCAGAAGGCGACAGTGATGGCGAAGATGGTGGCGATGACGAGCTAACTGACCATGAATCCAAGATACTGGATGTTGTCGAAAAGCTGGATGATTCCGGTAGTGGCGTGGAATGGTCGGATATCGAGGCCGGGGCAAAGAAGAAGAAGATCAGCAAGCCGGACTTCGAGGAAGCGATAATGGGATTACTGGACAAAGGACTTGTCTATGAGCCCATCCTCGGAAAGATAAGGAAGATCTGATCGCCTTACTATCGCATGGATAGTCTGCACAGAAAGAAAAATACCGCCAGCAAATCAAAGCTGGCGGTCTCTTTTATATACGACTAATTAATATAAAATTGAATATAATATAATGTAATCTATATAGTTATAATTATATATTTACCGATATTAAAGATATTTACCGCATTGGGTGCAAGTGATAATGGTGATATCTTTCTCGATCTCTTTCTTACAATGCTTGCAGATGACCAGCTCCCCTGTCATCCTTTTGAAATCATTTTCATCGACCTTCTTGCCACCGAATCCAAGTGCGAGGAACATTATTCCGAGGCCGAGGCACACGCCAGCCATGATGAATGAGAATAATTTCAATTCATCCATATCGATGGTCTCGCCCGCGGCACTTGCGATATCTCCTATCAGGTACGGGTAGGCGAACCAGCCCACGCTCATCCACATTAGGAGGGGTGCAAGGACCTTCATCAGTCCAGTCATCGTTCCTTTGGGTAGTTCCATGTCAACCAACCCGGTTGGCTTGTCAGCCAACAAATATAGCGGAGAAATTGAACATCGCGTGGATCAGCATCGCGATGAATATGCATATGACGAAATAGAAACCATTCTTGGTCTTTATCCAGAGGCCGAATCCAAGCCCGGTTATCGCGGATGCCACCATGTGAAGTGGCAGCAGGAATCTGAGCAGAAGAAGTGAAAGAGCGATATCAGTACCATATACCATCACACTGGAGGCGTACAGGATATTCTCCAGTACTGCGAAACCCAGACCAGATATCGCACCAAGCAATACCCAGTTCTGAAGGCTCAACTTTGGCTCTTCCTCTCCCTGGATGATATACAATCCCAGGGGTTTGGCTAGCTCCTCCACAAGAGGAGCCACCATGACCGCGGAAAAGACTGCCAGAGCTGTAGGATCAAGGAATACGACTCCAAAATTATTGAACATCAAACCGTATTCGCCCCATATGGCGACGAAGGCGGATATCATCCCCAGTCCGAAAGAGGCCAGGATGTATTTTGAGGGTAATTTGATGTTCTCGCTCACGTGATCATTCCTTGCTTATATTGGCTAATAGCTCATCCTCGAACCTCCACTGGTTCTGGAAATGTTCGTTCCAATCCGTGATGATCACATACCACCAGTAGGGTAGGAAGAATCCGAGGGTGATCAATGTGAGGATCACGTACATCCCGGTGCTTCTGCGTGGCAGGTTCATCCAGCCCGCGGCTGCGACCATCGGCCTATTGAGCTTGGCCAATGACCAATTGAGCTGGCGATTGAAATTGAGCTGATTGAAATCATGATCTATCAGACCGTCCGTGAGATTATGAAGAACGTACATCAGGAACAGGGTGCCGATGATCGGTATGAAGGAAAATACCCCGACCAATACGGCCCAGGTTATGGCTCCCTTCTTTCTCTCTTTCATGTACGCGCTCATATTGATGGTATTGATGGTCCATCTCTCCACGTTTATATCCGTCCTTGTGGCCATGGACCTGGAATCAAGAAATTCCAAAATGCCCATTCTGAGTAGTCCATCTCTCTCAAGATGATCGTCCATCCTGAGGACAAGTATGTAAACAAGATACGATTGAAATAATGTAAATAATATCTGTATGATGAATCCCAGACCCAGCACCAGGAGGAATTCCGATGGCACACCTCCAACATAGGGATCCACAAGTGTATCACTCGTATCAAAAGCATATAGAATTCCAAATACGACCGTGCAGATCAGGATCAATTGAATGATTATCAGTACCCCTGGCCAGGCGGTTGAAACTATATTATCCGACCTGCTCCTTAGAGATATGCTATTGTGTATCTTGGCCTTCGCCATGTTCTCATTTGGTATATTGGGGTGATAGGCATCTTGTTGCGCATAGCCATATTGTTGCACGGGTTGTTGATAATTCTGATAATGGCCATAAGGTCCCACTTGCTGTACAGGTTGTTGATAATTGACCTGTGATGGATATTGGTATTGTTGCTGTGTCTGTGCGCCAGCATGGATCCCTGGGGGTGGTGATGCATTTGTGTATTGATGCTGTACCGTGGGTGTTTCTGTTTGTCCTGCATTCGCGTCCAGGTATCTTCTGCATTTTGAACAATACCAGCGTTGATGGTCAACGATGAACGCTGCCTGTGATCCGCATGTGTCACAGAATGCTTGAGGCCTTCTATTTACTGGGGTATCTGACATCATCATGTAATAAAGATATGCGAATATTTATAATTGCGGACTTGAATTTTCTCTATAATTATTGATAAATTATCCAATTCTAGTATCGAATGTTTTATTAAGTATGAAAATCTACTATACTTAAAGGAAAAAAAAGCCACGATTAACATAAGACCTATTAAATTTTAACATTTGTATATATAAACATAATTCCAAAGTATTATATATAACTACGAACATTCAAGTCATAGGGATTTTGGGCTAGTTGTTAGAGTGCATCCCATCCCTTCTGACAAGGCTAGCCCCTCCCTTCCCTATTATTATAATGAATATTCGAAATTGTTTATACTACATTTATGTTTGATCACTTTGTTTTTCAGCGACTTTCAGCATACTACTGGTATAGCTGAAAGGGAGGGGCTAGAGTTAAAGGAGCGATGTTCCTACATTACCTTTTACTCCGGCTCCTCCCTTCCCGTTTATCCTGCTGATCTTTGTTGTTAAATTGTTGTTTATTGAATCATTTAGTTGTTCTTATTGTTTTTACTGGGCTACCAGACGAGCTTTAGCTTTCTCGACCAGATCCTTCTTTACTGCCCATTTATAATATATCTGATATAAAAAATAAAAAATAAAATGGCTCTTTATACTCTTGAGCCATTTCTTGTTTTGACCTCTTTCACTCTTGACAGGATCGCATCGGCAACCTCATCTGCATTTGTCAGTCCCACAAGGGAACCGCCTACATATGATAGGCCTGGGTTATTGGGTACATACGATCTGCCGGCAGTGTCAACGATTACATTTTTCAGGCCATATCTTTTGCCCCACCAGGTCTGGATGACCTTGACATTCTGAATTCCCACGAGAGGTATCAGAACCTTGTTCACTGTGAGAAAGCCGGATTCAACGACCAGCTCTTCGTCAGTTATCCTGTATCTGAAGTTCTCGTAGTTCTTTTTGATGGTCCATCTCATCAATGCCAGTGTTCCAATGACAGTCAATAAGAGTGGTATCAGGAACATCAATCCGAGCCATATATTGCCGCTAATCCCTACCAATATAATGATCATTGGGGAGTAAGCGAGAAACATGAATACCATTCCGAGCCCTCTTTGAATTAGGCTCATCTTCTTCCAGGCCGGGCTGGACTTGGTCCAGGTTCCGTCCAATGGGTCTTTTGACCCCCCGATCTCCAGGGTCTTTCCTTCTTTTATCCTAAGCTCACTGAGGCCTTCACGGCCGAAAGTTAACATTTTATTCACCTAATGATAAATATGTATAATGGATATTTGAACCTTATTTGGGATTCCCCACGGATAGCCCGGATTTGTTGACCAAGTATGTATGAAACCATAAAATGATCAGCATATCTTCAAACATATGTTATCCAAGATCGCGCTTGATATTACAATTTCTTTTAAGATGCGCTATCATCTTTTTGTTATGTTATTAATACGAGCCCTAACATTTCAGCGAAAAGTATTTAATTATAGTTAACGTTGTCAATAGTTAATCCGAGAGGAGGTATAGGCTTGAAGATAAGAACTAAATTATTGGCAGGATATCTTACAATAATCATGCTGGTCGCCATGATCGGGGGTGTAGCCCTTTACATGAACCAAGACACCGCGCAGCAACTGGATGAGATCGATGATAAATATTGGGCTGGCTCGAAGTCCGTCATGGACCTGAGAACGAATATCTACGCAATGCAGGGTGCTACAATGTGCTATGTGAACGAGGAGCCAGAGGCCATTGAAGAGATCGAGGAGTTCAAAGAAGAAATCGAATCAAATGTTTTGGGAATGGACAACTCGGGACTATTCGAACAGGCGATCCTTGATGAGGTAGATGCCTCTTTGGATGAATTTTACGAAACAATATCAGAAGTATGTATGGTTGTTGATACTGGCAATGATGCAGCGATCGATGAATCTGTTGAAGAGATGGATGAGCAGACCGAGGAATTCAAGGAATATCTAGGTGGAATAGAGGATGAAGCAAAGGACGATATGGATACCCAGATTGTCGAATTGGATGATTCTCTGGCTTTTGCAAATCAACTCGTTATTATCATGATGATATTGGTCCTTGTCTTTGGCTTGATATTCACATTCGCGGCCTCAAAGAGCATTTCAGATCCTATAATATTGATGACGAAAGCAGCTGATGATGTAAGCTCTGGCAAGAAAGATGTGGAATTCTTGGACATCGAAGGAGATGATGAGATCGGAACACTGGCCAAGTCTTTCAACAGAATGATTAACAGCGTGAAATTAGCGATCGAAGCAATGGAAGGAAAGGAATAGGTGGGATGCCCATGGAAAATATCAATCTGGAAGATATCGAGAACATTGTGATGGAATACTCCGGGCCAATGGGCAAGTTTGTGGTTAGGAAACAAGTGAAAGATCTTCATAATACCATTGACAAGCTGACCGAAGCTGAGGTTAGGTCTTTGATAGCAAATATAATACAGGGCGCGATATACAATGAGACTTATCAGAAAGAATGCCTGAAGAGGCTGACTGATGCACTCATTGCAAAAGCCATGATCGATCAATGAATATCTGGATGAACCGCCCTCAGGTCAGGCAGTAAACCAATTCCACATAAGCTTATTAGAGAGTGTGATCATTTCCAGTATGTGTATCTAAAGACCGCTCTCGGGATCAAAAAGGCCGCCCTGCTGGGGATGATAGGCCCAGCAGTCGCTATACTCGGCATCTTCATATCCATGGCACTATCGCCAGATTTTAGCTGGAGCGAGCACGCACTCAGCGATCTGGGCATCATGGAATATGGGGTATTCTTCAATACTGGCTTGATGATCTGTGGTGTTTTTTATCTTATTTTTTCCATTGGATTGCTTCTGAACACTGAAATGGAAAAGATAGGCATGAGAATTGGAAGCCTTTTCATGGTGCTGGCTTCCATCGCCCTCTTTGGTATCGGCGCCTTCACAATGGATGATGCCACCAATACCATCCATTTCATCTTCGCGATGTCCTTCTTCATTCTCGTATTACTGGCTTACATCATCCTGGGCCTATCGATGATGAAAGACACTGAGCTACGGATACTCGGGATTCTTGGTATAATCTTTGGCCTTATGGGAATTGCTGGCTGGGCGCTCATGGGTGGAAGTGAGGCATGGGCGATTCCCGAGGCCATCACGGTATTTCCAGCGGCAGTGTGGCTATTTATATTAGCGTATAAATATTATAATAAATATAATATTTAATATATTATTAAAATGTGATAATATAGGCTGCGATAATTACCAAAAGAACTTATAGCATCCTTGTGAATATCCATCCTGTGATTCCATGTCTGAAGAAAAACTAATTGCTTATTGTGGTCTGGCATGCCATGAATGTCCTGCCTTCAAGGCCTTTGCGAATGATGATGTGAGCCTCAGGATTGAGGCTGCCAAAGAATGGTCCGAGATATACAAAGCGGATATCAAGCCAGAGGACATAAATTGCTCTGGCTGTCTTAATGAGGACGGTGCCAAGTTCCGGCATTGCTTCGAATGCAAGATACGCTCATGTTGCAAGACGAAGAATCTGGAGAATTGTGCGCATTGTGATGACTTCGCATGCGATCTGGTCGGTGGATTACTGGATGTAGTTCCAGAGGCGAAAGAGAACCTTGAAGCGATAAGGAAGGACCTATAACTGGATATCGTATATCTCACTGTATTTTTCTTTCAGATACTTCATGTAAGGTTCGATCGTCAATGGTCTTCCTGTGACTTGCTCCACAAGTTCATTGGCCGTGAACTTGCTCCCGTGCTGGTATATCATGTTCTTCAGCCAGGTGTGCAGTGTGTTGAACTTACCATTCTCTATCTGCCTTGGGATCTCCGGGTGCGCCTTTAAAGCCGCTTCGTAGAACTGGGAAGCCATGACATTTCCCAGTGTGTATCCCTGGAACTGGCCGCCTATCATGCTGTGATACCAGTGAATGTCCTGCAATGCGCCATTGGTGTCATTCGGGACCTCGATACCCATATCGGCCTTGAACCTCTTCTTCCATTCATCTGCAAGGTCCGCGGTGTCCAGCTTCCCTTCCAGCATATCGAGCTCCAAGTCAAATCGTAGCATCACATGAAGGTTGTAAGTAACTTCGTCCGCGTCTGTCCTGATGAGCGAGCGCTCCACCTTGTTGATGCCTCTATAGAACTGATCCAGCGTGGTATTGGTAAGTTGTACCGAGAACTCCTTCTGGAGCTTTGGATAATAGAATTTCCAGAAGTTCTTGCTCCTGCCCACGATGTTCTCCCAAAGGCGGGATTGTGACTCATGCACTCCTGATGAGGTTCCACCTGCCAGAGAAGTTCCTTCAAAGGCCGGATCCACTCCCTGCTCGTACATCCCGTGTCCAGCTTCGTGAACTGTGCTGAAAAGCGCATCACGAGGATCATTCGGATCGATCCTCGTTGTTATCCTCACATCGTGTATGGAGAATGAGATCGTAAATGGATGGGGAGCCATATCCTCCCTGCCAGTATCGAAACTGTAGCCGATATCCTTGGCCAGCATCTTTCCGAATTCGAATTGTTTATCCCTGTCATAGGGCTGTTTTAGGAAAGAATCATCAACTGGCTGACTTTCTGTTATCTTCTTCACCATGGGGACAAGCTCTTCCCTGAGCTCGGAAAATAATTTGCGAATACTGGATGCCTTCATGCCATAATCCGCAGCATCGATAAGAGGATCGGCAATGTGCTCGTATCCTGGAAAGCAATCTGCCAATTCGCGACCATAGACAACGGTCTTTGCCAGATAGGGCTGAACCATTGAGAAATCATTGGCAGGGCGGGCTTTTGTCCATGCCTGGCCCTTCTCCGCATTGTGCTTGGATATCTTGGAAATAAGATCTGAAGGAACTTTTGTAGCTTTGTCATATTCTCGTCTTGTCACCCTGAGGACACTGGCTGCGAAGGAATCGTAAGGGTTGGAATTTTCCATGGCTTCCAGTTTGCCAAGAAGTTGACCGATGGACGGGTCCACGAACATCTCGTGGGACATCTTACTCAGAGTTCCCAGCTGGCGACCACGGGCCATCGCGCTGCCATCCGGCATGTAGGTGGATTGATCCCAGTACATGAGGGCGATCGCCGCATTCAGATCCCCCATCTCGGAGATCTTCTCATTCAGTGCTTTAAAATCTTCATCCATATTTATCAACTCTATGGACGGGAGAACGGGTATTGGGATTAAAATTTATCTCCTTTCTATTCAGATCATTCCTCTTCTCTATCATCACCATAGAAATCATTGACCTCTTCTAAGAACTTATTGCTGAAATACTGGAATAGTGAGATAGAGGCCAACATGACCCCGATAGAGATGATGATCAAGTAAAAGGGAATATGCGGATCGTATGATATTGTAGACCTGATGATGAAGGCCAATACCGAAAGGATTACTCCAGATATTGGCACCCATTCTCTCTGTCTCTGCATGCTGACATAATCAATTTCTTCTCCTGGTTTGATGTCCTTCAGAAACTCATCATTTTGCTTCTTCGTTTTGTGATATAAGACTAGGAAGTAAGGGATCATGCATAACTGAACCAACCACCACATCTTGTTTATGACAGAGTGGTCCAGCATGGTGAAGAGCACCATGGTCACTGGGAACATCATCATCGCGATGAAACTGTAAAGGTAATCGCTCTCCCTCCTTTTCGGTGGTGTCAGCTCCATTTTTCTTCCCCTATATCATATGTGTTAAGCCATCAGCAGTCCGCCATTCACGTGAAGTATCTCCCCCGTGATATAATCCGAATCACTGGTCGCGAGAAATATAACTGCTTTTCCAATATCACTGGGCTGCCCCAGCCTTAGTTTTGGAATGGTCTCGATCGTCCTGCCTCTATCCTCCTCCGAATCGAAAACAACCATATCTGTTTCGATATAGCCAGGAGCTATGGCATTGACATTTATTCCATCTGCCGCGAGCTCCAGAGCCAGCGACTTGGTCAATCCCACGACACCCGCCTTCGAAGCCGCGTAATGCACTTCGTGGTCCGTTCCAGTGTAAGCGACACAGGATGAGATATTGATGATCTTTCCCGACCTTCGCTCTCTCATGGCGGGAATAAAAGTCTTTGCCATCATGAAAGTGCCAGTCAGGTTGATGTCGATGACCTTTCGCCAGTCATCGATGCTCATCTCCCAGGATTTGAGGTGCTGGTGAACTCCGGCATTGTTCACAAGGATGTCCACAGAACCGAACTCGTTAATTATCGAGTTCGCCGTTTCGCTGACATCCTTCTGGCTACTGACATCGCATTGGTAGAATTTGGCTTTCGCACCCAGAGCCTCGATTTCGGCTCTGGCACTTTTTGCCATTTCATCATTGTTGGCAAAAATACCAACAATGGTGGCTCCCTTGCCTGCCAGCTCGAGCGCGATGCCTCTTCCAATGCCTCTGGATGCTCCGGTTATGACCGCGATCTTGCCCTGTAGTTCATGTTCTTTATTGTTGGACATATTATCAGAGCATGAACTTCAGCAAAATATAAAGATATGATGGTCAGCAATAATTTGCCATTGCGAGCCTGAAAGTGCATGATAACTCTTTTCTATGCACTATGTATTTACCTGCTGAGGAAGATAATTGAGAGACGGAAGTGGAAGTAATGCCCCATTCGTGGGAAGAATATCAGAGCTGGCCAAGCTCACAGACCTTCTCAATAAGGCGAGCTCTGGAAATGGCAGCAGTCTTATAATATCCGGAGAGGCGGGTATTGGCAAGACCTTGCTGGCCGAGCAGTTCATGGATTCCGTCGCTTCCCGGGACATGTGTGTCATATCTGGCTTGGCCACACGTGATTCCGTATCTCCCTTCCAACTTTTCGAGTCCATCATCGGCTCACAGACTGGTATTTTCCATGAAAGAGAAAGCGTTTCTTTCACCGAGATATTCGCGATAAATGCAGCTGGCCTGCTCATGGGCGAATCTTCCATGATCACAGGGGGCGATCTCGATGCGGACATATTTGCAGGAATGCTATCCGCTGTCCAGGGTTTTGTGAAGGACAGCTTTGACACTTCCGGCCAGCAGAGTACTGGCCTTGGTCGTCTGGAATACGGAGACATGAAGATCCTCATCGAGCACGGTGATCATCTTTTCCTGACGGGCATATTCAAGGGAGAGGAACACCCGGACATGAAGTCCGCTCTGAGAAACACACTTCAATGCATCGAGGAAGATAATCATGATATACTGGCCGACTGGAGCGGGTCCACTTCCAACCTGGGCAGTCTTCAGGCCATAATCGATGAGCTGTCCGGGAAGAAGTTCACTGTACGAAGAAAATTGGAAGGAATGAAGCTGGAGAATGAAAGATTGCGAATAGCCGATCTCGTCCTGTCCAGTATTCAGGAGAAATGCAGGGACAAGCCTATTTTAATTCACATGGGAGATCTTCATTGGGCGGATGATTCTTCGCTTTTCGTAATGAGATATCTGGCCAGGAATCTCATTGGAGAGTCGGCACTCATGCTTGGAACAATGAGGCCAGTGATTCCGGAAAACGCATCGCCCATCCTATCGGATCTTTGCGATGATGAGAATATCTCAAACCTGGAATTGGGAAATCTTGAAGGAGATGATATTTGTGATCTGATACAGACCATCTATCCAGATAATGATTTTCCAGATGACTTCCCACAAAGAATATCCGACCAGTGCAATGGCAATCCCTTTTTCATGACCGAGGTCTTAGATCAAATGGAGATCGAGGGCGGAATTGTACATGAATCCGGGAGATACATACTGGTCAGTGATGATATCGCGATACCGGATACCATTGACGAAGCTGTTATGAGAAGGCTGGAAGGTCTTAGTCCGGAAGCTCTCGCCATGGCCGAGTACGCATCCTGTATCGGCCAGGTCTTCGATATGGGCATAATCGCTTCCCATGCTTCCCTAAGCAATCCAGAACTCGCGCTTACCAAACTTGAGGACTCTGGCATATTGAGCATGGATGGTGACATCTTGACCTTCTCTCACCCTATATTTCAGGAAGTTATCTATGATAATATAAATAACAGGTGGAGGTCGATATATCACAGGAACCTTGGAAATTATCTGGAAGTGAAGTATCAACATGATATCGATGAGGTCGTATACGATATTGCCAGGCATTTTGGCCGATCCATAGAATATGATAAGGCTTTCATGTATTCTGTAAAGGCCGCGGAGATGGCGGAAGGAAGCTTTGCTCCTGAAGAAGCAAAGAATTTCTATGAGTTTTGCCTGGGCATAATTCCGAAATTACGTTCCATGTCCAGTATGCTTCTCAGAAAGGAGGATATTATGGAACGGTTGGGTCTTCTGGACTCCATTCTTGGCAATTATGACAAGGCTTTGTCCATGTTCGATGAGGCAAAGGATATCACGGACGATCCCGAGACAAAGGCCAGGATATTACGACTCATGGCCAGTATTCAGGAGAAGATGGGTGAATATGATAAGAAACTGGAGCTACTGGATACCGCTCTGGAGATCCTTGGTGATAGCTCATCGGATGAAAGAGGGCGCATCATTCTGGCCAAAGGTCAGACCCATCGAAGGCGTGGAGATCATGAAAAGGCTCTGGAACTTTTCATGGAGGCAATGAGCTCCTTCGCTCATGATGGTGCACCTACAGGGGATATCGGAGAGGTGTTATTGGCCATTGGACTCGTAAACTGGAATCGTGGAGACTATGCCTCTGCCCTTACGTATATGAGACGGGCTCTTACCAATCACGAGGCCATTGGTTACGAATATGGTATCGGCGCAGCCTTCACCAATATGGCCAATGTCCATTCATCAAAGGGTGAGCTGGACAAGGCGATGGAGAACTACAAGAAGGCTTTTGATATCTTCAATAAGATCGGGGAGAAATACACAATAACCATCCTTCTCAACAATATCGGCAATGTTCATGAAGATCGAGGTGAGCTGGATGAGGCTCTTGAATACCATGAGAAAGCCCTGGAGATAAGAATGAGGATCGGGATGAAAAAAGGTGTGGCATACTCCATTAACAATATCGGTAATATCTACCGGGATAAAGGGGAGCTTGAACTCGCCATGCACCATTTCACTCAAGCCCTGGATATACTGGAGACTCTGGGGGACCGCTACGCCATTGCGACATTACTGGAAAACATCAGTGATGTATTCTATTTACAGGGAGACTATGAACAGGCACTGGATGATGCAGGTCGAAGTCTCGATATGAGGGAGATCATCGGAGACAAAAAAGGTACTGTATCCAGTCTTCACGAGCTCAGTATCATACATCTGAAAATGGACCATATGGATGAGGCCAGGAAGGCTATGGAAAGAGCCATGGATATCTCAAAGGACATAGGAGCCAAGATGGAACGATCGATCGGCCTTCGATTATTGGGCAATATCGAAAGCAAGGCCGGGAACATGGACCTTGCCTTCAAGGCTTTTGCAGAAAGCCGTAGCCTTCTGGAGGAGATGAATGATACCAAACAGCTTCCCAAGGTGATATATGATAATGCGATGGTATTGATCCAGTCTGGGAGAGAAAAAGAGGCAATGGTCGAATTGGAGAGAGCATTGAGGCTGTTTGAATCCATGGGCCTCAGTATTTGGGTGAAAGAGACTAAAAAAAGCATTAAAATGATCTCTATTGAAAGCCAAAGTTAAATAGTTGAAGTTCAATATACATATTATATGAGTCCTGCAGAAGAGATCATTATCCAGGCAAGAGAATCTTTTGATAAAGAGGATTACGATACAGCGAAGACATTGTGCCGAGAAGGTATCAAACAATTGGAGAAATCCGATGACAATGCTTCGATCAAGGCCACCATCAAGCTTCTGAACATACTTGCAGATTCGGACAGTATGCAAAGCCGTTGGTTCGATTCCATCATTAGTCTTGAGAGGATCGTTCGTCTGGCTGATGAGCAGAGAGACCTTATATCAAAGGCAGAATCGACGATAAAGATCGGAGATCTCTTTGCACGTAGTGGTAAGTGGGACAAAGCCAGATCCAAATATCTGGAAGCAGAGACGATCGTCAAGAACTTTTCAAATCCATATCACCTGGGGCTTGCAGAAGCTGGCTTGGGCCTCGTTTATTGGCGCAAGGGCGATAATATGGAGGCTATTGCCAAGGGTAAGAAGGCTCTTGAGATCGGCGAGAATATTGAGCGTGATGATCTCATCGGCAAGGCCGCTGGACTTCTATCCAGTACATGGAATGACATGGGTGATTATGACAAATCTCTGGAGGTCAATGAAAAGGCAATCGGAGCTTTTCAGAGATCTGGTAATGCTTTTGATCTGTCCAGAGTGCTGAATAATCATGGTGAGATACACAAGATCCTTGGGGAGTATGATAAGGCCATTGAGATGTTCGATCAGGGCATCGAGGTAACTGGATCTGATGGCAATAAGCGCATCCTGGGTTATCTGTACTTCAATCTCGCCGAGTGCCATGCGCGTTTGAAGAATATCAAAATTGCTAGAGAGATGGCTTATATGGCTGATAAGAATGCTGGCAATCTTGAAGATAAATATCTAAAAGCCTATATATATATGTCCATGGGCATGGTGGAAGATCTGGATGGTAATGGAGAAAAAGCCATAGATCTTCATGAGAAGGCTGAAGCGATCATGACTGGCCTCGGTATTCCATATGATAGTGGTGTTATAGTTCTTGAACTGGCCATAAGCCTCATAAAGAATGCTCGTAAGGATGAGGGCGTGTTCAAGCTCAAACAGGCCTTGAAGCTCTTTGAGAATGCGAAGTCAAAGAAGTTGATCGAGATCACCCAGGATCTTATTGATGCAAATTCTTAGTTAAAGATCGGTAAAAGAAATTTATATTGCATTAGTGTGATCAATGTAATAATATTTAATTCGTGTTTGATAAACAAAATGCGTGGGAATTATTGGTAGCTGGATCATACATCTGTACTATTCATATTTTCTTAAAAAAGTAAAAGGGGGGAAGGCTGAGCGCCTTCCCCATTTTCTGTCTATTCCTCGGCGAGGTCTGTTTTTGGCTCCTCTGCCTTTGGCTCTTCTGCCTTAGGTTCTGGTGTTTCTGCCTTTGGAGTCTCCGGCTTGTCTGACTGAGGTGACTCGGTATTGTCCTTGACCTTATTGGTGGCCAGTAGAACAAGTACCATCGTGACGATCAGAATGAGCAACAGCAGGTACAGTGGTATGTCCGGTTGTTCCTCTGGGTATTCTGGGTATTCTGGTATCACAGTTGCTGGCACATTGAAGTACAATGGTGCTTCATCATCTGCATCCAGTATTCCGTCTCCGTCATCATCGGTGTCCGCATTGTTGCCTATCAGGTCACCATCGGTGTCTAGCCATTCACTTGTTATGAATGGGAAGGCATCCATGGCATTTGACACACCATCTCCGTCGACATCCCAGTCCTTATTGTCTCCGATGCCGTCGCCATCTGTGTCTGTCCATTCCTCTGCATTGAATGAGAATGCATCATCAACATTGGCAATTCCGTCGCCGTCGATATCTGAGTCAACACCGTCTCCCAATCCGTCACCGTCGAGATCTCTCCACTCCCCATCTCCGTATGGGAAGTCGTCGTTCGTATTGGCCACGCCGTCACCGTCAATGTCCCAGTCAGAGTTATCTCCGACTCCGTCACCATCAGTGTCCAACCACTCATTGGGGTTGGTAGGGAAGACATCCGCTGCGTCAGAAATACCATCACCATCTACATCGGTATCAGCATTGTCTCCAATACCATCGCCGTCCATATCTGATGATTCGGTCGGGTCTGCGGGGAATTCGTCCTGATCATTTCCGATCAAGTCGCCATCCATGTCCCAGTCAGAGTTGTCTCCAACTCCGTCTCCGTCCATGTCACTCCATTCGGATCCATCATATGGGAAGTCATCCGGAATTGTCTCGTTGACTGGGGCTGTGTTATTGAAGCCATCGCCATCAATGTCGGCATCGGTATTGTCTCCGATACCGTCTCCGTCCATGTCATTCCATTCTGTTCCATCGTATGGGAAAGCATCATTGTCGTTTCCAACTTGATCTCCATCGATGTCCCAGTCGGAAGCATCTGGTATTCCGTCTTCGTCCATGTCATCGTCCAGATCCGCATTGTCTCCAATACCATCACCGTCGGAATCCGCAGACTCTGCAGGGTCTTGTGGGAATGCGTCATTCACATCCGTGACACCGTCATTGTCGTCATCCGGGTCGATCAGGTCGTTCTGACCATCCGCGTCCCAGTCTCCGGTCAATGTCAATGTGACCTGTGTGTCGGCGTATATATCAACAACAGCAGATGCGGTTACTGCACCATTATCTGCGACAATGGTGAACGGATTGTTTTGCTCGATACCATTGGACCAAAGAACCATCTCGTATGCGATCATGTCAACGACCCAGCCAGTTCCATCCGTCAAGCCACCAGTTATGTAGCTGCCATCGGTGTCATAGACACTGATGTCAACATTCTCGGCAGCCATGTTCAGGTATTGTCCGGTTAGAACTTCCACGTCCAGCCACCAGCCCTCGTAGATGTACGAGTCCCAGTACTGACCATAGTTTGTGTAGTAGGCATCGTCATCATAGATGTAGTAGGTCTGGTCACCATCACAGCTGATCAAATATACCACTGCACCGCCTTCATCACCATCTGCATCTATGTAGACTGAAGGTGCGAACTCGCCTGGGAAATCCTCGAAGTTACAATCGTATATCCAGGCAGATAGGGTTCCCGCGCTGTAGAAATTCTCTGCATAAACACCACCAGAACCATAGCCGGTGATGTCACAGTCCGTCATTGTCAGATAGGTTCTTCCATTATCGAACTCATCGAAATAGATTCCGTAGTCGTAGTAATCATACTCATCGCCGTACCAGGAATATCCTTCGTAGGCGTGGATGTTCACATTGTCCAGTATCATATCGAATACGGCTCCATCATCATCGCAGGCATAGTATATCTCAATACCAGTTCCATCATAACAGACATTTATATCCACATCCGTCATAGTGAGCTTGTGATATTCATAGTATGCTGGATATTCCATGTATAGACCGTAATAGACATCGTCGAAAACAGTGTTCTCAATGTTTGTCGTCATATAGGTGTAGTCTTCTTCATACATGTAGTAACCATAGTATCCGTGTGCGATGTACGAGTTATTTATATCCACGTGGATAGGGGCATAGTAGGCGTATTCGATGTAAATACCATAGAAACTACTGAAATCATCTCCAGTTCCTTCGATGTGACAGTTGTCGATGTTCACATATAATGGTGCGTAGTAGTTCTCATAGACATATATTCCGTAGTATTCCACACCCAACATGGTATTGTCGATGAAGTTCAGATATGTCGGCCTCATCATGGCCTCGGTATAACCCATATCGTGCGCATCATCGAAGTATGCTGGATAGTCAAAGTAGAAACCGTCGTCCACTTGATTCAAATCATTTCCTATGATATTGAAGGTTCCTGCACTTGACTCGAAGTAGTCAACATATATGGCCTCATCATCTATCAATTCCATGACATTGTAGTTGAAGTTTATGAGGTAGTCCGTGAAGTAGAATTCGTATATGTACAGACCATAATCACACTCGTAGAAGTAATTGTCCTCCACATTCAACCACACAAAGCCAATTGGTATATCTGCTGAATCATCTTCTGCATCATCATTGGTATAATCCCAGTATATGGCATCCATCTGATCATCGCCGTAGAATTCATTGTTCCTTATGTTCACTACAGCGTCTCCACCTTCGATATTGTTGATGTAGATACCAGTGTCTGTTGATACATCATCATCGATGAATACACTGTTCTGGATGTTTATGGTAGATGTTTCGTGTTCTCTCTGAACGATCCAATCCAATTCAATTCCATCATCATCATTGTCCTCGAAAAGACAATTGTTGATGTTCAAGTTCAGATCAATGAAATATGTCTCATCTATGTAGATACCATCTGTAGTCTGGTCAATGAAGTTACAGTCATTGATGTTCATGGTAAGGGAACCGTACATGGTATTGTATGGGTTGTAGTACGCGATATCATAGTTGGAGTCATCTCCCCAGACAATGTGTGGCATATTGTTCTGATCAACAGCTATCTTGTGTTCATCGCCATATGTTGGATCGTCGATCAGATCATACGGTGTTATGTCGAATCGATCCAAAATGTTTCCATCATTGTCCAGTTTGGCATATGTCACTTCATAATCTCTGTCCTTTTCATGCCATACCACATGGATCTCGTCATTGGAGTCCATTGCTGTATATGGATGTCGGGATTTCTCATCGTCTGTGTTGACACCATATCCAGATATGTACTTGTTCGGGACCAGCCTCATGTTTGCCATCATCGCCCTGTCGCCGTCCATGTCATCCACGTATGGGTTGAATTTGGTGTACATGACCTCTGGGCCATCATTGTCATTTCCATTGTCATTCCATACAACATGCACGATGTTCTGCGAGTCTACCATTACCTGACCTCTCTGAGATACATAATCATCATCATTGGAGATCATGGTCCTGTCAATGAGCTTATTACCGAACTTGTCCAACATGGCGTAGAATAATTCATCATCTCCGTCATTGTCGTCACCGCCAGTCAAGTACTCATCAGTCCATACCAAATGCAGGTTGTCATTATTGTCAACTGTCAGGTCTGGACGTGCATTGGAATTTGCAGTGTTGCCGTCATAGAATATGAGCTCATTTGGACCAATGAGGGTGTTTCCGTTTCGGTCTATCTTATTGTAGTATAACCAATCCTCGATGTCCTCTTCACACCAGAACAAATGGATATTGTCATCGCTGTCAATGTCCGCTCCGGCCATCTGCAGCTCGTTCTCGTAGCTGATATATCCATCATCGTCCAATGGGAAGGTGATTATCTGTGTGTCATAAACGACCTTGATCACATCCGGGTTTGCCGGGCTACCATCACGGTCATCCAGGTATGGGTTCAATCTCATGAAGAACAGGTCATGTGCTGTGTCAATAGATTCGTGTGTGAACCTGTCATCTTTCCATACTAGATTTATATGGTTCTGGGAGTCCACAAGTGGGATCGGCCTCTTTAAGTCATAATCATTGTTGTAAGGCGTGATCGCTGTTCCATTAATGAGGACATTACCATTCAGATCAGTCATCATGTACCATATCTGGGCACCATTGTCATCCCATGGGTCTACCCAGAATATGTGCTGGTTGCCCAATAGGTCAAAGACATTCACTGGCTGGAATGCGTCGCCTGTATCTGACAGGTACTGGAATCCATAATTATCGAACTCCCCTATCTCGATACCGTCGCTTCCACTGCTTTCGAACTCACAGTTGGTGATGTCTATCTGTGGATTCAGGTTATAATCTGTATCCCAGATCTGAACATCTTCGCCCTCGTAGAATTCCCAGTAGATACCGTCTCCACTACCATTGTCAATGCTCAGGCTGTCGAATCTGATATAATCGCAATCCTCGAACTCAAAGACATTGCCAGCGTGATATCCATCAACGAAGGATCTATCTGGGCCATCGCCGTGAAAGTAGACATTGTCATTATTCGGGTTATCATCATCATTCATGTAGAGGTTGTATTCATACCAGATACCGACCTGTGGTATTGTCCTGCTTCCTGCATTTGGTGTTTGAGCAGGCAGGTGTATGTCCCTTGAAGTGTCGATATTCAATGAGGTTCCGATACTTGCATATGTAGTGGCATTGCCGCCAGTGGGGCTGATCTTTGTCTGTGGGTGAGCGTCGTAATGCATTGTTGTTCCAGGAATTGTATAGTCTCCTGTATCGCCTATCCAGTCAGCTGTAGTGTCGAATCCGGTGTAATCCGAATAGTAGTTGTAGTCGAATTCGGTATTGTCCACAACAGTTCCATTGTTACAAAGAATATTCACCCTGTTGGATAATGAGTTGTAATAGAATTCATTGTCTCCAGAGGTCTGCTCTATGTAAAGACCGTGGTTGGCTCCACCATTTCCACTCCTTGTGATCGTATTGTACTCGAATAGGTTGAAATCCGCATTGTTCAGATACACACCTCTGTAATCATTGAGGTCTATGTTATTGTCGACAAAGTAGTTGTATGGAGAATTGATCATATAGATACCATAATAATTCATATTTATGGCATTGGAATCAAAGGTATTGTCCCTTGTTCCTGCTCCATTAATGTACACACCAGCGTATGTGCTTCCAGTACTTGTGATGTCATAGATCATGTTATCAGAGAAGGTGTTGTTGTGGGAATTTCCCTCAAGGCGTATATTGTAGTAGTAAGATTCCTGGATGAGATTGTTCTCTATATCATTCCACATGGAACCCCCATCGACCTGAATACCAGCATAAGTTGTGCTTGCGGCATTTTCAATTATCTCATTATCTGCAATATAACATTCATCAGCATCATTGAGATAAATTCCATCCCAGTTATTGGAGTATATCCAGTTATTCGTTATAGATGCATTTGCATCCTCTACCTGAATACCTTCTTCACCATTGTCCCATATCTTATTATTATATATGTTGGCATAGGAACCATCATTTACCCAAACACCTTCGTCACTATTGCCATTTGCGAATAGGTCATTATTGAAGATCTCGGCAGTTGAGAAATCATCCAGATAGATGTTCGCATCTGTATTGCTGAATATTTCATTATTGGATATATCTGCGTCTGACCAATCGTCGATGTATATACCATCATCTGATGCAGAGAATACGTTCGAGTCCTGGATGTTCAGGTATGAGTAATATTGCACATATATATTGTAATCATTGGCATCCATGATCCTTGAATTGTAGATATTTGCAGTTCCATTGTTGTATAGCCAAATTCCTCTCTCAGAGTCATGATCTGAATCTATAGTGGTGTCATAGATATAGACATCTGAATCGATCACAGCCACCTCATAGGTCGAAGAGCTGTGCAACCAGGAATCATCAAATGTGACAACAGCACCATGATGCACTGCCACTCCATTGACATTATCTTCATATTTCATGTTCTTGAGATATATCGATGTGAGTGTTGCACCATCGAAGGTCGTACCATTGTATGAATCAAATATGTGTGAATCTCTCATCAAGACATTATTGATCTCGATGGTGAGACCCGGATTTGCATCATTGTATCCACACTGTGATATCTCGGAGTTCACAAGGCTGAAAGCACCAGCATTGGTCTCTACAGTGAAATCGTATTCATAAGTGGTGCCTACGGCAGTGATGAGTGAGCCATCATCAGTGGATGGTATACCGTCAATGTCTGTTGCGGTGAAGACTCCACCGGTCCTGACATAGATATTATACACACCATCAACAAGGCCAGGCTGTAATATTCGAACCTCGGTGCCCCTGAGTGTCAGGGTTCCCGCGTTCTCAATTATCAGGTCACCTTCTATGGTGATAAGGCAGTTGGTGAGGGTCAATAAGGCAGAGGCCCCATTTACAGTCAGGTCTCCCTGAACCCATATTTCCACATTGCTAAACGAAGTTGACGTATCCACGAACCAATCTCCGGCAGTTTCCCAATATCCACTGCCAGGTGGTAGTTCAACAGGATCGCCAGTATTCGCAGAGACTACGTTCGTAGCCGCGATCATACTAGTAGCTGTCATTATTATTGCTAAAATTATTGCAATCGATCTTTTCATGCTTTTCTCCTCCATATTTTACAGGTTTTGAATTATTGACGCGGGTTAACTATTGTTAGTAACCATTGTTAAGATTCAATGTACACTATAATATAAACGTTTTGCCTACATAGGAAGGGCATCGACAGTTGATCTTTCAATAATTAATGTTTAAAGCCAGACTAAAGTGAATTATGATATTGTAAATATGTCAAATATTGATACTAACTAAAGACCACTTTTATCCAAATATGCCCAATCCAGTTATTATCGACAGGACACCCGAGCCTATGGTCACGATGAGTGCGATATTCCTGAAGGTTCTTTCACATACCTTTGTCACGAGGATGGAACCGATAAATGCTCCGAATATCATGCCAGGCAACAAAGTCATGGAGAAATTCACGACATCTATGGTGAAAATCCCTTTCCAAATAAAGAAAGGAATTGTAGCCAGGTTCAGAAATAAGAAATATGATATCATATTGGCGCGGAATATCTTCTTCTCCACGCCCTGATTGGTCAGGCAGAAAATGACTGGAGGTCCTGAAAGAGTTATCGAACTATTGAGGACACCACTTATGAAACCCACTGGCAGGAAAGTGAGTTTCTCATTCTTCAGCTCCTTTTTGAAATCCTTCAAATAGGCGATACCAAAGAGAACGATGAACACTCCGATGATCAACTTGAAGCTCTGTGGTTCGATGGCCAGCAAAAGCAGGACGCCAAATGGAAGTCCTGCAATTCCAGCGGCTATGAGGGGCCAGATGCGCTTCAGTTCCGCATCCTGCCTGATCTTCATGAAGAGCACGAAATTGATCACGATCGAATGGATGATGATCATGGGAGCCATCATCGTGGGTTCCACCAGCATGATCAATATTGGAACTGATACCAGGGAAAATCCAAACCCGGCTAGGCCCTGCATCATGCCTGCGAAGAACATGATGATAATGGCTATCAATAGTATCACAACAGGTTCCATGCGACCTCCCAATGTCTACATTTGATAAAAATCAACTGCCGAGCGAGCAGGCCTACCTGAGTTTTCTTATTTAACCGCATTTTTTTCTTTTGGAAGGTGGGCCAGCACAGCGAGGGATAAAAGAAAAAAACGCCGAAGAACATGATGATTATGGCTATCAGTAGTATAGTGACGGTATCCATCAAGAATAGCCAATAAAGGAATGCATAATAACTTTTGGCCTGAGGTTTAGCCAAAATTTATTAGTGGTTTCCCATTCACTCTTAATGCATGACCGAGATAGTGGTGGATGATATGCCTGACATCCCAGGGCTGCGCTTCCGTAAATTCAGCGGAAGCGCGGATTACCCCGATATGCTGAGGGTGAAGGTAGCCAGTGATCGGTTCGATAAGGATCAGGTATAAGAGATCAATCATTCCACTTTATAAGGTACTCTTGGCATGGCTTCCCATCTTTTTCAATGGTCTCGTGTGTGACAATGATGTCCTTCACACCCACTTGCACGAAGGCCGCGGTATAATACCCAATAAGGTACTGGAAGAATATGGGTGGCGCATCGAAATCCATCACTCTGAAATACGAGCCTTTATTTCCTCCATATTCTGTCTTTAGAACTCCGACATCATAATTGTGCTTCCAGATATTGGGTCCCATCTCGAATATTTTCTTGGGTGTGCCTGCCAGTTTCAGATAGAATTGGGCGATGGTGGATGTTTTGAAGCCCGACTTACCCAGTTCGATCAATTGTTCGTCATCGATCTCGAACAATTCAACTGAGGAGCGGAGAAATTGCATTCTGGCATCTAATGGATACCAAAGACCATCCTTCAGATTGTCAAGTTCCAGCTTATGGCCATGCTTCTTCATGTCATCCATCAATTGCTGAATGCCCTGTTTACCGAACTTTCGGGTGACGTATTCTATATTTCCACGATAGATCGCGCCCTTGCAGTTACCGTCCATGTTTGACTATATGTGTGGGCATGATTTAAATGATTTGCTTGCTATGGTATGTGGGATAAAACACCATTAATACGTAATTATGTATTTTTAATGTACTTTAAACGTATTAATGGCGTATTTTTGACGTATGGCTAATATTGGCAGGTCTGATATCTAATATATGTATCATAGATCCTTTTTACCAACGCGGTGTATATAATTATTGCATATCAATTATATTATAATTTTTATATTGCAATTTCTATAATATAATTAGTATAAAGCCAATAATATAAATAAATATTGATTAAAACAATTATGAACATGATGGCCTTGAAACCCAGCTTCCTGGTCTTATGTCGGAATAGCACTATTCCCAGCAGACCACCGAAAGCCCCACCTACCAGCGATATCATGAAAAGGCCAGCCTCCGATATCCTTCTGCCACCCCGTTTGGCCTTTGATTTGTCAATGCCGAACATGATCAGGGCGATCAGATTGATGAGTCCCAGATATCCAAGTATGATATTCGTCTCCAGCTCCATTGAAGGCTGATGGGCCTTCAATGTCTTATTGTTTTGTGATGTTTGATATTTAGTCCTGAGGCGGTGGTCAAGTCTATCAGTAAGTTATTAATTATCATCCGATATACTGGTAATCGTGCTATATGGTTCGAGAGTTCTGTCCAAAGGCGACATCGTAGAGGAAAGATACGTGGTCGAGCGCGAGCTGGGTCGCGGCGGCATGAGCATACTATATGTTGTCAAGGCCGTGGGCAGTGATGATAAGCTGGTCCTGAAACTCCCAAAGCATGATGTCAAGCATAAGTATGATCTATATTGTGATTCCATCAGGCAGGAAGCCAATGTCATGGCCATGCTGGATCATCCCCAGATCGTGAAGTTCGTGGAGTACATTCACAAGAGCAATGGTCTTGTGATGAATTATGTCGAGGGAAAGAGCCTGGCAGAGGTGTATGATTGCTGTAAAGCGACCAATGAGGAAGCCCTGGACATTTTGAAAAGACTGTGCGATGTCATATCATACATGCATGGTGAGGGAATAATCCACAGGGATATTTGCCCAAAAAATATCCTGCTGGGCCCGAACAAGGTACCCATTCTCATTGACTTCGGAACTGCCTATAATGTCCATCATGATGAGCTCGTGACTGCCAATGTGTCCCATGGCTCATACACACCACCAGAGCTTTCACAGAATGGTGGTCACAATAATCACAATAACAATTCCAGATTCCCACCACCACCTCCTGGACATAGCAACAATAACCATAATTTCCCTCCCCCACCTCCGCCCGGAAAAGTCATGGCGAGGACAAAGCCCACGAAGGCCAATGATATCTTCTCATTGGGCGCGACATTGTATTTCCTCCTATCCAGCTCATCCCCACCATTCCTGGCAAATGACAAGGATTATCTCAGTCTTCGCAGAGCTAGTATATTCAGCAACCTGATACAGGGGAGTACCCAGCGCCACCCTCAATTGAGATTCAGATTGAGGGATGTGGAGGTCACGCTGTCCGGTATCGAGGATATAATTCGATTCAAACCGCTCATCAAAGTGATAAACAGCCAGGACCCTAGTGTGAAGCCCGGGACGGTGTTCTTTCTGGAAAAATCGAAGAACAGGATCGGCAAGTCACCGCAGAATGATGTATACCTGCCTGCGAAATACGTGTCCAGCCCGAAACACGCGGAGATCATGAATGCCGCGGGAAGCGGGGACTGGGTGATAACCGATTGCGACAGTCACAATGGAACTTTCCTGAACAAGGCTCGTGTAATTTCCGGTAAATTCAAAAAACTTCAGGACGGGGACGATATCTGGCTGGTCTATAATCCGGATAAGCCCAGAGAGCCTTACATTCACCTTGAATTCATCAGCGACAAGAACAAGATACAGGAATTTTATGAGGAGATCAATGATCTGGAGATCACCACATCATGGGACTGGAATGGCAATCAGCTTGATCTCCGATCGACAGTGAAGAACAATTCGGATCTTCCATGGAAGAATATCGTTGTCGATTACGTGGGCGCGGGTGAATTATTCACCTGTGATAAGGATTTGAACCTCAAATACGATCTGATGCCAGGTCAGGAAAGATACCATGAAAGAAAGATGACCCTGAAGGATGCAGGCTCTGGCGGGGACTTCACGGTTCCGATGAAAGTCAGAGTTGGCGGAAGACTGGTCCGTGACGAGGACCTGTACTTCAGATACGGCGAGAGCTTCAGACCCAGTTCAGGAGGTCTGGATGCCGAGGTTGACAGGACCATTGATGGTGATAAGATCAATGTTCAGCTTAAGCTGAATAACGTATCTCCATACACTCACAATCGGGTATCTATCACACTGGACATACCCGAAGGCCTGGAATTATTACAGCCAGATTCGCGAGTCCGGGATATTCCATACCTGGGTTCCAATGAATCGCAGGCAATAACCTTCATCATGAAGGCCAAGAGAGCGATGAAGGCCAAGATACACTTTGACATTTCATATCACGATCACATGGGCAAGAAAAGGCGCATAAACGCGCCCGTGGTGGACACTGGAAACATCATGCCGCTCATCGAGCCACTGGAGATGAGAGAGCATGAATTCATGATGTCCATCAAGACTTTGCCAAGGGCATCGCGTCAGATCATGTACAGTGATATCACGATAGAGAAGGCCAGATCTCGATTATCCGATGCTTGCAGCAATCTCCATTGCGTGGGCAAGTACGAGGACGTGAACAGTTTCCAGCTTCTATACGCTGGAAAGCCCACGAAGAGTCCGCTCAGTTTCCTGATGTTATGCGGTGGTTGGAGAAAAGAGGATGGCACCATCGAGTTCAGATTCGATGGTTATTCCATAGACCCGGATATTGCAGAAAAATTCCTGCAGGGACAGTTTGAATCTATTGACAGAGCGATCCGGCTGGAAAAGGCGATGCTGGTGACCCAGGTCACCTACAATGTCGATATTAAGGACAGTGTGATCTACAAGTCGAACATTGGGGAAGGCGGCGGTGACATCAATTTGCAGGATGGAGTCGCCTTCAACACGAATAAGTGACGTAATCTATTAATTAGTCTTGACAAAATCGGGAATTGCTTACTTAATATATCTCGGTTCCACCAACTTTGATAGTGAACCTCTCCGTGACTGTCTTTCCATTCGCGGATATTTTCACTCTAACGGGAAAGCTGCCAGAGCTTTCCTTCGACTTGATATTCACCCTTCTCTCCAGTACGACACCATCTCCAAAGTAGGGGATATTGACATCCTCATCTATGTCGAAAAAGCTTCTGAGATCCGAGAAATCTATGTGCATGTTCTCGATATCATCGCCAGAGTCATTGTTCAGCCTGATCATGATCTCTTCCGTCATGTCAGGATCCATGAAGCTGGGAACCTGGAGACTGTAAAGGGAGCTGATATCGCCCTCGGACATGATTTTCTGAGGCCTTACTGCTATTGGAGCCTGCTGGGCCGCAGGAGCTCTAGCCACATTTGGTGGGCTCTGGCTTGTTGTCTGCGATGTTGTGTAGGCTGGTGGTTTTTGCATTTGATTCGTTTGCTGAGGTGAATTGTATTGTGGAGCTTTGTACTGTGGCTGGCTGTATTGAGCTGGCTGTTCGTACTGAGGCACATTCTGGGCTGGCTGTGATGATTGTGAGGGCTGTGAATACTGACCCTGTTGTGCACTTCTTGTCTGATTGGTATTTTGACCGGATGGTCTCTGGGTGCTCTGTCCAGAATACTGTGCTGGTGGTTGCTGGGTACTCGGCTGATATTGAGGTGGTGCATATGCATTTCTTGTCTGATTGGTCTGGACTGTCTGATAATATGGAGGAGCATAGGCTGAACCTCTATCTTTCAACATGACAAAGAAATAGATAATCCCAAGTGGAAAGAATATGATGAACAATAGGACCAATAGTATCCAACTTCCTGTGAATTCTTTTTGATTGCTCATTTTCCTACCTCAATAGATCTCCGTGCCCCCGACCTTGATCGAGTGCTCGTCTTCTACATAGATCGAACCAGTACTTATTTTTATCTTGAATGGGAACACACCTTCTTCAAATTTTGGCCTAATCCTCAGGGTCTTGACGATCTCGGCTCCTGGTTTCAATCGATAGTCTTTCACCTCTCCCTCGATATCGAAGTAATCCGTCATGTCTGAAAGATCGATACTTATGTCATCTATTTCCGTGCTGGTATTGTTATACAGGGTGACTATGACCGATTCAGTCATGCCAGAATTGATAAAATGCGGTAATTGGATCGAATAATGATCTTTCAGGTTGATACTGGACATCCCCTCTCCAGGGGGTGAGGGAGCTGGTCGCTGTTGTTGCGGTTGCACGCGCTGCCCCTGGCTCACAGGTGGTGCAGAGCCAGGGTATGCTTGATGTTGTGGTTGTGTCTGATAATTCGGATGCTGCTGTTGATGTTGCTGTTGTTGCTGTGTGGGCTTGAGGATATTGTCCATCTGTTTGCCGACACCCAGGTGTTCAAGCGCGGGGTTCTTCTTCACGAATATGTAGTACATGACATAGGCCATGGCGAAGAATAAAAAGAAGAATAAGAATATGAAAAGGAAAACATTGTCGAATATCCAGTCTGTTATAATTTTACCATCTCCTCAAATTTCAGATCCGATCATTTACTGGCAACCAACACACTGACATTATCATGCCCGCCCTTTTCAAGAGCCGCCTCGACCAATTTCTCGCACATATCTTCGGGATCTGGATTGGCATTCACGATATCCAGTATCTCGTGATCTCTCAGCATGTCATTCAGGCCATCAGTACAGAAGAGTAATGTACCACTTTCCCAGACCTCGACAAAGGCATCAGCATTTATGTCATCCTTGGGGCCGAGGGCGGTATGAATTTTATTCTTTTTTGGATGGTCAAAAGCCTCATCTGGCTGTATCTCACCTTTATCAAGAAGCTCTTGAACAAAAGAATGGTCCTTTGTCACCTGGCGCAATCGCCCGTCAGCTATGTGGTAAAGCCGGCTATCACCAGCATGGACTATCACCATGCTGTTTCCGATCATTATGGCGGCAGTGAGCGTGCATCCCATTCCACTTAGGTCTGGATTGCCGCTTGCCTGGGATCTCAAATGAGTGTTTATGTTCTTCATGTAGCCAGGCAGTTTCACGACCAGCTCCTGAACTATGTCGCCCTCTGATCGGGATATGGCGTTCTGGACGAGGTATGTCAGGTATTGGGTGGCTATCCTGCTTGCCACATCTCCTTTCTTATGGCCGCCCATTCCATCCGATACGAAAAGAATATCAATTCGATCAATGCCTGGTTGCTGTGATATTTTTGATATCACAGACATTTCAGAGGTACCAGGGGTATTCAACATCTCTGACATCCCGGATGTCCTCAAGGTCACCCATCCTGCAATATCCTCATTGATCTGCATTAGTTTTCCGACATCTGATCTAAACGCGACTTTCATTGTATCACCATCTCAAAGGCCATCCAGCCTAATATATCTCCGTGCCTCCGACCTTGATCGTGTAATTTAATTTCACAGTGGAACCTTCTGAAACTATGGACACCACCACGGGGAAGGATCCCTCATCGTATTTGGGTTTGAATTTGACATCTTCTCTCAGGGTCATGCCATTTCGAATACCCGGGAATTCTATCTTATCCTGAATTTCGAAATATTTCTGCAGATCAGAGAGGTCGACAGTGACATTGCCCAGGTTCATTCCAGAATCATTCTCAATGTCTATGATTATCTCGGATGTGGTATCCGGCTCAAGATATGTTGGCATGATGAGCTTGCATGAATCTTCCAGAGCTTTGGTCATCTTCTCGCTCGGCTGGGAATGGAGATCATCTGCCGGAGGCATATCAAGTGGTGGCGGTGGAGGTAATGGCCTTCCATATTCCTCACTGGTATGCAGCATCGCGTGGATGTTCTCGCTTTCCTTCTCCTGCATACTGGCCATGGATTCGTATTGTGTAGCTCGCCTGTCCATCTCGGCCTGAGGTGTGTCATAGCTTCTTGATCTCTGTTTCTCTTCCTCGATCCGAGCCAGGCGTCCTTTTTCCTCCCTGGCTTTTCTCTCATTCTCTTCCCTCACTCGTTTGTCAGCTTCGAACCTCTCCTTCCTTTCTCTCTCGTCCCTCTGCCTCTGCTCCGCCTCTTGCCTTGAACGATCTTCTTTAGCAGTATCTTGCCGAGTGGATACTACTGGTGCTGGCACTGGGGTTCGGTATTGTTGCTGGTATTGTGGTTGCTGGGTTTGCTGGACCTGCTGGGTCTGCTGAACCCCCTGGGTCTGCTGAGTCTGTTTGACTTGTTGCTGCTGAACACGCGGAGCCTGCTGTGGAGCATATTGCTGAGCTTGTCTAGACTGTTGCTGCTGGTATTGTTGTTGAGATTGATAATGCTGGGACTGGATCTGTTGCTCCAGATTCCTTTGCTTCTTTTTCTTTTTCTTCTTGCGGGATGATCTTATTCCCGCAACTATCACTATGAAAATTATAAAGAATATGAAAAAGCAGATATAGTCCAGATAGACCAGGTTCTCGATGTCGCCAATACCGAGATCGAGGCTGGGCTCGGCTGAAAATTCAACACTATATGATGATATTTCCTGATCCTGGCCATATTCTATTATCTTAACATAATAAGTGCCCGAGGCCAGGAAATTCTTGCTGATTCTTGAAAAGGAGCCAGTTCCTCCATCATCATTCACATCGGAGTAGACGGATGGCACTCCCGAGTCATCGTACAGATATATCTGGGTATCGCCGCTTGAACCTGATGTTTCAATGACCACATCACTGGTCTCGTATATGGTGAAGGTCACCCAATCGACATCCAGCCCACCATCCAGAATACTATGTGATTGGACACTGCCATCTGATATGTACGATGCGGACGAATATGAATCATCTGGCTCGTAGCTGTCATCCGTGGTCGTTGGTGTATCGTCCACCGTGCTCAGGGAGGCATAGAAGTTACAGTAAAGGGTATAATATTCACTGCCGGAGATACTGTATCCATATATGTAAAGGGCGTAAGAGCCAGTGCTTGATGGATAGTAGTATATGGACTCGGTGTTTGTACTTGTAAGTTCACTATCGTCAACCAATGTGGAAGACTCGTCGTAGAGGTAGAGATCGATATCATTGGAGCTGTCATACCAGCTTACCGAGATGTCGATATATGTATAGGAATCGACATCGATGTAATAGATCACGTATTCATCCGGGTATATGTAACCAGAGACTGTATTGGCACTGGCATTATGTATCATAAGTGGAGAGAGACCACTGAATAAAAGAAAGGTCATGCATAATATGACAATGGCTCTTGTCCTTCCGAACCCTTTATGGATCAAGTATTCAACCTCCATATCCCGAAACCCTTATTAACTTAAATAACCTTTCAATACATAAGAACACAGGGGAGTATGAATATGGTTCTGATCACTGCGATAACTTCTGTTTGCAAAATGGTGTCCGGGTACACGGGATACAGAAAGGATAAGGTAAAAGAGGATGACAATCTGGTCAGAAAGAAGTTGATGGCCGAGATCGACAAGTCCGTGAAGAATACGCGGAATATCCTGGACATACTCTATGACAAGAAGGATACGGACTCCATAAACTCACTTAAAAAGGTCAAGGACGAGCTGGATATCTTCTCCAATGATATCACAATGTCCGTGGTTGGCCATCAGTACAGTTTCTTTTCAACTAACAAATCAAGATCGCCAGGTGAAGGTGATCTCAAGACCCTGGTGGAGTTCGATCTCAACATTTTGGAAAATATCGTCAATGTCACCGAAGCCACGGGAGTTATCGAGGGAATGATAATGAATGGCGATGAAATTGATGCCGTGAAGGAACTCAGAAGCCTTCGCCAGTATATTACCGGTTCAAGGAATTCTTACAAGGATAGGGAAGATTTCTTGAGGGGGTGGAAATAATGATACAAATGTGGAATAACATAGATGGCGAAGAAGTAATCGCTCAATTAGTGGACAGAGACCAGATACCGAATTTCTTAAAGGAAGCAATAGTAGGTCCTGGAGAAGCCGTGATGTACATCAGGAACGGCAAGATCGAGGATGTTCTCACACAGACCAAGCTGGAAGTATCAAGGCAAGGGGTCATCGACTGGTTCAGGTCCAAGATGGGCGGAGGAGAATCCGTTCAACTTCTATTTGTTTCAACGGTTCCAATGGATATGAACCTTCAGATCGGAAAGAGCATGTGGAAGCTCGATCCTTCTGGAAAACCCGAGGTCGATCAGAACGGTCAGCCAGAATGGGAAGTTCAAGGTATACTTTCACGCGATAATGAAGAGGTCAAGGGAACCTGCACCATGCGTGTCCAGATAAACCAGAACAATGTCACCAGGATCATAAATCTGATGAGGTCTGCCGAACCATACCAGCCAACACAGAATGAGAAGCACAGCACATGGTGGGGTAGGAACAGGAATATCTTCACTGGCGGCATACTCAAGAAGCTCACATTCCAGAACAGGACAGATATGGCAGTTGGCAAGTTCCTTTTCAAATCCGATCTTGAGGAATTGATAAACGATGAGGCACTGGTAGGCGTTCTCACACCACAATTGTCAGCGGTTGAAGCCAGTGATATCAAGGGGAACCTGGATCTCATCAAGCAGATCGAGACCACGGCCGAGGTCGAGCTAAGAAAGACCATGGAAATGTGGGGATTGAACTTACTCAAGTTATACATGGTCTTTGACAGGACAGCCAGTGACGCACTCGCAGCCCACAAGAAGAAACAGACGCAGATCTTCGAACAAGCGGAGTTCGACAAGGACTTTGACATGAAGGCCAGCATCAATATCCTGAATCGCGATTATGAAGTTGACAAGACAAGTAATGAGAAGGAATGGGCGCTTGCCTTCGGAGGGCAAGCGGGAGCCGATCGCCTGGCATCCATGCAATTGACATCATCCCTGGAGAGGGACAGTATGGCCCAGACGCATGATCGTGACATGTCCGGTATGGCTCATGATGAGAACATACGCCAGCAACGCGATGCTGGAATGACCGATGTGGATATCCAGAGGGCGCAGAATCAGGCTGATATCGACAAGGAAAAAGGCGAGGCTCAGATAGCCATGGACGCATTTGCTCAGGTTCAAGAAGCGAAGCGAATGAGGGAGGCTCAGGAGCAGGATCATGTCGAGGACATGAAGAAGATGGATGTGGATACCCAGCAGATGGGTGTCACGACAGCTGACGCCCAGATATCTCAGCTACAAACGGATATCCACGAACTGGAGATGAAGATCATCGATGCTCCAACTGAAAAATTGGAGATACTTCAGAAAATGTACGATCAGAAGACCATCCAGATGCAGTCCCTACAGCAGGAAGCTACCAAGCGACAGCTGGGAACAGTTGGAGGCGAGGCATCCGAGGAATTCATGCGCTCGGAGGGTCAGAAGCACAATATCAGCACCTACCGCGACGCGGAGGACCGCGAGAGAAATCATCAGGTGGATATGACTGGCCAGGCTGCGAAGATGATGGAATCATCCAAACAGAATGTACCACAATATGTGGGGGGCGGAGGATATGGAGTTGGCCAGCAGCCAGTTAATGTCATCACAGTGGATCAATCCAAGCAAGGCGTGCAGCCGGCTCAGCAGCAACAGAGCGGCAATAAGTGCCCAAGCTGTATGGCTGACACCCAGCCGGGCTGGAAAGCTTGCCCGGCTTGCGGAGGTTCCCTGTCCAGCAAACCATCTTGTCCACATTGTGGGTCCGAGACACAGCCTGGCTGGAAAGCCTGCCCAAGCTGTGGGAATGCTCTCTGAATGCTCTCTGATAGATAATGCGATAACTCTCACTCCTATCAACAAATTGCTCGATTTGTATTAGAATTAGTGTTAGCCAGTATCTGTCTACGCCAGATACAGTCCAATTCCCATTATCGCCAATGTCCCACACATGACAATGGGCATGAAGGGGTAGGCATTGCCGCTCCCGAACTTTCTCAGAATGGGCCTGAACAATAGGTCGGATACTTTTAGAATTATGATGAAGACGACTATCAAAGCTGGTGACATGAGTGCCATGACCGCCGCACATGCGAATACATCTCCCCTAGCCAGTTTGAATATGACCCCGATCGAATGATGGGAAAGGAGCATGAATATGAAAATAATAGCCCATTTTATCATGGTCTGGGTCTGATCCAGCGAATCCCATTTCCAGATGTCGATAACCAGAAAAACAATGAAGGCCAGCACCCAGATCTCGACGAATTCCGATTGTGCTTTCATGTACTTCAGATCGCTCAGGGTGGCCACTGTGAAAGAGCCTATAAGAAAGACAAGGCCATACAGTTGATTTTGCGTAAGATCCAGGATCAGCCATTCGGGAAGCATATTGTTCAAAGCAGGATGTCCTTATGCACGTAATAACCTTTGCAAGAGCAAGAGTAAGAGCAAAACTTAATACATCAACATTTCATTCTAGTTTTCAAGAAAGTGGGGACTGGTGATTGAAATGTGTGCCAAATCAATAATCGATCGGGTTGCGGAGAATAGAACAACAGAGCGTGAGGACATGGAGGCCAGGGATGGCTTCAGGGTGAAGCTGGAATTCTGGAAAAAGCAGGGTTTTGTAGTTAACTGTCTGTCGAAGATCATAGATGATGGCAAAATTTCCGATGTGGAGGAGGCCTTTGCAAGTTTTGAGAAAGCCCTTTTGGAGATAAACACCCAGCGCACGAAGCTCCGGGCACTGGATATCCGCACCCTGGAATCTGATTTTTATGCAATTGATTACAAATTACAAGACCCAGACAAACTGAGCGATGCCAAGCGCGACATCACCAATCTGAAGAAAAAGATAGAGAGGCGGGACGCACGCTGGGCCAAGGAGAAGGAAGAGGCCGAGGCATTGAGAAAAGAACATGAGCTCAAGATGGCCGAGGAGATCCGCCTGAAAAAAGAGCTGGACATGGAAAAGCAGGAAGACCTACGCGCCCAACATGAGCTGAAGGCCAAGCTCATGGAAGAGGAAAGATTGAAAGCCCAGCTTCAGGCGCAGGTTCTGGTCGAGGAAAGGCTCAGGAATGAAAGCGCGGCCAAGCTGAAAAAGCAGGAAGCACACACTGCTAAGATGAAGATGAAGCTCCAGAAGGGCGAGGAAGCCAGGGCGAAGATCGAATACGAAAAAAGCCGGGCTGACGCTGCCAAAGCCGGTCGCCTTCTGAAGGCGAAAGAAGAAGAGCGCCTGAAGATGGAGCATCACCTCAGGATCAAGGAAGAGGAAAGGCGCAAGATCGAGATCCAGGCCAAGGCTGCCGCGGAAAAACGGCAGGCCATGGAGATGGAAGCCCTGAAGATCGCCGAGAGGAAGGAGCAAGTGAGGCTTGAGATGGAGCAGAAGGAGTTGGCCAGGAAGGAAGAAGAGGCTCAGATGAAGATCGAAGAGGAGAAGAGAAAGGTCGAGGAAGAGAAACTCCGTATCCTGGAGCTTGAGGAAAAGAAGAAGATGGACGAGGAGGCGAAGAAGCAAGCGGAGGAAGCTGCTTTTATCGCCGAGCATGGTATCCAGGCCCCGGATAACATTGAAGGGTGGAAGGATATCTTCAATGACTGGGACAATAAGGATTACGGGCCGCTGGTGAAGAAGATCGACCTCTTGGCGGACAATGACATAGTCAAGGTCATGGTCTGGATCGCCAATGATGAAGATGTCCGGAACAATCTTACAAAATTCATCATGAAGTGGAATAAAGGCAATAAATTCTACAGATGGTACAATGAGAATCAGAGGATCATCGATGTCATCAGGACATATCCCGGTGGTCTTTTCTCAATATGCCAGATACTCAAGCATGATGATGTGATCATGTATCAGGATTCGATCAGATACTGGGAGCCGCTTCTCAAAATCTACAATGAGAACAGGAAACTGTATGACCTTCCGGAGATAGTACAGAATGCGGAAGAACTGGATGGGGATCCTGTTTACAAGTTCCAAGTTGTGAAATGATGCTCAGCTAGACATATGTTTATCGATCAAAATACCTCGAATCCAGAGTATAGGAGAACGGAGAACAATATGATGATGAACATCAGTGTGGTCAATGAAAATGTGATCCCGATTATCGACTTAAAATCCTCCTTATCTTTTCTCCAATAATGATATGATAATAAGATCGCCAATAATGCGAATGGCGTGCTGATGAATATCCCGAGCAAATGAGTTCCCACAATGAAGGACAGGGGGAACATGATGAACACGGGATTCAGTATCAATGACACTATTCCAAATATCAAAGATAATGTCGCATCGTCCTTAATTGGCTCATTCTCAGTTTCAGGTTGATCAGCAACTTCTTCTATAATCATCACACCTCAGGAGAAGGCATCATCAATTAATTTGTAAACTTCCTCTTTGCCGCCCACCCTGGGCATGCCGACATTCAATTCATCCCAGTTGATCACTGCCCAGTCCTCGGCATTCGCATCTGGTGCTATCGCGCGCTCGGTAACCGCGAGATTGAAGAAGCCGTAATATTCAGCCGATATCGGTCTCTCTGTCGTGAATGAGATCGGTATTCCACCCCTGAAGCCCAGCAGTTCGACCAGATATAATGCGATATTCTTCCTGGCCTTCGTGCCCGCGCCCTGGCATCTGAATGATGTTCGGTTACGGCTGGCGGTCATCATCCTGGTTGCCAGTATTTCGACAGCAGCCTTTGAAATGTACTTGAATATCTTGTCCTGGTATCTGTATTGCCCAGGCTCATAGGCTGGAACTTCCAAAGGCGGTATGTCTCCCTTTGGCGCGGGGTTTGCCTCGTCGAACTTGTTCATAGCCTCTTCGATGTCGAATAAGGAAACTTTACCGCTCTGCAGATCCTTTCTGTCAATGATGGCAGAATGATGGATCACCCCTTTTCTACCGTATTCGTCGATGACCTTGTGGTAGATGAAGGAGAAGAGAACATGGCGTATATTGGGCTTGTCAAAGAGCATGAAGCCACGATAATCCTTCTGACTGTAACTCATCATAAGCGGAGCGAACTCCTTCTTGAACACATTGGTGAACAATCCTGGATTGAAATCCCCCGATATCGCTACTGGCTTATCCTGGTACCCCTTTCCGTGGATAGGATACCACACAAAATGATCTATTTCCATTTTATCTCTTCCTTTATTGTTATTACTACTGCTAATATTATTAATGATCGAGGGAGCTGGCTTGCTTCCCGGATCTTGAATTGTATCAGATATTTCATCTGCTTTCTCCACCACTGGCTCGGTTTTGGATTTCATGTCTGAAGCCGAGATCTCTGATCCGGTTGATGCAGCCTTCGAAGGATTGATGAGCATACATCCTTTTTTGTATTCTCCTGCCAGAAGCTTCTGGATATAAGATTCCACACCAGCGAATTCATCGAAGTCCCCGTTCCACTTTCGCAAGGGGGCGGAATATTCTCTGGATATGTCCCTGCTGGCGCATTTGAGCTGCTCCTGCAGTACCTCCTCCCCAATGTCCATCGCGGCCATGGCGAGATAACAATTCTCACCATGCTCGATGAATACCGAATTGTCTCCAAAGTCCAGACGCTCGAGAACCTTCGTCCTGCCACCACTTCCAAAAGAATCCTTGATAAAGCTCTGGACTGCCGTGAACATACTGCTCAGTATCTCATTGTCCACATCCGGCTTGAGCCTACGAGTTTGATGATTGATCAATCTTCCATCATTGTAGATGAGGAAAACATCCTCGATCACGAGATTAGGAGATCCAGCTATTGGCGGTGATGGTGTCGATGGCATCACCATCGGCTTGTCCTGGAATATTTTCAGGTCTTTCAGTTCATTCTTTTTACTGCTGGCTCTTCCGGGAGTTCCGCCACCGTGTGTGGTCTCCCTTGTTCTGATATGCACGTTCTGGATGGTGGAAGAAATATCGCCCATTGAGTAGAAATGGCCGTCTTCCAGATCTGGAATTGTATTGAGTGTGGACTTTGACCTGAAGAAGAGGCTGACCGCATTCAGGTCATTCTCCGTTCTCAGCCTGCCGATGAACTGGTTTCCGCACTGGGATAAGATATTCTTGTCCACCATCGCAGGTCTCTGGGTGGCGATCACAAGGCCGATGCCTCGCTTTCTACCGCGCCTGCTTATTTCCATCAGCTCGTCGATCCTATCGCCCTTGCTCTGGGGAGCGAACCTGTCTGCTTCTTCCATTATTAGAAGCATGGGTTTTCTTACCTTGTCCTCGATAATGTAAAAATGTTTGAGGAATTCTTCCACAAGGTCGAACTCATTACTCGACTCGGATGTGTCAAAAATAAGCTGGAGGTTCTTATTGACGGCGACCTCTGCCAGCTTCTCGCATATTTGGAAATTGAGAAGCACATCAGCTTCCGGGTCATTACAGGCCCAGACAATATCGAACTTCTCTTTCAGGCTCTTGTATTCTCCCTCTGGATCGATAATGATGAAGGGAAGGTCCGCCTTGCAAAGCTCCTCGCACAGAACTCCGATGAGATAACTCTTGCCAGAGCCGCTCATCCCCATGACCGCGGTTCGGCCAGTAAGGAATTTACCGCCCTCTATTGTGAAGGGATTATTGTCGAATTCACCTATATGAAGTTCATCCTGCATACGCGCTACCACCTTTGAGATAGGGATCGTGAACTGGCATGTTCTTATTTGCCGCCGACCTTACCGAAGATATCCTCGACATGTTCCTTTGGATCCGAGTACATGTATGACAGTGTTCTGATGTAATTCAGGAACTCCTCGTACATGTGATCCGGGAATACATTTCTTGTATGTCCGCCATCCGGCTTTGTGATCATCAATTTATGCTGTGCACCAGCCTGGGCAACTCCGTCGATCTTGTCTTCCTGAACCCAGCTGTAGAAGAACTTCGCGGTCTCCAATGGCACGCCAACTTTCTGCGCCCCATATACTGCGGCTCTTGAAGCACTGAGGTAGGATTCCATAAGCTCATTGCCTGTATCGTAATTGTATTTATCATCGTATTTTCTTTCCAGCTTGTCGAAGTAATTACTGGCAATTTCTGTGTCCAGTGCGTCCATCTTTGCGAATACGAAGATGGGGTTCACTTTCTCCTTGAACTTGCCCTTGCTTCTGTATTCGACATAGGCAGCTATGATGACAGCCAGTTCCTTGTCATATTCGAGCATGTCCACGTATTTTCTGCCACTGGTGGCATTGGTGAACTTAGCACAATCCACAATGATAACAAGGATATTGGACTCGAAGACCTGCTTCAGGATCTGCGTCACCTGCTTATTGATCTTGAATTCCTGGATATCCTCTCCCGCGATATCATAAACACTGAGGATCATACCCAGGTAATCTCCGTACTGGCCGAAGGATGAGAAGTTCTTAACGAGATTGACTACCTTCTCCACACCCACTGGTTTGAAACCCATGAGGAATCTCAATTGTTCCAGCTGATGCCGAGTGGTGGCAGCGGGATATTCTCCCTGGAGCAGGTTGTTCCTTATGTCCAGGATCTTATCACCCACTTCAGCAGTTACATAATAAACGAAATTATCTGGATTCTTGTTTGTATACATTTCCATACCCTGATGGAGAAGTCCGATGAATGTAGATTTTCCGCACCCACGTGTGCCTATAATAGAGACTGACATGTTTACTCAGAATATTCTATGAATACTTAAACATTGCTTAATAAATATATATTGAGCAAATTGAGTAAAATGGATAATTTTGTAAGCCAAGTGGAGTAGGAAACTACAATGCGCCTTCCATCTCCAGAAGACTTCTTTTCAATTCCTGGCCTTTGATGCTCGGGCCACCATAGCCGACCATTTTGCCGTTCTTACCGATCACTCTGTGGCATGGTACGATTATCGGGATGGGATTATTGTGATTCGCGCCACCAACTGCTCTGAACGCAGTTGGTCTGTGTACTTCTTCAGCCATCCATTGATAGGAATGCACCTCACCATAGGGTATCTCCAGCAGCTTGTTCCATACCTGCTTCTGGAATTCGGTTCCACGGATAAAATCGATCTTGACATCGAATTCCTTGAGGTCGCCTGCCAGGTATGCGAGCATTTGCTTTTTGATGTCAGTGAAAGCCTTGTCATCCTTTTCCAATTTGCAATCATAATAGGCTTCAACACTCTCCCGTTTGATATCACTGGCCGGGAAATGAAGTTTGAAAATACCCTTGGGTGTGCTGGCTATGAAGATGTCTCCCACTCTGCTTGGAAATATTGTGTATTTGTAAGTGCTGGCCATGTGTGAACCTCTCAATAACAATAAACACAAACCTGCTATTATGGTTTTCGGGGATTCTGTAATTCCATCAGCATTTCACTGGTTGTCCATGCTCGAACAAGCTTCTGCTTTTGGAGGTGCCTGTCATTGCTCCATATTCCATCATTTAAAAAGGAAAGTGACAGGGCAATGAATGGAGAATCATTTTCATCTATATCTTTCATCTCATCCATGGCAATCGGGAGGTATTTCTCGAATGTGCTAGATGGAATAATGATGATCGAATCCATGATCAATGCTATTATTTGCTCTATCGTTTCTTTATCCAGATCTGTTTTTTTAGCAAGAAAGTCTGAGTGCTTCTTGAGCTCTGACATAGCATGATCTGGAGTATAAAGATCGAAATAAGGTGACAGGAGGATCTTCCTTGTCAGCGAATCCCTCAAAATTGCGGAAATGATTATATTTGTGTCAATTACCAGCTTCATCTATTTCTTTTTCCGATAGTGTTTCAAAATGGCTGCTTTCACAATATGATCTATCTCGTCGATATCCTCTTCTTTCATCTTACTTTCCGCGACCATATTATCGAGCATTTCCAGTTTTTTTGCATATTCCCACATTGCCTTTCTGGCAACTTCGCTCCATTTTATTTCTGTGTGACGTTTCATAACCTCATGGAGATCTTCGGGAATCGCCAGCGTCATATTGACCATATCTTATCACCATTATTGGTTATGTATTATCACTTATTTAAGGTTTATTACTTATTTATTCTCCCATAGTATTGACCTTGCATCAACACAATTTCAGAAATGATGCAAGCTATTTAAATCAAAATTGAGGGTGGGCGAAAGTAATATCTGCTTTGGGATAATATGATATCAATAGGCTCCTGCCAGATCGAGATAAGATCACTCAAAAGTAACACTGACAACTTCTTTATCCAGCATGGTCACCGCCTCGGATATCTTATCCTTCAGTTCATGATGATCTGTTGCTCTTTTCACCTGCTCCAGCACATCGATGGTCTGCCTGAATATCCGAATAAGATCGCCCTCGGCCATTTCGAATTCTTCCACCAATTCCTGGAAGGTCCAGCCATGCGCCCAATATTCGATGATGGGAATTCGCATTGCCAGTCCATTGAGGCTCAGGTTGCGCATCAGGTAGTTATTATCCGAGATACTGCTCGTCAGGCGGTAGAACCGATTTCCTTTTTCGGGTCTTCTGCCACCTCTGCGATGTCTGATCTCATAGGTTATGGCAGCCGCCATGCAGGCGATATCAATGTCATCCCATCTTTTCCATTTCTCGTCATGGAATACCTCGGTGGTTACCAGTTCTTCAGTGTAAATACGGGTTCCGAATCGACCTTTTTGTGTCAGGTTTATGCCATCGACGAATCCGAGTTTCTCAAGTGTTCTGACACGATTGTACCAGGATGTCCAGACATTGACCCTGATCCCGGCCCTTTGCTTCCTGTATGATTCGAAACTGCGCTCCAATATCTGCTTGATCTCATTCTTCGAATGCTTGTCAATCAGATTAAGCACAGTATTATAAGATAATTTGAATTGGGAGAATATCGGAATCTTATCCTCCTTGGTCAGCCTGGCGATATCATTCATATCATCGCTCCACTTGTCCACGATGGTGATCACTGTCCCACTTTCATCCATACCCCTTCGGCCAGCCCTGCCAGCCATCTGGAAGTATTCTTTGGAATCCACATATCTGAAATGCGTGCCATCATACTTTCGCAATCCATCGAAGGCGACTGTTCTGGCTGGATAATTTATACCGACCGCGAAGGTTTCTGTCGCATACAGGACCTTCACGAGATTGAGGCTGAAAGCTTCCTCAACAGCCTGCTTTCCCGCGGGTAGCATGCCAGCGTGATGAAAGGCAACTCCTTTCATCAGGGACTGTTTCAGGCTCTTGATCGAGTCCATGTCCTCGATCTCTGGATCTGAAAGATGTTTGTCGATTATATCGAATATCTCTTCAGGGGTTTCTTCATAGAAGTTCATGTTGAATGCTGTCTCGATCGCCTGGGTCTCACACTTCTTTCGTGAAAAGCTGAAGAATAAACAAGGCAGATTCTCATTCTTTCTCATGAACTTAACAAGTTCCAGATGTCCAGGCGGTTGGCTTCCCTTTGGTCTTTTCGGTTTGCCTCCACTATTTTTTCCGCCTCTCCCACGATGTCTTTTTGATTGGGCTTTTGACTGGTATTTCTTATCCTCCATGAAATTGGCCTGTTCCTTCAGCTTCTCTCTCTGCACCATCTGCCCGCTTCCGAAGTAGAAATTATGGTGGAGGGGGACAGCCCTTTTCAAATGCTGGATCACCTGCACCCTGTGCTTGTGGATCTTCGCTATCCAGTCCGCGAACTCATGCGCATTCGGAATGGTGGCCGAGAGGGCCAGGAAGCGAACATTATCCGGCGAAAATATGATGGATTCCTCCCACACGGTCCCACGCTCAGGGTCGTTCATGAAATGCACTTCATCCATGATGAGAATGCCGACATCAAGAATACTATCTGGGTCGGTTATGGCCATGTTACGATAAACTTCGGTGGTCATGACCAATATCTGGGCGAAGGGGTTTATGGAAACATCTCCGGTCAGTATTCCTACTTTATCTGAGCCGAACTGCTCCACGAAATCCTTGTACTTCTGATTGGACAATGCCTTGATCGGGGAAGTATAGATCGAACGCTGACCCCAGTTCGTGTAAAACTCGATGGCATACTCTGCAATGAGGGTTTTGCCAGTTCCAGTAGATGCGGAAACGACCACGGACTCTCCTTTTGAGATGTGATCGCATGCCTCCATCTGGAACTTATCCAGGGTTAGCCCGTGAAATTCCATATCTGTAGGGGTAAGTGAACAAGGATTTAATACTAATCTTATCAAATCATGGTATAATTCAGGTTATAATTACTTAATATCGTATACTCGTATAGATGAATAATGCAGTTGAACAGGTCGATCATATTTCTGATCGGGGTGCTCTTGATATTATCCATCCCTCTAGTCTCAGTATATTCTGTCACAGTGGAGAATAATAAGATAACATCCAATGATGAATTTTTCATCATGCAGATAGGAAGTACTCCCGTCTTCAATATGGATAATTACAGGCTCAAGATAGATGGTCTGGTGAGCGATCCTCTTGAGCTTGAATATGATAATATAACGTCACTGCCCAGTGTTTCACTGGATGCCACATTGAAGTGTGTGTCTGGCCCATCTGATCGCGCGGTCTGGAAAGGCGTCCCATTAAGCTATATCCTTGATATGGCCGGAGCAAATAGAAATGCCCAGGATGTGATATTTTGGGCCGCGGATGGTTATTCATCCTCCCTGAATATGACAGAAGCCAGGGCGGAGAATGTGCTTCTCTGCTACGAAATGAATGGGGAGCCATTACCCCATGATCAGGGGTTCCCTCTCAAGATCGTCGTGCCTGGTCATTATGGTTACAAATGGGTGAAATGGATAACCGAAATTGAGGTAGTTGGCTATGACTATGAAGGTTATTGGGAGAGCCGCGGGTGGAGTGATGATGCTCGTATCACTCCTCTGGGTGAATGGACCGTCCACGCGTATTTGCTTTCTTTCGGATACATACTATGTGGATTGATGGTGATATCTGGCTATAAGATCGAAGGCAATAGCGAGACATGGCATGAACTTCCGGACTTCATAAATTGGCAATTTCACAAAGCGTTATCCATTATCTTCGCGATCGTATTGATCATCACATTCGCTTACTGGACATACGCCACATGGCTAAATCGTGGAGATATCTTCTATTCCCTCCACGGACTTCTGTCCCTGGTAATGATGATAATGTTCGGCATCGTGTTCATATTAGGATTTCTGAAAAGAAAACTGTCGGATCTGCATAGCCAGGCGGGTTTATTCGCCTTCCTGTTCTACACCATGGTGATCTTGATCGGAATTTTTATGGCCATAAGTGACCTGTCGTTCTTGGCCATTTGATTATCGTTCTCTTATCGATAAAGTGAGCAAGCAATTATTGTGTCTGTCTTAACCCTCTATCATTTCATCATCTGGCTCGCTATCTGTTTCTGCTTCAGTTTCCGGATCATCCAATTCTTCCTTAGGTGGTCTTTGATCTGCTGTCTTCTTGCCCTTCATAAGGTTCGTGATCAATACAAGTGCCAGCATGACGATAATGGTGGCTTGGAGAGCCAATTGTGTGTAATCATTTCCTTCCGATACTTCATTATCATCTTCAAGGTCCGATATTCCCTGCTCAAGTCCACTCTGGCCTGCCAGTATTGTCTCAAGAGCATCTAATTCCTCGAGGGTGAGATTCAGGGCATCGAGATCTGCCAGTATTGCCACCAGAGCATCCAGTTCCTCAAGGGTCATGTTCACAGTGTCGAGTTTTGTGGCCAGATCCCCTTGGTGATCTCCAAGGAATACCAGTCGATCATCGAGAACGGCCACGGCATCCTCCAGATCATTTATTTTGCTTAAAGGATAGGTGTCATTCACATCCTCTATACCGTCATTGTCATCATCCAGGTCCGCCACATCTCCAATACCGTCATTATCAGTATCCTGGTATTCTGTGGAATTCTTTGGAAAGTCATCTATTTCATCCTCGTATGTATCATTATCATCATCCAGATCATAGATATCTGGCTGCCCATCACCATCAGTGTCAAGAGGCACCGATGTTCCATTGAGTTGGCCGCTTCCGGCTAGTATCTCTACATCGTCTAGCCAGCCATCGCCATCTGCATCGGTATCGAGATTGTCTCCGATGCCATCACCGTCGGTATCCAGATATTCAGTGGAAGTGTTAGGGAAAGCGTCCTGCGAGTCAGGAATGCCATCCAGGTCATGATCGAGATAAATTCCGTGTATCCCGCCACCGTCATTATCCCATGCTATCCAATTCTCACTGATAACTGGATAGGAAGCAACACTTGGGCTATATTGTATATCATTTATGCCCCCAATATCCAAATCGCATTGTTGAATATACCAAATATTGTTAAACGAGAATTCCCATACTACATTATTATCATAAATTTGAGGATGTGAACCGCCAAACGTACCTGATATTTCAAACTCGGTAGATGAGGCGATATCATAAGCCCAAACTGCATAGCCACCTGATCTCGCATCGTCCCATACAATATAATTGTCGTAGACCGATGGTTTTTGTTGGATTGCTGCATGGTTGGTGACCCTTGTTTCGGTCGATGTGGCCAGGTCATACATATATATGTCCAAATTGCCGTTCCTGGAATCATCCCATACTATTATGTTTTCATGAATATCTGGATGCGCTTGTGTGAAAGGATTAGAGTATACTGGCATTGTCTGACCAGTAGTGATGTCATGCATTTGGATATTACCATCTGACCATACGATGATATTCTCATAAATTGCAGGAGATACCTCATCTCCGCCTCCTGAAGTGATCTGCCACTCTGTGTTATTTACCAGACTGTAAGCATAGATATCCGTGTCAACATTTCTGCTGTCACGCCAGACAATTATATCTCCCCATATGTCCGGTGCATATTGATCACCTGCTGAATTCGTGCAAATTGCAGTTCTTTCACCAGTTTCCAGATTATACATATAAATATCACTATCCTCGCGAACAACCAATTTACCATCGTGAATGTTTGGTAGATCTGCATCATACAGATAAGAATTCAGCCTTTCTTCAATATAGCCTTCTGCAGCAACATTCTCACTGGCCAGCACTGCGAAGATCGCGGTAGCCAGCATACACGCCATAGAAATAGAAATAATTTTTTTGATCATGTTTATCACCCTTCCTCAAATTGACCCTTACAAAGTAAACCACTGATTTATGGTTTGTGTTGAACAATTAATACCTTCGCCCACCCCCCTATATGCTTTATATATGTCCAGGCAGATTTACATTCGTGTACGTCAAACATCAGATGATCAACATAGATACCATCGAGCGCAGGCTCTACCAGGAGGTGATATCAGCCTCCGCGATCCAACGTTCGACACTGGTGGTACTTCCCACTGGCATAGGGAAAACGGTCATCGCCCTGATGCTGATGGCCGAAACTCTCAGGACCAAGAAGGGTAATATTCTTTTTCTAGCTCCCACGAAACCCCTGGTGGAACAGCATGCCAGCTCTGTCAAGAAATTCCTCGTATCTGATAAGCCGATCGTGCTGACGGGCGAGATGCCGCCGGCCAAGAGAAAGGCAATATGGGGCAGTAGCCAGATAATATGTGCAACTCCCCAGGTGGTCTCCAATGACCTGATATCCGGCCAGATAGATCTCAATGATATTTCTCTCATCGTTTTTGATGAAGCGCATCGAGCCACAGGTGATTATGCCTATGTCTTTATTGCGGAGAAATATGCCCGCGTTAAGGGCGGGCATGTTCTTGGAATGACTGCTTCTCCTGGTCATGATAAGGAGAAGATCATGGAGGTTTGCGACAATCTGAGGATCAAGGGTGTGGAGATACGCCATGATTATGATCCAGATGTTGTGAAGTACGTTCATGACGTGAAGATATTCTGGAAAGAAGTTAAAGTTCCAAAGGAGATGAAGAAGATACTTGACTTCCTAAAAGAAGCAAAAAAAGAACAACTGGCCGAACTTCAAAAACTTGGTTACATGAAGGGCAGCAAGTATGCGTCCACCAAGGACCTTCTCGCCGCCAATCGGGAGATCAGAGCCGCCATCGGCAGTGGATCTGAGGATCCCTCCATGTTCGAGGCATCCAGTGTGGTGGCCGTTATTATGAAATTGAATCACGCCCAGGAGATGGCTGAAACTCAGGGTCTTGGAGCATTGAGGTCGTATTTTGAGAAGCTGACGACCGAAGCCAGTTCCAAGGGTTCGTCTAAGGCCTCGAAGACCACCATCGCCCTCCCGAAATTCCAGCTGGCCATGCACGAGTCCAAGGTGATCGAGCTGGATAAGATGGCCAATCCCAAGCTGAAAATGGTATCTGATATCGTCCAGCAGCAGCTTAGAGCTCACAAACACTCCAAGGTGATCGTCTTCACTCATTATCGTGAGACATCGGAGCAAGTTGTTGAGATGCTGGAGAAACTGGATGGCATCAAACCAGCCAGGTTCGTCGGTCAGGCCAGTAAGGGCAGTGATAAAGGATTGAATCAGAAAAAGCAGGTGGAGCTCATCGACCGGTTCAAGGGTGGTGAGATAAACGTCCTGGTGGCAACGTCTGTCGCCGAGGAGGGGCTCGATATACCAGCTACTGACCTGGTAATTTTCTATGAGCCAGTACCTTCCGAGATCCGGACCATCCAGCGACGTGGAAGAACTGGCAGGCAAAGCTCTGGCAAGGTATTCATTTTGATCTACAAGGGAACGAGGGACGAATCCTATTATTGGTCCAGCAGGCACAAGGAAGCTCGAATGCAGAAGGAGCTGGACAAGCTCCGAAGGGACTTGAAGGATGTGCTGTGGGTGGGCGAATCTCGTATGGGCAATTTCGAGACATTTGGCTCGGGTAGTGTCAGCATGAATGGCCGCGATGAGCATGCGGCCATGTATGAAGATGCTGGCAATGGCGCGGGCAAACCTCAAAGGTCGCTTATGGACTTTGAGGGAGCTGGCAAGACCAAAGCCAAATCCACACCCGAAGCTCAGCCAGTGGTAAAAGCTGAGGGCCAGCCAGATGAAAAGGCTGAGCTAAAGATCGAACCCATAATCAAGGCCATAAGTGAGCCCAAGATCGAGAAAAAGAGCAAGACCGAGGCCGTGAAGAAGGCCTCGGGTATCCCTGCTTCCGACGAAGAACTGGTCACTCCCGCTATCGAGCAAGTTGTGGAGGAGGAAAGACCAACTTCCATTGACATTTACGAGCCTTCTGGCGACGATGATCTGGTCAGGATCATCGTCGATACAAGAGAATTCAATTCATCAGTTGTTCGCCAGCTTTCCATGGCTGGTTTCATAGTAGATTCCAAGACACTGGATGTCGGAGATTATATTGTTTCGGATCGCGTTGGCATCGAGCGAAAGGAAGTGGATGATCTCATACACTCCATGAAAGATGGACGTTTATTCACGCAGATACGCGCACTCAAGCGCACCTTCCCCAGCCCATTGATGATAATCGAGGGTGAGAACCTCTATTCCAGAAGCGGGTTGGGCAAGCCGGCGATAATGGGAGCCATTGCCTCCATCGCTGTGGATTTCGGGGTGTCGATCATGACGGTCAAGGATGCGGCTGAAACAGCGGAACTTGTTGGTACGATAGCCAAGCGGGAGCATGCTGAAGGCAGGATACCCGCCCTAAGATCCGACAAGGGAACCATGCTGCTTCAGGAACGCCAGCAGTTTATAATTGAAGGACTGCCCAATATCTCAGCAGTCCTCGCCCAGCGACTACTATCGCACTTTGGAAGCGCTCAGGCGATCATGGATGCCGAGACAGCGGAACTTCAGGAAGTGAAAGGAATTGGAAAAGGCATCGCCCAGGGAATAAAGGAAACCTTGGAAGCCAGATACTATTCCAAGGAAAAAGATAAGCTGGATGAGGCCAAGAAGAAAGATAAGGGCAAGGTCAAGAAGAAAGGCAAGGCTAAAAAGAAAGGCAAGAAAAATAAGAAATAAGTCTATGCTAGTTATTAATATAATTAAAATTAAAGAGTGAAATACCTGGCCGTAATTGGTTCGGCCAGTTATCTGCCAAGAATGAATTTTAGCTGATCTTCTCCAATTTGTCCGCGCGATTGCAGTAGGATTTTGCCTCTGCCTCGTGGATCTTGCTCTTTTCCAGAAGTTCTGTTGCCTTTCTCTGCCTGGCAACAGCTTTCTGCCTGTGCTTGGCCGAAACCGCCTCCGCATTACTGCTCTTGGCCTTCAGCTTGGCGATCTTCCCTCTGAGCTTGGCAACCTTGATGTGCGCTCTCTCTTTCTTATTTCCCTCAAGATATGCAGTGGCTGCTTCCTTATCCGCGATCTTGACCTCCACATCCTTGACCTTCTCAAGGTATTTTTCGGATTTCCTGCGGTTCCTGAAGACCATCTGTTCGTGCTTGACCTGGGCAGCCTCTTCAACTCTGTATTTCTTGTAATACTTGGCAGCCTGTTGGCTCTGCTCCGCGCCCCTCTGTCTTAAAATCGTGATGTCATGAACACTCTCTGCTTTTCTCTTATCCAATCTGGTATCCTGGATCTGCTTCTCCAGTTCCTTCTCGGTCGGGCCAGTCTTTACAGGTTCCTGTTTTTGTTCCGAGCTTGAGCTCGATCCTGTGTTTGAACTAGATGCTGGCTGTTTTGCCTCTGTATTCGAGGATTCGCTCGATTTCTCTCCACCGTAAAATACCCGGTCGTCGTCATCAAGATAGGATGATGTCATGATTATCGAACATATATATGTCAATGGGCTATAAAAAGTTTCTATCTGTTGAAATTATGTCGAGATATACCATATCGATGAGGTATGCTTTGGCAATTGGCAAGGCTGGGTTGGTATTTTATCTTCTTATTTCATCAATAGCACACTGGCATTAGCCTCGTTAATGATCTTTCTCATAATGTCCCGCCTCAAAGTCGAACACTCCCAGTTGATTATCACTAACTGGTTGGCAGTGCTTCGGACATCTTGAATGAATTCCAAAGTCGGATTGCCTTCAATGACCTCTTCCACGACATCAATCCCATACACCTTGGCTATCCTCTTTGTGTGGATGAGGATCTCTTCCGCATAGGTGTTCTCCGGATTGTGTAAGACAAGGGATTTTATTGGCACATCATTGACCCTGGCCATCCCAACAGCGCAACTGGCACATAGTCCATCATGATGCTGATCTGTTATGAAATGAAGCACGCGGTCGAATTTCTTGTACTGCATGGATTTTGGAATATAGAAGGGGAATGGAATTTCTATTATCAGGTTCTCAAGGAATTTTGCTGGCAGATGATATTTAAGAAGACTGAGTTTTCTCTGTGGTAGTATGATCAGGGGATTGGAAGTGGTTGCATCCAATTCTCGTGCCTGGCTGGCGAATTTTTCCAGGATATTTCCCATATAGGATTCACAAGTGATCTCGACTCCGTGATCCTTCGCTTTCTTTTCTATCAATTCTCTGGAACTGATAAGGGATTCCGGGAAAATGAACCTGCATTTGGCCACACTTCGAGATGCCAGATGAAGAACCTCATCCAGTATCATCAGATCATTTTCGTCTTTCAGAAGACATAAGAAATTGTCCAATGGCACCACTGTCTTGTGGTCACCACTTATTGCATCTACCACATCGGCCTCCAGATGCCCCAGACTGACCAGTGATATCACATCGCCCTTTTGGAGGATGGTATTCGCCTCTGGCCTGATAAGATGATGACCTCTCAATACAGCTCCAATGATGGTATCCTGCGGAAGCTCGACATCCATGATGGTCTTGCCCAGTGCGATGGAATGTTGTGTGATGGCGATCTCGGTGATATTCTCGCCCACTGGTATCAATTGACCAAGTATCGCGTCAATGGTCTCGCTGATGGGTGAGATCAGATGTTCAATGCCAGCCTCCCGGAGATCATGGAAATTCTTTATGTCATGAAGTACCGAGATCATCTTGATATCGTCATTCACCTTCTTCGCAGTCATAGCTATTTTCTGGGCGAAATAATCCTTATTCGTGGTTATTAAAAGGTATTCAGTATTTTCTAATCCCGCGGTCTTCAGCACATTGGGGTCGGATGCATCTCCTCCGATGATCTTCCAGTCCGGATGTTCACGGCTGAGCATGATGACCTTGCCTGGATCCGCATCGACAAGAACCGAATTTTTAATCCTGTGCTTGACTGCTTGGCCAGTGTCTCCCGCCCCTACGATTATCACCTTGTTCATTATTTCACCCCCCGTGGTGAACTAATGAAGATCGCTTTCTGTGTCGATCTCACGAGATCGCCTCCTCTACGCCTGGCTTGTAAATTCTTCTGAATATCATGGGGCAGACGATACTGGTTGTGATCCCCACAAGAATAAGTGCGCTTCTCATGGACTCATCAATTATGTCAAGCTCGCGACCAATTTCAGCAGCTGCTATTATCAAGCTGAGTCGGGATGCCAGCAGGAATCCGATGGCCAGTGTATTGCGGGCCTTGAAGGTGGGCAGTAGAAATAGAGATGGTATCAGCTTCACTGCAAAGGCAATTGCCAGGAACACGAGCATTAATCCAAGAAGATCTGTGCCTTCCAGTATGCTTTGGAAGTCGAATGAGATTCCAAGATGTATGAAGAAAAAGGGTATGAGAAATCCGAAGCCCAGTCCGAACAATTTCTTTTCGAGTATAGCCTGTTTCGTAAAGGTGAATGATATCACAGCACCGGCCATGAAAGCCCCAAGAATGGCTATGCTGGTGGAGGCCTCTCCTCCAATGGTCTGGGACATTGCCACGAAGATGAAAAGGATGGCGATGGAAGCCCGAACTCCCATCTCGGTGGCATCATCCTGAGAGAAGAACTTTACCAGGGTATTTGGGAAGTGCCAGATGGCCAATCTGCCTGCCAGATGTATGGTGAAGAATAGTGATACGATGAAGAAGATGAATATCAGAGGCATCATGGCTCCAGGGCCAGTAACATCGATGGTCATGCCAATTGCATAATAGGTCAGGAGTATCATCGTGGCGAAATCAGCCACAATGGCTGATAGTATGATTGTCTGGCCGGCCTTCGTTTTGCTAAGGCCGGTTTCCCTCAGCGTGGGCAATACCACGCCTACAGAAGTTGTGCTGAGGACCAGGGACATGAAAAAGGGATCTTCGGATATGCTCAAGGCACTGACTATGAAATAGGATATGGCCAGGGTGAAACCGAATATCATGATCGCGTATATCAGGGATTTAATGCCCTGTTCCTGAAGGATCTCGAAATCGATCTCCAGGCCAGCCAGGAACATCAGGAAGATGAAACCGATAAGAGCCAGGAATTCGAGAGAAGCTGAAGATTCGAGAATACTGATATCGTAGAATTCCAGGGCGGCGAATGCAATAAGACCTACTGCCAGACCGAAGATTATCTCGCCAACTACAATTGGTATCTTAAGTCTTTCACAAATAAGAGGTGCGGCAAATGCCAGAATGGCGGCAACTACCAGAGAGGATAGGTCGCTTATCAAATCACCAGCACTTGAACTCCTTGCAAGTTATTAATGATTACTTATGAAACTGTCAATTTCTGAAGCTCATGCTATTTATTTACTTCCAACATTACCTTTAATAATACGAGTTATCATTCACCTTTCATATGCCCGTATGCACATGATACGCATGCAGGATGCAATAATGATCGAGGTGTCTGAAAATGGTAATGAACGCGCTTGGCAGGGAGATCCCTGAGAAGATAGGCAGTATAGAATTGGAGCCCTTTAAAGGAGCATTTGCAACAACACCGAGGGGCAATGCCATAGCAAGGAAGATATGGTCTAGCCATCCTGGAAAGAAGAAGCTTTTATCATCAATATCCGAGGCAATTGACAAGTCTGGCTTGAAGAGCGGGATGAATATTTCATTTCACCATCACCTGAGGAATGGGGACTATGTCGTCGCCATGGTGCTGGAGGAGATCGCCAGGAAAGGCATCAAGAATATCGGAATGCGCCATTCATCTGTTTTTGCAATTCACACAGAAGCACTTGTCGAGCACATCAAGAACGGTGTTGTCACCAGCTTTGAGGGTAATTTGAATGGTCCCCTCGGGAAGTACATATCGGAGAATCCATGCGTCGAGCCAGTTGTCATCAGGACACATGGTGCAAGAACTCTTGATCTGGAAAGAGGCAATATGCACATTGACGTTGCCTTCCTCGCAGCCTCCGGGTCTGATGATTCCGGTAACTGCAATGGTGTACTGGGTGAGTCGAAGTTCGGGCCAATGGGATTCGCAATAGCAGACTCCTGGTTCGCTGACAGAGTTGTGATAATCACGGATAATCTTCAGCCATACCCATGCACTCCAATTAGTATTCCGGAGCATCAGGTGGACTTTGTTGTCAATGTGGACAATATTGGAGATCCAAAGGGAATCGCCACTGGCACGATGAAGATCACAGAAGATCCTGTACGCCTTAAGATCGCTCAGCAGGTTGTGGATGCGATGGATGCCATCGGCCAGCTGGAAGATGGATTTTCCTTCCAGGCGGGAGCCGGTGGAATGTCACTGGCAGTTGTCAAGTTCCTTCATGAGAGGATGCTGGAGAAAGGCGTCGTGGGCAGTTTCGCCATGGGTGGGATAACCGGCCAGGTGGTGGACATGCTTCACGGTGGCACGCTGAGAAAGATACTGGATGCCCAGGCATTCGATATTCCGGCCATCGATTCACTTCTGAACGATCCAGATCATGTCGAGGTATCGCACTATCACTTTGGAAATCCGCATTCAAGAGGTTGCATAACCCATCAGCAGGACGCTTGTTTCCTGGGAGCCACAGAGGTGGATGTGGACTTCAATGTGAATGTGAACACGCACTCGGATGGACTTCTCCTGCACGGCAGTGGAGGACATCCAGATGCGGCTGCTGGCTCGAAGGTCACTTTCATAACAACTCCGATAGTCAGGAAAACGAATCCCATCGTGAGGGATTCGGTAACAACTGTAACAACACCTGGCGAATGCGTGGATGTGATCGCGACAGACCAGGGTATTACAATTAACCCGAAAAGGCAGGACCTTTGGAAGCTCCTGGCTGAGTTCGATCCAAAGCCAATTGAGGCTCTCAGGGACATGGCCTATGATATCACTGGCGCTCCCGAGCCACTTGAGTACACGGATAAATTCGTTGGTGTGATCAAGTTCAGAGATGGGACCGTGACCGATGTGGTCCGCGAAGTGAAAAGGGAGGATTGAGCTTCTTGGCAGAAGATGACCCAATTTGGAAGACTGGCATAACCACTGTCAAACCCAATCATATCGTAACTCGTGGCTACAGGCAGGAGGATCTTATCGGCAATGTGCCCTTCTCTCACAATGTATTTCTGATACTGAGCGGCAGGATGCCAACAGAGAATGAGGGAAAGATGATGGATGCTATTCTTACATCATCCATCGATCACGGGATAACGCCGCCTTCAGCAAGGGCGGCGCGTACCGTCGCTTCTTCCGGTGTCCCGCTCCCAACCGCGGTAGCCGCTGGCATCATGGCAGTTGGCGATGTTCACGGTGGAGCTATCGAAAAGGGCGCGCTCCTTCTTCAGGAAGGTGTCATCAGGGCGAATGGAGAGGACCTCGAAATAACCGAGGTCGCCAGGCAGATAGTTGCCGAATCCCGAGAACAGAAAAAGAGATTACCAGGCTTCGGCCACAGAGTTCATACGTCGGATCCAAGGACCGGAAAGCTGTTCGCGCTTTCCGCGGAATACGAGATCGCTGACAAGCATGTGGAGCTCTCCAAGGCTATTGAGGTGGAATTGGAATCACAGACTGGTCGCAAGCTACCCATCAATGTGGATGGGGCTATCGCCGCCGTTATGTCCGATATGGGCTTCGATCACCGTCTGGGCAAGGCATTTTTCCTAATGGGGAGAACTGCTGGCCTCGTGGCCCAAGCCTATGAGGAGATGAGTCGTGAGAGGCCAATGCGCAAGATGTACTCATCAGAACACGATTATGATGGGCCTGATGAATGCGATCTGCCAGATGAATATAAATAATATATGCGCAATAATATATTAACAATTTAATAAATGGAGATAAATTAAATGCCAGTCAATGCAGTAGGCAGGGAAATACCGTCATTAGTCGGAGGAAGACATCTTGTACCTTATAAGGGAGCTTTTGAGAGGCATGCCAGGGGCTGGAAGGTCCCCCTGCCCCTGAAGCCCACCAGCTATGCACCTGATAAAATGGTATCCAGCATAGATGATTCATTTGACAAATGCGGCATCACCCACGGCGCATGCTTATCCTTCCACCACCACCTGAGGAACGGCGATCATGTCATCAATATGGTGATGGATGTGGCCCAGAAACGCGGTCTAAAGGGTCTTAAGCTGGCACAGAGCGCTTTATTCTCTGTACATGAACCCATAGTGAAGATGATAGAGAACGGCACCATATCGTCCATCGAGGGCAGTATGAATGGCCCGGTGGGTCGAACTGTATCTGAGGGAAAGATGCACGACCTCGCAATTCTCCGATCACATGGCAGTCGAGTTCGCGCCATCCACATAGGCGCGCTGAAGATCGACACGGCCTTCGTCGCAGCTCCCATTGCCGATGTATACGGCAATGCGAATGGAAGAGAAGGTAAGTCCGCTTGTGGGCCCCTGGGTTATGCTCTGGCTGACTCTCGATACGCGAAGAACACGGTCGTCGTAACAGATAATATTCAGCCATATCCGGTCATGCCCCCGGTAATTTCTCAAGTTTATGTTGACTGGGTGGTGAAGGTCGATTCAATTGGAGACCCCGAGGGAATCGCAACTGGCACCATGCAGCCGACCACAGATCCAATGCGTCTGGACATCGCGCGACAAACTGTCGAGTTAGCTGATGCTTGTGGCGTGATCAAGAATGGCTTTTCCTTCCAGGCAGGAGCTGGAGGAATATCACTGGCCGCCCTCGACTTCATCCGCGAAAAGATGAAGAAGAAGAATATCAAGGCCGGTTTCGCCCATGGCGGAATAACTGGCCATATCGTCAAGATGCTGGAAGAGGGGCTCATCGAGAAGATACTGGACACCCAGAGCTTTGATATCCCCAGCATCCAATCACTCAATTCCAATCCAAAACATCACGAAATTGAGCCTGACTTTTACGCCAATCCTTTCAATAGAGGCCAGCTGGTCAATATGGTGGATCTGGCTTTCCTGGGTGCGACAGAAGTTGATACCGACTTTAATGTCAATGTGAACACCCACTCTGACGGCTATCTACTACACGGAATTGGCGGTCATCAGGATGTCGCTGCTGGCTCGAAGATGACTGTGATCACCTGCCCCACCCACAGGAAGAACTGGCCGATCGTCATGGACAAGGTGACGAATGTAACAACGCCGGGAGAAACCATCGATGCCATAGTTACGGAAGCTGGCATCGCGATAAACCCTCTGCGGGATGACATGATAGAAATGGCAAAAGAAGCAAACCTGAATGTGATAGACATTCAGGACCTGGCCAGGATAGCGGAGCAGAAAGCAGGCGGAAAAGCACCCGAGCCGAATTATACCGATCGGGTTGTTGCCATTATCGCGTACAGAGATGGCACTGTTATAGATGTGATATATCAGGTGAAGAAGTAGGATGGGTTTGTTGAGCCGGGTGTGGATAAGGACCCCGGCCATCGTTGGACTCCAACCGGGGTTTGAATTGACCACTCGCTCAAATCTGCGAGTGGGTAATCTTCCCACTGGTACATTGTAACTGTCACTCACTGAGAAAACACTGGGAGTACCCCGCCCTCCAGATGACAGTATACTGTCATTCAGACGGGGCATGCTTGAATTCAAAATGTTCTTGTACCCTATAGGTCATTGATGATAATATGATTATTCAGCATGGCCACGTTTATCAGCAGGTCGAATTCATTAAAATCATCGATGTCAACTGGCTTCAGTCCCTGTATGGTCTTCTCGGACTTCTGCAGTTTCTGTGCCTTGGCCAGTATGTCATTGTAGAGCTCGATTATCTTCTTCAAGTTCTCGCGTGGAAGTCTGCCCCATGAGTACCCTGAAACAAATCCCTCTTTGAAGGGTTCGAGGCATGATAGGATGAACTCCGCATCCCTCTTGAGCACGATCAATTCCTGCTGGGTGTCTTCTTTTTTTGCCATATTATCATATACAATATTGTTCTCTGTACTTAATAATCTTACGATAGCAACCTTTTTTAGCGATTTCCATTTCTCCTGTTCTGATGGAAAGAGATTACATTGCTTCCGAAGTGGAGGCCAAATGGCAGAAAAAGTGGTTTGATTCGGATATATGCCACCCCCAGCCAGTGCCAGACCAAAAGAAATTCTTCCTCATGTTCGCCTACCCTGGAATGTCCGGCTATCTGCATGTGGGACATATGCGCGGTTACACGTATTCCGATGTGATAACCAGGTACAAGCGCATGGACGGCTACAATGTGCTTTTTCCTGTTGGCGCTCACCCATCTGGCAATATAGCCCCGGCCTTCTCCAGGAAGATCGAGAGGAATATTCCAGATCATATCAATATGCTGAAGGCCAATGGATGCAGTGATGAAGATCTTGAAAGACTGAAGGACCCTCTTGAGGTTGTCAAATTCTTCAGCCAGATCTACATTGACGATTACTGGAAGAAGTTTGGATTCTTAGCCAGTTACGATTGTTTCACAACCACTATCGACCCCGGATACCAGAAATTCATCCAGTGGCAGTTCAGGAAACTGGACAAGGCCGGGATGCTTATCCAGAAGCCATACTTTGGCTCCGCATGTCTTAATTGCGGACCAGTTGCTGTGGATGCTTCGGAGACCGATATCTCTCAGGGTGGGAATGCGGAGAAGCAGGAGTGGACACTTCTTAAATTCAAGATGGGCGATGAGTTCGTGATAGCTGCCACGCTCAGGCCAGAAACGGTATATGGCCAGACGAATTTCTGGGCCAATCCAGATGTGGAATATGTCCGAGCCAGAGTTGATGGCGAGGTGTGGATTGTGAGTCCGGAAGGGGCCGAGAAACTGAGCTTCCAAAAGGACGATGTGGAGGTCATTGGAAAAGTTCCGGCCACCGAGCTTATCGGCAAGATAGTGACGGCTCCGGTCATCGAGCGTGAAATTCCTATTCTACCATCATCCTTCACAGACCCTGATTATGGTACTGGCCTTGTTACGAGCGTCCCTTCAGACGCTCCATATGATTGGATCGCTCTGGTGGACCTGGCCAATGATCCTGCCACTTGTGAGAAGTTCGGTATCGACAATGCGATGGTCAAGGCCATTGAGCCAATTCCGATAATCAAATCCAAGGGCTATGGAGACAATCCAGGTGTCGAGATAGTAGAAAAAATGAACATCACCGATCAAAATGACCCAAGGCTGGAAGAGGCCACCAAGGAGATCTACAAGTCTGGCTTCCACACTGGCGTCATGCGCGATATCTGCGGGGAATATGCTGGCTTGACTGTCAGTATTGCCAAGGATCAGGTTAAAGAAATGATGCTTGACCTCGGTGTAGCGGATATCATGCACGATCTTTCAGAGCCAGTCATCTGCAGATGTGGTGAAAAGGTCATCATGAAGAAGATACCGGACCAGTGGTTCATCGATTATGGTAATGAGAAGGTTACGGAAGCCGCCAAGGCCTTTGTCCCCAAGATGAACATCCTGCCACAGGATTACCAGGAAAACATGCCCGGGGCTCTCGATTGGTTCAAGGAGAGAGCATGTGCCAGACTTGGAAATTGGCTGGGTACAAGACTGCCAATGGACGATCGCTGGATAATCGAGCCAATATCGGATTCTACTTTATATTCTGCTTTTTATATAATATCTCCTTATATTAATGCTGGCCTGATAAAAGAAGAGCAGTTGAATGATATATTCTTCAATTTCGTCTTCCTCGGAAACGGAGATAATGCCAGTGTGAGTGAAACCACTGGAATATCTGTTGAAACCCTAAATAGGGTGCGCGAGGATTTCAATTACTGGTATCCTCTGGACATCAATCTGGGTGGCAAGGAGCACATGACCGTGCACTTTCCGCTCTTCCTGATGAATCACGTGGCCATCATGCCGGAAAAGGACTGGCCACAGGGAATTCTGGTCAACTGGTGGATATCTGGAAAGAGCGGTAAAATGAGTAAGTCCAAGGGTGGAGCCGAGCCGATCCCGAATGCAGCCAGCAAATTCACGGTGGATGGCATGCGACTTTACTATTCACACATCGCCAATCCTTTCGTGGATGTGGAGTGGGATGAGGCCAATGTCCACAATAGCAGGCAGAGGATGGACCGCGTCTGGAATCTGGCCAATGATCTGATGGACATCAAGGGTGAGTCAGATGAATATCTAGACAGCTGGCTGAGCTCGCGAATGTCCAATAATGTCGCCTATGTCAGGGACTCGCTCGACAGGTTCGAATTGAGAGAGGCTTCCAATCGTATATTCTTCGAGATCATGTCGGATCTGAAATGGTACACGAGGCGTGGAGGAAATAACCCAGAACTCATTAAGAAAGTTCTGGGGGCCTGGACACGCCTCATGGCTCCTTTCACACCACATATGTCTGAAGAGCTGTGGGAGACGCTTGGAAATGATGGTCTTGTATCGGTGGCCAGCTTCCCCGAGGCCAGTGAGTTCGATATGAATGAGGGCAAACTCCTTTCAGAGAATTATGTGAAGGATGTTCTGGCTGATATCAATGGCATAATAAAAATGACGAAGATAAGCCCATCCAAGATCTGCATTTACACTTTACCAGATTATAAGACTAAGTATTTCTCACTTGGCCTTGATCTATTGGAGAATGGCCGGATAAATATGGGCCAGCTTATGAAATTGGCAATGGCTGATGCCGACCTTAAAGCTCGTGCGAAGGAACTTAGCTCATTCGGCAAGCGGCTTATGAAGAATGCCATGAAATTCTCAGACTCTGACAAGAAATGGGTGTCAGAGGGATTGAATGAAAGCACCATTCTGAAATCCGCAAAGGAATTCCTAAAAAAGGAATTCAATTGCGAAGTCCATGTCTATCAGGCCGATGAGTCAAATATCGATGATCCTCAGAACAAGAAAGATGGGGCATTTCCATTCAAGCCAGGGATCTATATCAAATGAAACAGAATAGCTCATTTGATTAACAGAGCCGAGGCTAATCAATCAATTTTAATAGGCTATTTCGAGAGGCTTCAATCCCCGATAACACGTGTTATCGAGAAGGGCTCTCCATCGAGCATCAGACTGAAGTAACCAGTATTGTGTTTGGTCGTCCTCATCTTGTCAATGACGATCTGCCTGCTGACATCGTATCCCATCTGCTCTTTTCTCAGCCTGATGATACCGTCTGCCAGGAAGTCTTCGTCATGCACGACATTTGCTTGATCCGATGCCTCGGCTATAAGGAAGGTGGTGACACCAAGTTCCCTGAGCCAGCCGAAGAAATGGAATAATTCCGCTCGGCGATTATCAACATCTGCCAGTAATTCCAGAACAGGTAATGAATCGCATATCAGTATCTCGTATTCATTGCTGACATGGAGGTTTTCCGCGTACATCTTGAATATTCGCATCCAGCTCTGTTGTTCAGATGAGGTATCCATGTTCAATCTGAGATAACCGATATCAACGATATTGACTAACCCATCAACCTCTTCATTGGGCATTCCAAGGCCATCCATATGCTCTATCAAAGAGTCACGGCCCTGCTCAAGTGAAATGTAAAGACCTTTCTTTCCACCATGCTTTGCATTGTTATGGAGTATGCTGTAGGTAACAGAAGATTTCATAGTACCTGGCATTCCAGATACTAGGCAAACGTGCCCTACTGGAACCCCACCATTCAATTGCTCATCCAAACCCTGGATGTATGTTTTTATTCTTGGCTTATCTGACAAATAAACACCGAACCCTCATTATACAGGGAGAATAAAAACCTATTGTTAGTGGTATAATATTATTATCATCATTATTTATGTTATTATTATTTATGGGGTAGATATAAATATATTTATTAGGTTCCACTGCCTTGAGTATAGATACAATGGAAGTAGATTGGAACGTGGACCCAGAGGTTAACCGAATGGGTTGGAAGGCACTTAATAGTGTACCGGGCGAAGTATCTGCCAGATGCGAGAAGCTTGATCTGATCATAGATATCGGAGGCGGTAGCGGCAGTTTTGGAAACAAGGCAAGGTCCAGCCACCCCGAGGCCATGGTCGTATGCATAGATCTTGAGCCAAGAGTCATAGATAATGATGTTCGGCATATTCTTGGCAGTGGATTGGATCTTCCTTTCAAGGATTCTTCCGCAGACCTGGTGACGGTTCACGCGATGCTCCATCATGTTCCAGATGAGCTGGATAAAGCACTGAAGGAGATCAAAAGGGTTCTGAGACCAGGTGGTTTCTTGATCATCCAAGAACCCTTGGATCGTAATCCCTTTGCCAATATCGTCAGGAAAAGAATAACGACCACCCACCATGATGAGGGCGAAAAACCTCTTCCCTTCAATGATCTGGAAGAGGTTGTCAAACGATATTTCAAGACCGATAGGGTCGATCATCATTTCATAACCTTCTACCTCATGCCACATATTGTCCCAAGAATGCCTGGGCCTTTGAAAGGCATCACAAGAGCATTGTCTCGTGTGGCCTTCAAGATCGATAATCGTTTGCTCACTTCTTCCCCGAAAAGCAGAAAATGGGCGGCTTATGTCAATATTGTCGCCAATAATCCCTGACATAATTGGTTTTTTTCAATTAAAATAACCCATATATAGATATATTTATGCCATAACACTGCTAAATCATACATAAGTATTTATAAAAGTGGATATTTCAGCGACGATAACCCATTAATAAAAAAATATATTCATTCGAACAACGGAAGAAGGACATTCCGTCGAATTTCGGTGAAACTATGTCTACTAAAAAGAAAATTGAGGATACATCTGACGTTATTGATGCGCCGGATGTTGTTGAGATACCTGAGCAGACCGAGGATACTATTGTTGAATCCACGGTTCAAGAATCCAGCCCAGAGCCATCCCTGAAGAAAAAGAAGAAGCTCAAGAACAAGGCAGCTTCAAACACAGGGGATGACAATGGGATCGAGTCAGGCGAGGAAATGCCAGAAGAGCCAGATCTCCCACGGGGAGTGAAGAAGCTCAAGACCAAGCACTATGACGAAGGGCATTCCAAACCAGCAAAGGAGACCGCGAAGAAGCCAATGAACCTAAATCTCAAGTGGCAGGGCTCCTGGTTCGATAAGAACTGGAAAACGATAATGCTATTGATGGTGATATTCTCTTTGGGAATGTTCATGAGAGCATATTTTGGTTTAGAACCAGCCACAGAAGATGGCTTTCTGCTATCTGGTGGGTCTGATTCCTATTACCACCACTTTGTGATCACCAATGCTCAGGAAACCGGTGATCTTTGGTTTTGGGATGATATGCTTAATTATCCCGTAGGCACAAGGAACCCACGTCCTCCGCTCTATGACTGGTCTGTCTATCTCGGAGGCATAGCTCTAACTCCTTTCTTTGGAGGAGATAACTATGAAGCTACCTGGTATGTCTTCATATTCTCAACTGCTTTCTGGGGTGCCTTGACCATCGTACCTACATATCTATTGGCCAGTGAGGTATTTGGCAAGAAGACCGGTTATATCGCCGCCTTCCTGCTGGCTATCATGCCTGGTCATATTCAACGTAGTGTCCTTACTAACGCTGATCACGACGCATTCGCTCTATTCTTCATTGTTTTGACCTTCTATTTCTTCTTGAAATCCTTGAAGGGTCTGAAGGAGAAGACATGGGTCAAAGACTGGATGAAAATGGACCAGATCAGGGACGGAGTTCCAGATCTCATACGTAGTAATAAAAATTCCATACTATTCGCAATGCTGGCAGCTATTTCACTGGCAGCCGTTGCATTGACCTGGAAAGGTTATGCTTATGTCATTGTTATATTGACTGTATACCTTCTGATCCAGTTGCTTATGGACAGGCTGAGGAATGTCGATTCTCTCGGTGTTCTCATGATCTATTTCATATCGGTCGGTCTGGCACTTCTGTTAGTATATCCGTATTATTATCAATCACTGCAGATAGCTAGCTGGTTCGATACTCCCACATACATACTCCTGGCCGCTGTGGCCATAGGAGCGGTATTGGTGGTCACCAGGAAGCTTCCATGGCTATTGGTCATAGCAGGTTCTTTGGTTCTTGCAATAATTACAGTATTCGTCATGAAACTGGCAATACCCGAAACATATGATACCATAATGAATGCGGTAGCAAGTGGAGCTGGATACTTTGTAAGGAACAAGCAGTATGAGACCATTGCAGAGGCGCAAGCACCACCATTCAGTAACCTTGCACTTTCTTTCGGTCTTATGACCTTCTGGCTTTCCTTTATTGGTGTTGCATGGGCAGCGTATCAGTTGCCAAAGCGCATGAAGTTCGATTATATCTTCATGCTGGTATGGACCGCGACATCTATTTACATGGCCATAAACGCAGCTCGTTTCATGTTCAATGCAGCTCCTGTGTTTGCCGTAACAGCAGCATGGGTAACCGCTTTGATAATCGAGAAGCTTGACTTCAGAGAGTTCATTGAAACGCAGAAGCGTCTCGTAAGTGCCCCGATCCCCAAGAGCTTCAGGATCTGGTTATTGATATCTGGTGCGGTATTGTTGGCTGTGGTAGCCGGTCTTTCCACAAATATCGGAATTGCCATGGCTATTCTGGTAGTTGGAATACTTGGACTTGTCTCGGTATTGCTTATGAACACAATTGCAGAGCTGAACCCGAACAGGACATACTATCTGTTGGCCTTATTGGTCCCAATATGTGGGGCACTGGTCTACATGTATGGCTTTGTCATCGGTAACTGGGAATTGACAACCGCAACACATGCTTTCATTCTCGGCGCCATGCTCTTTATTGATATTGTACTACTACTCATAATCAGGAAAAGCAAGATATCATTTGTGGCTGGGGTTCTATTCCTCGCCTTCTTCATAATTCTACCAAATGTATGGACCGGAATTGATGCTGGTATACCATATGAGACAAAATTGGATTATGATAAACAAGTGTATGAGACCATGCCATTGTTCCTGCAGCCAGAATCCTACGATGCGGTCAATGGAACTAACTGGTACTTTGGAGCCTTTGGATATTCCTTGCCATTGAACAGTAAATATTACCCGGCAGCATATGATTGGTTGGCAACTCAGGATGCGGATATATATCCACCTGAGGACAGGCCAGCATACCTTAGCTGGTGGGATTATGGTTTCGAGGCTGTGAATGAAGGTAAGCACCCTACAGTTGCTGATAACTTCTTAGGTGGTCATCAGTTGGCGGGTAATTTCATAATGGCTCAGGGCGAGGCAGATGCCATAGGTCTTCTTATCACGAGGTTAATAGAGGCAGATCGATTTGGTGATCTGTCCGATCGTAATTCCCAGATGACCCCTGAGATGATAACTCTTCTCGATTCATATGGTCTGGATTCCAATAGGATCGCGGATATGCTGGATAACCCTGATGATTACAAAGAAATGATATGGGCCAATCCTGATGTTTACAGTCCAAGGGATGATGTGATACAGTCTGCAAATGCAAGATATCTTGCTATCAGGGGAGAGATCACACAGAACCTTGACTTGGATGAGATAGTATCTCTATATAGTGATATTACTGATCTTACTGGAGATTCAATAAGATACTTCGCAATAGACAGTAGATTATTCCCATTCAGTGCACAGAACACAGGTATCTTCTACGCGCCTGCAAAACTTTCAGATCACAGAATAACAGGTGGCGATGAAGGTAATCAGCCATATGATTTCTGGCAGATAAAGGCAGTTGGAGAATTCGGCGGTGAATATGATCTCAGCGATGTACCACCTGATGTTAACCTGGATCCAACCAATCCATACAAGATCGCATACCAGGATATGTTCTACAATTCAATGCTTTACAAGGCCTTTGTAGGATACAGTGGTGAAGACGTTGGAATGACCAATGAAGATGGTGGAATACCTGCTGTCAGCCCAAGCATGACCGAAACACCTATCATGCCTGCTTGGAACATGACTCATTTCAAACTGGAGCACAGAACTGCTTATTGGAACCCATACAGTATGAGTGAGATACAGAACCACACAGATGCCTGGGAGGCAACTGAATTCTGGGATGCCTATGAAAAACAGCTGTCTGGAAATGGAATATCTGATCTAAGCGATAGATCCAGCATGTATCAGGGTGTTATGATCTTGAAATACTACGATGGAGCCATAGTCAGTGGTACAGTCACCCTGGATGATGGAACTCCTGTTGAAGGCGCTCATGTAACAGTCCATGATAACTTCGACATACCTCATCACACGGTGACCACTGATGTGGACGGCAAATACTCACTTATCGTACCATATGATGATATCAAGGTCACAGTATCATATGGAGAGCTCAATCCATTGACGCTCATCGGCTCTGAATTGAACTCCACAAAGATGTTTATTGAGGATTACCAGGCCATGAGAGAGAAAGTAGATAAGAATGGAGATGGCGTATATGACTATCTGATCAATCATGATGTTGTCATACCAAGTGCCTCCATTGATGGAATGGTCTACTGGGATAATAACGATGATGGCTCCTTCATAGCCGCGGATGATGAGGCTATGGTGGGCGCAGAGGTTACTATAACAAGCAATGATCTTGAGATGAGTATCACTGGAACCACAGATGAGTACGGAAGACTCATGGTCGATAATTTCGTACCTGGGTCAGCTTCTATTGAAATATCATATGCAGGAAGGCCTATCACAACTCTTAGCCAGGCCTATGTTTCTGGACCTAATGAGGGTAAATGGGGACTTGAGCCAACGCCTTTGGCCGGTACAGTCAATACACCAGAGGGTGAGCCTGTCATCGGAGCTGAAGTTGAGATATGGATTAGAAATGAAGAATCCAAATTCACAATATCTGGTGATAATGGATCCTTTGAGTTCGACAATCTTCTGTATGGTGATTATCTTATCCAGGCCACATACGAAGGCCAGGCAAGTCAATTGACCTCAACAGAGATCAAGTACCTTGAGAACAATACAATAACTTTGACCCTGGAAGATTCAATAATACTACAGGGAACAATATCACTTCCTGGTGGCAAAGCAGCTTCTCAGGCCAATCTAAGGGTGACCTTCGGTGGCGGTGATCAGTATGATGTTCTTCTGGTGACAGATGATGATGGATACTTCGATGCTAATCTCGGCGTGGGTGTCAGTATGCTTTACTGCAGCTATCCTGTCGGAGATAAGGAATATGTATACTCTTCACGAATGGAGCTATTCAATAATATGGCCTTGGACATCGAATTGGTAGATGGTGTGAAGGTCAAAGGAGAGGTCTCACGAACAGATGTAGACCAGCCAGGTATCAATCAGGCCGTATACATCAAGTCCGTGGATGATGATTTCCTCCTCACCGCTATCAGCAATGATGAGGGAACCTTCAGCATAAATGTACCACCCGGAATATATGATGTATATTCTTCAGCGGTCTATGACTCTAGCGAATTTGTGTATGCATCTCGCCAGACCTTTAATTCAAACAATGATGATCTTCCAATATCTCTGGCAGAGGCCTTTGAGAATACGATGGTCATATACAGAGACATAGATGGCGATGGCTTCGCTCAGGAAGGAGAAGGTCTTGAGGGTGTTGTCATATATTACAAACTGGACAATGGCCAGGTGATAACTTCTGTCACTGACTCTTTGGGTATATCCAATAGATCACTTTATACCAATGTTTATTACACGATCGAAGCAGTCAAAACCGGATATCATTCAATAGATCTTGGACGCATGTCCCACACACAGATGGTGGCAGCTTCATTCATCGAAGAGATGGTTCCTGAAATGGTATCTGTAGATGGTGTGATTTACCAGGATGATGAATTGCTTCTTGGTGAGAATGCCATGATCCAATTCACTTCTGCTGTTGCAGATGGTGGAATTGATACTACTGTTCAGATGGAGACTGATGGAACATTCACAGCCAAGCTTGTTCCGGGCGTGTACGCGGTCAATATAGAGAAGAATATCACGCAGGACAATGACACCGTGATCTTGCAGATCGATGATGAATTCGTCATGTACACCGGCCTGAACACAGGCTCAAGCATCAAGATGAACTTGACCGTCAAGGAAAGGGTCAAATTCAATACTGAGCTTCTGATCGAAGGTGCTTCGATCGCAGGAAACATTTCTTTCACAGGTCCCGAGTTCATGGGGGCAGATATTGACGTAGGGGGCATGGATCTATACCTTGTACCTGGTGATTACATCATACAGGCACACTATGCGGATGGAGAGGACATATACATGGAATGTGACGTGTTCAATATATCTGCCATGTCTGAATTACCCATATCGCTAAAACCAGCATTTGAATTGTCTGGTCTGGTCTCTTATGGAACTGATACCTTCGAAGGGCATGAAGTAATGTTCACAGATCTGTCAAATGATGATCCTATCTTTACTATGACTGATGAGAATTCGCAATATTCCGTATATCTTGTTAGTGGAAAGAATTACAGGGTCGACATTGGATTCATAAGCTATCAGGAGGAAGCAGGTACAACAGCTTACGAATATTACCTCAATGCGGATGACAGTACCAGTAATGTCACTGTCTCCACAATGGCTGGTACAATGGCTGAAAAGGATCTGACCTTACAAAGAGAGGAATTCTTCATTGATCTTTCAGGAAATATCACACTTGTTGATGATGCTACTAGCAATGTCGGCACTGATATTACCTTTAGATCTGAGGATAACACATATCATGTGACCTCTGATGCCAATGGACATTATGAAACATTGGTCCTTCCAGGTTCATATGTTGTATATGTTCACAATTCCGAGACAAATGACGCATACATGGATTCCGTCAACTTTGGTGTATATGATACGATAATATTGAATATATCATTGGAAGAGGGATATGGTCTTTCTGGTGAGGTTTATTTCAACCTTAATCAGAACAAGGCGACAATGCTTGACTTCCATAGTGAATATGGTAGCATAAACATCACGACAGAGGCTGATGGTCACTATAATATCTGGCTCCCCGAGGGGACTTATGATGTGATAGGCGAGCTCACCAATGTCGAGAACGACATCGATGTTTTATACGCTCTTGATACACAGGTCGAGCTTGTGGATGATCTACGAAGGAACTTGCCTATGGAAAAGGTGGAGGTCTTTGACCTTTCAATATCTTCAAAACCATTGTTCACTGGAGTTGTATCTCCAACAACAGTTGTTGAATATGAGATCACAGTGGAGAATCTTGGCAATGCTCCAGATACCTATGACCTGTTGATAAATGGAGGCGGATCTGATTGGTCTCCTTCAGTATCAGAGCCAAGGGTGGAGATCGACTTTGGTGACAAGTACACATTCACCGCGAAGTTCACAGTGACAGAAGATTCCCTGGTCAATCATGATCCGGTCATTGTCACGGTCGCTTCATCCAAGAGCCCGGGACTTCAGAGGACTACTAATCTGGATGTCTCTATCAAGCAGACATATGGATTGGAAGTTGGATATTCATCCACACCTCTTACCATGGACGGTAGATCATTGAAATGGAATGTCGATATCAGCAATATTGGTAATGATAATGATGATGTGACAGCTTATATCGTCAACTTAGAGGAATTGAGGACCAATGGTTGGAATGTCACATTCGGAAACACAATAGGTGACCTGTCTGATGATAGAACCGAGGTATTCAATGTATCGATACCTGCTCTGGGCAAGGCTACCATACCAGTTATTCTGGAACAGATAAGCGATAATCCATTCAGGACTGTTTCTCTTGTGATCGGAACCAATTCCCTGAAGGATACTTCCGTATTTGACTCAGAGAGTTTGTCTGTATCATACCCTGTGATATCCATGGATGATGGGAACATCACAATATCTGGTGATTCCGTATATGACACATCAACAGAGGATCCAATAGTCGGAGGGGTGATCACTATCATCGCGGTCTCCTTTGGTCTATTAATGTTCTATGTTATGAAGAAGAAGAGGTGGTTAAGATGATCGGCGGTAAGTATGTCCATTTGATCGTCGCATTCACCTTCATCAGCATGGTCCTTCTGGGATCCGTGGTATCTGCTGAAGGAAATGTGGATGATATAAGGATACATGTTAGAGGTTCTGATATTCTGGCACAGGATAGTACATCCAACTACGAGATCACTCTGATGGACCCACAGGATCGTAACTGGGCATACAGTGTCCATATCGATGCAGATAACATAACAGGAGCTTCACCACTGGAGATCGAACCGATCGCAGGTAATCTGACTTCCGGAAATGACACATTCAGTGCGAACATAGGAGCCATGTCAAATATTGGCGATATGGTCATGATAATCAATGTAACATCTCCATCTGGCGCACTATGGTATGTCAGGGAATTCGAGATAAAGGTCATTGAGCCAATAGTCATATCTGCCGAGATCTTCAATTCCGGAGATGTGGATATAAGAAATGCAACTGTCGAGTTCTATGTTGATGATGATCTGATATCAACTGATACATTGGCCTACCTGCCAGCCGGAGGTTCCACAAAGATGAGCTCCCAATGGGTATCTGAGGAGATCGCAGATGGATGGCATACATCCACTGTATTGGTGGATGTCAATGATGATGGCATAACAGACCCCGGCATGGGTGACATCGAGATAAACGACAAGTTCTATGTCGAAGGCAGCAATATGTCAGCCACGCTATACATCATATTAGGCATAACTGCGCTATTTTTCGGAATGGTGATCATCAATGGTAAGATGTCTGGAAAGAAATCATCATCTGGAAAGAAGAGGAAGTAAAGTAATAAGGAGGATCAAAAATGAAAACATATGTTACAGTTACCTTGAACAGCGATGGCGGTCTTGCTTCAGAAGTCACGAATACTCTGATCGACCTTGGTTTCAATACAACACTTGGAAGCCATGATTTCGTATATGATTGGAAGGGAAAGGACATCGTTCCTACCCAGGTCATTGATTTCGTGGACAAGGTCCAGAAGAAACTGAAGGGAATGAATGTTCTACTTCAGTTCGCGACTATTAAGTAGTGTCCAGACGTCTAGCCAACCGATCCCGTTTAATTCGGGATCGGCGATGCTCTGCTTCAATGCAAATCAATTTAACTTGGGATTGCTATTTACTAGAGCCGTGGGGATTTGTAATCGATGCAGAATAAAAAATCATTATCTAAACGAATAGATAAGTTCAATCCTATTATCAAATTAGGGCTTGCACTTCTTATCATTGGCTCATTATTCTCTCTCACATATTCAATATTATATCATGATCCAATTCAGGAGGATAATGATGCAGGTATGGGAATGATAGGCGGTGGTTTTTTTGAGACCAATCAACCATGTGCTTTTATTTCAGTGATATTTAGTTTACTGGCATTGTCATTTGCATTTATTGCATATAAGAAGGACAGGTATGATGTCGCTTTGATAGGCTCATTATTCTTGATGGTTACCTTGATATGGCCAAGCATGATAATGGGCATGATATCATTTGTGATATTCTTTGCAAAGGGGTTTGATTAGACTGTCTTTGGGATCGGCGATGCTCTGCTTCAATGCAAATCAATTTAATTGGGGTTGATGCCCTGCCCTTGGCCGTAAGCTGCCAAGGATATTCAATCTTACTTTTTTTGTAAACGAGAGCGCGAGCCCGCGCTCTCAGTTTACAAAAAAAAAGGGGGAGTTAATCGTGATATATGATTAGTGATCACTAAATATCTGCTTTGAACCTATCGTTCAGCTCCCCGGTCTTGCCCTTGTTCCATGATCCCACTTTGGAGAAAAAGCCTGTCACCCTCGTTATGCCTTCCACATTCAATGAAGAGCATTTGGGACACGCCTCACTCAGCCCTCTCATGGTCCTCCCGCAATCCAGACATGATGTGAACTCTGGACTGAAGGCTATCTGCGTGTTCTGGGTATTCCACATCGTCTTCTTCACAAAATTGGCAAGACTGTCCGGATTGGGTTTACTTTCTCCCAGCCAGACATGGGTAAGTGCTCCTGCTTCTATCAGGGGGTGGAATAATCCCTCTTTCTTCACCTTATCAATTGGATTCTGCTCAATTCCCACATTCATGTAAGTGGAATTTGTGTAGTATATCTCCCCAGTGCTCTTGTCACCTCTTATCGTGGTGGGTGCCTGGAGTGGGTAGTATTTCATGTCCAATTTTGCCATCCTGTAGGCGGTTGATTCTGCCGGGGTTTGCTCCAGTGGCATCTTTATGCCGTATTTTTCCCCAATTCTTTCGGCCTCCTTGTTCATGTAAGCGATTATCTTCAGGCCGAACATCAGCGCATCCTTGTTCTCATGCATCTGATCACCAGTATGGAACTGCACCATCTCGTTCAGACCCAGCATTCCAACCAGGAAGGTGGCTCTGTGCATTCTGTAATATGGTTCCCCGTCCAATTCCATCGCCAATAATGATAGCGGACCGTATTTGCCCATTCCCAGGAGTTTTACGATGAAATCTTTTTTCCTCACATGAGCATTGGCAACGAGCTCGATCCTCTCCGTAATGAGCTCGAAGAGCCTTGCATCGTCCATATTCGCCTCATAGGCTATCCTCGGAAGGTTGATCGTCACATTCTGAATAGCGGAGTATCTCATCTTCCAGGGTGTCTTTGCATCTTCCAGATCTCCCTGCTCCAGTTTGAATGTCAGGCGGCAGCACTCGCTGATCTTCGCTGTGTCCCCTCTGTCGAAAACGAAATAGGTATTTCCCTTCTCGGAAGCCACGGTGCATATCTTGTTCAGGAATTCTTCATGGCCATCACTATTGAAGAATTTCTCCGTCATGTGCACATTGGGCTTGGGGAAAAAGAAGGGGCGACCCATGGCATCTCCTTCCAGATAGACATCGAACAGCGCATCTACGAACCTCTGCGCTTCGGGAAGGTATTCGGCATAGGAATGACCCAGGTTAACTCCGCCTGGGCCTATTGCCTCCACATTCTCAAAGTGCTTGGGAACTTCCCAATAGAGGTTCAGATCACTGAATATCGATTGACCGCCCCTTGCGACAGCTTGCTGTGCGAACTCGTACACCAGTATCTGTGCAAGCTGTTTCATTTTCACATCATCTACATTTTCCAGGTAAGGTGCCAGGAAGAGGTTGAAGGCATCCCATCCGATAGCTCCGGCGAAATGCCCCTGCAGAGCGGCCGAGAACTTCACAACGTGTTCTATTAGAACATCCGGATGTTTGGCTGGCTTCGCTATGGACATTGCTCCCGGTAGATTCAATCCGAACTTCTTCACATATTCGATGGACTGGCCACTACAATATGGCCTGTCTATCATGCCCAGATCATGAAGGTGTATCTCACCCTTCATGTGAGCATCTGCGATAGATGGTTCGAATATTTCTATCAGAGCGAATTCCTTCTTTATGTTCTCTGCGAGGGTGAGGTTCGTTGCCTCTGGACCATGTGGGACATTGGCATTTTCCTTGTTCGGGCTTATGATGATCTGCCTTGCATCATACAATGGGACGCCGAGTCTCGTATGTTGCTTTCTTATCTGTGCTAGACCATACTCTACCAATTTTGCATTGGTCAACTCTCTTATTAAGGGAGCTGTGATATAATCCAGTTCTAGATTGATAATAAGCTTCTCGACCTCTCTTGCCACAATGGACGCCGCATCCTCACTGATACTAGTTTCCTTTATGAGGGCATCATGGATCTTTGCTTTATCCCATCCTTTGATGTCCTCATCAGAGGTTCTCACGAACAGAGATAACTCTGTCGATTCCGGGTTCCCAATTCCCATCCCTCCTTGAGATTTCCTTCCTTCCTTGGTCTGTGCTGGCTTCATAACGAACACCCTCCACTATTATACAGCGGCTGTTGTATCATTATACAACGAACGTTGTATCGGCCTCCTCCCTGCCTTAATCTGGCATTGTATTTTGTCACTGGCTACAGTTAATATTCTTAGTGTGCGTGTGACAGAATATAATGTCAGGGATGTGGAAACATGTCATAACATCTATGGTTTAAAGAGATTTTTGAACTAGGTCTGGTAACAGGATTTAAGGCCGATGGTTTTATTTATTATCAGGTCTGTTACCATGTTGGTTACCAGATGTTCATCCCAGACAAAACATTCAAAGAAATAATCCTTGATTCTTTGAAAAGTGAAGATAGATCTATTTCGAGCTTACATCGACTTCTCAAAGATGAGGGCTATGACATACACCGCCTTATTTTGACAGGATACCTAAGAGCGATGGAGGATCTGAATGTTGTCAAGGCCAAGGACATACCTCCATCAAAGGTATATTCAGTCCCTCTCAAGGTGGATATGGATATTTACGAGACCATTGGTTCCTATTGTATAGATCTTGACATGAATAAGGATGACAGGATGGCATTCGCAGTTTACAGCTTCCAGAAGCTATTCCGAAGACCAGTCTTCCTTGAAGAACTTGAAAGGGCTGGCATTGGTACAAATCCAGGCAATGGTGTTAAAAAAATATCCAGTGAGGAAAGGTCCGAGGTCAAGAAGATCCTGAGCAAACGGGGTATCAAGACCAGGTACAATGACCCGGCCTATGTATCAATAAGAACGTATGATGATGAATTAAATGATATGATACTACATTTTATAATCAATAAGTTCTCTGCGAGTAATCTCGTGATAGATACGAAGCAGACTAAATTGGGTATTTGAATAAAGTGAAAGATGCGGAATGGAGTTAGAGATATGGGAAAGAATTGGCAGGCTAATAGAAGACGTGATTATTTCTATAAAAAGGCAAAGTCCGAGAATTACAGGAGCCGTGCGGCCTTCAAGCTCAGGCAGATGTGCGAGAGATATCGCATAATTAAAGAGGGCGATATCGTGATCGATCTCGGAGCCAATCCGGGTGGTTGGTGTCAAATGGCCAAGGAGCTTGTTGGTGAAGAGGGTCTGGTGATAGGCATTGATCTGAAACCCATCGAACCGATTAAGAATGTCCATCTCATCAGGGGGAATGCCAAGTCCGAGCGCGTGAAAAAGATGATCGACGATATCCTGGCAAAGGAGCGAGAGAAAGATATCAAGATCAATGTTGTCATTTCAGATATGTCCCCTAATATAAGTGGAAATTACAGTATGGATCACGCGGTATCGATAGAATTAGCAGAGCTTTCATTGTCCTTTGCAGAGAAGTATCTGAGGCCTGGTGGTGGCTATGTTGTCAAGGTTTTTGATGGGGACATGACCCATGATTTCTTCCATAAAGAGATCCGAACAAGATTTAGAATGGCGAAACGCCATTCTCCCATTGCTTCAAGAAGTGCCAGCTCGGAGATATACATTATCGCGCTGGGGTACAAGGGACTTGATAAGGAAGATATTGAAGATCGGGTCAAGAATGAGGATGAAGAAGAGGACATCTAAGCATCCAATTCATTAGAAGAATGATCATCGAAGAGTTCAACTTTTTTTCTTTCTCTTCTTTCTCTTCGATAAGACAAATGCCGCCACTGCCAAAGCAGCGGCGGATCCCACGAGCATGATGATGAGCCAGCTATTGTTCTGTGTCGTGATGGTGTAAACAGTCAAATCGACGGGCAATATCGTCAGTGTGATCTGTTGCTGACCATCCAGGAACCCGTCCCTGGAGGCTCTTATGGTGATCCTGCATTCCTCGGTCTCATTCACTTCGGTGGCGGTTATCTTCAGCTTGAGATATCCCTGGTAATCCGTGGTCCCGTTTGGAGGGTCCAGGAACATCCGTGCACCATCAAGCTCGACTATGACCGACGCACTGGCAACGGGGTTTCCATGCTGGTCGGTGACTCTGACACGAATGTCGGTGTGCCCTGCCTGGCTGGTGGAGATGCGGTCCTCTATCACATCCGTTTCAGCATTGGCTTCGACATAGAGAGTTACGTAGTTTTCCGGGTATACCAGTATTGCCGATTCCCTACCTGCTGCATCCAGGTAGCCTTCCTTTGATACGGGCAATATAGATACCATCACAGGCGTTCCGTTGGATGAGTTCGTCCCGGGGAGAACATTGGGCGCGGTGAAGACGGTGGTGAAGTAGCCCTGCTCATCAGTCAGCCCGCTGTATGCGGATAAGTTTCCTGATGAGGACCCCATGGTGACCTGTGCATCGCTGATGGATCTCCCGTGCTGGTCGGTTACTCTCACTCTCACCAGGGACATGTAATCCGATATGGTTAGGAGAGGTATCGTGGTGAAGCGGACATTCATTTGGTTCTTCTCAGGGGGCCTTATCCTGGCTATGGATCTGGGGTTCAGAAGAGAGCCGGAGCCGTCGTCGATGTAGTTCACAAAGGTATCGCACCTGTGAACTTCGTATTTGTACTGATAATACAGATGCTCCTTCGGTAGATCATATGCCAGGGCAGTGACTGCATCTCGGGCAAGCTGAATTTCCACATCTCTATCAATTGAAAACATGGCATCCTCTATTAACCGGTCAAACGATGCATTCTGATACCCGTAGAGGTTTGAACCATCGTATATATTATCAGAATGGAAAGAGCTGAAGAAATAATTTTCAGGTCTTTTCAGGTATATGTCCGGAAAACCCTCTACTTCGACAGAAGAACCTCCTCGGGTTCCGGTCTTGGTGGTGAAACTCCAGGTTTGTGATTGTACCTTGGAAAACGTATCATTCGCAATGACATACCAGGAGTAATCAGTGTGGCCTTTGAGATCGGGCCACCAGACACTAGCTTGAACACCCTCCTCGGTATCCCAATAGATTATGTCTGTTCCTATTAGTTTCTGGGTTATAGAATTATAGAATCTGACAGTTATAGGGTCTCCGTCAGGGTCAGATACGAAAACGCGTAAACGTGCTCGATCTGGGTCGACATTATTTGCCCCATTTTTCGGAGAAGGACTACTGTCATAGGTGGTGGTGTATTGGATAATTCTGGGCGGCTTATTATATAAATGAGGGTAATAAACGGGCACAGTCAGTATATCGATGGGGGTCTCATAATCCTGTGCCACAACGCACATATCAAATTCTCCGGCGAAGATCCTCCCCCATAATTCACCAGTTTCCAGTGGAACAAGCTCTATGTTAATCCCGATTTTTCTCAACTCTTGGGTTACCATAGTGCCGATCTGGAACATCAATTGATCCTGTTCTTGCCTGGAAATAAGTAGCTCTATTGTGCCGTCAAGGCTACTGCCTATAGTGGTGCCATCAGGATTGAGCCACCAATTACCATTTCCAGGAGGCGATGACGAGTTCTCCAGCAGATACCCCGCTTTTTTCAGAATACTCACTGCTTCATTGGGGTCGAACGCATATCGCGGAGCAGAGATATTATTCCAATTATAGAACAAGCCTAAATTTTCTCCTTCGGTGGCGAAATCAGTCATAGAATTTATTGCCTCATTATCCACGCAATGGGCGATGGCCCTTCTGAGGGGTTTCCCGAGATCGATGCCTGATGCTGGCCACTTCAAATCGTATCCAAATGACTTCTTTCTCATATTGTATATTATATCAACCATCACTGCACCTTTCAGATAATTGAACTCCAGATCAGGATCCCTCGAAAACTGATTGAGATCAGATTCATCCATGGTCCATCCTATGTAATCAATATCGTTGTTTTCCAAGTCTGATATCGCTTGATCCCGTCTATTATAAAATCTGAAAGAAATCTCATCGATATTAGGTTGGGATGCCAGGTCGTCATACTTGTATCCGGATTTGTAAAAATGCTTCCTCCACGTGACTAAAGTTAACCTATCTTCCTCTAATTCTCCCCACTTGAAAGGGCCGCTCCCGATGGGCTGGCCATTACTCCAAGATTTAGCTAGTGTTGGTTTCCAGGCAGTGCCATTCAAGGAACTGTCGTAATCTTCATCATACCAGATCCTGGTTCCATCTTCTTGCTGGTTGCCTACCTTGCTCCCCCAAATGTGATAGGGTAGGATGGGTAATGAGAGATAATGCAAGAAGACACTGTAGTACGGTTTCTGCAAAACGAATTTCAACGCGGCCTTGGATGAATCATCCGATTCCCAGATGATGTTGATTGACATCCATTGATCTACTGAATAGTTATTTTCATCTATCAGTGGATGTCCAAGAGATGAGTACTGGGAAGTTGCATGGGCATGGAAGGAGAACATGATGTCACGTATGCTCATCTGCACATCATCATGCCAGTATACGTTCTCAAAATCATAGAAGATGATCATCTCCGGCTTGCTCTGATTCTCCCAGAGGATCTTTTTGCTGTAGCCGAAGTTGTCCACAGTGCAATCTTCCCAGGTTATGTTTGAAGATTTGCGTGACTCATTGGCAGAGCCAACCGCTATATACGGGTCAAGGCGGCCGGTTTCCAGGTTATACTTTGTGGCTCCCTCGTAAACGAGACCGAGCGCTTTCCAGCTGACCTTGTCTTCCTCGAGAGGATTGGTGTTATATATTCTATCAATGGCGCAACGGAAGGTAATAGGGGTGTCATCATCTTGGTTCAGATCATTTTCCTGGCCGACACTTATTTGAAAGCCAGATAGCATAACCGCCAATATGATGAAAATGCAGGTTACCTTTCGCAGCCACATAGCTGGGCTAAATGAAATGTGATAGATAAATATATTGTATGTTGTAGAACATGACATACAATAGCCATTATGTCCAGAAATGTTTATAATATAGTGGTCGATTCAAATGTGGGTACATTATACATGACACTGGGTAAGACAAAGCATAAAAAAATAACAAAGTTCCTGCCGATCACTTTGGGAATTTTCATTGTCATGATCCTGCTCATTCAGATCTCCGCAACACCAGCCCAGGCCGCGAGCCCGTTTATAGTTAGGGAACAATATGAAATGATCCCATTTCCTGCCGGAGCCCTTGTCATCCCGATGGATGAGAAGCAGAATGATATCATAAAGAGCTTCGGATTGGTCCACGCACTTCTGAGAAATGACACATTGTGCTATAGGCTTATAGGACCACCTGACACGATCATTCAAACCGATGAATTTCCCGCTGGTGCCAATTACTCTGGAGGCCCCATACTTCTCATGGACCACAATGCCTCGCTGGTGGCAGATGTGATGAAAAAATTCCCCAGCGTCACTTTGCATAGTGTCACTTCAGTGTTCGTTTCGGATCGTGTGTACATTATCGAGAGGGCCACAAATGTTCTGGTGGTTGGCAGAGAAGATGAGGATTACATGCAACACAGCTTTTCAAAACAACTTCTCCAGGAAATGATGATCCCATACGAATCCAAGCAAATATGGCATCTGGACCCGGATGTGGACCTGGCCGATCATGATCTGATCATCATAGAGAATCCGGGAGCCAATGGGGATATGAACCCCGATCTCATGATGGGAATAAAGTCTGCGGCGTCCAATGGAAAGAATTTTGTTTTCATAGGAAAAGCAATGAGGGACCTACCATCGATATTCCCTGGTTGCTTCGGTGTAATGACACTAAATGAGAATATAGAGTTCACTGCACAGTTCAATCATACTGGTGAATTGCCGACACAGTACGCCGGCCCCACTACCGTGAATGTCACTACAAGCAATGTTGTGGCCATGACCCCCGGATATGAGGGGGTTAAACCTGTGGTATATGCGGATGCCTATGACAGCCAAATACTATTCGCTTCATATTTCAGATATGGAAAAGGTATGATCGAGACCTTTTCCTTTGATCCTGAGGACCAGTTAGAGGTGGACAGGAATATGTACGATCTTGCCTGCATATTCTATGGCAATATATTTGTTCAGGCTCCACCCGCACCATTGAAATCACCCATGCCAATTTCCCCTTCGGCCATGCCGGTCCCGGGACTGACGGTCCCGCCTCCGCCACCACCGCCGCCACCACCGCCGCCAAGTGTGGCGATGGCCACAGCCATACCTGCCCAATACCTCTTCGCGGGCTTTGCAGCTATTGCATTTGGGGACAGGATAAAGAACAAGAGCAAATCGAAGACCGCTGTAAGACAGAAGATCAAGATCAGTTCATGATGATTCGAGAAAAATGAAAAGAAGCCAGCCGAGATTATCTACTCGGCTGGTATTTTGCTTTCTTATTTCCTTACATCAGATAAGGTCTTGGAACTTCTCGACCAATTCCGGATGCTTTTCCTTAATAACAACCAGTAGGTTGAAGACATTCACCTCTTCGATGCCGACCTCATCCAGTGTGGTTATTATCTTATTGAAGACATCGTCATCAAGGTTAAGACATGCTTCCTTCGCCATCCAGTTCCGGTAAAGCCTTTCCTCAAGAATTTCCCTCCAGCCAGTTTCGTATATCTGCAAGAATTCCTTGCTGAAATCATTGGCCTTGACAGCCGCGGCTATGGTCTTACCACAGATCCTGGCAGCACGGCATCCATTACCGATCCCTCCGCCAGTTATCGGATCGGTCTGCCTTCCAGCATCACCGACAAGCATCAAGCCATCCATGACATTGGAATCCAGTGGCGTTCCAACCGGAATACCTCCGCCAACGATCTCGATTATATCGCCCTGGGCGATCTTGGGCTGTGAGGCGATCCATCCGTCCAGGAGCTCTTTGAGATGGCCTTTGTGAGTTATCTTGCTCAGCACTATCCCGATACCCACATTGGCGGTATTCTCATCCTTTGGGAATATCCAGATATATCCACCGGGGGCGTATTTCGAGGTCAGGAAGAATTGTACGAACTTATGGTTAATATCTAGGTTGGTCATGCGATATTGCAATCCAGAGATGATATCGTTCTTTTCCAGCTTTGGAGCAAGTCCGGTCCATCTGCCGATCATAGATTCATGACCGTCAGCCCCGATCACAAGCTTGGATCGGATCTCCTTTTCCTCGCCCATGTGATTGATCTTGACACCGCATATCTTGCCGTTCTCATCCTTCAGAAGGCCTGTGCATGCGCATTTCAGTGCAAGCTCGGCTCCGCGCTGAACAGCTACCTTTGCCAGATCCTGGTCGAATAGATCTCGCTCCACAACGTAGCCAACCTCATTGCCAGCTCTCGCTTCGTCAACAACCAGGAAGTTTCCGTTGGGGGCGATCATCATTGCTCCATCCATTTCGCCTGACACCCACTTGGGATTGATAATGACCTCAGCCTCTTCCAGGGATCGCCTGGCGGCACCTTCAGCACATCTTATTGGGCTGCCAACTTCCTGTCTCTTCTCGATGATAAGCACCTTGGCTCCGCCCTCGGCCGCAAATCTTGCTGTATGGGAGCCAGCTGGGCCAGCTCCAACAATTACTGCATCATATTCGTCGTCCATCTTCAGGCCTCCAGTGTGAGCGCACCTACTGGGCATGATATAACACACCATTTACAGGATTTGCAATTCTCATTCACTTCGATATGCATGTCATTCAATTCGAGTGCCATATGAGGGCATGTTCCCACGCATTGTGCGCAATGGAGACAAATTCGTGGATCTACCACGATCATAGCCCTTCACCGCCGTGCCTGGCCCTCCATTCGTCGTTTGGTATGGAGTGCTTCTTTTCAACTTCTGTCCTGTAGGTTGGCCCGCCATTATAGGCGCAGAATGGTATGATGAGATTATCTGGTGTGACATAGTGGATGACGCATCTCTTCACTCTCTCGATGTCATAATTATAATCATCCTGGAAATGCATTCCGCCGATCATCATCATGTCCCATGCGAAGTCAGCCAGTGAATCTTTTGTGTCTGTTGACATGGCCGCTTGTAGCAGCTTGAGGAACTTGGTAACATTGAGTCCCTCTGGTGCTTTGTCTGCGTGGAAATGCTTCTTGATAACATCGAATGCCTTTAGCTTCACAGGAAGCATCATTTTCTTCCCTTCGCTCTTGTGAGCCAGTTCATAGATCTCCCTCATCAGGTTTTCCACATCCACAAATCTTGTTATCGGTGTGGAGTTGCCATCCTTGTCTATGAATATGTATGTTGCCAGTCCACAATTCGGATGTGGTGTGAAGGCTACCTTTGGCTCGCCAGAGATAACGGACATGAACTCGGATACAGGAGTGACGACTGGAACTGGGAACCAATCGTCTTTATTAGTTATGCCAGTTTGTGCTCCCATTCTGTCAACCAGGTCTGGAAGTGTGAAACGACCTGCCAGCCTCTCATCCTGATCGATACGACCTGTGAAAGCAACTGGCTGGAAATTAACCGACCTAACGACATCGCGGTTCTCGATGGCGAACTTGACGATCTCGCCAACCTGGTCATCATTAATTCCATTGATGATAGTTGGAACAAGAACGATGGACATGTTCTCGTCGCCGATCCTGCAACTCTCTATGGCTGCCAGCTTATCCTTAAGGAGAGGGACACCTCTGGCTGCAATGTAGTTCTCCTCGCGAAGACCATCGAATTGAAGATAGATCGTATGCATGCCAGCATCCTGCATTTTCTTTGTGAAGCCGGGCTCTCTGGCCATCTTCAGACCATTGGTGGCTATTTGGATCTGGGCAAAGCCCAGATCTCTAGCTTTGGCAATGACCTCGAAGAGCTGTGGGTATATGGTTGGCTCTCCGCCAGCGAATTGAATGGCTGTGCAAGGAACTGGCTTCTCCGCTCTCAGGGTCTCCATCATGGAAACTACCTGGTCGAAGGTCGGCTCATAGACATAGCCTGCGTCATTCGCATTCGCAAAACAGATCGGGCATTTCAGATTGCATCTGTTGGTAAGATCAAGATTAGCCAATGAAGTGTGGCTGGTATGGGATGGGCAAAGACCACAATCAAAGGGACAACCGTCCTTGACTGGCAGTGCTGGATTTTCCACACCGATACCATCATAGGCCCATGTTTGAGCTTTGTGATATAGCTCGACATCTGACCAATAGATATCCTCGAAGAAGCCGTGTTCTTCACATGTCTTGGATATTATGACTTTCCCATCCCTCTCAAAAATATCTGCCGTAATGATCTTCTTACATTCTGGACAAATAGAGGGTGTCTTCTTAGGCAATCCCGTCTTTAAAGTGCTTGCTTTTATTATCATAAGAATCACTAATGTATATCTAAGGAAAAGACTTAAGTGTTTTGTAGCGATAACCGCGACAAAGGTAATATTATGGATATCGTGGATGTAATAAGCCAGAGCAATGAAACCCTCATGGAGGAATATCGACTAATATCTGCCGATTTGGCATTACTGGGTCTGTCGGATTATGAGGCCCGGGCGTACATCGCACTTGTCGCGCATGGCGTATCGGATGCGGATACCATTGCGACAACGGCCCAGATACCGAGAACTTCGGCTTACAAAGTTCTCGATACCCTTGAAGAAAAGGGCTTCGCCCATGCTGGTGAGGGTAGGCCTCGATTATACCGACCCGAGGAACCCCGGAAGATAGGTGGGCAGATAATCACCCGCCTCGAGGATACTTTCAGCAAGTTGGAGTCCATTCGAGAGATTCTGAAGGAGCAGGGCATGCCCCAGCTCATTTACACGATAACTGGAAAAACAAAGGTCATCGATAGGATAAGTGAGATGCTGGACAAAGCGACAGAGACTTTCATGATGTCCACACCCAATATGTCGGAGTTCAGGCAGAAGCTGGACAAGAAGGTGGTATCTGCGCAGAAGCGAGGTGTGGTGATCACCATTCTCACGCCTCATGGCCAGAAGGTGTTCCCCGATGTGAATGTGACCCGGAAGAATGGCCTCATTGCGACGGATGTCATTGTGGACAGTCACAGTGCGCTCATTGCTTCGCCGGATCTGGAGACCTGCGGATTCACCGACAATGAATATCTGGCAAGCCACCTTGAGAATTTCCTGCATATAGCGGCTGACAGTTCTGGTGGGAATAAGAATAGCTGAAATCCAATACACTCAACGAAAGTCATATAAGTGAGACTTTCGATTCACTTATGCGAGTGGAGGAATGCCCACAACTAATAAGCTAGTTAAGGGATGGCCGTCATGGAAGAGAGGTGGAAAAATGAAAAGGATTATATCAACAGTGATAATTTTAATGATGTGTTTTACAGTATTTATTGTAATCCCGCAACCAACTGAAGGATATACTGACCATGTACCGATCAGAATAAAAAATAATTATGAATTCTCTATTAAAGGTTTTCCAGGAAATGGCACCCAACTGAATCCATGGATAATTGAAGGATTTGATATCAATGGAATCAGCAAAGGGGACTGTATTTTTATTGGTAATACTACAGATCATTTTATAATTCGAGATTGTTATTTGCATCAGGCAAGTGGGATTGATAGCCTGTATTATGGAAATGTTGGATTATATCTTTATAATACTGAAAATGGAGTAATTGAAAATAATAACATTTCTTCTAATTATAATGGAGCTGGCATTGAAGTTTATTTTTCGAATAATATCACTATTACTAACAATTCGATCACATCTAATAATAAGGACGGGATAAGTATGACTAATTCAAATTATATTCAGATCATTCAAAATACAATCTCTTCCAATGGAGTTGATGACGGTGAAAGAGGTGATCATGGTATTATGGCTCAAGGAAATCATAATATAATAAAACTAAATAATATAGCAGAGAGCTCTGGGAATGGTATTAAAGTCATAGGTTATGATAATATTATTGAAAACAATACTTTTGTTAACAATGAATTTAGTATTTATTTAATTTCAGCAAACAACAATACCATTAAAAACAATATTGCTTCAGACTATAGGAGCCAAGGCATCAAATTAGAGGGGTCTGATGATAACCTCATAGCAGGTAATACTGTTGAACACATAGATATAGTAGCCTCTCATTCAAATATAGTCTCAAGCCATCCAGCCCCCATACAGATATCAATCAAAAATTCCAATAGTAATGAAATTAAAAATAATGACATATCGGATAATGACTTTGGAAATGGGCTTTCCATTTCTAACTCAGATCTGACTATTATCGAGAGAAACATAATTAATTCAAACAGATATTATGGGGTATCATTACAGAGTTCAGATAGATGCAGTATCCTCGATAATGAGATATCCAATAATACCTGGTATGGGATCTCATTAATATTATCAGATGGAGCTGCAATTATGAATAATGTAATATCAGATAATCTGTGTGGAATGGTATTAAGTTTCTCCAATGCTACCAATACCATGAATAATGTGTTCTCTGGCAATTTGGAAGGACCAACAGATGATGATTTTGATGGGGATGGTATTGGAGATACATCTGATCCAGACGATGATAATGATGGCTTCAAGGATATCTGGGAGGAATATTTGGGAACTGATCCAAGAGATGGAGATAGACATCCACGTGACAGTGATGGCGATAGAACACCAGATGGAGATGAAATTAATTCTCAAGACTGGATGGACACCGATGATGACAATGATGGTGTTATAGATTCCTTAGATGCTTTACCACTTAATCCTGATGAAGATACAGATTCAGACGGGGATGGGATAGGCAACAATAAAGACACAGACGATGATAATGATGGAATACTTGATTTTGAAGATCCCGATCCATACAATGCTCCGGCTAGCAGTAATGGCAGCAATACTGCTCTAATTGTTATTTGTATAATACTTGCAATAGTCGTCTTAATACTTGTATTAAAAAAGCAGAAGATCGTATAATCTCCCTAACCCGCACTTGGCTTCAGGTGGGGTATCAAAACCCTTAATTCCTATGCCGTATTTCACCCCCACATAGGAGTATCTACCATGAACATCGAGGATATCAAAGTCTGCGTTCTGAGGATAGAGGGAACCAATTGCGAGCAGGAGTCATTCCAGGCATTCAAGAGACTGGGCGCACAACCAGAGATCGTGCACCTTAAACAGTTTCTCGGCCAGGATGTCACTGATGATGAGAAGAGAAGCTTGGCTGATTATCATATTCTGATGATCCCTGGTGGCTTTTCATCCGGTGATTATGTTCGTGCTGGTGCTATATGGGCAGCTCGTATGAAGGCTGGATTGAAGGATGATCTGAAAGCCTTTGTGAATGAAGGAAAGGCTGTCCTTGGGATCTGCAATGGCTTCCAGGTATTGGTCGAACTGGGTCTGCTACCTGGCTTCGATGAGATAATGGCCGATGTTCCTCAGGCAGTTTTGACTACCAATGATTCTTCCAGATTCGAATGCCGACCAACACTTCTGAAGCATGAGAACAAGGGTAATTGCATGTTCACTTCCAAGATACCAGAGGGCGATGTTCTGATGTGTCCATCTGCTCACGCTGAAGGGAAGCTTATCTTCCCTTCAGCGGAAGTTGATATCGCTTACAAAAAGCTGGCTGAGAAAGACATGCTTGTATTCTCATATGTCGATCCCGATGGCAGTTATGCCGGGTATCCCTGGAATCCAAATGGCTCAGAAAAGAATGTGGCTGGCATCTGTAATCCACGGGGTAATGTGTTTGGTATGATGCCGCACCCTGAGAGAGTTATGGATCGTGAAATGCATCCAGATTGGACAAGAGCATTCCCAACTGGACTCGGGGATGGAATGGCTATATTCGAGAGTGTGCTGGACGAGATATCGAAAAGATTCTGAGTAGATCTCCGAGCGAGCAGCGCCGGGCGAGTTTTCTTTTGCAATGGAATACTTGTTCTTTTGGAGCCCGGCCAGCACAGCGAGGATAAAAGAAAAGGCTTCCGATGGAAGTTATGCCGGGTATCTCTGGAATCCAAATGGCTCCGAAAAGAATGTGGCTGGTATCTGTAATCCGCAGGGTAATGTGTTTGGAATGATGCCGCACCCGGAGAGAGTTATGGACAGGGAAATGCACCCGGACTGGACAAGAGCATTCCCAACTGGACTCGGGGATGGAATGGCTATATTCGAGAGTGTGCTGGACGAGATATCTAAGAAATTCTAAGCAATCCCGAACATAATTTCATGGAGCTGGCCGATGGTTTAACCGAGCTGAGTTTTCAGATCCATCATTTGCCTATATTCAGGTTATTCCCATTTATTCCAAAGGCTTATATCTCTATTATGTGATATTCCTTCATGAAGGGAAGAATTTATAGTTATATCGTGCTTGCTTTGATAATAAGTGCTTCAATAGGTATTGTAATATCTGGTAATTCATCCGCCCAGCCAGTTGAAGGAGATACCATTTACATCGGTGATGATAGCTTCTATGTGGCTGGCCCGTATGATGCCTGGGAATATGGCGAAGTATGGATCAATATAACAGTGACCGATGGGGGAAATATCGATGTTTATGTCATGTCCTATAATCAGGTAGATAATGCTTACCCATATTCCACATACTATTATGGGGATTATTCACCTTCTGATAATGATACCGAGCCAAGAGCGATATCATACAAGCCAGGATCCGTGGAAGATGTGTCCCGTGTTCGTATAAATTATGAGTTTGAGACCTCGGAGAATTATTACGATATGCCTGATGATGCGATATTCATAATCATTGACAATCGAAATTGTGCTATCACCCCTGATGATGCAAACTCTGTGGGTGTGGTTGTAGTGGATATGACCTTTGAATATGCAAATGCAGATTTTTGGTTGGACGATCCCTTTGATGGTCTTGTGGATGGATTGGTGATCATGGGAGGTATCGGTCTTCTGATACTGGTCGTTATTGTTGTCATCGCGATATACAATGACCGAAAGAAAAAGGAAAAGCAGCAGGCGCACCCGCTTCAACCCATGCATCCGCCCATGGCACAACAACCTGTTAACCCGCAAGCATACCAGCAGCCGATGTATCAAAGACCTGATCAACCTACTCAACCCATTCAACCAGCCCAACCGCAGCAGCCACAACAACCGCAACAGCCACAAGCGGTTGGCCAACCGCCTGAGGATCCTGAAGAAACTCTGCCTATTGAATAAGCCATTGTCTGAAAAATAGGCCTGGAACGGATGAGTTGAAATTCATTACCGATCAGTTCGATCAGTTGCGCTTTCCCTGCGATTCCCAGTATTTCTTTTCTTCCAGAAGATGCTTCATCAAATATTTCATATCCCATTTGATGTTCTCATCGGTCAACCCACAAAATATAGGCCGCTCCTTTTTTGGGAAATTCTTCAATAGTATCTTGACCTGCTCATCATCGAATCCAAGGAGCATCAACATCTTATTCTGATGATCTTCAAAAGTGGATGAATTCGGACCTTCTTCCAGTATCTGGCTGACGAGTGTATCATCCTTATTCGATGCCCCGATGATCACAATTTCTGAGCCCAGCATGGCTTCCAGCATGCTCTGGACGTTCTTTGCAGATCCTTCGTCATATCCATAGGTCATCAATCCAAGTGGTGGCATAATATCAATTGTACATCCCGGAAAACGATTTAAAATTATCCCATATTCCTTAATATTGTTAATATTATTATTTATGCCTGGCGACTATAAAATTGTTTGGTGGAAGTGTTATATATTAGTTCCATTTTACGGAAGACTGATGGTTCCTATTGAGCAAGGTGCAAAGATCGCTGTCGAAAAGTGTATGGTCGTGAAGCCAGAGGATTATGTCCTTATAGTTGCTGACGAGGATAGTAAGGATATTGGTATCGCGCTCAGAAAGGCATCTCTCGAGATAACCAACCATGTCAGATTTTTCAATGTGGACCTACCATCTTATGGAGGCCGCCCTCTTAAACAGATGCCAGACGGACTTAGAGAGGCAATATTGAAGGCAACCGTCACTTTTTTCGTTGCTGGTGCCCGTGAAGGGGAATTGGCAACACTCAGGGAACCCTTCTTAAAACTTATAAAGGCCAAAGCACGACATGCGCACATGGTCGGTGTTTCCAATGAAATAATGGAATCCGGCATGTGTGTTGATTATGAAGTGGTCCAGAAGATCACTGAAAATGTCTACAGGATGGTGAAGGATGCGGATGAGATACGCGTCACATCACCTGCAGGTACGGACTTCATTGCAAGGCTGGATCCTTCAATGAAATGGATACCATGCTCCGGCGTGGTCACCAAGACCGGAGAATGGGATAATCTCCCATCCGGTGAGGTATTCACGGCTCCACTTACCCTTGAGGGTAGACTTGTGGTCGATGGTACGGTTGGTGACTGGCTTGGCGAGAAATACAATGAGATCGTTGATTTCTCCGAGACTCCTTTGATCATAGATGTCGAGACCCGGGATGGTGGATCATATGTCACCTATTGCGAGTGTGAGAACAAGGAACTTCTTGAGGATTTCACAAAGTACATCAATAGCGAGCCATGTGCATCCAGGGTTGGAGAGCTTGGCATAGGCACCAATATATTCCTTGAGAAGATAGTTGGTAATATCCTTCAGGATGAGAAGTTGCCAACGATACATGTGGCCTTTGGAGATCCATACCACGAGAAGACAGGCGCCACATGGTCATGCCACCATCATATCGATCTGTTGATGTTGAAGTGTTCGATAATAGTTGATGGCATAGATATGATGACGGAAGGCGAATATCTGAAGATCATCACTGGATGATTTTATTGTTAATACTTATTTGATAATTATATGCATACACATTATATTTATATACAATATAATATTTTTATGTCAATATATTTGTTTTAATATAAAACTCTAATATAATTGCATTTATATTATTATATTATAATATTACAGCCAGGCTATCTATTTATCTTCATCCATATGTTCCTTTATCAGCTTAATTGCACAATAGGGAGCATGTTGCTTTGCAACAAGCTCAATATTGTTCGATTAAATTTCATCATCCATATGTTCTTTGATCAATTTAATCGCACAATATTCCCCACACATCGAGCAGACATCCTCTTCTCCTGGCTCTCTGTCTCCGCGCCTCTTGCGAGCATGCTCTGGATCGATGGAATTCTTGTAGATCGCTTCCCAATCAAGATCCTTCCTGCCCTGAGATATTGCATTATCGCGCTCCATACCGCGACCTTTCGCGACATCGGCCGCGTGAGCCGCTATCTTACTGGTGATAGTTCCGATCTTGACATCCTCAACATTTGGAAGACATAGATGTTCAGCAGGAGTCACATAGCACAGGAAATCCGCGCCATGGTAGGCAGCCAGTGCGCCCCCGATCGCTCCCACGATGTGGTCGTATCCGGGTGCGATATCTGTTACCAACGGGCCCAGAACATAGAAGGGTGCGTTCTTGCATATGGTCTTCTCGATGATCATATTTGCCTCTATTTGATTGAGCGGGACATGACCAGGGCCTTCAACCATTGTCTGTACATTTGCCTCGCGGGCTCTCTGGACGCACTCGCCCAGGATGATGAGCTCTTGGAGCTGAGGACCATCGGTCGCATCAGCAATACTGCCTGGCCTCAGCCCATCTCCCAGGCTGAGGGTGAACTCGTATTTCTGAGCCAGTTCCAGTAGATAATCGAAATTCTCGTAAAGGGGGTTCTCCATGTCATTGGCAAGTATCCACGCTGTCAGGAAGGAGCCGCCACGGCTGACTATGTCTGTAAGTCGGCCGCATTTCTTCAATCGGCCTATGCTTTCCTTGGTTATGCCCGTGTGAACCGTCATGAAGTCCACGCCGTCCTTCGCATGCTTCTCGATGCCATTGAAGATCATATCCTCTGTCATATCCACGACAGAGCATTTCCTGGCCATCTCCAATCCCGCCTGGTAAATCGGAACCGTTCCGATCGGAATATTAACTTCTTTCATGATGCGGGCGCGGATCGCATCCACATCTCCTCCGGTGCTCAGATCCATGATGGCATCTGCTCCGAATTTCATTGCGACTCGAGCTTTCTCCAGCTCCTCTTCCACATCCATACAATCCTCGGATGTGCCAAGGTTCACATTCACCTTGATGCTGCACCCTTCTCCGATACCTTTTGGAATGGGGTTGTGTATGGGGTTATTGGGAATAACAACGTAGCCAGCCGCTACTGCCCTGCGCAATTTTTCTGGGTCCATCTTCTCGTCCGCGGCCACCTGCCTGATGAGGTCGGTGATGCCGGATTTCGCCTCTGCCATTATGGTCATCGAAGCCCTCAATACAGGGCGGGATAAAAAACCTTTTGCCTGAGTGATATCGTGGCAAACCGTAAATCTTTATATCTTTCTCACATTATGCTCTGGCATGACCCTGACACCACGCACAAGACTGATAGTCGCCATGGATATGCTGGAGAGAGAGAAAGCCTTGAAGGTAGCTGCCAATCTGGAAGGAATGGTGGATGCCTACAAGATCAATTATCCTCTGGTACTCAGCTGTGGGATGGAGATCGTTACCGAGATAGCAAAGTTTGGGCCCGTTATCTGCGACTTCAAAATCGCGGATATTGACAATACCAGCCGTCTGATAGTGGAGCAAGTGGTCAAGGCAGGAGCCAGTGGAGTTATAATCCATGCATTTGTTGGCATGGATTCAATGGAAGCCTGTATCAAGGCCGCGGATGGAATAGACGTTTATGTGGTGGCCGAGATGAGCCATCCAGGTGCGAAGTGGTTCATAAAACCAGTGGCGGATGTCATGGCAAGGCGAGCCTTCGATGTTGGAGCGACCGGAATAATAGCGCCAGCTACCAGGCCAGAAAGGATCAGCCAGTTGCGTGTTATCGTCGAAGATCTTCTGATACTGAGCCCGGGAGTTGGGGCTCAGGGTGGATCTGCCAAGGCAACAATCGACGCGGGAGCGGATTTCATAATTGTGGGAAGGAGTATCTACAATGCTGAGGACCCAAAGGCTGCGGCGATGGAGATATTAAAGAGCCTTGAGTGATAGAAGCCATTTTAAACCCCTTTCGAATCACCCGTAACATGGAGATACCATCATCCCTGTATGCCAAATGCACTTTCTGCGGCGAGGAATCTATCTGTAGAGTTATCAAGAGCAGAATGTCTGGCAAGCACATAGTTAAGGCCGTTCTCAAATGCTCGAAGTGTGAGAAGGGCTTTGATCTGGATGTGGAGATCCCCAAGTTGGTGTCAATTCGAACTATCATCAGCAGGCTCGAGGAATCCACAAAGACCACCGTGGAGCTTCCGATTGGCCATGAGCTCAGGATAGGGGATGAGATCATGATCGGCGATACTTGCATCCAGGTCATGAGCATCGAGGTCGATGACAAGAGGAAGAATAAAGCTCTTGTCGAGGATATCAGCACTCTCTGGACGAGATATTTCAATGAACTTCTTGTCAAGGTATCCATCAATCTCGGGCGCACTACCAAGGCCGAGGCTTTTTATGCCGATCCAGACGATGAGTTCAGGGTCTATGGGGATCTGGAGATCGGCAAGTACAAATTATATATTTACAAGATAAAGGTAACATCCCATATGCTATTCCGACCTGGAGCTATGGCTCTAGCTAGGGATGTAGTACGGTTGTATTGCAAGCATGGTAGACCCAATAAAGAGGATCTGGCTGAGGCCTCAATCTCTGTTGTAGATCAAGGCAACGGCGGCGATGCCCACCATCGCAAGCGCCGATAAAAAGGTAGCATACCCATCTATTCCAATACTTTGCTCCGCACTTCCTATTGTTATCATATGATCTGAGAAATGTGAAAGATATATTACTACATCGTATCCGTATTCGTTCTCCGTGATGAAGTAAACATGGCCGTCTCCGTCCTCATAAAGGGTCTCGCTGAGGCCATTTCCCTGTTTGATATAAATTCCATCTACCTGGACACCCATGTCTTCGATGGAATCGAATTTCAGTATCTCTTTATCCACGTGGACGACGATCACACTGCCGCCTTCCAGTTCCCCCGCGACCTTCAGGTCTATCTCGGGATCTGCGGCTATCGTCTGCATCGTGAGACCGTCAAAGGCCACGATGTCCTCCAGCAGACTGTAACCGTCATCTGAAATGAATATCTCGCCACCTACCTTTCCGTCGGATATAGCCTCACCTATCACGGCTTCTCCCTCCGGACTGGCTCTGAAGATCACCCTGCCACCATCTCCCAGGGTGAATGTGAGTGTTCTTCCCAGGATATTGGCTCTTGCATCTCCCTGCATTATGAAGGTCCCGCTAACGTCCTCGTTACCAACAAGGACGGAATTCCCGCTTTTCAATGCGCCTGTCTCTCTGGATAGTGTGAAATACAGGCTGTTCTCCACATCCGAATCGAACTCGATGGCTGTGGTTGGCGACTCGTGGATGACAAGGGAACCATATTCATCCTCGTGCGAATATGTTGTGTAGTTCTCTATATAATCCTGGCCAGCGCCGAAATTATCCATGCCTATTTCATCGAATAATGAAACAAAGGCCGAGTTGCGTGAAACCGAATAATTGATGACTGGATAGGCTATTTGGCCGTCTGGTGGATCGACCGCCACTTCATAATATGAATAATCATTGGAGCGAGGTACATATTCCTCCTGGCCAATGATAACAGAACTTGAAAGAAGCAATAGGCTGGATATGATAAGAAGACTTACTATTCCGAACGTAACCAATTTCCTCATAGTACACCTTGAATAAAGGAGAATGGAGGAGGCTACCCCGCGAAGGGGCTCTATTATGTGGGCAGAATAATAGATAAAAGCCTCTAATCAACTATATGATACCCGGTGTTTATATACGGTTTGGTACAACCTTCGAACAATCGTAACGTCGTTTAACAATTATTAATGAGTGATGTTATTTAATGATTTTTTGCTGTCTGGCATAATCGATATCTCTAAACTGCCGGAGCACCGAGGGCTATTGCCACCAAGGCACACATCAGGGCGGTCACAAGACCCACGATAAGCATTCTCAATCCGTATTTTGCCAGGCTCTGATCTGATATCTTGGCGAGGTAAAGTCCCAGGATAAGAAGTACAAGCATGGTCAGGGAAATGGAGATGGGGAAAGCCATGTCCATCGTCATCCAGCCTATATTGACCATGAAGAAGGGGCTGATAACTATGAGGGCGGCCAGTGCTGGGCTGAAACCATCCACAAGTGATGTAAGGATGGTTGCGAATTTCGAGGCTTCTTTATGTATGGAATCATCCAGTTTACAAAGCATCGCTCGCTCCAATGACTTTATCTCTCTTTCACGCTCCGCGCTTTCAGTCATGTACGCGCCGCTTATTCCGGATATGCACATGGCGAAAGCTCCGGAAAGACCTGCTAGTATTATGAACAGCGGGTCAACGGCTTCGGGAGCCATGCTGGCTCCAATAACAACTCCCAGCATGGTCAATGCGCCATCAAAGGCGTTCATGACAAAATAACGTCTGGATATGGATCCAACATCCGAGATATCAGCGTACATATCCCAGCGTTCAAGCCTCTTGGAGAAATCTTCTTTTGGCTTATCATCACTATTATTGTTTTGGCTCAGCTTATTAGGATCATCGTTGTCAGGCATTTGGCATTTCCAATTGGATGAATATTATTGTTGATATTAAAGTTTTCGTTTATTGTGTAGATATATGATGCATATGATGCACATGATGTATATTATCAAACGATCCGCTTGAACATCTTCTCAAGATCTCTATCCGTCATCTTGATTATCGTCGGCCTTCCATGTGCGCAATTGAAGGGATTGTCCAGCTCATGCATCTCACTTATCAGCCGTTTCATCCGGCTGATGCTTAGCTTCTCACCTGCGCGAATGGACGAGTGGCAGGCGATGAGTTGCAGTATCTCATCGCGTTTTGTCTCTATTGATCTCGCTTTGCCGAGATCAACCAGTTCCTGCACCATGGCCAGGATATTCTCCGGCTCCTCCAGGCTTCCGCTGAAGACCGGGACCGCTCGCACAAGATAGGTGGTTCTGCCAAAGGGCTCGATGGTGAAGCCAGCATCTTCCAGGATCTGCCTATAATGATCCACCAATTCCCTCTCGCGTGGGCTCAATTCAAGTGTGAGGGGTGTGATGAGCTTCTGCTGGGCGATCTTTATGTCCGCATTCCGAAGCCTTTCCAACATCACGCGCTCATGTGCCGCGTGCTGGTCGATGATAAGAAGATCTGAACCGCTCTGTGCCAGTATGTAGGTCTCCAGGATCTGGCCGATCGGAACCATCGAAGGCATGGATCTGGATCCTGGAACTTCATGGTCTTCACAATTTTCCTGTCCTGAACTGTTTGCATCTTCTTCGAAAAGATGGGGCTGGGCGGGTGTGGGTTTTGGTGGCCAGTGGGTTGAAGGACGTGACGCGATAGGGCGAACTCCGGCAGAACTTACGGACATATCTCTGCCAGTTCTCTTTTTCTGTTCTGGCGGCTGGCTTACATAAGCTCTGGATTCCAGTGTACGCTGGAAGTCACCACCGACCTCTCTGATCAGGTCGGTGTTTCCAAGGGCATCCGCGACAGCCTTCTTCAAAAGGCTGGCTATCGGTTTCGGATCCGAGAACTTCGCCTGCTTCTTTGTTGGATGGACATTGATATCCACCTTGTCCGGCGGCATTTGGATGAAGACAACGCCAACTGGATGCCGATGCTTCATCAGCATACCTGCATAACCATCAGCAACAGCTGCAGCCAGTATGCGATCAGATATCGGGCGCAGGTTGATAAATATGTGCAGATCGTCCTTGGATGGTTTGCTGATCTCTGGTTTGGCCAGTATGCCGTGGACCGATATTGGATCATCATGGCCAGCGTCTATCTTCACGCTGGCCTTCGCTGCTTTTCTCCCGAATATGTCAAGGAACCTATCTTCCAGATGCTGGCTGGCCCTGCAATTGAGAATCTCAACTTCTCCATTCTGCAGGGTGAAGGACACATCCGGATTGGCCAGCGCTCTCTCGGTGACCACCTTGATGATATGCGACATTTCAACTCTGTCGCTCTTTAGAAATTTAAGTCTGGCTGGAACATTGGAGAAGAGGTTCGCGATCTTGATGCTGGTCCCAGTATCCATGCCCAGCTCTCCTTTTTCGATGACCTTACCGTTCCGGAACACAATTCTTGTTCCGGAATCCTGGCTCTCATGCCTTGTGGCTATGGTCACCTCGGAAACAGATGCGATACTGGAAAGTGCCTCACCCCGGAATCCCATGGTGGCTATGGTGTCAAGATCATCGATGCTTGACAGCTTGGATGTCGCATGTCTTTGGAATGCCAGTTCCGCATCTTCCGGCATCATGCCCTGGCCGTCATCCACTATCTGAATTAGTTTCTTGCCCGCGCTTAGTATCTTTATATCTATCTCCTTCGCACCTGCGTCCAGGGAGTTCTCTACCAGTTCCTTCACAGCAGAGGCTGGCCTTTCTATAACCTCGCCAGCAGCAATTTTGTCAATTGTATCATTGTCAAGAACCTTGATAATGGTCATTGGAAGACCATTGGCATTTTGCTTAATAATATTTGGGCTGATATGCTCTTTTATGATGTCTATGAATCGAACATTATAGTTGATATAAATCATTCGCGGGCACTATCATCTTTATCAAAATAATATCCACATTTATAGCTGACCAGTTGTTTCGGTTCGTCCGGGAATTCCTTGCATTGCTTTGGCCTTATTTTGTGGATGAGACAGCGATTCCCGAAGAAGAAAAGGCATGGGACTGGAAGGCGACAGCATGTACCGCATTCATTGCAATCTCCTTTTCTTGTGTAAGGGTTCACAGACTTTCTGAAGGACTTGAACATACGACCCAGCTTGCTTGAGAAGGATAATATTACCAGAGCACACCCCAATAAGAAGTTCATCCACAATATATTTAATTCCCAATATTTTATATTAAAAATAAAATATAAATCGAGCAATAAAAAGAAAGCGCCAGATATGAAAAGCACTCTTGAAAAAAGCAGTTTGAGCCTATTGTATCTGATCAAGTTCGTGTATCGATCTGAATTCACAATGACATCTCCATTTTCGAGCAGGCATTATTTCCCTTTGACTTAAAGCCATCTCTTCCTTTTGAAGTATATCAGCATGGATATTGATACCATAAACATGGCCGTTAGTGAAGCATAATATCCCCATTCCCAGTGAAGCTCTGGCATGGCATCGAAGTTCATTCCATAAAGACCGGTGATGAAAGTTAGAGGTATGAATATCGTGGCAATGATGGTAAGGACCTTCATGACCTCGTTCATCCTGTGGCTTATGCTGGATAGATACAGGTCTTGAAGTGATGAGCTCATATCTCTGTATGTCTCGATGATATCACTTATCTGGATGGTATTGTCCTGGCAGTCCCTGAGATATCTTTTGGTGGACTCGGCTATCAGGCCAGTTTCATCGTCTCTCATCAGCTTGCCAAGGATCTCACGATTTGGCAAGATGGACCTTCGAATAAGCAGGAGATCTCTTTTTCCTCTTTGGATCTTCTGAAGCATGTGAGGTCGAGGATCTTTGAAGACAGTGTCCTCAAGTCTTTCAAGCTCATCTCCATATATCTGAAGTATCGGGTAATATTCATCAGTTAGTACATCCATTAAGGAATATGCGAGATAATCCGGGCCCATTGATCTTATCCTCCCAGTCCCGCTTCTTAGACGATCTCTGATAGGATCGAAGCAATCCTCTTCCGTCATCTGGATAGTGATCACATATTTCTTGCCAAGAAGCATGCTGACCTGTTCACTGACGATTATATCCCTGAACCTCAGCAACTTTGTCACGATGAGGTATAGGTCATCATATTCCTCCAGTTTTGGTCTCTGGTCCGTATCCTGGATATCTTCCAATGCCAGTGGATGTACATTAAAATACTCTCCAAGTTTGGATAGAGTGTTCACATCATCCACGCTGTCGATGTTTATCCATGTGACTGATTTGGAATCCTTGTATTTGGCACAATCCTCCACATCGTAGGTCGTGGATTCATTGTACTCATCTTGTGAATAATCGATTATCGTGATCTTGGCCTTTTCCTTTCGAGGAAATCTGGATGGCAGCAGTGTGCCTGGGGGGGAGCCAACTTCCTCTTGCCTTAGCTCGAAGGGCTTCTGCGATCTTTTCCGAAAGAACTTCGGTCTGACCTTTCTTGCCTGAACCATACTTTCACCAACACAATTATAAGATTGTCTTTATTTAAATGTTTGCCAGGCTGACAAATTATTTATCATCCTCTTACATTATCCAGTCAATGACCATCCTAGGCGATATGGGGGAAAAACAGGCTATCCTAAAACTTATGGAGACATTCGATCCCGATGGCCAGATGCTGATCGGCGATGATTGTGCGATGGTGGATCTTGGAAAAGAATACCTGCTTGCCACAACTGATATGATCAATCAGAGAACACACATACCCGATGGAACTCGTGGTTGGCTTATTGGATGGTATGTGACAGCTATCAATCTGAGTGATATTGCCAGTATGGGTGGATTTCCCCTGGGCATGCTATTCGCCCTGGGTCTGCCTACGGACATGGACATTGACTTTCTTGATGATATTTCCAAAGGAATAGACGATTGCTGTAAGGCACATGGAGCCAGGGTCCTCGGTGGAGATACCAAGGAAAATGATACTATCAGCATTACTGGAACCGCGCTGGGGCTGGTCGGAAAGAAAGATATCATGAGGCGAAGCGGGGCGAAACCTGGTGATATAGTATTCCTCACCGGGGAGCTGGGAAGCCAACTCGGTTGGTACAAGACAAAGGCCGAATTGGATATTGAATCCCTTCTAAGAGTTCAGCCCAGAGTTCGGGAAGGACAGATGCTGGCACAGAGCGGGGCCGTGACATCCTGCATTGATCTTTCTGATGGATTGAGCACGTCGATCCATCATCTGAAGAAGGCTGGTAATGTGGGTTTCGAGCTGGATATGGAAAGCATTCCTTTTATTGGTGGATTATCTGATGAGGACCAACAGAAATGTCTTCATCTGGGTGGGGAGTTCGAGCTTCTGTTCACCGCAGACCCTAAGAAGCTGGGATCCATTTCATCAAATGGCCTGGCTGGAACCAAGGTGACTCCAATTGGTCGGGTGGTCGATGATAGTATCGTGCACATCTCATCCGGTGGCCAGCATATCGTTCTGGAAGACAAGGGCTATGAACATTTCAGGGGGCGATGAGATGGAGGCGAGGATGTGGAAGTTATTGGAGGATGGGAATATCGAATGCAGTCTCTGCTCCCACCGATGTAAGATCCCCAATGGAAAGTCAGGCATATGCGGTGTGAGGGAGAATAATAAAAATGTTCTCATTGCATCCAGTTATGGCCTGGTATCCTCTATGGGACCTGACCCTATAGAGAAGAAACCGCTCAATCACTTCATGCCCCGCACCAGAGCATTTTCATTTGGCAGTATTGGATGTAATTTCAGATGTGATTTCTGTCAGAACTTCTCGATATCCCAGCAGTTCAGCACAAGAGGATTGAAGCGAATAACCCCCATTGAAGTTCCTCTTCTGGCAGAGAAATATGACTGCCAGAGTGTTTCATGGACATACAATGAGCCGACCATCTGGTACGAGTTCATGCTGGATGGATGCAAACAGGCGCATCAAGCAGGCCTTGCAACCAGTTATGTTACCAATGGCTACATCACGGAAGAGGCCATGAGAGAGTTGTCACCACATCTGGATGCGATGAACATAGATGTGAAGGCCTTCACAGATGAATTTTATAGAAAATATTCCAAGGCTCGACTGCAACCAGTTCTGGACACATGCATGCTGGCCAAGGAGCTTGGGATCCATATCGAGCTTGTCACATTGCTCATACCTGGAAGGAATGACAGCCCGGAAGAGCTGGGTCGATACACTCAATGGGTGATGGATGAGCTTGGAGCCGATACCCCACTTCACTTCTCTGCATTTCATCCAGACTATAAGGCACTGGACATAAGGCGAACACCTGTCAAGACACTTGAAAGGGCATACAAGATAGCCAAGGAAGCCGGGGTCAAGTTCGTGTACATGGGAAATGTGCCACAGAGGGATGAAGAAAGCACCTACTGTCCCGATTGCGGCCAGATAGCTATCAAGAGGATCGGATATCATGTCATCAAGTTATTGCATAACAATGGCAAATGCAAGAATTGTGGCGCAGACCTGAATCTCATCATCAACCCATTTGATCAAGAATGATCTATCTATTTGGTTTGAGATTACTGATTGGCAGTTATGCTGGCATTGAATGTTCAGTCATACTTTTTGCAATCATAGCAATATGATCTGTCGTATTCCTCAATATGTTCTAATTCACCCTCGCAATGCTTGCATTTTGGGCCTTCTGGCTCTGCTGGCTCCTCCTCAACAATAGGAGCTGGGGCAGTTGGGGTTGCTGCTGGCTCTGCCGATGCTTGCAGTGGTTCGTAATCCTGACATGAATAACAGTAGAATCTGCCATACTCCTCTATGAAGCTCATTGGCTGTCCGCATTTTGAACATGGGTCTTCTGGTGGAGCTGCAGCGGGTGCAGGTGCAACTGTTGGTGCTGTTGCTATTACTGGTGAAGCAGCTGCTACTGGCATAGCTACAGTTGCTTCAAATGGAGCTTCCAGAATTATGGTGGCTGGCATATACTGATGAACGATCCTTGTAGATGTCCATAATTGAGTTCCGCCGGCTCTTGCTATTACAAGACCTGCTGATATGAAGAAAAAGGCAGGAGCCAGTAAACTGTTCATGAGGTCATCGAATCCATCCTGGATATCGTTCATCATGTCCTCTATGTCCTGATCGTATTGATCCATCAGGTTCTCATATTCCGCGATCTGCTCTGGAGATGGATTATCTGGCATCTGAGGTTCATCAAAACCTCCGCCTAGTGAGGCAAGGCTCATGACCGCGCCAATGATCCCCACGATGTAAAGAAGAAGTAGGGCAACCATCAGGATCAATGGCAAAGTGCGTGAAAGCTTTGCCAGAGCGACATTGTTATTGTAAAGATAGAAGAAAGCGGCCAAAAGCCCGATGATCAAACATACGGGTATCAGCACGGAATATACTTCCAAGTCTGCTGAATCACTAAGAGCGGCCCCGAGTCCCATCATCGTGATTACGAATCCGATGACGTAGAATACTATCCCGCCAGTCTTGTCCTTCTTCACCTGTTTCTTCAGGTCATCAGAAGGTTCCGGTGGGTAGTATGATATCTGCCCTGGATTGGACGGTCTGTCCAAATTCTGCTTGAAGAATATGCTGTCTCTTCCACCTGGCCCCATGTCTTTCTTTGTAGCTCTCATGAACTCACTTCCCTCGCTCGGATTATATTTTGGAAATACCTTGAAGGTAATTAAGCTTTTGGAACTATGCAAAGCTCTACTTGAAAATACCGGCTGTATATTGACCAATAGGTGAGTGAAACTGGAGTGGATCGTCCTAAAGCTCAATTCTTCTTGCGCCTGGAATCATACTTTCGACCCTGGCCAGACTGTCCTTTTCTCCTATCGCCACCACCTCTACTGTCCCTGCGATTGTCATGCCCGCCCTGTCTATTTCCACCAGGGCGTCCTCCTGGCTTCTGCCCCGTTCTGTGGCTTGGAGTTGGATTCCTCTTCTTTGCAGGAGCTTCCGGATACTTCTTCTTTATCTCCGCCACTTTTCTTTCCAGGTCCTTTTGCAATTCATCGGCGATCATCTTTCCATCGCCGAAGAAATCAACTTTCACGGCCATGGATATCTTACTTGACAATGCCCGGGATATATTCCCTCTCTGCCAGTATGGAGCGCGGTGTATCACGGGATTCTGGAAAATGATCCCGTGTTTTGGTGGGTTGACCTTCTCCCTAATGTGCTTGAAGAATGCTTTTTCAGCTCCCAGTATCTGAACTGTACTGGTCGGCATTTTTGCCAATTTTTCCATGCTGCCAGCAAGAGATATCAATCGGGCCCCTATCAGAGGGCCAGCAATCTGAGTTGTATTGGGTGCGAAGGCCTCCATGCGTTTCTGAACGAACTTCTCCAGATCCTCTCTGGTTTCAATCGCCTTCAGGATATTACCGGCCATCATCTTCATGGCCTCGGCATCCTCTGGCTCTATCTCCGAGCCCATTGAATCCGGGATATCTATCTTGGAGTTGGCCAGAATGCTCTCACGGTCGCCATGCTCGGCTATTAAATTGAAATAATCCTTTTCAGAGACCAGCTTTGATAGTTCTGGAAAATTGATCTCATGCCATTCATGCAATCTTTCTGAAAGAAGATTGATGGTTTTGTCAAAGTCATCCATCGCCCTTATGGCCTGGAGTATTTGCTGGTCGGGAGAACCACTGGTTCTGACCATGTCCTTGCCGACTATTATCATTGCTTGATTTAGTAATTGGCTGGAAAAATCATGGTCATCTGGTGAAATAAAGGGTGGATTGTCAAATAACATCTCTCCGATCATGACCAGCCTTTCATCGAAGACGAACACCTGTTTGCCACCAGCCATTTCTTCTTCTTCGGCCAGTATGCGCTTGTTCTGGATGGTCTTCATCCTCTTGGCGATCTCCTCTGCTTCCTTGGGGAATAGGATCTTCTCGACTATTTCGTCCTCATCCAGGATGAAAACGCCAAACCAGGTAGTTACCAGCTTCATGATATCAGGGCGATGATAAACCTGATTGTTTAAAAGGTTATTGTGGAAATGGAAGGCTCATCCAAAGTTACAAAAGCTGGATTATTCATCCAAAAGTATTATAAGGACAAGACACGTATAATAATACTGGAGCCGGTAAAGGCTAGAGGATCACTGATTTACTTAATTCCTGACAACTTATCCGGCTCTACCTCTATTATGAATTGAATTGTCCATATTGTTTTGTATGCGGATCTTTTGATTGTCCAGATCCTTTACATGAATGATTCATGCAGCATCTTCTGGTATATTCCGCCCATGGCGAAGGCCAGGTAGCTGGCCACCCATAGAAGATCCATAGGCGGGAAGGATAATCCCTGCCAATCCAAGAAAGTAAAGCCAATATCAGCCAATGTGGTGAGAGCAATAGCGATGGAAACAATGTACCACCCACCAGATACAGATGAGCCCCAGTAGAATGCGATGAACAACGCGAAGGCCAGCAATACCAGGTCAAGCATGGGGTATAGCAGACTTATGCCTTTTTCCAATGAACCATATCCGATGTAAACCTCGGCTTCATATTCCGCGCCTGGCTCAAGTGCTTCGTCAGGTGTGAATGTCACAGTGGTCCCATTCCATTCGAATGTTCCATCAATGTATTCCCAGTCAATATCATAGAGGCCGAACATCTCCTCCACACTGTCAATATCAACACTTGGGTCCAGCTCCATCACGATGGTCGCATTGACGGCAACGTCATAAACTTCTTCATCAGCCACAATGAAAGTATCTGGCATCACGCCATCTTCGGCAGTCATGAAGTAATAATAGGGGGCATCGTCCATAGCATTTCCATCCATGTCCAGAACACCTTCATCAGCCAATATCGGGCCTGCGACATATATCGCTGTGGGCAAGGCTATGAGAATTAGAATTATGGCGATCGCCGCGGTCTTTTTCATATCGAACTTTGCCTTTGTGAACTTCGCCTTATAGATGAAGGCGAATGCAATTGGCAGATAGGCGACAATGTAGGCCACATCCGCAATGGATGGAAACGGATCCACTCCAGCAACTGCATCGTAGTAATACCAAATGGTCTCACCCAGAGCCCAAAGGAGCATACCTACTGAGATTAGTAGCCAGACCTTCCCCTCAAAGCTCTTCGTACCATAGAATTTGACGACATAGAACAACATCACTGTGCTGATGTATGTTGAGGCAAGGTAGACAAGGTAGGTCATGGAAATGAAATTGTCACTGTCTTCGGGAATACCCAGATACACAATTGTAGATATTATCCCAAAAATGATAAGAAGAAGGATCATTGGATTTTTAAGGAACTCTTTAGCTTCCATTGGAAACACCTCCGCCATTGAGGCCTGCCAGTTTCTTTTTCAGGTTGAGGATCTTCAAATTTGCCTCATCTACACCTACAAAAGTTACCAGAGCTGTTTTTATGTGGAGGTCCAATGCCATCATCATGTCATCGACACAGGCATCATCCGGAGATGCCGGAACCTTGCTCAATCCTTTTTTGATTATTCCGGCACAAAGTATGTCACCTAAAAAATCAAGTTCTTTCTCTACCAGTTGATACACTTCGCTCGCCATATTATCGATTGTGAATATGTTAACTATTATTAAATATTAACGTTCTTATTAACAATGGTTAATACAGTCGCATAAGTCTCTGGCTTATTAAGAAGTTTTCTAATATCTACCCATTTCTGAGTTGATCTTTCTCACTTTACTTTTAACTTGTGGATCTCATCCGGTTTCAACACACCGATCTCGGTTATGAAGCCAGCTACGAATTTAGCTGGTGTGACATCGAAAGCAGGATTCCTGGCTTTCGCGTCCTTGTGGCAGATAAGCCCGCCATTGACAATCCTTACCTCGTCTTGATCTCTCTCTTCAATTGGGATGTCCATACCAGATGCCAGGTTGAAATCAAATGTGCTCACAGGAGCCGCTACATAGAACGGTATCCCATTCTCCTTTGCCACAACCGCCTTCTCATAGGTCCCTATCTTATTGGCAAAGTCTCCATTGGCTGTTATCCTGTCTGCTCCTGTTATGCACAGGTCGACCTCCTTTCTCAGCATATAATGGCCAGCTGCATTGTCAGCGATTATCGCATGGTCAATGCCTTCCTGCACCAGTTCCCAGGATGTCAATGCCGCGCCCTGAAGTCTGGGGCGCGTTTCATCCGCGAACACAAAGATCTTCTTTCCTTTGTTATGGGCCGCTCTCATGGGTGCGAGTGCGGTCCCGTGGTCCACGGTGGCCAGTGCACCTGCATTGCAGTGTGTGAGAACAACTCCTCCATCTGGTATTAGTGGCTCACCATATTCTCCGATCAGCCTGCATTTTTCCACGATGGAGTTTGCATATTCCTCTGCCACGCTAACAGCTTCCTCGCCATTAGCCAGTTTGTCCAGCATGTGATCCACAGCATGAAAAAGGTCGTATGCTGTGGGGCGTGTGGCCTTCAATCTCTTTGCTGCATCATCAATATCTTCGCCTGTGAGAACTGCCAGTGCCATGCCGTAGGCTGCTGTGACACCTATTGCTGGAGCACCGCGAGTAACCATTTCCTTTATGGAATAACATACCTCGTCCACTGTCCTGGCAGTGAATATCTCAAGTTTATGTGGAAGTAGTCTCTGCTCGATCATCTGGACGGTTTTTCCTTCCATCCACACTGCTCTTATATCCTCTATATTCCCATTGATGTCGGCCTTCATAGAACTGGAAAATACTCCATCTTACTTAACGATTAGTGGAGATGGATAAATGCTTGGGAAGACATTAATCAAATCTTGGATTGGTTCATACCTTGATCTTTAGGACGTCCTCAAGGTGACCCAGTGTCTTAATCCTGGCATCTATCTTTTCAATGCCCACCTTCTCGTCTATCTTCTGGAACTCACCCTTCAAATACTCGATATCATCATCATTTAGATATCTCATCGTAAAGGGGAAGAAGATATCGTCCTCACGGGCCTTATGCATTCTTATCAATTCCACATACTGGCCAATGAATTTCATTAATTTCTGTATGTCAAATTCTCCATCAGTATTCTTATTATTGATGGTCTTCTGCATATTTATGAGGAGCCTCTTGATTATCTCATGCTCCTTCATTATCTGTGCCATTGACGATCTGGAAAATAATTCCGAGGTCTTGCCATGCTCTTCCTTGGCTCTTTCAATGAATCTTTCGATATAGAAATCCTCTTTCCTCTCATGCACTTGGAAGTCCAAAAGGAAAGCAGAGGATGTGCACCATGTCAGGAGTTTCTGGGGTATGGGGCGTGATTCATCCAGCATATTGTATGTCATCTCCATTATGCCAGTCACCCTGCTGACCAGCTCATGCTCCTTCTCGAATATGTCCATGATATCTGGGGCTCCGACTGTCTTATTATCCCTGGCATCCATTATCTGCTTGGCAATGGTCAACCTGGACATTACAACTGCCTTATCATAGGGCTTGAGCATGAAATCATCAATGCCAGCCTCCATGGCCTCCAACATATCATGTTTTTTGGACCTTCCAGTGGTCATGATGAGATAGGAATTCCTCTGTCTCATTGTATCGGTATCACGCATATCACTGGCAAGCCTGTTTCCATCCATGTCAGGGAGTGTCCAGTCCATGAATACGACATCATACACGTCCTTTCTGTATTTCTCAAGTCCGTCATTTCCATTCTTGGCGGACATGACCTCATGACCTGCTTTGGTCAAGATCGCTCCCAGCTTGTCTATCGACGGCTCATAATCTTCAACTATCAGAATATTCATCCACATTCCTCCTTGTGTCCATTGACAGGTACATTATTAACATTATGCCCTAAATCCCTTTATTGATATCTATTCTAATTGGCTATCGGATCGAAGCATGATCTCCATTCTGTATAGTATATCCTGGTGCTCGGAGTTCAGCAACAGTTGACAGCCGAGTTTATGGCCAGTATGTCAATGAGCAATGCGAATCCAGTTTCCATCTGACCTGCGCCCGGCCCTTGAATAGTAACATCACCGGATAGGTCACAACTGAATGTGAGGGCGTTTATCGCACCGCCTACTCCTGCCAGCGGGTCACTGAGTGGCATCTTGACCGGTTTCACATAGGCGATTATCTTACCGCCCTCTTTTCGTGTTGATCCAATGAGCTTGTACCTCATGCCTTCCGAAGCTGCGGCTTTAATCATATCTGATGTGATGCCAGTTATTCCCTCGCGCTCAATATCGCTTTCGGTCAGACTTCCACCAAGAACAATATTGGATAATTGCATGACCTTGGCCAGTGCATCGTATCCTTCCACATCGCCGGTTGGGTCTGCCTCTGCATATCCGAGACTCTGAGCAAGTGTCAGTGCATCCTCGTATGCCATGTCATCCTCTTCCATTTTAGTGAGGATGAAGTTGGTTGTTCCATTGAGGATTCCTTTAACCTCGCGGATATCATTTCCAGCGAGGCAGAATTCGATAAGGTTGAAGATGGGAGTTCCGGACATTACCGCGCCCTCGTATCTGAACTGGACATTGTTCTGTTTTGCCAATGTCTCCAATTCTCTCACGAACAAGGCAACTGGTCCCTTGTTCGTTGTCACGACATGCTTTCCGCTTCCCAGTGCTTCTCTGACATGGGAAGTTGCTGGCTCGCCTGTTTTGATGTCTGTGAAAGAAGCTTCTGCAATAATGTCTGCTCCGGATTGTCTGATGGTCTCGATTGGCTCCAGGCCAGTTATGGCGCCAGTGGCCTCGAATCCATCCACCTTGCCGGTGCTTTCCATGTGTTTGATAAGGGCATCCAGGTCAATTCCATCCTTGACCAGTATCGAGCCTTTGAACTTGTCGGATATGGCCACGACCTCTGCATCGAATCCGTATCTCTCTTTCAAAAATTCTTTCTTGTCACGAAGTATCTTCATGAGTCCCTGGCCTACAACACCGCATCCTATGATCGCTATCTTGAGAGTAATAATATCACCTTTGATGTGGGAAGTCAGTAGGATATATAATTTTAACTAAAGATTGATTGTCAATTGTTATGCTCTTAGTTAACTGTCTGAGACAAATGCCAGACAGTTCTTATGCGGCCACGGATGTCAAAAATGCCTTTGCCAATGCGAGAGAATAATCCTTGTCTCCCATTCCCTTCTCCTCAAGGTTGTTCAGGAAGGACTTCAGGTAAAGCATGCCGATCTCGGTTGTTTCCATTCGGGGATGATTTTCTGAACTGGATAGGTCGGACCTAAGCATACGATCTTTTACAATATCAAATAAAATATGGTCGCTATCCCGTCCATAATAACCATCTCTGATCATCATCACGCCTGAATTAACAATTGAATATATAAAGCTGTGTATTATCCGTATATAAATATATCGAATATTCATACATTAAAAGTACATTTTCATATTTTGTGAGACCTGTACAAACTCCAAAGGCATTATTCTATGCCAGATCTCTAACAAGCTCAAATATATGAGCCAAGATCAGCCTTTTCCATGGTCTCCCTGGTCGGTCTGCCTTTATCATCCCAACCTCTGAGCTTGTAATAATCCTGAAGCTGGCTTTCGAAGAATTCTTTAGAGATCCTTTGCCCATTCATCAGACCCGCGATAGATTCTTCCTCGTGGAATCTCCCTGGCAGGATATCATCATCATGCGTCCGACCAGTTCTCATATTGTATTCTCTGGCCAGATTATGCACCCTCTCACCAATTGCAAGCAGGCTTTCCTTCGTTGTCCTGAAGCCAGTAGCTTCTTCCACCAGAGGAGCCAGCCTGTCAAGTCCAAAGGGTAGGAAATCGCAGGCTATCAAGCAATTTCGTATATTGACATCATCCTGGCCAGCCGCAATATAATTCGGCAGCGTGTCCAGTTCCAGGTTGCCCGCCATCTCATCCGAGCAACTCCATAATCTTGTATGACTGGCGAAGTCCGATGTCGCCAGTGCCAGTGCCATGGAATAACTGCCCAGTGGGTTCACACCGCTCAGTTCCATTCCGCCTATCTGGATGGCGAAATACTCACTGCCCTTGCCTATTTTTCTGGAGGCAAGGCGTGTGCCCTCAGCCAGTATGTCGCCGATGCCTTCACGATATGCAATTTTCCGTATGGTCTCATGCAGGCTCTCAATGCTGCCGAATTTGATGCTGGCATTATCTTCCTCTGGCAGGAGCCCTTTCTCAGCAGCCTCCATCGCGAAGGATATCGTAACACCTGCGGAGATCGTATCCAGGCCAAGATCATCGCACATGTAATTGGCCTTCGCGACCGCCTTGGCATCCCCTATCTCGCAGCCAGATCCTAGGTAGGCCGTTGTCTCGTACTCTGGGCCCTCGAATTCATAGCCGTCCCAGACGGCGACCTTCGAGCACTGGATGGCACAATTGAAACATCCAGTGTTCTTCCATCCTCCGAGTTCATTTTTCATCGCCTCGGAGGTTATGCCCTCATAGCCATCGAACTGTCCCTTCTGGAAATTACGGGTTGGCAGGAAATGTCCATCTTCATGCCCCATGCGCACCCACATCATGGTGCCGAGGTCATTTCTTTTGATCTTGCCTGGATGTGCCAGTACGTCTTTCGTCAGGGTCTTCGATAGCTCCCTGAACTTGTCAGAATTGTGATAATTTGTAAGTTCCCTGCCCTCGATGACAAGTGCTTTAAGATTCTTCGAGCCCATGACAGCCCCGGTTCCTCCGCGGCCGAACTGACGCGATTTGTCGGTGCTGATGCAGGCGAATTTAACAAGATTCTCGCCAGCCGGTCCTATGCTGGCGATCTCTGCCTTTGGATAGGATTCCTTGATGATGTCCTCTGTCTCGAAGCATCCCTTTCCCCATAATCCATCTGCATCCAGTATCTCGGTTCCTTCGGGAGTCACGTGGATATAGACTGGTTTTTGAGACTTGCCCTTGATAATTATATAATCATAGCCAGCACCCTTGATCGCGGTTCCATATTTTCCTCCAGCATGGGAATCCAGGAAGCCGCCTGTGAGTGGAGAGCGTGTGACAATGCATGACCGATTGGATGTGGTCATGGTCGTGCCTGTGAGCGGGCCAGTAAGGAATATCATTGGATTATCAGGATCCAGCGCATCCGTGGATGTATCTAGTTTACAAAGCAGGGATAGGCCAAGGCCCTTGCCGCCGAGGAATTTCTCTAGCTCGGCGGGGTCTGGCTCCCCTGTTTCCACTGTTCCACTTGTCAAGTCAATTGATAGATATTTGTTCTGATAACTTACTGCCATTTGGTCACTCTCCAGATGTGATGGTGGAATTGATAGTTAAAACTTATCCGCACCTCATATTATCCAAAATATATTTTAACCCGTTTCATTTTACCCCTGGATACGGAGCAATGTTTTAGAGTTTCCAGCTCCCTAAACCAGGAAACCATGAAGGAATGTACATGGTTTCAGACAAGGATATTGGATACATTAAGGATGAGGAGTACGCTAATCTCGGCAATATTCAGGATAAGGCCAGTGGGTGGATATCCGAACTGGAATCTTATTGCAGGGCGAAGAAGAGATTCGCCCTGGATAAAAGTAATTCAGTTCTTCTTATAATCGACTGCCAGTCCTTCTTTTTGGATGAAAAATGCCATGCCTTCGTTCCAACCTCGAAGGCGATTCTGCCTAATATTGCCCGGTTGATCGAAATAGCCAGGCAGAATGACATGTCGGTGATCTACACCCGACATGCCCTCACAGATGACGAGGAACCCGGAATAATGGGCCGCTGGTGGGGTGATGTTCTCCGGGGCTCAGATACAATGAGCCAGATAGCTCCCGAGCTGCAGCCGGAAGGCGATGAGCTGGTGATACGAAAATCAAGATACAGTGCCTTTAAAGGGACGGCACTGGCCTCTGTATTGGCAGGTATGCGAATCCGCTCAATAATAGTAGCTGGCGTGCAGACCCACCTATGTGTGGAATCAACATGCCGTGATGCCTTCATGCAGGACCTGGAGGTCTATGCGGTGGTCGATGCTACAGCATCCGATACTGAAGAACTGCACATGTCGGCCTTACGAACACTGGCTGATGGTTTCGCAGTACCTGTGACAACCTCCGAGATAATTGAGATGATGGAGATAGAGGAGGATGACCAATGACCGAGAGCTTGGACACCATTATCGTGGGTGCTGGCCCGGCTGGAATATCCGCCGCGGTCTTTCTAAAACGAGCGGGAATTAAATTCAAGATATTCGAGAGAAAGCGAACTGGTGGGCTTCTTCATAATGCCCACCTTGTGGAGAACTATCCTGGCTTTGACGGACTGCCTGGCAAGAAACTGGTGGAAGAGATGGAAGGCCAGCTTGCCAGATGGGATATCGAGGTGGAGATGGCGGAAGTGACCGACATCGAAAGGAATGATGTCGGGTTCCGCGTGCGCTTGGAAGACCCCGAACCTAAGGAACTGGATGCCCGCACTGTTATTATCGCCACTGGCACTATTCCTCTCAAATTGGACCTCGATGGCTCTGATATCATCGAGGGGAAGCATCTTTTTTACGAGATAGCCGACCTGCCAGACAATATTTCCGGGAAGGAAGTGGTTGTCATCGGAGGCGGGGACGCGGCCTTTGACTATGCGCTCAATCTTTCCGAAAAGGGAGCCAGTGTTCGAATCGCGATGAGATCCGACAAGCCAAGATGCCTGCCCTTGCTTTATGAAAGGGCAGAGAATGATCCAAGTATCCAGATATACCAGGATTGTAATCCGGCCTCCTTCGAGATGCATGGAGGCCGTCTGGTTATCAAATGCCCCCACATGCAGATAAAAGCAGATATCGTACTGGTCGCCATTGGAAGGCGACCATCCGATGAGTTAATCGTGCCCTTACAACGCGATACGGGCGCGAACGCACTCCCGGGCCTCTACATCGCGGGGGATGTGCAGCAGGGCAGTTATCGCCAAATGGGCATAGCTGTCGGGGACGGTATCAAGGCCGCGATGGGCATTATGAAATTTCTGGAAAGTATCTCGGATAATCAGGAGGATATCATATGAAAATAATATCCGAGCACGGCAATGAGGGACTGGCCAAGGTGTATGTCGCGAGATTCCGAGAGGAAGAAGATACCGCTGGCTCAAATGTGAAAGATCCCTATCTTGTTGAATTCGCAGAATCCATCCAGCCTCCTGTCCCGAGGGAGGAGAAGTGGGTGATAATCATCTCCTCGCTATTCGGATGCCCGGTGAGGTGTAGGATGTGCGATGCGGGTGGTAATTACAGTGGTAAACTGGAAGCCGAGGAAATGCTGGCTCAGATCGATTATCTGATAAGAACGCGATTTCCGGATGGCAAAGTACCTGTCCCAAAGTTCAAGATCCAATTTGCCAGAATGGGCGAGCCCGCCCTCAATCCGAATGTGCTTCAGACTCTCAGAATGCTGCCGGAACATCTGGATGCTCCCGGGCTTCTGCCGTGCATATCGACTGTGGCTCCAGCAGGAGCCTGGCCCTTCTTCGAAGAGCTATTGGAGATCAAGGACGAGCTTTATCCCGATGGCAAGTTTCAGATGCAATTCTCCATCCACACGACCGATGATGAAAAGCGTGATGAGCTCATGCCAATCAATAAAATGAGCCTGGAGCAGATATCTGAATTTGGCCAGAGGTTCTGCAAAGAGGGTGACCGCAAAGTGACACTTAACTTTGCGATGGCTCAGGGATATCCCGTCAGCCCCCATAAGATCGCGGACATGTTCCCAACAGACAAATTCCTGATCAAACTGACACCTATCAACCCAACTAACAATTCCAAGGCCAATCTGCTGGAAAGTCTGATCGATGAGGAGGGTCATGAACATCAGCATAATTTGAAAAGGCTGATCGATGAATTCGAAGCACTGGGTTTCGAGGTATTGCTAAGCATTGGAGAAGTTGAGGAAAATCAGATCAAGAGCAATTGCGGGATGTATATCTCTCACTGATAATTTCTAAAACCCAATATCTTGATACAGAAAAATCTTGATCCAGGACATCCAGACTATTCTGTTTCTTCCAATTCTGTTTCAGCTTCAGCTTCAGTCTCTACTTTTGCCTCTGCTTTAGCTTCTTTTGCTTTCAATGCCTTTGCCTTATTCTCCATGATCTCATGCTGGATCTCTTCAGGCAATGACTTGGGAATTATGTTCAGATAAACTTCTCTGTAGATGACGATGGTGATGGGTGTTGCCAATAGAAGAGTATACCAGATGACATCGTAATAGAACCATGGCAACATCATCATACCGAATATCAAATGCGGAACAAGGCCGCCTATGATGCCTCTCATCCCCTCATTATTCGCAGTGCTTACACCGAGAACTGCGCCAACCGACGCATGTATCAATGCTGTGTTCAAGGATAGCAATATCAGTGAGGTGAGGATCGCGATATCATTGGATCCACCCTGCACGGTGAGCTGGATATAACTGAAACCAACTATCCAGGTTGCGGATATCCCGGCTCCAAGTGACACACCGTAGAACTGAGAATCTATCCTGCCCTGAATGGAGGGGAAGTTCAGTATCACATATTTTGTCAGTGTGTGCACAAGCCCCAGTGCGACAACATAGAACACGACGAACCAGAGGGGGCTGAAATATACGGTTCCGTCGTCCATCGGGACCTTGAAGAGCGGGTAAACCAGCCTTTCCATCATGAGAAGGATGGTACCAGCCACCATGCCAATGGCTAAAAGAAAGAACACTCGCCTATCATCGAAGCATGTTCCTTTCACATAAGGATGGTCGTACTTCCTGAGGCTATACCATACCACTCCAAGAGCTGGAGAGAATCCTATAACCGATACCAGGAACAATAGGGTGTCCATCAGTTCGGACGTAGAACTGGTGGTATAAAAAGATATGTTCAATTTACCAGAGTGATCCTGGGCTGTGATATGAGTTTGCTGGCCTAATGGCTTTGAATGGGAACTTCCTGTCTTTTATGGCCTGGTAGTTCACACAAGAGCTTCATCGCATATTGGGCATATGATATCTGAGGATCCGACTATTGCTCCGCAAGCGGGGCATTCTTTCTTCTCTTCTCCATCATCAGATATGTCTGAAAGTCCCTCTGCATCTACAGCTGCAAGCTCGGCACCACATAGGAAGCATTCTGTGGAATCTGATTCAACACTTGCCCCACATTCCGAGCACTCGATATGCTCTTCTTCCTCTGCCTCTACAACGGCGGATTCCTCAATGCTCATATCGGGCTCTGCCTCGATGACTGGAACCTCAATGCCGTTCTCCTGTGGAACATCAGCCTCATCGAATAGTGTGTCACATACTGGACACTCTGCCGCATCCAGATCTACGAATATTCCACATCCTGGGCATTTCTTGTGATCCTCATGCTCGGTTGGAAGCTCTGCACCCATATCGTCATCCACATCAGGGATGTCAGTATCTGCTTCGATAGGTAATTCATCAGTTTCTGGAGCTGCAGCAACTACGATCTCTCCACAAAGGAAGCAGTCTGTTGAACCAGTTTCAAGGGATGCGCCACAACTTGCACATTCGATGTGCTCTTCAACTTCTGTTGTGTCCTCCATGATGGACTCTGTCTCGATAGGTTCCTCCATGATGGCTGGCTCAGCTTCCAGAACTTCGGCTTCGGCAGGTTCTTCTATATCTGCCTCCACTGGCTCTGGTTCTACAACTTCCTCGATATCTGCAATTTCTGCTTCAAGTGGAGCTTCATCTTCAATTTCCATTTCAGGCTCAGCCTCAATTGGCTCATCTACCTCGAAAGAAGCAGACAGATCATCCTCTGTAAGCGGTTCATCTATCGTGATCTCTGGCTCTTCTGCCAAAGGCTCTTCAATTGGAATGTCCTCATCAAGTGTAGCTTCTTCCATCAATGGTTCTTCTTCAATTTCCATTTCAGGCTCTACCTCTTCAGGGATCTCCAGATCTTCAGGTTCTTCGAGTTCAGGCTCATCGCCCAATTCCTCGGGAAGGTCGAGTCCAAGTTCATCCTCTATGACGTCAAGATCATCTTCTTCTGTGAACTCTATAGCTGGCTCTGGCTCCACTTCCTCAATGATCTCTTCCTCGAATTCCTCATCTGCAAGGATCTGTTCCGTGAAGGCCTCCATGTCAGCATCTTCTGGCAGGGATTCTTCTCTCTCTTCTTCCTGCTCGATATCCTCTCCTTCCTCAGGCTCGATCAGAGTGAGGTTGCAGTTTATACAGTTGGTCATATCCTGTGTGACCTCGATACTGCATTGTGGGCATTCTATGAGCTCCTGGCCGATCCTGTATGATATGAACCAGAAGGTGAATCCGATAAGCACCAATACCCATCCCGCAAGGCCTGCGACAATATCAAAAGGCGGCGCTCTTACGCCAGTCGCCTGGCTTTCCATGGCAATTCCTCTTAGCCATACTGAAAATGAAGTAGCGAATATTCCAATGAATATGGTAATGATCCCTCTGTAGAACCAGGTCTCTTCCTCTACCTTTCTTGGTGTTCGATCAAGACCAATGACCTTCTCGCCACAACTTGGGCAGATATATGCTGTTGGCTGCACAAGTGCTTCGAGTCCATCCCATTCCTTCTCGGGTTCTATCTCCTCGGCTATCTCAATACCATACTCGACACCACATATCGGGCAATACTCATCATCATCCGGGCCGAAATGAGCTCCACAGACAAGACATTCTTTGTCATCCTCATCTTCCTGGTCCAGAATAGACATCTCTTGTTCCAGTTCGGCTGTGACCTCGGTCTCATCCAGGTCAATGTCCATGAGAGCATCCACTTCTTCCATGGGCTCCAGGGTATATTCATCCACAACTTCCTCTTCGATGATAAGCTCGATCACTGCGAAACAATTTGGACATGTTTCGGAATCCACTGGCAGTGGGCAATCACATGATCCGCAATTGATATACAATGAGAGATCGGTCCAACATTCTGTACATTTCTCATTGTCCTTTTTGATAATACTTGAACATGATGGACAGTGCATCTCATCCTCTGCAAGCTGTGAAACCTCTTCTTCGATGATATCGTCCACAACCTCTTCGACCTCCTCGCTGATATCCTCTGGTGGGGCTGCCTCGAGCGGTGGAAGGTCGTCATTTGATTCTATGAAGACCTCTTCAATTGTTTCCTCTTCAATTGTAATGACTTCCTCTATGGTCTCAACTTCTTCCAAGGTCTCTTCCTCAATGATGTCTGGCTCTGCTTCTTCAACCAGAGCGTCTCCTCCGTCCGCGATAACCACTGTGCCGCATAGGAAACAATCTTTCGCATCTGTATCAAGTGAAGCTCCGCAGTCGTGGCATTCAATATGAACTTCCTCTGTGGGTTCTGTTATGGTCTCGGTTTCCATAACTTCTTCCTCAACTGGTTCTTCCATCTTTGCCTCTACTGGCTCAGGTTCTACAGTTTCCTCGATATCCACAGGAGCTTCCTCTTCGATTTCTATTTCTGGCTCTTCCTCTGGGATACCCTCTTCCAATAGCTCTTCTTCAGGAGCTATTTCTGCTTCTGTAGTAACTTCTATTGTTTCTTCTGTTGAAATTGAAACTGTTTTGATAATGGCTGCACCACACAGGAAGCATTCATCGGAACCATTTTCCTGCAATGCTCCACACTCTGGACACTCATTGTGTTCTTCCTGTGGTGCTTCTTCCGGCACGTCTTCCAGTATCTCCGCCTCGGCAGGCTCTGCTTCTTCTGGTACATCCAGTTCCGGAGACTCTCCAGGAGCTTCCGTATCTGGAGTTTCTTCCTCTATAGGTTCATCGATCTCGACAGGAACTGTTGGGATCTCTGCGCCGCATAGGAAACACTCGTCCGAGCCATTTTCCTGCAATGCCCCACACTCAGGACATTCATTATGAACTTCCTCTGGCTCATCCTCTACCTTGACCTCTTCTATCACTATGTCAATGTCATCTCCGCATATGGGACAGTTCTCTGAACCAGCAGCTATATGAGCACCGCAAGATGGGCATTCTATCTCATCCTGTATTGGCTCTATAATAGCATCTGGTGCATCAAATACTTCCTCTATTGCAGCACCACAAATTGAACATGATGAGTCGTGTTGGTCAACAAAGGCTCCACATGCTGGGCATGTCTTTGATTCCATTTCTCCAGCCATGATCATTCACCTCCTGCCATTGAATTACCACATACTGGACACTCTTTCGCGCCTTTGTCAATTACGGAACTGCATTCAGGACATTCATATCCTGAGTCCTCGCCAAGGTCAAGTCCATCTTCATCTAATTCAAGCTCGGATTCCATTTCCTCAAGGACCTCTTGGCTTTTCCCATTGAGTGGAATTTCCGTTTCCGGTTCCAGAGCGGAATCATCTTTGAGCTCCAGGCTGTCAATTATCATCTGCTCTTCTGTTAATTCCTCGATCTCTGCAATTTCTTCTTCTACAACTTCTTCTTCTATTATAGTTTCAGAAATTACGTCATCTGTGAACTCATCTTCCATGAATTCATCTTCGATTATATCCTCATCGAATTCTTCAGTGTCGAATAAAGCTCCACAATCACTGCATTCGATATCAAATATCGTGGAAGGTGCTCCACACTGTGGGCATTCCGCGACATCCTCTATCTCGCCCATCACATCTGATAGTTTAATCTCGTCCTCTGGCTCGATCTCATCCTCGTCTGGTATTGGGAGAAGATCACTCTCTTTTATGTGGACGCCACAACTTGGGCAATCGACCTCTCTGTCCCTTTTGAAGGACCAGGCAAATAATACAAGTCCTACTATGAATATGACCACACCTAATCCTCCGAGCATGGAGTCCATCCATCCGTATCCCAGATACATGTCACCCAATGGTGACCATCTGAGAGCATTATGCAAATATGATGCCAGGGCAAATCCAAAGTCCCCGACCAGAATGAGAATAAGTCCTCCCCAGAACTTCCATTTCCAGCTATTGTCTGGGCCATCTATTTTGTTCTCATGAATATAAACATTACCACAATTATCGCAGGATACTAGATCACCCTTCTGGAGTGTGTAGTCCTTGCTGCCACAGCTGGGACATACATCACCTTCTGCAACTTCACCAACTGCATCTCCACATTTCTCACAGGCGACATCATCCGAACCCAATGATGCTCCACATCCCTCGCAGGTATTCTTATCTAGATAGTCTACAGGTAACTCACCCAGGTCGTCAGGGGCTATCTCATCATCTTCCGGGATCTCAAGATCATCCTGGTCGCCCACGGAGAGTTCATCTGGGTCATCAATATCATCTGCAGGAAGGATCTCTAACTCGGAGGTCTCCTCTACAGTGACCTCTTCTGAAAATTCAGAATCATCTTCAAGCTCAGCCAACTCATCATCTATGGCAGATATCTCTGCCATAGAGTCTTCCTCGCTTGCTCCCTCAATGCTGTCCGTGTCAATGCCATCTGTGGTATCGTCACCGATATTGCCATTTGCGACAATCTCGTCTGTGTAACCATTTGTGGCAAAACTCTCACCACAGCTAGCACATTCTGTAGCGTCTCCGCTAACACCTGCACCGCACACTGGACATGCATATTCCATTTCACTCGTCTCGTCTTCTGGAATAATAACCTCTCCCTAGTTTCCTCCGTAGAGCTCTTGATCCTCTACGAAATCCTCAGGCCTCTCCCTGGATATGGATAATATCAGCAGTATAATACCAATCACTAATATAACAATTCCGACAGTGGCAACTGTTTTATTGACCCATCCAAAGGTAGTCCAGGCATCGTATCCTGATGGGAATGGGATCTGCAATAGATCATGCAACCATGAACCAAAAGATACCCCTGGGCCGCCTATCAGGACCAAGATAACGCCCGTTATGAACATTTTCTTATTGGTCTTCTTTTTCTTTTCCGCTTCTGGGTCTTTATGGAAAGCCTCTGGGGAAAATGGTTCACCACATTCCGGACATTCTATCGCATCTATCGATAGATCTGCTCCGCACATGGGGCATAATGACTGATCGTCATCTGCCTCTATCTTCTCCGATAAAATTGCATTCTCCTCCTCTGATGAGATACTTACCACCAATCCTCTGTAATAAGTTAATGTATTATATTCTTTTTCATAGGTGCGATAAATAAATGCATATAATTTTTACACACATATATATAATTATAATTACAGAAAAGCTTAAACATACAATGATGGATACGCCCCTGTTCAGAAAGGTCCCCATAGGGGACTTACAATAGACCTGAAGGTATGTAATATGGTACAACTACACGATCAGACACTGAGGGATGCGCACCAATCTATTTTGGCAACGAGAATGAGAACGGAAGACATGCTTCCAATAGCACAGAAAATGGATGAGATAGGATTCTGGTCCATGGAAGTATGGGGCGGAGCAACATATGATGTTCCGATAAGGTTCCTTAATGAGGATCCCTGGGAGCGCTTGAGAGCTCTCCGAGAGGCCATGCCAAATACAAAACTACAGATGCTTGAGAGAGCCATGAATATCGTGGCATATTGGAATTTCCCTGATGAGGTAGTTCATAAGTTCATCGGATTGGCAAAGAAGAATGGATGTGATTATTTCCGTATATTCGATGCTCTGAACGATCTTAGGAACATGAAGACCCCGATAGAGGCCACATTGGAGGTCGGAGGTCACGCACAGGGATGTGTCAGCTACACGATCTCTCCGGTTCACACTGTGGAGAGGTATGTTCAAGATCTTATTCAGCTTGACAAATGGGGTTGCCAGAGTGTTTGTATAAAGGACATGGCTGGAATGATAGCTCCACAGGTTGCATATGATATAATCAAGGGTTACAAGGATTCTGGAGCAAAAGCTCCTATCGATCTGCACAGCCATTACACCAGTGGAATGACTGGTATGGCATATTGGGCAGCCTGTGAGGCAGGCGTCGATGTGCTCGACACGTCCATGTCACCTATATCTGGCGGGACAGGTGGAGTTCCAACAGAGAGTGTTGTGGCTGCACTTAAAGGCACAAAATATGACACCGGATACGATATGCACCAGCTTATCGAGATCAGAAAATATTTCATGGAGATCTGGCACAAATACAGACATCTGATACGCCAGGAAGCTATGAAGGTCGATCCATCCGTTATGGTACATCAGATACCAGGTGGAATGCTTTCCAATCTGGTCAGCCAGCTGGAAATGCAGGGTGCGACTGACAAATATTATGATGTTCTTGATGAAACAGCCCGCGTACGTGAGGAAATGGGATACCCACCACTTGTTACACCAACGAGTCAGGTTGTTGGAGTCCAGTCTGTTATGAACGTTCTTTTCGGAAGATATAAGAAAATACCCAAGGAGACAATCGATTACTGTAAGGGTATGTATGGCAAATCACCAGCACCAATAAAACCAGAGATCATGGAATTGGTTCTCGGACCTGATTGGAAAGATCAGGTAATCGATTGCAGGCCGGCAGACCTTGTGGCAAAGGACATGTGGGATATCAGAAAGAAAGAACTGGCAGAGCTTGCTCCAAGTATCGATATGACCGACGAGAACATAATGACATACACTTTGTTCCCTGAAGTTGGGCTCAAATTCCTGAAGGGTGAGGCTATACCAGAATTCACATCAGACCAGCTTCCACTCAACAAGGATCATGATGCTACCAGAGCCATGGTGAAGTCCTTCTTCCCCGAATTGCCAGCTGTTTACCTTGAGACCGAACCACCAGAGGCAAGAACTGTCGCAGGACCAGCACCTATCCCAACCGAGTTCAATGTCGAGGTTGACGGAGACTTCTTTGAGGTAAAGGTTGAGCCAACAGGCGGTTACGTCACATCTGCTGGTGGAGCCGCTGGAGCACCATGTGCAACAGGCGGACCTGATCCAAATGCAATCGGAATGCAGAAGACTGGATGCCAGGGAAATCTCTGGAAGCTGACCGTCAAGGTCGGTGACAAGGTCAAGAAGGGCGATGTTGTCGCTATCCTCGAGGTCATGAAAATGGAATCTAATATCGAATCGGACTTCGATGGTGAGGTCAAAGAGATCTACGCCAATGAAGGTGACATGGTCAAAACTGGCGATGTCATGATGAGAATCGAGTGAGGGAGCCACATGCTCAGCAAAGTACTCATCGCGAACCGAGGAGAAATAGCGATAAGGATAATGAGGGCCTGCAAGGAATTGGGTATACCAACAGTTGCAGTTTACTCCGATGCAGACAAGTCAGCTCTTTTTACAAGATACGCTGATGAGAAGGTTCACATAGGGCCTGCACCAGCAGCTCAGAGCTACCTTGTCAAGGATAAGATAATCCAGGCCGCACTCGACACAGGGGCCGATGGTATTCACCCTGGCTATGGTTTCATGGCCGAGGATTTTGAATTCGCCACCATGTGTGCGAAGAACAATATCGAATTCATTGGACCTCCAGTGCCATCCATGGAACTCATGTGCTCGAAGATAGATTCAAAAAAGAGTATGATCAAGGCAGGTGTTAGCGTGGTGGCAGGTGTCACCGAGGCTATAACCGACCATCAAAAGGCATTGGATATAGCCCATGAGATCGGATTCCCATTGATGCTCAAGGCAAGTGCTGGCGGCGGAGGGATCGGTATAGTCAGAGTGGATCGAGCAGAGGACATTGAAGAAGAGCTGGCAAAGGTCAGAAGACTGGCAAAAAGCTCTTTCGGGGATGATTCTGTATTTATCGAGAAATACATTCACGAGCCTCATCACGTTGAATTCCAGGTGATCGGAGACAAACAAGGTAATATCATCCATGTCCTTGACAGAGAATGCAGTGTCCAGAGAAGGAACCAGAAGCTCATTGAGGAAACCCCCAGCCAGGCGATATCTGAGGAAATACGCGAGGAAATGGGGAAGCAGGCAGTTCTGGCCGCCAAGACCGCAGGATATTGGAATGCAGGAACTTGTGAGTTCATGTACAAGGATGGACAATTCTACTTCCTGGAAATGAACACAAGGCTTCAGGTCGAGCATCCTATAACCGAGATGATAACAGGTGTGGACCTGGCCAGGGAACAACTGAGAGTTGCTTCAGGTCTGGAGCTGGAATACGAGCAATCTGATATCATATGCAGGGGTCATTCCATAGAATGCCGTATAAATGCTGAAGATCCAGCGAATGGCTTCATGCCATCACCTGGCAAGATCGTCAAATACGCCGAGCCATCAGGGCCAGGTGTTAGGGTGGACTCCGGTGTCTATCAGGGATTGGATTTCCCACCATACTACGATTCAATGGCAGCCAAGCTAATTGTTTGGGCAGAAGATCGCCCACGTGCTATCGAGAGGATGAAGCGCGCACTTTGGGAATACCAGATAGGTGGAATGAAAACGAATATACCATTCCACGAGGTCGTCATGAATGACCCAGTGTTCAAAGCCGGTATCTATAATACCAGCTATATCGAGAACAATGACATCATGGCTAAGGTGGCCAAGTACATGGAAGAAAAGCGGGCACAGGGTGGCAATAAGAAAACTGCCGCCGCAATGGCCGCTGTTCAGACTGTGATAGCTGCAAGCCAGGGATGATCTATACCATGAATAATATGAAAGGCCAGATAACTGGCCTTTCATAAATTTTACTTTGAATATGATACTATGAAATGTCTAAAATGTAAACACACATGGATGCGCAATAATTGGAAGGAATACATCAGTGGGTACATCTGGGAATTCCCAAGCCATCCTTATATATAAGAATATACATAACTTTGAATATGATACTATGAAATGTCTAAAATGTAAACATACATGGATGCGCAATAATTGGAAGGAATACATCAGTGGCATGGGCAAATGTCCCGAATGTGGATCCAGGGCGCTGGCTCGTTACTGAGATTAAAATAATAATCTAATAAATATTTATTTAACATTATATTTATTTTAATATATTTACCACTCACTAAATTAGGGCGTGCATGCTTAACATTTAAATAATTCGGCATCCATATACATACAAGGTGAAGATTTTATGGCAAATACAGTACTTATGAAGAAAGGGGAGTCATTGAAGGATGAGAAGAGAACAGGTGTGCTTTACAGGAATATCGTGATGAAGGAAAAGATGGAAGCCACTGTCACTCATATTCTACCTCAATGCAAGACCCAGGGTTTTTCCCACAAAGGTAAAGAGATAAAATTTATGGTAAAAGGAGAATTAGAATACCATGTTGGAGATGAGAAGTTCATCTTCCAGGAAGGGGACACGCTCTTCCACCATTCGGATGACACACATTGGGCTAAGAACAAGGGAACCAGTGAAGCAATATTCATAACTGTCTCCACACCAGGAACATTCAGTATCTTCAATAAAGAAGAGAAGAAAAAGAAATAGTATCTGAATGAAAGGTGGTTTTCCATGACCGAGATCGGCAAGATAGTTGTGCGCCTCGAGGAGGTTGGTTCGACCAATGAATACGCCAAAGAGCTGATAGGCCAGGGTGCGGAGGAAGGCACCCTGGTCATATCCGAAATCCAGACGGGTGGTAAAGGACGTCTGGAGCGCGTCTGGGAGTCTCCCAAGGGTGGACTCTGGGTGTCGGTGGCTCTCAAGCCGAAAGGCGGCCTTGTAGGCGATAAGCTCGGTATTCTCCCATTGATGGCTGGCTGTGCAGTCGCAAGGGCAGTGAATGCAGTGTCCGGCCTTGATGCCAGATTAAAATGGCCCAATGATGTTATGATAAACGGGAAAAAGATGTCCGGGATACTGGCAGAGTCGATATTACACGAGGATAATCGCTGGGTCATCATCGGAATGGGCATCAATGTCAATAATAATGTTCAAGAAGGTTATGAGTTCAGCCCGGTATCCACCTCTATCATCGAGGAAAAAGGCAGCCAGACCGAGATCAAGCAATTGGAGATCCAGCTTATTTGCGAGCTGGAGCGTTTTTACAATATGGCTCTTGAAGGTAAAGACAAAGAGATACTGAATGAGTGGAGGGATATGGCCGACACCCTCGGCAAGAAGGTCCTAATACTGAGGCAGATGGATGAGCTTGCTGGTACTGCGAAGGACATTGATGATAAAGGCGCGCTTATTCTGGAGCTGGAAGATGGTTCTACTGAAATTGTTTTAGCAGGCGATTGTCAGCATATTAATGTTTGAGCTATATCTTCATCGCTAGCATTACCAGTCCACATCCCACTGCACCATCACTGTCGAATACACCCAGTATGCATTTCCACTTTCCATTGTCACCGAGGCAAGTGGCAATTCCTGTATAGAATATGCCTGTGCATCGTTGTAGAAGGCGATCATAGTTACCTCGCCAGGCAGTGTTGCATCTGCCTGCCTTGGGGTGGCGGATGGATATCCAACAAGGTTCCATCCAGCTTCCAGAATTATGCTGGATGTTGCGGGTTGATTGCCCGTTCCGATGGACAGTAGCTCATCACCTGAATTGGACGTGATGTGTATCCAGAATCCATATTGATTGTCAATGGTTAGTAGATCCTGTGGAATTCCGGCAGCTGCCTGCGTCTTATCATATGACTTCCAGTGGTCTGTATCATTGGCATCATACCACATGATGATATCCCATGTGGTGTTCGCGTCCCCGTGAAGTGCATCATCGATGATCGTGGTCGGGTTTCCAGTCGCAAATATCGGGAAGGATGCCATCACCCAGGTATCTGCGGCTATGCCAGTAAGGTCAATGTCATAGGTTATGCCGCCGCCTATGGAAGTGAGGGCGGCCTCTATGCCGGACGGTGTTGCTTGATGGTCGAAAGCAAATGTGAAGACAGGCGCTGGTGTGCCGTAAACGACTTTCACATTGTCAAAGCCAACCTCTCTCTGCCCCTCATTCTTTGCAAGATTTGTATCTCTGAGACCCACCTTGAGATAATAAGTGGTGCCGGTTCCCATCACACTGCTCACATCGATCTGAGCAGTTGAGGCCCATGTAGTAGTTCCAGTTATCTGGCCGCTGCTCCAGACCTGTGTTCCGACAGATGGTAAGCCTGATGCGGTATCTATGAAGGCATATGCGATAAGGTTCGCAGTTCCACCATCGAATTCCGTACAGCTCCAATCAAGCTCGATATAAGCTGAATTGGGAACTGTGCCAGTGTCGAAGGATTGCTCCCAGTATCCTGAGTATGTCTGCTCGGATGAACCTCCTGTATTTGCATCATCCAGTCTGACATTGATATATGAGCCAGCCCAGGCTCCTGTAGAATCTCCTCCTCCTGTATCTTCCCAATCATAATATGTCCAGCTGCTGGCACTTCCGGTAAAGTCCGGGTTCAATGTCTCCCCGGACTGACCTGCCGCGCCACTTGAGGCATCCAGCCATATCTCCACATAGAACCTGTCACTGGCGGGCAATGTGACGCCTGCCACCGTATGCTCCCATGAGAATTCGTGATAGGCACCTGCGAAGGCACTGGTATCTTCATCATCCAGTACGGTCTGGAAAAGAAGGCCATCATCGCTGTATCTGTAAACCCTTGCATAAAGGTTCGAGTTGGCCATGTCATTGCTCATCTGTCCCCAGATATTGAATTTCCATGTGCCGTCCATTTGCTGGGCATTGGTATAAACTTCGGAAAGCCAATGGTCATCAGCCCCTCCGACCTGATACTGTCCCGGGCCTGTTATGTCCGGGCTGGTCGCAATCTGTATGGATGATTCAAAGGTATCTTGATTGAGATCGCGGAAGCCAGCCATTGGCGATTGTACCTGGAACAATAACTGAATGGATGGTGTCCCATCTATTGCCAGCATGTTCCATTCCTCCTGGCCGAGGGCGTCGCTCGCCCTCACGATGTAGAAATAGGTCTCCCCGGCAGTCACACTGTTATCACTGTAGGAAAGAGCTGTGCCAGTCCATATGGCGGACGAAGCGTTAACCTCCGCTTCGTTTGGTAAATTGTCAAATCTGTAAAGGCTGTAGGTTATCGGCAAATTCGGATCATTTGCCGCGCTCCAGTAAATGTCAAGCTGATCCCCAGTTCCGATATTGATGACATCATCCACACCTGTGAAATCTGGCAGGTGTGTGCTGCCTATATCGAATATGACATCCAACAGGTCATTCGCTGTATTGCCATCTGCACCATACTGGGTCTCCATGGACACTCTGTATGTGCCACTCTGATCGAAGTTATATTGCCATTGCAGATCCTCGGTAAGTTGCGTGTCCAGTGGTGCGCTTGTGGTCTGGATGGTGGGGCCGAATACCACGGTCTCGCCGGGTATGAACGCGTCTATACTTATGTCATCGAAATAGAAACCTGTATCCCCATAATCCATATTGTCTGATGTGAACCTGTATCGAAGCAGGAATTCGGGGTAGCCAGTGAAATTGGTGAGGTCATTAGTTCGCTCCCTCCATGTCATATCATCGCCTGTGTAGCGGTCGATAAAGCTCCACGTATGGCCACCGTCCACAGAGCCTTCTACCACACAGAAGTCCGCATCGTAACCATCGTTCACAAGCTCATGCCATGTCCAGTAGGTGAGAGTCGCGGTCTCCGCATCCCTTAAGTCAATTGGGTCAGCAATGGTAAGGAATTGATTTGAATATATCGTGTAGCCGCTGGTAGCCGGGCCACAGAACATACTGTTGGATGGAGAATTGCTGCGGGATGATACAGTATGCCAGTAGTCATTAGTAAGAGTGCCATCCCAGTCCTCAGTCACCCACTGGGTCATGCCGCTCTCCATGTCATCCGAGAATAGATTGTAATTAGTTCCACCACCAAATCGGGTTATCGTGCAGGTGGTGTCAAAGGATGGAACCTGGAACTCGCCATAATTCTTGACAGTTCCATCGATCAGGTACTCGCCCATCGGGTAGATCCCCATTTCCTCGAAGGGATATATGGAATCCACGCCAACGTCATCGGAATAAGGCACGATGACGGTGACCTCGCATGAGTCCGTGCAGCTGGAATTCGTATCCATCGACACATTCACCCAGATGGTATATTCACCGGGTGTTGCTGCTCCTGGCACCGTGATGCTCAGTGTTGACTGTACAGTCTGATCTTTCAGTATATTGTTGGCTGCCGGGGAAGGAGTTATCGACCAGCCAGCTATCGAGCTGGTTGTTATCGTGTAGTCACCATCTCCCTGGCCATTGTTTAGAAGATCAATTGTCGTTGAATCCCCAGTTCCCTTCTCGATGACCAGTTCTTCATCAACTGTGGATATCTCTATATGATCCATCACCTGGAAGGGATTATCAGCGATCTCGCATAATCGAATGATCGCTGGCAGATTATCCTGGCAGACTGGCAGAACCTTATCCTCTCTTGGATGGAAAAGGTCGTATGGCTCCTGAATGGCCGCGCTGCTCTCAGGTCCGCCGCCACCCCAGTCATAATATGGATAGGCCTCGATGGTGTAGGAAAGAATACCCTGATTGCCGTACATCCAGTCATCAGTTCCACCAGAAGTGGGGTAAAGATCCGCACCCTGCTCGGGAACATAACCATCATGCGCGCTTCCCGCTAGATTGGTGATCCTGCTTTCGAGATCCCATGCGACAGTGACCAGTAGATCATGATCCTCTGTATCTTCAAATGTCCAGCCCCATGGGTAAAGAATGAGCTGGCTGTAAGTGTGATAGTTAACTGCAAAGACAAAATCATGCTCTATGCAAAGGTCCCGTATCGCGATGCTCTCTGGTTCAGAGAAGGCTGTTGGCCCACCATATAGGTAGTTCGTTGGATCCGATTGCTGGCCTGAAGATCCCCATAGCCAGTCATAATTTCTATTGAGATCCACACCATCATCCGCCTCATTGAAGACCATGTCACCATTATTGTCCCTGGCATTCTTCCTCCAACCATACGGTTGAGCTGTATGGTCTGCTGGATCATCCCCTGGGCTGTCGATCACTCTTCCATCTGGATTGACGACAGGTATTATCCAGATCTGTCGATTGTCCACGATATCGGTAACTGTGGCATTTATACCATAATTGTCAGTCAGGAAATGGATCGCATAGAGCGCGATCTCGATGGTCATCCACTCTCTGGCATGGTGTAGGGAATTGAAGAATACCTCTGGCTCATCCGACTCTTCCACTGTAGGATTGTCGGATATCTTGAAGGCCCAGACATCCCTGTTCTCCCAGGTCTTGGTAAGGCTGGTAAGCTGTACGATGTCTGGATGGTCCAGAGCGATCTGTAGCATCTCGGCCTCTGCCTCATCCCATGAATGGTAGACGGTCGTTCCTGTGAAGGTCGGCCATGGGTCAAACAAATCAAGTCCAGGAGATTCTGGCTCTGCTGCTGGTGTGATATCTTCAGCAGGCTGTAACCCTCCAACAAATGTCAATGATGATGATAATAATACAATTGAAATAACTAGCACGATAAGGTTGTTCAGTATTTTGGTCATTAAGGTCCATCCCTGGATTAACTATAGTATAGTAATCAAAAGAGAATAGATAAGTGTTTTGTTTACAACACTTCGCATTTATTAAGATAATAAAATAAGAGCGGACGCGAGGGGATCAGCAACCTGTCTGCTTTCAGCATCCAGGTCTTGCTCGCTTTTTCTTCATTATATTCAGAAAAATCTCGTCGAACTCCGTTCTCATCCACCTCGCGTCCTCTAAACATATCGAATCAAACTCATTACCTGAATCTTTTACAAATTTGTTTGATAAAAAAGATGCGTGGGATCAAATGATAAAGTCGCATCTTAAAAAAATAAAAGAGCGGACGCGAGGGGATTCGAACCCCTGGCTTCTAGCTTAGAAGGCTAGCGCCATATCCTGGCTAGGCTACGCGCCCTTTGGTAATTTTATCGAGAATGCAATACCCATAATAAAAGCTTGGTTTAGATTTGTGCATAATATCTATGGAAATTTTCAGGATATCTGGCAGTTCACAACATAAGTAAGCTCATTGCCATTATGAACATACCCAGCATAACACCTGCCAGCACAACATGGCTCTTGCCATAGCTATGGGCTGTGGGTAATATCTCATCAAGAGATATGTAGATCATTATTCCAGCCACAAAGGCCAGTAATCCTGCCAAAAGGGAATCAGACATGAAATTGTAGAGCACGATAAAACTGAATATACCACCAATGGGCTCTGCTATTCCAGATAGAAAGGCGTACTTGAAGGCCTTGATCTTATCACCTGTGGCTGCGAATATGGGGGCGGCTACCGAGATGCCCTCTGGAATATTATGTAAGGCTATCGCGATGGCAATGACCATCCCAAGTCTGATGTCCGTCAGGCTCGCGCTAAAGGTCGCTATTCCCTCTGGGAAATTATGGATCGTTATGGCAATTGCTGTGAAGGTGCCCACCCTCATTAGGCGGCATTCTGCTTCACTTCTCTTCTTTTTCTTTTCACATTTTCTGCCAGTGATCCTGCTGAAATGATGAGGATTCAGCTGTTTCGGTAGAAGGGCATCGATCAGAGCTATGAACATAACTCCGACGAAGAAGGCCAGTATGCCAGCAACCTCTCCAATGCCCTCGATCGCATCGGGTAAAAGCTCCATGAAAGAAACATATACCATGACCCCGGCTGAAAGCCCCAGGGAAAAGGTGAGGAGGGTTTTATTGGGCTTTTTCTGTAGCAGTACGACTGCTCCGCCCAATCCAGTGGATAGACCCGCTATGGTGGTCAGTAATAATGCGAATGTCACGCTTTCCAAATTCTCACCTGCAATTTACCTAATGATAATTGTGTATATATAAATTTCGGCTTACCGAAAACTATTGTGTTTACCGAATTCACACATTGCCAGACCGGACTATCATGCCAAGTGATCCCATTAGCATGGCTGCCAGAATAAGAACAGTCCAGACCCCTGTAAATCCAATTATGCCCATGAGGGATATGAACAGCATGAATGTGGACATGAGGAAGGTGATCCCGAGGGCTACAAGTATCTTGCCTCCCGAGTATCTTATGAACCGCCTGGTGCTATCATTCGTATCATTCAGGATCAAATAAGGCGCGGTACGGATGGCCAATGATCCCAGGTCATAATAGGCGATCAGCATGACCATGAAGCCGAACATGGGCACGATGTCAGTCGCCTTTGCGAATGTCATGAAATGAATGCCTCCCATTATGACACAGGAGATGCCCAACAATAGATGGCGATTGCGCTCCAGCTTGTTTGTCAGGTAATCTCTCAACTCTCCTTTTCCTGGAACATTTATGAAAAGGCCAGTCACACCAATGATAATGCTCAATGCTATTGCGGTAATATGATCATTCATATCCGCTCCTGCTTCATATGTTTGCAGAAGATGCCACATTGACAGGCAAATAAGTATGGAAAGGGAAATGATGGCCATGGGATTGATACCTGGCTTGGCATGTCCATTTGTTCCGAGGGTGGAATATCCATCAACAGATATTTCAGTTTCATAGTCTGTCTGTTCCTCTAGAACCTCGCTCTTAATCTTTCCACCCCCTTCAATGCTTTTGCCAGTGGCTCTGATGGATCCCAATCCACCACCCTGGCATATCGATATAGTTCTGAAATGAGATTGTCTCTTTCCAATCTCTTCAGGTTCTTGGCCATTTCCAACTCATTCGAGGCCTCGATTATCTGCCCCTCGACCTTGATCGGAGATGGCGAGACAACTACTACGTCATACCCTCTGGCACAGAGATCCGCGATGCTCTGCACGATCTTGTAATCCACAAGCGGGCTTATGACGATTATCTGTGATTCAAGTGGGAAATGCCGGGTCACCATCCAGCGAGCATCATCAAAGGGCATGCTCCCTCCTGGCTGGACATCCATCAGCTTTTCAGAGATGCGATAATACTGCCTCTTCCCAAAGGCAGGATATACCTCGTCGATTATGTCCCTCAATACAATAAGTCCAACACGGTTCTTGTCCATGAGTATGTGAGAGGCTATCGTGGAGGCGGCTCTCACTCCATGTTCCACCGTGTTCTTGTCTGTATTGCCAACATTCGTTTCTGTTCTGGCATCGAGCATGATGGTGACATCACCACTGCACTCGCTCTCGAATTCATTTGTCATTAACACGTCGCGTTTGGCAGATGCTTTCCAATTGATCTTTCTGAGCTCGTCTCCAGCAATGTATTCCCGAATTCCATAGAACTCGGTACCCACACCCACTCTGCGAGCCTTGATCATGCCGATCCAGTTCCTGGTCTTTCTGGGTGCGATCTTCAGTCCCTTGGAGGATTCTATCTCGGATGTGACAGAGATCGTTGTCAGAAGCTTGATCTCCATCTGTTGTGTGTAGAAGTCCATGAAATCCTTTGCTCTGATCCACACACCCTTGAACTCAAACCTTCCTCTGTATGGGCAGACTATCTGATACTCGAGATCATATTCCTCGAGTTCCTTCAGTGTCAGAATGGCCTTATTGCTTCCCTCGGACACCTTTACATAAGGCGGGATGAGATCCTCGATCTCCAAACACTGGATAGCTGCTCCGGTGTTCTTCAAATGAAGCGTGACTTGGATATTGTCACCCGTCATCACCCTGCTCTCATCTATCGAGCGGCTGATATTCAGCGAGTAATTGGGGTCCTTGAACATCGTGATCGATACCACCAGATAAATTATCAGGGGCAAGGATATGGCAATAAGGCTACCACTGCGAAGCCATACACCCATGACTATACAGGCTATGGCGGAAGCCACTATCCAGAATCCTTTTCTCGATCTCATTTAGATTCACTCATCTCAGTTATTTCACCTTCGGGACAGGAATATCAGAGACGACCTTGTCAACAATGACCTCTGTCTTGATGCCCTTTATCCATGGATCTGGCTTGAGGATTATTCTATGGGCCAAAGCCGGCACACACATCCCCTTAATGTCATCCGGAAGAACATAGTCTCTTCCATTCATGGCCGCACGTGCCATTGCCAACTGCATAAGGGCCAGTGAACCTCTTGGACTGGCTCCGACCTCCACCTGACCGTGTTTTCTTGTGTTCTGCACGATCTGTGCTATGTATTCCTCTATATCTGATTCAACATGCACTTCCTCGATGGCCGCCTGCATCGAGATGATCTCCTGAGGTGAGCTGACAGCTAATATGTCAACTTCCTCTTTCTTCCTGGTTCGCCTTCTTCTAAGTATCTCGGCTTCCCCTTTGAGAGTTGGATAGCCAATATCCAGTCGCATTATGAATCGATCTATCTGAGCTTCAGGGAGCGGGTATGTTCCCTCGTACTCGATGGGGTTCTGCGTGGCTATAACGATGAAAGGAGCTGGTAGTTTGTGTGTATCTCCTTCCAGAGTCGTCTGGCGCTCCTGCATTGCCTCTAACAGAGCGGATTGAGTCTTTGGTGGGGCTCTGTTGATCTCATCCGCCAGCAGTATGTTCGTGAACACCGGCCCTTTTCTCAGCTCGAACTCATTGGTCTGCCTGTTCAGGATATATGATCCAGTAATATCCGCAGGAAGTAGATCCGGGGTGAACTGCACTCTTCTGAAGCCACAGCCCAATGCCCTTGAGAATGTATTGGCCAATAGGGTCTTTGCCAATCCAGGAAAATCCTCGAATAGTATGTGGCCATTTGCCAGGGTGGCCAGTATCACCTTATCGATGACATCATCCTTTCCAACGATGGCCTTGGCCACCTCCGTCTTTATTCCATTGCACTTTTCTGCCAGTTCATTAATATTCACTCCCAGTCCTCCACTCTTTCTAATATATCTTTGATCTCTAACATGAATTTACGACCGCTCTCGGTCTTCTCCCGATCACTCTTCTTTCGGGAGATCCTATCGCTCCATCCCTCTGCCTTTTTCTGATTGGCCAGTATGAAGGTCGCTATAATCTCATCATCAACGATATCCCTGAATCTTTCAGGCTCATCAATGGCCATCTCGATCTCTCTGGTGGTCATTCCTCTTCCCAGTCTGATCTTCTCTATCATGGCTTCCGCCATCATCTCTCTCATCAACTGCTGGCTGTAGCTATATCCGCCAGCTCCCCTTGTGATTATGTCATTCGCTCGTGAAAGATCACCCGAGAAGTATTTCTTTTCCATGATCGTCTTTTTCCATGCCTTCTTCTGGATGCCCATGTTCATAACATAGACAGTGTAGAGGGCGATTGTTGTCACCACCATGACAACAATTATCCACCTCATCCCCCCACTGACAAAGGCAAATGAAACAAATGGAATAGAAAGCAGGACCAGATAGAACACGAGAACCAGGGCATTGATGAACAATTCCCTAATGCCAGTAGGCCCAAGCAAACTCTCGCCTATCAGCTTTCCCTCAACAAGTTTCAAGGTATCGGATGGTGTGATCTCCACGTGTGTGGAAACATATGATGATCTGTCAAGAGCGGCTTCATTATTATTTGCCATTATCATCACCTACCTGGATCATCACGACCGAGGGCGTGTCGTGATCATCGTCATTCTCTTTCTCCTTGTCTTTCTCCCCCTCTATCCTCTTGTTCTTCTCCGTTTCTATTTTCTTGTTCTTATCCTTCTCTACCTTTTTGTCATCCACTTTCTCAATCTCATCTACTGTCTCTATATCTATTTCTTCCTCGATCACAAGATCGTCCTTTATGCTGCCAAGGGCGATAATGGCCTTATTACGCATTTCTTCTGACAGATCATGGTCGCTGTATCTGGCTTCCTCGAATATCAGTATAAGATCATGTAATTTCTCATCTTCTATGGGAAGCCTGGAGCCGACCATTGATTCAAATTCACGGGGTGTCAGATGCTCTTCATCGGAAATGCCATGCTTGGACGCCAGCTTGCACATATCACTGTAACATCTCATTATGGACGATCTGACATCAGTCCCACTCGTCATATCGTCCATCGCTTTCTGGATGGTTTGCCCCACTTCTTCGGTCATTGCTTCCATATCTATTCCAGATAAAGATTCAGTTCTGAGTTGGGTTATCTGGCTGATGGCGAATATGGCAATAGCTATCCCCGCAACAGCCCCTATGGCCAACATAACAGATACTGCCATGTCCATGCCGTCTGGCTTCACATTTGATGGCTCTGTGTAATTTCCAGAGCCTCCTGTGCTATTGGATGATGTATAGCCTTCTTCCAGAAGCTCATTCTGGGTGTATTCACTCTTCTCGATCTCCAGATAGGCGAATGTTCCAACAATGAGCAGGATTGCCAACCCACCACCTATCAGAGGATACATGATGGATTTCATGAATTCCTTGTCTTTGGTGGCTGTGCCATAGACGATACCGCCTATGGTTATGATGATCCCGATGGCCATGAATCCTATCATCATGTATCTGACAGTTTCGGCCATCGTGCTGCTGGAGGCTATGTACGATCCCCCTCCCTCTGCTTCTGGGTTATCTAGAATTATCTCGTCGCCCATGTCCAGTCTCTCAACATTGAAGATAAGATTACCTATGCTGAAAACGATCACCATCAACAATAACATGGTGATTAGCCTTTTTTTGGAGCCTGGAACCAATACACGACCTCATAATGGGAATATAAAAGGAGTATTTATGCAATCGGTAGAGTGCGATGAAGATCATCTATTGAGTAATATGGTTTTTGAAATCCATCAATATCGCTAATAGATCGTCAATGATGGTGATAATATTTATACACAAACAGATATTTACCACGTCAGTAGGGGATAATACCATGGAACGTTTGAAAACTTATATAAAGGGACTTGACGAGCAATTGAATGGTGGAATACCAAAGGGCCACGTGGTCTTACTGGCTGGAAAGCCAGGAACAATGAAATCATCCATAGGCTACAATATACTTTATCAAAACGCTTTAAAGGAAGGTAAGAAAGGGATATACATGTCCCTCGAGCAAGGACGAGATTCACTGCTTGAGCATATGGCCGAGCTTGGAATGGATCATATTGCTGTGGAGAACATGGTCAATATAGTGGACATGGGATATTTGAAATCCAATGTGGACACATCCGAGGAAGGGCAGAGCTGGATGAGGATATTCAAGATGTATGCGGAGAATATCCAGGCCAGCATGGAATATGAGATCTTGGTTGCAGATTCATTGCCTGCTATCGAGGTCATGGCAGATGTTAAGAACAAGCGTGCGGAATTATTCAGATTCTTCGGCTGGCTTAGAGAGCTGGGTGTTACTGTATTTATTATTTCAGAAGATAGCAGACAGGGTGATCTGAACCGGGATGAGGACTTCCTTAGTGATGGAATAATTCACCTTGATCTCAAGAGGGATGATAATAATGTCAATCTGTTCCTGGGTGTTGCGAAGATGAGAAAATCCAACCATGCCAGGGGATACTTCCCACTGATATTCGATCAAGATGGATTCGAAGTCATTCAGGAATAGATAAGGGATCGGGCATTTGGCTTTCGACCACATCGCTATCTTAATATTAATTTGAATTAAATATATATTCAGATATATTTAATCAATATAATATATCCAATATTATATAGACAATAATATAAATTAAGCAAATATAAAAACAAGCCAGCCTTTCAAATGGCTGGCTTTTTCCTATTGTTTATTTCAATGCTTTGTGCATCTTGACAATGGATTCGACAGCAGACTTCGCTCTCTCTATCCTTGCCTCTGCTTGAAGCCTCGACATGCCAGGTCCAGTTATTCCAAGGCCAACAGGCTTGTCAAATTCCAATGACAAATCTGTCAACTTTCTGCTGGCCTGATTGATCACGACATCATCATGATCTGTCTCGCCCTCGATGACTGCTCCAAGAGCGGCTACACCATCGATATCCTTCTTTGCAAGCAATTTCTTGACCGCCAGGGGCATATCATAGACCCCTGGGACGTGGATGATCTCTCCGACCTTCGCGCCAAGGAAATCCGCATGGGCCTTGGCCCTTTCCAGCATACTCATGGTTATGTCGTAATTGAATTCCGATACCACAATTCCTATTTTCATTTTTTACTCCTCCTTTACTTTTTATTATTCTTTGAATTTAATATTATTATTTTAATATTGTGAATTATATTTATACTATCATATATTGGCTGCATCAATGCCCGCCAATATTCCCTCCATCTACCGGGCCAGTGTCTTCAAAACCCTGTCTTTGTCCGGTTCCCGCTTGTTTTATCAATCTCTCTGGTTTGAAAAGCAGATCATAGGTATTCACCGCATGCTCCCTTACTCTTCTCTCGGTGAGCCATGCCAGTTCCTTATCATCCTTTGCCTCGTCCATGTGGACAAACACTTCTATAATGTGTTTGTTCGTCTTGATCTGGACTGCTATGAGGCCAGTTGAAGCTTCATGTGCGCAAACCTTGTCAATATCCTTTGGCCCTGGCATACCCAGAGCCATCACGATGTCGCAATCCTTTTCTTCCATCAGCTTCTTGCATGCGACTGGCAGATCTTTGACACCAGGAACTGTATAACGCTCGATAATATAGCCAATTCCAGTATTTTTCAGCTCATCGATGGCTATGGATCCCATATTCACTCTTGAAAATGTTGTGTCCACGATGCCGATACGCTTCATATATCGTCCCCCCGCTTGCCACCCTTCTCGACCTCTTCCATCTTCTTCTGGAATATGTGCCAGTCTATTACTTTTCGGATTATCTTGCGGGTTCCGTTCAGATCATGATCAACTCTACCCAAGCGCACGACCTCGACATTCAGACCACGATCTGCCAGATCTTTTTTGATCACATCTGGCGTGTGTTTTTGATCATGCCCAATGGCGATTATATCCGGTTTGATCTCAAGAACGATCTTGTAGATGTCTCCATCATATCCTAAAAAGGACTCGTCAACTGGCTTGAGAGCCTGTACCATCCTCAATCGCATATCCTCGGTATTGATGGGTTCATGCTTGCGGTTCCTGGCGGTATTGTCTGTTGCGACCACGACATAAAGCTCATCACCCAGAGCTCTTGCTTCCTCTAGATAGAATAAATGTCCTGGATGCAGGATATCGAATACACCGGAGGTCATTACTCGGACCATATTTTCCATTCCTCTATTATCTGTTTACCATCCAGATAGATGAAGCCCCTGTCCTGGGCATATTTCATCGCATCTGGTCGCTGAAGGGCATTTCCATCATTCCCCATCATCTCACAGATGGTGGCAGATGGTGATATTTTTCCCATCAGACAAAGAGCTGTTGCCAATTCCGTGTGGCCTTTTCTATTGTCCAAAAGACCTTTGGCCGCCCTCAGCAAATGCAAGTGTCCGGGAGTTCTGAACCTGCTGGTGAACTCATCCACACCGCTTCCTGTAACTAAACCATCATCGCCTATAAGCTTTACTAGTTTTCCAAATTCGGACGCGGTCATAGACCTGTCCTTGTCGGTGATGCCAGTATAATTATCCTTGTGATTTATGGTCAGTGAAAAAGCGGATTTTGTATCATAAGGAAGATGGTCTGGTATCATTCTTTCCAGAAGTGGCATCTCGGCCTTCGCTCCTCTGAGAACATCCACCATGAATGGAAGCCCCATCTTGTCTGCTATCTCATCAGTCACGGTGGAGCATATAAGCCCTCCACCGTCCTTTCTGAGCAGCATGATATCATCTGGTTTCATAAATTCAGATACCATGACGATGTCAGTCTCTTCCTCTCGCCCATCGGCATCATAGATGAAGACTGGCTTACCCTTCTTCAGATCCTCTATCGCCAATACTATATCATTATCTTTGATCGATGTCATTGATAGTGACCAGACACAAGTGTATATTAAACTATTTGTATGTACAATTTATTTTGTAGGTAGTTCAGCTATTCCCAAAAGCCTTCCTGAGGTCTTCTTTCTTGGGGACACCCTCCAGCTTGTGCTTCCCGATCTTCACCGTGGGGATCGTTTTGATATTATCAAGCAGGGCGTTGATAGCTGGCTTGTTCTGCATTATGTCCATTATTCTTATTTCAATATCCTCAATATGTGCATTTTCTTCCGCCAGCTCTTTGATAAGCAAGATAGCCTTCCTGCTTATCATGTCAAAATCATTTGTGTATAATAAGAATCCATCCTCTGCGGCCCACATTCCACCATGGCAGGCATATCTTTCCCACTTTCCCCTGCGCTCCATCTTCCTGCCTGTATAGACCTTTATCCTTCTTGCATATATCTTGATCAACATGAACTCATCTCCCACAATGTTATTAAATGAATATATTGTAAATTCAATTATATAAGGAAATTGGTACAGAGTTTTGTATAACAATAAAAGATCAAATATGATCATAGATATTCGCATTGGCCCCACCATGGCCAATGTCAGTTTCTATCTGTTTGAGAAGCAGTATCCTCTTGAATGTGGACGGATGGGTGGACATGAACTCCATCCTGGCGCGCCCACTCTTCGCCTGCTCCTCCATGGCCTTCTGTAGCTCTCCTTCGTCCAGAACCCCATCTCCATCCAGATCGTACTTGTTCTTATTCTGCATGATGCTGGCGATCTCCCTCTTCGCGCTAACTGGATCCCCGATATAAAAGGCCCTGGCAGCCCCTGGCTTTTCATTTGATAGTGATAGTCCGAATGTTATCTTGGCAAGTGCCGAGCTGAGGCTGTGCGGATCACCAGTAGCGACAGCCGAGTAAGAATCAGCATAGAACTCTCTCTGTCTTGACAGCTTCAATATAAGTAATTGGGATATGAAGTAGACCACATAACTGATAATGGCAACTATGATGATCGCACCAGCATCCCTGTTGCGCCTTCCTCCCCAGAGGAAGCTTCGGGCCAGCATCCAGGCCAGCATGGGTATTGCGCTTACAACCGTCATGACAACGACATCATTGTGACGCAGATGTCCTATCTCATGCGCCAGAACGCCTCTTATCTCGTTCTGATTGAGCTTCTCCAATAGCCCGGTGTGGACAGTCAGTGTGGAACTCTTTCTTGATCTTCCGAACACGAAGGCATTGGGTGTTGGGTCTCGGGAGATGGCCAATCGCGGCATGGGGATATCCGCCTGTTTTGACAATTGACTAACTTCCTGCTCCAGCCACTGGTATTCTCCGGGCTTTAGATACTGAAGTTTGGACCCCCATCTTATTATACCGGGGGAGACCGCCCATTGTATGAGCATGAAGATGCCGACAAAGAAGAATATCAAAATAAGCTGGCCGATAATATTGATAGTTCCATTGTAGTACCACATCATGAATTCGAATATCAGCATGATGAACACGAACAGAAGTCCGAATATCATGATCAGGGTGAGAGCCATGCTCCTTTTGAGTGCGCCAAGTGAGGCCATTGTATTCGGCATGATAATTTCATGATATAAGGATATCGGCGGAAAATTATACAATCCAATCAAAGATTTTATAAACCTCTTGAATTTACAGGGCTTATCCATAACACCATGCGGGGATAGCCAAGCCTGGTCAACGGCGCTAGATTCAGGGTCTAGTTCTTAGTGATTCGCCGGTTCGAATCCGGTTCCCCGCATTTTTCATTATAGGATTCGAACGAAGTTCGATCGAGAATTTACTTGTAAATTCGAGAGAGCACCGCAATGAAGTGTAGGTGCGAAATCCGGTTCCCCGCATTTTTCATTATAGGATTCGAAAGTAGTAAACGGTTGCCGTAAACCCACCATTATGTTTCATCTGGACTCGAAGCAAGACGTAAGCTTCGAGAATTGGGTTTATGGCCTACGATGTGAACATCATGCCAAGGGCATATCGTTCACACGGTTCCCCGCATCTTATTTCTTTTCTTATATTCCACAACCCTAAAATACTCTAAACTCTTAAACTAGGCTGAGGAAGAGGAAGATGAGAAAGGCATTTACTGTTTGGCTATCGGTACTATTGATATTTAGTTCCATCATATTATTTACCGAACCAAATGCTAATAATACGGAAGCCAAGGATGTGTCTACATATGTGATTACAACTACACCTCGCGGTGAGATCCGAATAAATTCAAATGCTGATTTTACCCTTGCTAATGGAGTATCTAGTGGGAATGGGAGTGCTGGCAATCCCTGGGTGATCGAGAACTGGGAGATCAATGGAACCATTTTTGGACCCTGCATTTACTTGGGGAACGTGACAGATAACTTCATTATCCGAAATTGTACATTGATGTTTCCTTATTCTAATTGGAGTGGATTATATTGGGAAGCTGCTGGGATTCAACTATGGAATACTGATTATGGTGATATTATCAATAATATTATCCATAATTGCAGCAGAGGGATATATCTATCTGTTCATTCAGATCATAACCTTATTGAAAACAATCAAATTAGTTCGGTATATTATGGATTGTTCCTAGATGGAAGCAATTACAATTTGATCATCAATAATCAGATTGAGACTCATATTTCTCCCTATTGGTGGAGTATCAACAATTGGGATGATATCCGTATGTTGCGATCCCAACACAATACATTTTCAGGTAATATCCTTAGCAATGGAATTCATATCTATGGAACCTTAGTCGAAGAATGGGATACTCATTATATTTACACCACAAATTTAGTTCAAGGGTTGCCGATATATTATTTCAAGAACACTAACACCCCTCCTTATGTAACTGGTCCAGGCCAGATAATATATGCAGATTGCAAGAATGTCGTGCTCTCCAATTATACTTTTACAGAGACATACGGCAGCATCATTCTAGGATTCTGTACAAATGGTCAGATCAATGATATTGTAATTGAGAATTGTTCCAATGGAATTCAACTTTTCAACTCAGATAATTTTATGATATTTGATAATAAGCTCTATGATCAAGAGGACGCAGTGATTATTACTGGGAATAATAATACTGTGGTAAATAACCAGATCGCTCATAATAGTTATCGAGGTGTCTCATTCACTGGTAATGATAATGTAATTGAAAATAACCTTTTTATGGAAACCTCCATCGAAGGCCAGGGTGATAGAAACATAATACAGAACAATATCTTTTCTGGAACAAGGGATACTGGAATCACTATGAAACCGGGGAATAATAATAGTATAATAAATAATTCAATAGATAACTATGATGTCGGTATAGGTATCCGCGGCAATAAATATATACTGATCCAAGACAATGTTCTGATAAATACTGGAATCATGATTAGATACTGGTATAATGATATTATATTGGATTGGAATACTCATTCATTCATCAATAATACTATCAATGGGTTGCCAATATATTATCTTAAAAACCAAACTGATGTTAATATACCATCTGATGCAGGTCAGATCATTTTAGCGAATTGTTCAGATTCGATCATTCAGAACTTCACATTAATGGATGGATCCTGTGGGATATTAGCTGGTTATTCGAATAATATTACAATACAAAACAATACGATAGAAAATGAATATTATGGGATATGCATGGAAAGTACGAGAAATTCATCCATATCTAATAATTTGATACATGGGAATGGGTATCCATATAATTATGGATATTATGGGATATATTTATATGATTGTTTTAATAATTTTATAATCAACAATACAATATGGAATAACTTTCGAGGCTTAATGTTCTCTCATTCAGATTGGAACATGGTCTATCATAATTCATTTTTAGATAATAATTATGGTGCCTATGATTATTATTCAACAAATTATTGGAATAACATATACCCGATCGGGGGAAATTACTGGTCGGACTATGATGGCTTAGATCTGATGTCTGGTCCGGGTCAGAATATATCCGGTTCAGATGGATTCGGTGATTCGGGATATGATATCGATTCTTATCCCGCATTTAGTAGTGATAATTATTCACTGATGAACCCAGTTCACGATCATATCAAACCAACATCATCTTTACGATCGATTCCCAGATATATTAACTCTCAGTCTGAACTTATAAATTCTACCGCAGAGGATCTGGATGGATTTGGCCTTAAGAATGTTACATTATGGTATCGCCATAGCTCATTTAATATTACATGGACTCCCTGGAAACAATATAATGAGGATTCTATCTCACAATGGAATTGGCTTTTTGACTTCCCTGAAGGTGATGGATATTATGAGTTCTATTCTTTATCTGAGGACAATTATGGGAATTTTGAGATATGTAAAAATAGTTCAGAGACAAAGACTATTCGTGATACCCTGAATCCAAGCTCAGAGATAATTCCTGTACCATATTATCATAACAATGGTTCATTTAATCTATCAATCGATGCTCATGATAATTTGACTGGATTGGATCAAATTAATATTTATTATAGGCGTAGCTCTGACAATCTAACATGGACTGATTATTTTTCACATAGGTATGCGGAGGAAAATAATGGTAGTTGGTCTTTTAAAATGCCAAGTAATGATGGCTTCTATCAATTATATTCTGTAGCACGTGATGTAGTAGGGAATTATGAAGAATCCCCTTCTGAACCACCCATATCTCTTTGTATTGATACTTCAGATCCTGTGTCTAAGCTATCCTTTCAAGAAGATTTCTGGCATGATCTTGGGGATCTATATTTTTCTTGGAGTGCTACTGATTCAACAAGTGGTTTGCAGAACACAATGGTCAATATCAATTATTCTTATGCCGTACATTATTATTATGAGAGCATAAGCCTATGGTCAAGGTACAGTGCGGATAATATAACCTGGTCTGACTGGAAATATGAGCATAATAATTTCACATATGCAAAATGGAACTATACGCCTTCATATTATTATGATGTTGAGGCCAATGCACCAAATGATGGTTGGTATCAATTCTATTCTATCGCAGAGGATATATCTGGCAATCAAGAATCCCCTCCGATGAATGCAGATCTATTTTTTGTAGTTGATACAACCAAGCCAAATATTGACATTAATGTTCCTAGAGAGACGATCGAAGGAGAAACAACATATCTCTGGGGATCAAATTCAACAGACAATATTGGAATTGCAAATAGTTATTGGTCAATTGATTATCCAGGTCATCTGGATAATTATCAAAATGATATATCATATATCTTTGAAGACCCTGGAACTTATCGTATCACTTTCACGGTCGAAGATTATTCCGGTAATATAAACTCGACAATTGAGATCATTGTTGTTCATGGAGATAATGATCGAGATGGTATACTTGATGTGGATGACCCTGATGATGACAATGATGGAGTTCCAGATATTGATGATGTTTTCCCATTTGATGCTGATGAATCAATAGATACTGATGGGGATGGCATTGGTAACAATGAAGACACTGATGATGACAATGACGGAGTACTCGATGAATTTGACCCTGCTCCCCTGGATGAAACAGAAGATGGGGTAGAGGAATATGTGTCAAAGGACCAAGACCCGATGATATACATCGGGATGTTGATCTGGCTCATTATATTATTGTTCCTGGCATTCCTATTTGTTCGTAAAAATAAAGATGATGGACCTGTCGAAGATGACGCCTCATTTGATGAAGATGTATCATCTGAAGATGATCTATACGAAGAACAAGCAACTGAGGTCGAAAATATCTGCCCAGTTTGTGGTTTCCTGATCGATCCAGGCCTACAATGCCCGATCTGTGCTGATGATCTGGCAATTGAGCCTGAGCCACCTCATCCTAATCAAGAGATCATAGATAAAATAGAGATGGCTTACAAAGATGGTAATTTGACTGAGGAAATGTATCTTATAAACATTAAGAAATTTAAAAATTAAGATCTATCCAAAGATCTTATCGATCATCCATTGAGCATCGAACTTTTCCAGGTCCTCATATTCCTGGCCAGTTCCCACGAATATTATTGGCTTGCCAACCGCATGTGCGATCGATAATGCAGCTCCGCCCTTCGCGTCCGCATCTATTTTCGTAAGTATGGCCGCATCCAATCCGATAGCCTCTTCGAACTTCCTGGCCTGCTCCACTGCGTCATTTCCTGCTAGTGAGTCACCAACGAATATCACCATGTCTGGCTCGACAACCCTATTGATCTTTTTCATCTCATCCATCAGGTTGGAGTTCGTCTGCATCCTGCCGGCCGTGTCTATGAGAACGACATCCCGGAACCTGGCCTTGGCATGCGCAACTGCATCATAGGCAACCGCAGCCGGGTCTCCACCCGATTGATGTTTTATTATCTTGAATCCCAGATTTTCCGAATGAATTGTCAATTGCTCTATGGCCCCAGCTCTGAATGTGTCGGCCGCTGCCAGTACACAGGATTTCCCCTGTTTCTTCAGTCTGTGGGCGATCCTTGCAATGGAAGTGGTCTTACCAGTTCCGTTCACTCCGACGAACATCAATGTAACTGGTTTTTCATGGGTGTTGATGAACTCATCAAAATCAATTGTCTCGGTGTCCAGTATCTTGGTGAGCGAGGCTTTCAGACTTTCATTGATAGACTTTTCAAAATCAGAACCTCTTTTCACTCGCTTATTGATGAGATCCACCTTCAGGTTCTCCTTGAGCTCCTCAATGACCTCGATAGCCACATCAGATTCAAGAAGCCCCACTTCCAGATCCCAGAGTATATCGTCCAGCTTGCTTTCTTTTATGCGCTTGCCGTCATCTTCCGATATAGCCTCTGCTGAGAATTCTTCCTTTGTCTGTTTTTTGAACCCTTCCAGCTTATCCTTAAGGAATTTGAACATGGCAAATACCAAGCTTACTGTACATTGCCCTTGGCGTATTCTTCCTGGAGCTTATTGGTAAGCTCCGTGGACCTGGCATCCATATCCTGCATTGACTGGGCCATCTTGGTTCCCGCATCACTGAGCTCGGCTATCCTCTTGTCCAGTCTCTCGACTGCTTTTTCCGTGCTCTCTTCTGCGGCCAGGTTCATTCCCAGGCTTCCAATGGCCTTATCGGGTTTATCCACCTTGGCGAAGATAAAATAATTGCCGCCAATGGGTACCAGTATCTCGTCATCAGGCGATCTCTTGCTGAGGTCCAGAAGGGTGTCACGTGCTCTCATGTACTCATCATTGAGGTTCTTGAGAAGCTCGTTCTGCTGCTTCATTTGTTCCATTTGGCCCCTGTAGCTCTCTAATTGAGCACTGGCCTGCTGGATCTCTTCTTCATTCATTGTTCACCCTTGCTTGTCTTGTAAGCTATCACGGAATCCGTGATGTCCTCTTGCTTCAGGGGTACGATCTTATCTATATCGATCCTGAACCTCTTGACACCATGCTTGCTTCCCATGATCGAGTATACCTGTTCCTCTGCATCTTCCTTGTCTTTGGCAGCGACCTCTTTACTGAATGGTTGAGTGTCTCTGCCCATAAGGAAGGTTCCGGTTGCTTTGAACGCTTTCATATTAGCACCTATCTGGTGGTTGAATGACAATTAATAGATAAATGTATCTACTTAATATATTGAATATATCTTCATATATATGATATATAGGTAAATTCTATCATATGTTAGCCATATGTTAGTCTATGGTGATATACGATTAATGTGAGATATTAGACCTTGAAAGCATCAAGGAATCTCATGTAGTTCTCCAGACATCTTTCTATTGAAGAAATAGACACCCACTCATCTGGTGAATGCCAATTCTCCCCTACTGGCCCATGGACTATCGTGGGGCACATGGTGGCAAATATATTGTAATCGCCTACTGACTTCCCGTAGGCGATATCGCCTTTGACTGTGCTGATGAATCGGCGCGTCAATTCATCATCCTGCGTGATATATGGCTCCAGGAAAGGTGTGGGTCTTTCCTGGTTCAGTGCCACATCGAATGTCGCCTGGCTGTCTATCTTCCCAGCCAGGTTGCGTATGTCCTGCATCACACTTTCCTTTGTCTCGCCTGGGACAACATGCCTGTCGATGACAATGCGGCATTCTTCCGGAACCGATAATGTGGTGGTTCCTCCACCCACGCTGAGTGGGCATACGGAACCCTTTCCCAGAACATCATGATGAATTAGGGGTAACTCATCCAATCTGGAGAGCAGGCGGCCAGCCTCTGTGATCGCATTGACCCCTTTCTCGGGCACAGCTCCGTGAGCGCTCTTTCCGCTCACGTTCACATCCACCACGTACCTGCCGCGACAGCCCTGCATTATCTTCTCATTGCTGGGTTCTGTTATCAGGCACAGATCTGCTTTTAGTCCCAGATCCTTGATAGCAAAGCCACCCGCCGAATCTCCTTCCTCATCAATGGTCCCGACAAATATCGCATTGATGCCTCTTCTTACAGCTTCTTGAAATGCCAGCATGGCAACTGCCACTCCGCCTTTCATGTCAGCGGTTCCTAGGCCGAACATCTTATCGCCTTCGATCACTGGCTTGAAGGGATCCTTTGTCCACCCATTGCACACCTCGACAGTATCCAGATGCCCATTGAAGATTATGGTCGGCTTTTTATCATCCGCGATAGAACGGGCAAGCACGCACCTGCCCTTGCCCGGGACCTCGATGAACTCTGTATCGATAATTGCGGATAACTGGCCAGCCACGAAGTTCTCGATATCCGTGGTCTTTCCAAGTGTACTGGGTATAGAAACAAGCTCGGCTACAAGGTCAATTACATTCATGGGGTTGAATAGCACTAGGATATAGAATTATTTTGCTTATTTACTCATTTACTAATCTACGGTTCAATCAATACCGAGTGAGCAGGGTCGGGCGACTTTCTTTTTAAATGCGACTTCACCTACTGAACCCACGCATTTATTTTGATCAAGTCAGCTGGCTTGATTTAATTTGTCCGTCTTTTTTCTTTTTTAGATGTGGACAAAGTCCACGCATCTATTTTATCAAGCACATGAAATGGGCTTGATTTAGGAGCCCGATCCAGCACAGCGAGGTTTAAAAGAAAAAAGTGGGTGTGCTCTGGGTATAGAAACAAGCTCGGCTACAAGGTCAATTACATTCATGGGACGGGATGGTGGTAGTGTATAAAATTAATTTGTTTGGCTTTTTAGGACCATTCCATAATAAATTCGCAATGGTCAGACCCACTCTATGACAAATTTGCAGTGGCTAGGACCATTCCATAATAAATTCGCAATGGTCAGACCCACTCTATGACAAATTTGCAGTGGCTAGGACCATTCCATAATAAATTCGCAATGGTCAGACCCACTCTATGACAAATTTGCAGTGGCTAGGACCATTCCATAATAAATTCGCAATGGTCCGCATCTTTTAGCTGGCACTGCTTTTCTATTACAGTGCCGGTTGTGTTCGTCATCTCCAGTGCGCCGATAAAACATCCTCTCCAGGCCAGGCAGGAATATTTGCTTATCGCAGTGTTCTTCATTGTTATCAGTGCGCTATTGTCCTTAATGTCCACCTTGAGGGAGCCATCACCTTTGAAAGCATCCTTATGGCTTTCCGATGCGCGCCCTATTATCTTTTTCACATTGGCAAATCTGACAATGTATGATAGGAACCCTAGATCCTTCACGGTGTATGTGCCGCAGTTGACAACCGCTTCTTCACCTTTGTTCTTGTATATCCATTCCAGTATGTTCTCACTGTATCGTATATCATACCATATGGCTTCTTTGACCTTGCCAGGACCCAGGCCAACAGCTTTAGCACATTCATCTTCGCCAAGCTGACCCCATGTCTTTTTTATGTATTTGAAATAGCCCAAAATAACAGATCCACGACATTCCATGAATTATCCTCTATACTATATTCATTATCCAGATAGATATAGGTTATTACGCGAAATGCGATTGTGTTAGATTTTACATGACAATAATTACATTATGCCATCGTTTTTTATGAGCCAGTGTATTAACGATAATGAATCCCGATAATATAAATAAAAAAATATTGGCATTAAGTTTTTATCTATAACGGTCATCCCCTCTCCATCGAGGTTTTGCCATGACTAACGTGATAGGAATAAGAAGAGAGGACAAGAACGAATGGGAGCGCAGAGTTCCACTAATACCGGGGCATGTGAAGGAACTTGTTCAGCAAGGCGTGGAGATAATTGTCCAGCCATCAGATATAAGAATATTCAAGAATGAGGAATACACAGAAGCAGGAGCGACTGTTCAGGAAGATCTTTCTGGATGTGATTTCGTGCTGGGTGTGAAGGAATTCCCCATTCCGGCTCTGGTGGACGATCAGGCTTACATCTTCTTCTCTCACACGATCAAGGGGCAGAGCTACAATATGGCCATGCTCCAGAAGATACTGGATTCCAATGGCACTCTTCTTGACTATGAGAGGGTGACCAATGATAAGAATCAGAGACTGGTATTCTTCGGCAATTATGCCGGATTGGCTGGCATGATCGAGACCCTTTACACATATGGAAGGAGACTGAAATGGGAAGGTGTGACCACACCCATGCTGGGTCTCAAGAGACCATTGGAATACAATAGCCTGGATGAGGCAACGACTGCCCTGGAAGTTGTTGGTAAATGGATCGAGACAGAGGGCTTGCCAGATGCTGTTGGCCCATTGGTCGTTGGTTTTGCGGGCTATGGAAATGTTTCCAGGGGAGCGCAGGAAATATTGGACATCCTGCCAACAAAAGAGATACAGCCAGGAGAACTGGCAGCTTTCATTGAATCTGGAGAATACTCAAATAAGATAGTTTATAAAGTAGTATTTTACGAGAAGGATATGTTCGAGCCCATAGACCTGGATCATCAATTCGAGCTTCATGATTATTTCAATAACCCTGGAAAGTACAAGGGAATGTTCAATCAATATATGGACAATCTTAGTATGCTGGTCAACTGCATCTACTGGACCCCGGATTATCCAATTCTTGTCACAAAGGAATGGATAAAGGATAACTGGACAATGGATTCCAAGATGAAGGTATTTGGCGATATCACATGTGATGTCGAGGGATCTGTCGAGTGCACATTGGAAGCAACCGAGCCAGGAACTCCATGCTATGTCTATCTCCCGGAAACAGATGAGATGGTCTACGGCTGTGAAGGCGAAGGGCCAGTGGTCATGTCTGTCGATACCTTACCATCAGAACTACCGCGAGAATCATCCACATTTTTCGGAGGCCAGATGATGCCATTCATGAAAGCCATCGTTGCTACGGATTTCAAGAAGGATTTCAATTCACTGAACTTGCCACCTGAGCTTAAAAGGGCGACCATCACCCACCAGGGCAAGTTGACACCGGACTTCGAATATATCCAGGAATTTCTTTGAGCATAGAATTTCGCAAACTGGCAAGAGGCGAGATATCGCTCCCGAGACAGATAGACTGGAGCGAGATCTCTTCGAGCTGGAGCCTGAGGATATCCATATGATATTGCCTCTTAACTCGAAACATTAATTAAATTGAAAATCAATAATGCTTTGATGAGTTATTCCGCCAAGCAGTCCCTGGAAATTGAGCAAAGTTATTTCCTGGAGATAGCCAGCCTCGCCTTCAATGACCTAAAGGAAGAGCTAGAGAGGCATGATAAATTGATCATCACAAATATAACGGAGAGCCAGGCATCCATTACCATATCATCCAATGAGAACAAGCTCGAACTGAAATACGAGCTTGTTATGGATGACAATAAAACCATCCTGTATTCAATAAGCCAGTATCTTAGAAATGGTGATATGGTAACGAAGAAGCAGGAGCTTAAGAACGGAGACCAGATCCTGACGGTCTCCGAGACCACTGCCGAGGACATTGTAAATGACTTCCTGAACAATTACAGGTCCTGTGATCCTTTTGCCAAATTGACCATGTCCTCATACAATGAATTCTATGACAATATTGTATCTTTATGATATCTATTAATGGCACTTTTTTTCCTTATATGTCACTACTATATAGATACATATTTGTAGCCTGAATCTATCATCCCTTCTCAATACGGTTCTCCTTGATGAGAGCCGCGAATGAGGTGAATAAATGGCATCTGTATTGGTATTGGGAGCAGGCTCCGTGGCCCCGCCCCTTGTAAGGTATTTATTGGATCAAGAGAATGTTACGGTAACTGTTGCAAGCAGGACCGTGAGCAAGGCCGAGAGGATAATCGCGGGTCATCCAGATGGAACCCCTATGGCTCTTACTGCTGACCAGGACGAGCTCCTGGAAGAGCAGGTTGCGAAGCACGATGTCTCTGTCAGCCTTCTTCCATATGTCTTCCATGTCAAGGTCGCCAAATTGTGCATCAAACACAAGAAGCACATGGTCACCACATCCTACGTTAGCGCGGAGATGAAGGCACTGGATGCAGAAGCAAAAGCAGCTGGCGTTGTAATTCTCAATGAGATCGGACTGGACCCCGGTATCGATCACATGTCCGCAATGAAGATAATCAATGAAGTGCAGGAAAATGGCGGAAAGATATTATCCTTCAGATCCACAACAGGCGCGCTTCAGGCATTTGAGGCCAATAATAATCCATTTGGCTACAAGTTCTCATGGGCGCCCAGAGGAGTTCTGCTCGCATCGAAGAATGCCTCCCAGTGGCTGGAGAATGGCCAAGTCCGGAAGTATCCTGGTGAGCAATTGTTCGAGAATTATGATATCATCGATGTCCCTGGCGTGGGGGCTTTCGAGAACTACCCTAACAGAGATTCCGTACCATACAAGGAGATATACGGTCTCAGGGACGCGGAGACCGTTTACAGAGGTACATTCCGTATGACTGGATGGTGCGAGACAATGCGCAATGTCATGGCCCTTGGTTGGCTTGGAGAGGATGAGCTGACTGGCCTCAATGGCTCAACATACGCTGATGTCACCCGCCATCTGATCGGTTCAACAGATGCAGACGCAGAGGCTGCAACTGCTAAATTCCTTGGATTGACACCATATGCGACCGCTATTAAGAGGATGAAATGGCTTGGTCTTTTCAGTGACAGGCCATTGCCAAATGGAGCAAATACACCGATCGACCATCTCAATGTCATATCACTCGATAGGATGGAGCTTGGAGATGGAGAGAGAGACATGATCGTAATGTTCCACGAGTTCCTCACCGTGAAGGCAGATGGCGAGAAGCAGAGGATAACCTCCACTTTCCTTGACTTTGGTATTCCTGATGGCGACACATCCATTGCGAGGACTGTTGGACTGCCTGCAGCGATTGGTGTGAAGATGATCTTAAAGGGAAAGATAACAGAACCTGGTGTTCATGTTCCTGTTACGAAGAACATCTACGAGCCGTGCATGGATGAACTCGAGACCATAGGTATCAAGTTCATCGAGAGATATGAGTAGAACTATCAATTCATATCTCAAGTAGAAGAATACTGTCGGGCCTTCAAAGCCCGACAGACCTTTTCAATTTTTCATCAATTGGATAATTTTAACATGGTATGATATTATCATTTCATCAGTAGAACTGTACGAACATGCCCCGCCTGAAGAAATTCGTTCTATATTCGATAGAGTATCCAGAATTTCGAAGGTTGCGAAGTCATTCTATTATATTTGCCAGACGGAGCAATCCTGAGGGACGCAAGGGCGGGGTATTCTCTTTATTTTCTCAGTGAGTGACAGTAGCGATGACCTTGCAAAAAGATAAACACCTCGCTCTCTCAATGCGAGGAGTCAAATAAAGCCCCGCCTCGATCAAAGCAGGGGCGGGGTGTCTTTATCCACACCCGTCTTAACAAATGGAAACGACACACCTCCACACCCAACCTAACAAATTGAATGAGCAAGCTCCATCAGATAAAACATAAAAGCAAAAGTTGGGGCAGCCTTTCGAGCTGCCCCATTATTTTTGATATCCTTTCCACGGTCTACTGTTTCCTGCCCCTTACGATAAGGGCAAGACCAGCAAATGCGATCAGTACCAGGATCAGTGATGGTGCTGGGAGACCCAGTAATCCATCGTCCGGTGCTTCTGTATCCATCTTCACTACATTGATGCTTGTTGATTTTGTTGCTGCATTGTAGGAATCCTTCGTTACCTCTATTGAGATACTGAAGGTGGTATCGATGGTCACATTGTCTGCGCCAAAGGTGACGATGAACTCTCCACTACTGTCTGTTACACCACTGTACTCTGACAGATATCCGCCAAGTCCTGTTGGTGTTATGGTCAATGTGACATCCGCATCTGCTACGGCTGCCTTTGTTGTCCTGTCCAGAACCAGATAGCTTATCGTTGTGGCATTGTTCGATGGTATGGAGCTCTCTTCTTTACTGACCTCTATTGTGAAATCATTTGTCAATGATCTGATGGTTACATCGATCTCACCCTGGCCTCCGCCGTATGATACCTTTGATGCACTTGCGACTATGGTGATAGTGCGTGTGCTCTCGATATCTGGAGCCATGTACGAGACAGTGTAACTGCCTGTACCTACATCATAAGCTGGGGTACCAAAGGTTCCCTCTCCGCTCAGAACAATGTCTGCCATGTTCAATGGGTTTCCATCAATATCCTCGACCTTGATCTGGAGATTGATCTCCTCTCCACCAAGCATACCATCATCTGATACTGCAAGTGGAAGGCTGATAGACACGCCCATGCCTCCTTCATTCATGTGGTTCCTGAGATTGATGAATGACCAGAAGTTATTGACGCCACCAAGGGTTTTGGTCCATCCTATGAAACCAGAGCTGTTGTAAGCATGGTTCACACGGAATGAGAATAATGGTATTGAAGGCATGAAGTCTGCGATCAATGCCTGTGTTTCCATAATGTATTTTGACCTCATTGCTGGATCCATCTGTGCATTGGCGAGACTCATTAAATGGTCGAATGGGAGATATGAATATGAAACATTCAATCCCTGTTCAAGTTTCAATGCATCAAAGGTAGCTGCCTCTATGGTGATCATGCCAGTTTCGTCATCCACTGTATATCCTGTTGGTATGATGGTTCCATTGCTCTCCAGAACAACATCTCCTATCACATTGGTATTGTTCAGATAGCATGAATAAGTGGTATTGTCGATCTTGTCTGCGATGGACTCATCCACTATATCGATAACTGGTTTGAAATTAAGAAGGTTATCGCTTGTAGCAATTCCATCCAGGCTGTACATTGTTTCGATGTACTGTGGATCAATGCTTGCTCTTTCTTCTGTGAATAAGAACATGTCAAAGTCATTTGCTTCTATGTTGACAAGATGGTTCTCATCTGTGTCTGCCACGAGCTCGGTGTTTATGCCTATGTCCTGCAACCATTCTGCGACTATGCCTGCCATCACATTTGGTGTCAGGTCCTGCTCATGTGGTCCAAGAAGTTTGAAAGAGAAGGATGTACCATTTGGCATATCTCTCCATCCATCACCATTGTAATCGAAATAATCCGCATCATTGAGGATCTTGCTTGCTTCGGTTGTGTCGAAGGGGTAGGTTGTGATAGTTGAGTTGTACCATGGAACATTGTACTTGCTAACAATGGAATCCGATACCTCTAATCCACCACCGATATCAAAGACGGTGAGTGCTGCTTTGTCAATGACATGTGCTATTGCCTTTCTCAATGCAGGCTCATATAGAACATGGTCCTCATCGCAGTTCATTCCAAGATACCAGTAGTCCATTCCACTGCTTCTCTCGACAGATACATTTGCATCCTGCACAAGGTTAGTGTAGTCGCCAGTACCTATTGGGACTTCCACCATCAAAGTTGTGTCATTGGAAGTAAGGTCCCAGGCTATGAAATCGATCTTGCTTGTTATTATGTCATATATTGCATCCAGGTTCTCATCATAGTATGTGTATGTGATGGAATCCAGATATACTCTACCCTTGAAATAATCATCAAAGGCAAGAACTCTGTCTGAATCACTTGCATCAAGATAGAAAGGTCCACAGCCCATTTCTTCTGTGGATGTCTTTGAATATCCATCCTGAACGAGCTTGAGGCCTATGACCTCGCTGAAGAACCTTGAATCTGGTGCATCCAGATCAAATGTTATCGAATTGTTGAGTGTGTTCAGGGTCATTGTATCGATGTAAGCGATATTGTAACCGCTTGGCCCGAATGTGTACTCTACATCTTCAATTGTGACCATTGAGCCATCGTGCCATTTGACATCAGATCTCAAGGTTACGGTCACTATACTGTCATCATCAGGGTCTATCTCCCATCCTGCTGCTATCCATGGTTCAAGCGCATATGTGTATGGGTTGATTCGTCCCAGTGAATCGTACATTATATCAATTACCTGCATTGCAGGCTCATTCGCTGAATCACTAAGCGGATTGAACGTATTAGGTTCTCCCTTCAATGCAACGCGAAGGTCTCCACCGTATTCTCCACCGAGTATCTGGGCTTCTGCATCCAGATTGGTTGAGAACATGGCTGACATTCCTGAGAACATCAGGGCCACGAATAACATGGTGACCATTCCAACTTTCATTGCACGTGAGGCTAACTTCTCTCCAAACATGACTTTCTCCTCCTAACTGATTTCACAAAACAGATATTTATCACTTACTGGATACCTCTATTCTGTAATATTGAGAGTTGGAATATTCTGTATATATATATACTTTACGTTAGTTAGAATTATATAGTAGTTAACATGAGGCACGTCTAAATCATCTTTTCATATTTTCGATGGCCAATTTTATTGCGTGTGTGATATCATCCTTATCCATTCCTACTAACTGTATCTTCTGGCTAGTGATGAGATCATAGATTTTTTTAGGGATGTCCGGGTATCTTGATCCTTTGAGATTCTTTTCTATTTGCTCGATGGAATCTTCAGGGTGTGCGAAGAAATCACCTGTGATCCGAACATCTTCTATGATATCATCCGTCATGGTCAATGATATCTTGATCATCTTTCCCTCCGGAACCTTGTGGATCGAACTGCCTTTTGAGATGACTGGCGAATTATCTTTTGAAGTTCCATTTACGATTTCCATATTTTTCTCTCCTAATCTTATCCATAAGAACATATTCATCCGATGTGGGTAACCAAGAATTCTTATCAAATTCTACACCAAGAGCCTCGGAGAACCCTTCGATCATGGCATTTTGGATTACATCATTTTCTAGTCGTTCACCTAATATGTCTGATATAGATGTTACTCTTTCCTCGACAGCGGAGATCATCTTGTCCCTTATTTTCTCATCCGGGACAAGGAGCAGGTCGAACATCGTCCTGACATCCACTGTTCGCAATATTGTGCCATGCTGGAGTACATTTCCAAGACGGCGGGTCTGGGCATTTCCGGATATCTTCCTGCCATTCGTGATTATGTCGTTGATGGGCTTGAACTCTGAGCTTATGCCCAGTTTTTCCAGGCCGAGAACTATGCCATTGCAGATGTGGCCATAGGATTCCAGGATATTGTTGGATATCTTGGGATGCTTCTCATTCACGATGATGCTATAGGTGAGCTCATCATCGTGGTATACGGCTCCGCCGCCAGTTATCCTTCGCACAACATCCACTCCACTGGCATTGCACTTTTCGATATCTGTTTCTTCCTGAATTCCCTGGAAATATCCTATGGATATCGCCTTTGGCTTCCAGGAATAGAAGCGTACCGTCCCCTCATGCTTATCCTTGTTCAGCCGGAGCACGGCCTCATCAAGTGCCATGTTCGAGGCCGCGTCCATATCGCCAGTCAATAATAATCTCCACTTCTCAGCCATATTATCGCTCCAGTTTCACTCTCTCAAATATCTCTTGATAAGATTTATAGATTCTGTATGCTCGTCATCTGTCAAAGACCTTGGATAATTATAGGCTGGCCCCCTGACCCTTTCATTGTAATAGGGTCTGTTGCAGTCCTTACAACCAGAGGTCTCAAAAGCCTCTGGTTCTATTTTGTATCGTATGCTCGAGCTATTACCCAGTTTTATCAGTCGACCATCGGATATTGTTGTATCAGATGGTTGAATATGTCCATTCTGCATGAGATATCTAAGACCCTGGATAGTCCTGTATCTATCCAGGTTTGGTGGTTCTCCGTCACATCTCACGCCAGGAAATGATGTGTAGGCAAAAAGCCCCACAGTGATATTCCGGTTATTGCACCAGTCAAGAATATTCATGATGTCCTCATCGGTCTCTCCCAGCCCGACAATGATATGCGTGCTGGTCCTCCCCTTGAATACCTGGCTTGCCTTTTCGAGGGATCGCAGATGTTCTTCCCATGAATATGGATTACCAACTAAAGATCCTTTCACATTCTCGAACACGGAATGGCTGGCGCCATCAATGGATATTCCGATCCTGCCCAATCCCGCATCATTGAGTCTGGCAAGGTCATCATCATCCATTGGTTTTACCGCCGCAGATGTCGGGATATTGATCTTCTTCAATTCCTTCACCAATTGCAGTAGATCATCCACCATCCCATCATATGTTAGTGTTTGAAAGCATGCTCGTTTCATTGAATCTGATACTGCCAGCTTGCCGATGACATCTTCCCATTCGAACTCCGGCCACATCACCCGCGACAGATGATCCTTTGACGAATCATTCTCGGTAGCCTGGGTGCAGAAAGAGCAATTGTTAGTGCAACCATCACCCAACATGATGTACGTAGTGGTGGGGTCGACATTTTGCTTTCCTCGTATAAGGCCCAGGGTTATGGCTGTTCCAATGGATAATCTGATCTTCACAACCTCGGATACACTACAAAACTTAAAATACATTTGTTCGATTGTAGTTGCGCACTTAAGAATTTGTACTTATGATTAACAATATGTTCATCATTCTGGTGTGCAACTATAAAGTCAAGTGCGATTTCAATGGTATCAAAATTAAGTGCTTGACTCTAGCTTGGCACTGAGGGATCAGCTTGGTAAGTCTAAAAGGAATCCTAATCCATCTATTACAGAACTATGGTTTCGAAGTCTCCGAGAAAGATGATGTTCTCTCTGGAGAAAAGGGCGATCAGCTGATATCATTGGGTTTTGTCAATGAGTGCAGTATTGGTTACATCGAGGACTTCAAGTCAAAGCTGGGAGGCACGACCTCATCCAAGATAATCGCGTCAATGAAAAAGCCACTCCCCAGTATATATGAATATGCCGAGGAGAATGGCATCACACTGTGGGATTCCGAGGATATCGAGAGGGAGATTGGCGGGATCATCTTCGACCATGTGAATGATCACGGAGGATCCACGATCCTGCAGTTCACGGAGATGGTGAGGGCGGAGATCATTGAAGGCAAGGACTTCGATGATAAGATCTCGATCACCATCGAAAGCATCGGCGCCGGGGATACAGAGGCCATCCAGTCACCGATAATTCAACTGGATGATGTGAAAGAGATATCCCAGAAGACCGTGAAGGGCTTCAAGTATGAATTGGAATTAATTCCTCATTTCATTTTCGAATATCTCTGCATTTTCAGAGGTAAAGAAAATGCAGAGAGAAAATACACTGGTCTACTTCTTATCAATGCTTATACTGGCATCGCGACAAAGTGCGATGATGTCCCGGATATCATCGATAGTCTTGATATCCCGCATATTCGCATCGAGCCCAAGATCGATGAGCACGAGGCGTCCGCGATGGCCATGTCCAAGGTCATCGAGTTGAACACGGAATTCGATGACGTCATAATAGAAAAGGAACACACAATCGTGACTGAAAGAACCGAGTTCAAGCCAAAGGAGGAAGATGTCACACTATCTCTCAAGGGTGTGATCAGCGTGCCGGTCTGGTGTGTGGAAGGAACCAATGGCGTGATGATAATAAATGCGGCAACTGGCAAGGTTGTCAGCGAGGAATATTATTCCAGCAAGGATGCTTTTTAAGTTATAATATTTAGAAATATAGATGATCTGGATATCTTTGTCTAGTAGTTTATTTCATACTCAACAACAATACCAGTTTCCATTCTCTTCATATTCTTGAAAACAAGTTGTACATGCTCTTCGAGACCAAATCCATCACCGTCCACCGGCGTCGGTGATGTTCTGCCCCCGATTATGATATCTCCTACGAAGATGCTTAGTCTATCAACACATTTGGCCTTGAAGAAATGCCAGATGGTCTCCCCGCCTCCTTCCACAAGTATCTTCTTGATGCCCATACCGTAGAGATGCTCCAGCATGCGGGTCAAGTCGATCCCCTTATCTTTGCCGAATGATAATTTTCTGGTATTGGTTCCCTGGAACTCGCGCTGGCATTGCTCATTGGTGATGATGAGGGTGACGATCGTATTATCCAGTACAAGTGATCCTTCCGAGCATTTGCCATTAGGATCTAGGACAATCCTAATGGGCTGGCTTGGATCATCTACATATTTTTCCTTGACAATGAGCGATGGATCATCCGCAATGACTGTACCGATGCCAATGAGAATGGCATCGCATTCATTTCTCAATTCATGCACTCTTTTGAAGTCTGCCTGGTCGGATATCTTGACCTGTTTTCGTTCCCTGCCTGCGATCTTGCCATCAGCCGACATCGCGCAGTTCACAATGATCTCTGGTCTCATCATCCTGTCATAGCTCCTATTTGATATTATATTTGTGCATCTTGATGATTATATTTAACTTATCAACAAAGTGTTTGATCCAATGTTGCTCAGAATTTTTCTAATCGCCTATATTTTGTATATTACTAGCGATTAGAAGAACTAACGCGTTCACAGTTATCTATGACCTGAGCGTTTGTTCCAATATCGCCAATATTCTACATCTTACTAGCGATTAGAAAAACTAATACGTTTATATTCATCACATTTCAGAGTATTTGTTTCAGTGATAGTTATTAAGTATGCTGTAATAAATAATGGGTTGAGGTCGATGGATGCCAGAAGATGTTAAGATCTATGAGCTGAAGCGTGCGGATGTTAGAGGAGCCACTGTAATAGATGGCTTTCCCAGTGTTGGTCTTGTCAGCTCTATCGCCGCTAACTATCTGATCAATACAATGAAATTGACACAGATCGGCATAATGGATTCCGTCTATTTTCCTACGGTATCATTGATCCGTGAAGGGAAACCACAGAACCCTGTCCGGATATATGCCAGTGAGAAAGTGGGGGATTCTGATGACAATAAAGATCAGATCGTGGTCTTCATATCCGAATTCCAGCCACCGCCAAATCTTGTAAAACCAATTGCCAGCGCACTTCTTGACTGGGCAGAGGACCAGAGATGCAAGATGGTCGTTTCTCCAGAGGGACTTGTCATTGACAGGGAAGATGAAGAGGGCAAGACCGTGGAGGCCGATAAGAAGGATGATGATGACACTGGCCTTGAGATATACGGTGTTGGCAGTACCAAAGTGGCAAATGATATTCTCAAAGAAAGCGGAGTCTCCGAGTTCACTGAAGGCGTCATAACCGGGGTTGCGGGTGTTCTGCTCAATGAGGGAAGGCGAAGGGATTTCAGTGTCGCCACGATACTTGCAGAGGCACATCCTGATTATCCTGATGCCAGAGCAGCTGCCAGGATAATAGAGACCATCAATAAGATGCTTTTACATATTGATCTGGATGCAAAACCACTGTATGATGAGGCTGAAAGAATTGAATCGCAATTGAAGCTCATCCACAAGCAGACCAAGACCAAGCAGTCAGCAACACCAGCAAGACCATCGATGTACAGTTAGACTCATATCGGTACACTTGCAATAAATATGTTGTTTATATTATGTAATGGATATTATATATCACATAATATAAATTTCAATTAATTCTTATTTAATATATAATAATCATTGGATTTATTAATCTCAAGAATGCCTGGCATGAATGTATCTATGATCATAAGATTGGTCTCAATATGCTTTGTTTTGATCTGAAAAGTTATCTGTGGGTCATTTCTTGCCAATGCGATCAATAGCATGACCTGGTCGCATCCCAGGTCATCTATCATGATTTTGGAATTCATCATGTCATTCATCTCAATGGCCACCTTTTTGCCAATGATCTGTGCCGGAACTCCTTTCTCACCCAGCATGTCCTTTCCCAGGAATTTGCCCTGGCCGATATAGCTCAGGACAATTCCAATACCTGGGCTTCTATTTGTCTCCCTTTCATCTATTTGTATATCCATATCTGTCTGGTCTATGATCTCCTGCACAGAGTTTTTCATTCTCTGGGCGATCTTATTGCTTAATCCGGATATGTTTATGATGCCCTTTGCCCCATTCATATTTATCCTGCCAGTATCCCATGAGAGTTCTGATGGTGTTGTGAGGTGAACATGTATCTCGCCACCGCCTTTCGGATAATATCCTCGCTGGATGATATCCATCTCACACTCGATGCCATAGCATCTGAAGAATGGAAATAATACATCCTTGACATAATCAACTGGAGGGGCCCATTTCACATCCGTGCCACCCTTCAGTACAATATCTGAAGTTCCAGGCACTGAAAATAGAACTGGCATTATCGCCTGCAATGCCAGGGTGACACTTCCCGCGGTCCCTATATCGAATTCATAATTGCCATGCGATATCTTGTCGGGTATGAAGCTTACATTCTCCGAGCCTTTTTGATCACCATGAAGCTCTCCATTGCATATCTCGGAAACAGCTCGTATGGATGTGACATGCTGGGCAGCCAATCCTTTTTTCGGGCGATTGGCTCTTATCCTTCTCACTTTCAGATCCTGTCCGGTTATCGCGGACAGGGCAAAGGATGTTCTGAGTATCTGGCCACCACCTTCACCCAAAGAACCATCAATATCCATTTCCATTCCTCCTCTGCTGCTTAATGATAATTTATCTTTTCAGATATCCCTTAATATTTTTCAATGATCTTCAGACATTCATTCTCTCATTATCAGAACATACACATTATTGGAATCCGCTCCTCCCGAATAGATCTGATTCGATCTTTGCACCAGATAGTTGAAATTGTCTTCCGGAATGACCACTCTCTCAAGTATGGATATCTGTGCTCCTATGGTCGTCCATTCATCCGATACCAGGAGTGTATCATTTCCTGTCATCATGCATTTTTCCAGATCCCATGGTAGTTGCCAATCACACCTGACATCATAGTATGGATTGATTATATCCTTGTTCCTTTGATCTGATGATATGTCTTGGATGCCTGCATACGAAATCCAGCCCATTGCCTCGAACTCATAATCATATGTGGACTCCTGGATGCCAAAGGCTTCCACTCTCTCATAGGCCAGGGGAACTGCCATCACACATAGAAGGGCGAATCCCAGGAATAATGCCACGGGCACGATGATCATCGGTTTGCTGGTCTTGGCTCTTTCGTATGTTATCTTTATCAGGTAGGCAATACCAATCCCACTTACTATCGCCAGTGGGATGTCAATGAAATTATATGCCCTGAAGGTCAGCGTGAAATTGAATACATCCAGTCCCCTAAGGGCTGAAAATATCATAAGAGATAGCGGAGCGAAGAACATGGCAATTATCATTGGCTTATGCTTGAAATTGGAATATCTCAGAATATTGAACCCAGCCATACCGATGATGGCGAGGATGAAATATGGAAGCATTAGTTCCAGAAGAAGGCCAGTTGTCTTTGGAGCACTTGTGAACAGACTTACTCTGCTGTTCACATATAGGATCAATATTCCTATGATGACCACCAGAACCTTTTCATCAAAAAGAGCGAATAAGGAAAGGTCTCCTTTTTTGGACCTTACTGGTAATATAAACCACGGTTTTGAAGAGACTGGTTTTGATATCAGCATATGGGCAAGCAGAGCGATCACGCATACGGATATCATAAGAGCAGAATCATTGAGATTATTCACATCTGAAAAGAATTCCATGTTGGTGGCCTTGTAGTAGTATATCACAACTAGACCAAGGGCAGGTCCAAGCATTATCTCTGTCATCACATGCCTGAAGTATCTTTCCTCATGCTTATTGGCGATCATGATCGTGTATAATGCCTGGGTGGTTATGATTATATACGCAATAAGGCTGGAAAGATGGTGGATGAAAGGCAGGATCAATAACAGGATTGCGGATATGAATCTGAATCTGGGATCTTCTCGAAGACTGTATGTGTAGATGAGAAGACATAGAATGACAATGCCCAGCAATTCTTTCATAGCGGCTGTGGTGACATAAACAAAAAGCCCCGTGAATGCAAGGAAGAATCCGGCCATGAAGGCAGCCATCTGATTCCCTACAATTCTCAGCACGAAAGTGTATATGATGATTACCGAGAATGAGCCGATGAAGGCACAGAAATATGGGATCAAAGTCAATGGTTCGATACCTGTGATCAATGAGAATTGCGATAATAGAAGTGGGAATATGGGTAATTTCATATTATAGCCTAATAGACCGGAATAAGCTGTATGATCCGGGATGTGGCTGGTGGATATCATGATCTCTGATATTCTCACAAGTGGAAAGCCATCTATATTGAATGGTAGTGGTGATGATAATGTGGGTATCAATCGAATAATGAATGCCAATATGAACAAAAGACTGATGATCAGGATATTGGAATTCTTCTTCATTGGTCAGCCCCCATCAATGAAATGAATTCTGGAATGGATTCGTCATAGGCACTATCTGCATCGCTCATCATGACCTGTGGCTTCTCTTTCAAAAGAGCCTCATTGACCAATATTCCGGAAATAATGAAGATCAGCATGGTGGAAATGCATATTTGGGCGATCATGGTGGAGCTTGTCAATGGCCTTATCGTCTGACCGAACATCAGCAATAGTGAATTGGATTCGATAAGATTGACGATCACATAACCTGCAAATGTTCCGGTGATCGAGGCGGGTATGGATATCAGCATCACGTCCTTGGCGATCAATTTCCTGAGATAATTCTTATTCGCTCCAATAGCACTCAGAGTTCCAATATCTGGTCTTCTTTCGATTATGGCCCGCGCGATAATCGCAGTCGCGCCTATGAAGGTGAGAGCGATATCCAGTATGATGAATGTCAGTATAACTATCTTGATGCTGTCCCCACCTTCCTGTATGAAAACACTGACAAAGCTTCCGCCAGAATCCTTGAATTGTTCTGGTTCATACTTGAAGGCCAGGGTCAGTTGTGCCTGTTCCTCCTCCGTGAGATTGGTATTCAGAGTGGTATCCTCTCCACTCTGATCACTGATGATCAGGGCTTCATCTTTCTCTTCCAGCTCGGCTATCAGGGCAGTTCTATTGGTAGCCATGACCCTTATACTGGATACATGGTCCTGGGACAATCCTGCAAGTTCTCGTGCTACACCAAGAGATAATAGAACATCATCCGAGGATGTTTTGCTTCGGTAGATGGCGTCTATCTTGAATTGATACATGGCTGGTCTTGTAGAGCCTGTGAAGACGACAAGATCTCCGACATCCAATCCAGATCTTATGGCCAGTTTTTCACCGATGATGACAAATTCATCTGTTGGGGGAACCTCTCCTTCAATTATCTCCCCATTTTCTATCTCCAGGTACTTGTCAAGGACAACACCTCTCGTTATGACGGGGTGATCTTTGATCATACAGAAAGCGTATATCTCGGGACTGGCTATGATACCTCCATCTTCGTTCAGTTCCAATGCCAGGGATGTGCTAAGGGATGCTGTTGAATTGACCTGTGAAAGGGTCAGTACATCCTCGCCGAACATTTTGTCAGGGGATGACTGGATGCCCATGAGTAATGGTATTGATGAACTGAATACCAGGGTGCATAGAAAGAGACCGATGATGGTCTTCTTCTTCAGGATCATCATCGCGCATCCCTCCTATCCACAATACCTGATGCTTTGAGCGATGGTAACAGTCCACCGATCAAGCCAGCCATCAATGACAATGCAAGGGGCAGGAGCAATGTATCCATCTTGATTAATGGTATGATGATGGTATTTATTCCAAATAGGGAGGATATCGAGACAACTCCGTTTGCGACACATATACCCAATGCTATGCCCAATATTCCGCCAGCCATTGTGATGAATAGGGCCTTGAGGGTGAAAATTCCAATTATCACTCTTCTCTTCGCTCCCAATCCCTTCAGATTGTCAATAGTGGCCTTGTGGAATTGGATCTCGATGGACATTATAGAATACACAAGCAGTATCACGATCATGCCAGTGGTCAAAACTATCGCCCATAGATTATCCTCCACCTGGTATATTCCCGATTCGAAGAAGGCTACCACGCTGGTAGTTGATCTGATCTTGAGTCCATGACTATCCACGATGCCTTGAAGATCTCCATTCGCCTCTTCATCCCAATCATAGATGATCAGGAATGAATAATTATTATCCAGGCCTGGTGAAAGTTCTATCATCTTCTCCTCCGAGACCATTATCCAATCGTTTGGGAATATGAGATTTGGGGGATACGATGCATTAAGATTTATATGGTTTGAATTATATTTACTTTCTAATATTAATCTACTGTCCAGTGAGGTGTCAAAACCATTGGCTTTTAGCCGATTTATGGATATGTTACCCAGGAATGCATTGTTGCCAGCACTTTCATTGGGAAAATCGAAAGCGATATTGCCCATGGGATCAAAGATGGAAGCCGCGTAAAGGCCTTCCATGTACATGTTCTGGTCTGCATTTGTTATACTTATATTGATGAATTTCACGGCGATATAATTATCCAATTCCAATAGTATCTCACTATCAATGATGCTCTTGGATAGATCTTCATTGGAGTATATCATCGAGGGACCCTGGTCAAAGGTTGCAGAGACTTTTTCCGTACTGTCATGGAGCCCGCCTGCAATTGCAATGGTTCCCGTGAGGTAAGCAAGACAGAAGGCGATACCTATGGTCGTAGTGAATATCCTCTTATTGGATTTCATCGCTATCCTGAGAAATGGATGCAGTCTGTTACCTCCTTTTGATTCTCATTGGATAATTTCCAATGTCTCAATCATTGTATATCATATCTAAGTATATTATATATATAAAACATGTGCATGGATAAGGTATATGGTAAATTCATAGTTTTCACTATGCATTAAAAAGAAAAGGCGGGGCGGTGAGGCCGCCCCGAGTGAGGAGAGGTTGATATGTATTATCCAGAGATCACGCGAACATTGGAGATTCTATATCGGCCTGCGCATCCAATGGCTGGTCGATTATACTCTCCATGTACACTGATTCTTCCTGGAACTCACTGTTGAGGCTCATGACATCATCGGCGATCGTCGCGATGAAGGATCTGTTCATGCGATCCCTTATATCATCAATAACTCCTGCAATGGTTCTGTCAATGACAGACAGAGCGGAGGACATTTGAATATCCGGGCTCAATCTGAGCAATGAATCATTGTCAAGAACTATCGTGTTCTCTGTAACTTTCTGTAATTGCATAAGGCTGTTCTCGGCGATGGCACGCCTTCCGACCTCTGCACTGAAGGGCATTACCACAATGCCAAAATCCACAATGCCACTCTTCTTAGCAACGCTTCCGACAACATGGGCAATGCCTGTTCCGGTCCCGCCGCCCAATCCGGCGACAATGAAGATGATATCGGTATTCTTCAATGATTGTTTGATCTCATCAACTGACAGTTCTGCCGCATACTCTGCAACTTCCACGAATCCTCTGGAATCTTCCCCGAAGGTGATGGACCTTCCAATGTGGATCTTCCTGTCTGCTGAAATGTTCTCCAATGATCTCTGGTCGGTGTTAATGGCTATGGTGCTAACATCCCTCAGGTTTCCCCCGAGTCTATCAATAATTGCGCAACCAGCACCACCACAACCGACAACAGCTATCCTGGGCTCAATAGTTCCGCCACTGATCAAATTAATGATCTCGTGTGTATAATTATTTCCCGCTGATGTCTGGCTCATTTTTTCATCTCCATATATTGACCAAATTTGGCATTTCTGAGTCTGTCGACCAAACTCAGGGCTCGGTTTATGGCGAATGCCAAACATGGTATTCAGACAGAGTTCCGCCAAAAGTCCTGGAGATCATGAATCTAGTTGTTAGAGTGCATCCCAACACTTTTTGCTTTTTTCTTCGGCCAGCTTGAACCAGCTTTTTCTTCTTCAAATTCCGCTCATTTAGCGGAACCCTTGCCTATTGTTGCTCATCCCATCATTTTTCAATGATCTTCTTCCCTGAACTCTTTACGACATCAATGCTTCGTCCGGTCATTTGTTCCATTCCTTTTGCTGCCTTCATTGCGGAATCTATTCTTTCATGGTCGAAATAGTGGTCTATCGCCATATGGAGTGCGTTTTCTCTGGAACGGTAGTAACCTTTCTCTACCAGGGCATCGATATAATCCAGTATGAGGGGTGGGATCTCTACCTGTATTGATGTGAGATTCTTCAGATTCTCTTTTTGATTGACCACGGCCATTCTTATGAATTCCGATCTGCTTGAATAACCTAGGTCTTCCACCAACCCATCGAGCTCGCTCAGCTCCTTTTTCTGGAATCTCACAGAGATCTTTTCATCGATTTCCATCTTTATTTGTCTCCATTTTGTACTACATTTATTTGTTTTGCCATCTTATTCATGTAGGACAAGCAATACCCTAATGGAGCTATAAGTATATATAATCTTTGCTAAATGTCATACATTGTCATACGACGATCAAAATCCATCAATATCGTGGAGGCCGATGGTCTTTCTGACCTCGGAGAAGGGGCAAGCGGTCAAACCATGCGGATAACAATCATGTCCTTCGGATGATATGCAACTTCGGCATTCCATGATGATCGCATTCAACATGAGGTGTTCTAGATCCGAGTAGCTCATGGATATCTTCATGTTCGTGTTCTGATCTATCCCGAAGTTCTCATCATAAAGTCCAATTGCTGAAACACCAACTACCATCTGATCATCTCCTCGCAACTTTTTTGCTCTTCCGGCTATTTTCTGCGATCACCATGTCATTCTCTATATTCTCTGCCACGACCTTTTCAAGTTTCTCGCGTCCGTCTGTATAGTATTCGGACAGGCCATCGCACCAGTTATTGAGGGCGAGGGATATTGCTTGATCCAGGTCCTTAGCATCTCCATTTCTGATGAACAACTCTGCCTTTTCCATCAGTCTTTTTGGTATGGCGACTCGAACCACATTGGAATTCCACATCTCTTTCCTGTCATCGATGTAACTGTAAATTGCTTCGCGAACTGCTTCGCTCCTATTGGTGATATTGTTCATACTGGCTATGCCTTCAAGTTCATCCAGTATCTCCGTCTCGACCCTGATATCTATCCTTTCCATTGCCATATAATATCACCAATAACCGACAATTCGTCGGGTGTTGTTTATATAGTTTCTGTACCTACATAGCACTGAGTATATATAATATTATCGCGAGGTTAGGTTAATAGATAATATATGGTCTATAATGGAATTTAATGAATGATATCAAGAAGAAATTGGGAATGCAGGTGTCTCTATGGAAACTGCGAGTGAGCATGGTTGCCCGAGACAATAAATAATGCTCGCTTTTTCTTCACTACTTTCAGAAAAATCTCGTCGAACTCCGTTCGAATCCCTTGATAAAAAACATATGCAGGTGTCGGGATTCGAACCCGAGTGATTGGCTTGGAAGGCCAAGATCATAGCCAGGCTAGATCACACCTGCATTCAGACCCAAGTTCGACATTCTGAATGTCAAACTTGGATTTTGATGGTCGATCTTACAACCAATATTCTACGGTGAAACCAATAATAGATAAAAACCTATCGAATCATCTACAGTACATGATATACTGGGATTTATACCTAAAAAAATCTAAATGGCCGGACGGGATAATCCGGCCATCTATATATGGGATGGAATTTTTGAGTCGTATGTCGGTGCGGATGATCTGATCGCGGGATCCGATCCGATCAGTAGTCTAATTGATCTGAACACCCATTGAGATGATATACTTCTTGCCAGCTGCAATCTTCTATATCTTTGTATTTCGTCATTGTTTTAGCCTCAATACCCCTATCATCGATTCGGTATATAAGGGTAAATTGGGGGGGTGGGTGAAAGTACTCTAAACAATATGCATATTTTGAGCGAAAGTAAATTTTTCAATCGCTTTATTAATATAATATTTACTTATAATATATACCAGTATGTATTTACGTATTTACTGTTGGCTAATATATTATATGTAATAATACAGAATACCTGAAATGAGGTTTATCACACCTTATTTGAGGTTTGAATTATTTACTGCAAAATAAAAGATGTGCGTATATATACATATATACTGGCTAAATTCTTATATATTTACCTATATTATGCCTATTATTGGGTATAAAAAACCTTATATATGGTTAATACTAGTCCTGATGATATGAAACAGAAGTACGAGGCAGATGGTGAATTCGATGTCCTCAACAAGGTGGTGACCAAGGATGGTAGGCTATATCTCAGTGAATATAAGGGCTGCAAATGCACTGTCATAGTCTGGGATAAGATGGAATATTACCCTGCTGGAAAACAAACAAGGGACACCGGGAAAGCAAAGGGTAGATCCACAAAGAAATGAGATATCTAGCTAAAATTATTTTATCTAAGTCCCCATCTCTAGCACGATGCTTGTAGTTCGGGAGTTCAAATATTCAGATCTTGATCAGATGATGTATCATGTCGCTGATCTGTTCGACCAGGTGAATCCACCTGAATTCTATACCATGATATACGAGCACTGGCCAGAAGGTTTTATCGTGCTGGAGGACGAGGGAAAGGTTCGCGGTTTCATTATCGCGAACCTTCTAAGTGCGGACAATGTCCGCATATTGATCATGGGCATTGTAAGAGGTGCGCAAGGCAAGGGATTCGGCAAAGTTCTTTTAACAGAATTTTCTAAGAGAGCCAGATCGATGAATATCAAAAAAATAATGCTCGAGGTCCGTGTTTCGAACACGAAAGCCCAGGAGTTTTATGCATCCCTTGGGTTTTTGGCGACCGGTATCCTGAAGGAATTTTATCAGGATTCTGAAAATGCATATACCATGGAAATGAAAATATAAAATTGTGGAGTTTGGGAGTTTAGTGTCTTAGGGTGTTTGGGTTTTTATGTATTCGGGATGTTTAAGGATTTTAGAAAGATGGACCTCCCTGCCCTTTAGACAGGGTGTCGAATATCAGAGCACTCTGTGACTGTCACTCAAATATTTTTTGAATAAAGTACCCCGCCCCTGCTTTTATCGTGATTGCTTCGTCTAGTGCATATTAATGAACGACTTCGCAACCTTTGAAATTCTGGATAGTGTCATTGAATATTGGACGAATTTCTTCAGGCGGGGCATGTTGCTGATAATCTGTAGAGAATATGAATGATAAATGAATTTATCCATATCCTATCTTATCGTCATACTGATGCTCATTCCAATAATGGTACGGGGATTTGCTCCTCTGTGCCGTGCTCATGTCACTGGCAACTCCCTTCTCGTATGAGCCATACTTCTCCCTGATCTGCTCTTCGACCGTCTTGCTTCTTTTGAGAGCAAGCCTTATGTCCTCTGTTTTAATGAGCTCGTCCTTATTGGTGATCGCTATGTCACCCGCTGTGCGTATAAGACCGCCCAGCTCTCTCAACCTCAGAGTTAATGAATCTTCCTTGTTATCGTATCTCTTGGCCCTTCTGACTGCATCCTCTATGATCTCCTCAATAGCTCCTCTGGTCGCATGAGGGATCCTGTCATCCACGTATATCTCCTGGGCGATGAACTGCATCAATAGGCCGCGATTATGCTCATTGTCGTCCATTGTGGATTCCATCAATACCTCGTATCCTGAACCGATTATTCTGGATCTCAAGGGTGATAGTATGTATTCCAGATCCTGAATATTGCATGCTCCGATGAAAATGAAATTACAAGGAACGCTGTTCACCTTGACACTTGCTCCCGCGCTTTGAGGGTTCCTTCCATTTATTGGAAATCTTTTCTCCTGCATCGCAGTCAATATGTATCTTTGCATATGCCCGAGGTGTGGCAATTCATCAATGAAAAGAACGCCTTCATGCGCCTCGTGTATGGAACCAGCAACCACTCTTTCATAGGGCGGAGTTCCCAATTGCGGGTGTGAACCATATGGGTCATGCCTGACATCACCCAGAAGTTCGGTCTCGCTGGCTCCTGTTGCCAGAACAAATGGGTTCCTGTTGATACCGACTAGCCTCTTGCTGGGGCTCACCTTTTCCATTTCTCTTCGCTTCTCGAGAACCTTCTGGTCGAGGATCTTGATCATGTCCCCTGATCTCTCATATATCACGATCTCTTCCTTGCCATATCGCTTTCGGGTCATGGTAATTCTTTCATTACCCTCAAAACCCTTGAAAGCAGCTGCACCCACAAGCCCCACTATATCTCCAAATCTCTTGTCGACATGGGACATTCCGGAAACCTTTGATTCTGAGCATTTGGGACAGAAAAAATCCTTTGGTGGGGAATATGTACCACAATTGGAGCACTTGTATCCCAGTTTTTCCGCTACATGAACTGGCGCGGCCTTTGGATCAATGATCTCTCCCTCCGAGATATCTTCTTCTTCTACCTCGTCAATGATGGTTTCTCTTGTCCTTACCTGAATGAGAGGCCGCTCTGGATTTTCCGGATTGTGAACAACACGTATCTCCTCCTCTGGCTTCTTAAGATGTAAAGCCAAAGCCTGAGCCACCATGGACTTACCGGTTCCAGGAGGGCCAACCAGAAGAAGATGTCTTCTCTGCCTCGCTGCAATTGACGCAAGTTCAACTGCCTCTGGCTGGCCAATGACCCTCTTGAGAGGATCCCTCGGGATCTTAATATCTGCCGAGGTCTCTATGCTGGATGTTTCCACATCCGAACTCATATCCTGGTCCGATTCCATGTTATTATCTCTTTTTCTATATTTGAGATGGTATCTACCATACTAGTAGACAATGATCACGATAGATCATTCTTTGTAAGTATAGTTAAACCTGTCGGCTGTTTGGAGACATTTCCGATCTTTGTAGCTACTATTACACCAATCTTCTGCTCGCTGGCAATATCCAGTATGCGCTGTGTGATTATGCCGTCAAATATCACAGTTTCAATGTCCTTTCCCTGTGCCTTCAGTGTCTCTGCGAGATCCTTTATAGGGATCTCGGCAATGAGATTTTTCTTGCTTCCAATGATCCTTGCCTTGGACTTTCCAGATATCTCTTCGAATGACTTCTTGTAATCATTCTGTGCATCTGACAAATTATTGGCTGGTTTCTTTGGAGCTTCCTTTGGCTTTGGCTTACTGGCCACTGGGGCCTTTGCCTTTCTGTCCTTTGAAGGAGGCATATCTTTCTTCTTCGCTCCTCCTTTATCTGGCTGCTTTTTCTGCTCTGGGACACTGCCATTCCCATTGCTGCCACTCTTCTTCATGCCAGTGCTGTCCATTCCAGACATTTCCATGAACTGCTCGGCTGGAACCTTGTTCCTGAGTGACTTCATGATCTGCTTGCTGGTCAATTCCTCGACCTCTTTTCCCTTTGGTGCTCTGGCTATGAAATCAACCTCTGCGACCTGCAGCAATTCTCTGAGGACAAGCTCTCCGCCACGATCTCCATCCACAAAGGCTGTTACAACCCTCTCGGTGGACAGTTCCTTTATGGTATCCGGGACATTTGTTCCCTCAACAGCGATCGCATGCTTGATACCGGCTTTCAAAAGATTGGTAACATCATTTCTTCCTTCGACAACAAGTATGGCATCCGAACTTCCTACATTTGGTCCGGCCGGGCATCTATCTGGCCCATAGGTGAGTATCTCATGGATCTGCACGCTCTCCCTTACAGAATCTGCGAGGTTGGTGCTTGTTTCCTTTGAGTCCTCTATGATATCTGCGAGAAGTTCCTTTGCACGATCGACGATCTTGCTCCTCTTTGTAACTCTAACATCTTCTATAGCTACAACGGTCATCTTAGCCTTACATGGGCCGATTCGGTCTATTGTTTCCAATGCCGAAGCCATGATGGCTGTCTCCACCTGATCCAGGCTGGATGGGATTAATACCTCGCCATCTGCCTTGCCCCTGTTGGAGTTTATGTCAACTTCAATTCGGCCTATTCTTCCGCTCTTTTGCAGATCTCTTAGGTCGAGTTCCTCTCCGAGGAGTCCCTCGGTCTGTCCGAATATAGCGCCTACAACGTCTGGTTTGTCCACAACGCCCTCGGCATGTATCTTGATCTTTATCTGATATTTTGTAGTACTTGGATCTAACATCATATTTTTCGATTTCTCCTTATGTTTTTTATTTATTTCGAAATCTTGAAAACAATCGCCTTGCTCTCGTTTTCAAATTCCTTTTTTATTGATTTTTATTCAATTTTGATTTTTATTCTGCTTTGAATTTTTCAAAGTTCCTTCTCTAACAAAAGATTCTGGCTAGCTATCGCACTCGCAGTTTAGCATGAGGTCCATATTTCGCCCCTGGCTATTCTGGAATTGATTCCCATCTCAATTCAATGATCGTGATCTGTGATATCTGTGAAATGAGCAAATGCCGTTCCTTCTTTTGTGAATTTGCTGAATACCTATTAGTGCTTCTCGTATTTAAATCTAATCCTGGAGGGGCCTCAATGGACAGACCATTGGCCCCTTCATTGAATATATCCCAAGCCAATACCTTAGGTATTAAAGCTTGGGGACCATTCAATAGTATTATAACTCTTATATCCAATTATCCTATGATGGCAGTTCCCAAATCACATCCAAGATACGAATCTCTGAAGAAAAGAGAGTTGATAATTGAGGGTGTCAGAGATGGATTGGTGGCTGAAGCTGGCCTCATCGCTCATGGCCGGGGTGAGGCCTTTGATTATCTCATGGGGGAAAAGACCTTACCATCTGCTCAGAAGGCTTCATTGGCCGCTGCTGCATTACTGCTTTCTGCAAAGCATCCTGTGATCTCCGTAAATGGAAACACGGCGGTACTGGCTGCCGAGGATCTTGTCAAGCTGTCCAAGCTCGCGGAAGCTCCCTTGGAGATAAATCTTTTTTACAGAACTGAAGAAAGAATAGCTGGCCTGACAAAATATCTTGAGGAAAGAGGGGCGAAAAATGTGTTGGGAGCAGATCCCGGGAAGCAGATACCCGGTATAGATCATGCCAGGTCATTATGCTGTGACGAAGGGATATTTTCGGCGGATGTCATACTTGTGCCACTTGAAGATGGAGATCGGGCAAAGGCACTGGTCGACATGGGTAAGAAGACAATTGTGATCGATATAAATCCGATGTCCAGGAGCTCAAAGACAGCTACTATCACTCTTGCGGATGAGCTTACAAGAGCAATTCCCCTGCTCATGCAGAATATGGAGAAGCTCAAGGGCATGGGCGGATCAGACCTCCAGAAAATACTGGCAGACTTCGACAACCTGGCCAATTTGAAGGAAACAGAGAGGGAGATATCCGAGAATTTATCTGCTCTGGTTTGACATTAATTATAAATACGTTCTTAGCAATGCTCACTTAGTTAATTATTCAGGTGGTTCGTATGAAGAAATTTGCCAAGAAAATAGTCCTTTTGGGGGATTCAGCAGTAGGGAAGACAAGTTTGATAAGAAAATTCGTTCATGAGGAATTCGATGATACCTACATCTCCACGATAGGAACCAAGGTGAGCAAGAAGGAGATGAAGCTCAATCTTGAGGGTGAAGAGGTAATGATGAACCTCATGATCTGGGATATGCTGGGTCGTGAAGGTTATATGTCCGCCCAGGCCAGACAGATGGTGGGTGCCCAGGGTATAATAATTGTCGGAGATCTCACACGTACGGATACCATAAAGAACATGGAAAAATACTGGATACCACTCTTACTTCGAACACTGGGTAGTATCAACCTGCCGATAGTTTTCATTGCCAATAAATCAGATATTGCCAGTGAGGACAAGGTCATGGATGCTGTCGATATCTTCTCCAGGTATGAGAAGAATTACAATCATGGTATGAAAGAGAACCTGCCAGATGACCTGAACACATGGTTCCTTTCCAGTGCGAAGACCGGGGAAAAGGTTGAAGACGCCTTCAAGACCATGGTACATCTTACATATTACACCAACAGGGCCAAGGACCCCTTCTTTGATAGAATAAGGGATCTCACCATCAAGAGGATCGGTGACCAGGGCGAGCGTGACACACTGGTGGGTGTTGTGGATCTGATAATTTACGAGTTCTCCGAGCTTTATGGGAACTCGGTCAAGGCTGGACGTATATTACGTGAGGAAGTGGCCAGAGCTGGAATGGATCACAATAATCCGACCAAGGAATCTATTATTGAACTGGTGGACTATCTCATTGAGGCTGCTGGCGAGGTAAATGAGAATGCCGAACAGCTGGTCTCCAAGAGGGATGAATGGAAGGCCAAGATAGACCTGGCAAAAGAATGATCTCATAACTAAACCATTATGAACCATTATCCAATACCTCGTGGTATAATGAAATATATCAGGTGATTTCAGAATGACTAGCCAGTTACTTCAGAAAGGTATTGAGAGATTGAATTGGGCCAAGACACATATGCATGTTCTTGACGAGATCGAAAAAAGATTGATAGATAATGGCGCATTGGAAGGATTGAAAATCGGTATGGCACTTCATGTTGAGGCCAAGACTGGAATTCTTGCAATGACACTTCAGAATGCTGGAGCCAAAGTCCGTTTGGCCAGTTGTAATCCATTGTCCACGGATGATTCCGTGTCACTGGCTCTCAATGAGGAATTCGGATTGGAGACCTTTGCAAAGAAGGGAGAGTCCAATGATGAATATTATGAGAACCTGTATTCGGTGCTGGGTCTGAATCCCGACATCACTATCGACGATGGCGGTGATCTGATCCTCCTTCTACACACGAAGTACAAGGATATGCTGCCGAACATAATGGGCGGCAATGAGGAAACAACAACTGGCATCATAAGATTGAAGGCAATGGAAGCTGAAGGGATGCTGAAGTTCCCGGTCTTTGCAGTAAATAATGCAAAGATGAAGTATCTTTTTGACAATCGATATGGTACTGGCCAGTCCACTGTGGATGGTATACTGACAGCGACAAATCTCACGCTCGCAGGTAAGAGGATCGTGGTTGCTGGTTACGGCTGGTGTGGTCGCGGTATCGCCATGAGGATGCAGGGAATGGGCGGTAATGTTTGTATCACCGAGATAGACCCAGTCAAGGCCGTGGAGGCCAGGATGGATGGCTTCGATGTCATGCCAATGATCGAGGCTGTGAAGACCGCGGATATGGTGGTTTCAGTTACGGGGTGCAAGGACATAATCGATCAGAGCCACCTGGAGGCCATGAAGGACAAATGCGTGCTGGCTAATTCCGGTCACTTTGACAATGAGATATCCAAGGATGCGCTGGATGCGTATTCCGTGAGCAAGAAACAGGTAAGGGGCCTGGTGGATGAATACGAATTGAAAAATGGAAATAAGGTCTACTTACTCGGCGAAGGTCGCCTTGTGAACTTGGCTGTTGGTCAGGGTCATCCAGTCGAGATCATGGACATGAGCTTCGCCACGCAGGCATTATGCGCAGAGAGAGTGGCAACTCACTACAAGGAACTGGAGCCAAAGGTTTATGATGTGCCTCCTGAAATGGATGACATGGTTGCCAGGCTCAAGCTGAAGGCCATGAACATATCCATCGACACATCCACGACAGAGCAGGTGAAATACCTTGCATCATGGAATGAGGGCACGTAAGCCTTACCCAGGGGTGTCTGATGGGGCCATACACGGTATTGTGTGATTTTGATGGGACCATCACCGATAGGGATGTTGCTGCCTCCATTATCAAGGAGTTTAGCACGATCGATTGGAAGAATATCGAAGATCAATATATTGCTGGAACAATCTCATCTCGTGAGGAACTAGAGGCCCAATTCTCCAATGTGGATGTATCCGAGGACATATTATTTGATTTTATAGATAATAATATGCGAATAGACCCCACCTTCACATATTTTGTAGACTTTTGCAGGATAAATGATATTCCTATCACGATAGTTAGTGAGGGTCTGAATTTCTATATCGATCATATGCTGTTTGGCAGGGGGTTGGATATTCCTACCCGTGTGAATGAAAGCGTATTCTCTGATGATGATGGCATCCAGATAAACTTCTTCAGCGAGGTGGAGGATGGCAAATGCGGTAAATGCGGGAACTGCAAGACCAGTTTTCTGGAAGAGCAGAAGAAGAAAGGAAAGACCATCATCTACATTGGTGATGGAAGATCTGATTTCTGCCCGGCAAAAAAGGCTGATATCGTATATGCGAAAAAGAGACTGGCAAATCACTTGCGCTCTGAAAATATAGAGCACAATCCTTTTAACACATTCAGTGATATTGTGGCGATGATGGAGGAATTATTATGAATAATTTCATTGGAGTATTCGGCCATGTGAACCTGGATTTCATACTGGAGCTTCCCAAACTGCCGGAACCGAATACCAGTATCGAAGTGGATACAAAGCGCATGTACTATGGAGGCACAGGTGCCAATATAGCCAGATGGGCAGCCAAGTTTGGTGTTGGAACATCATTGGCTTCCTTTGTGGGCAGGGACTTCCCGGAGCATTTCCGCAAAGCACTGGCTGATGAGGGCCTTGACCTAACTGACCTGATGGAGATGGAGAACTACACAACACCGACATGTTGGATCATGACAGACACAGAGCAGAACCAAGTGGCCTTCATGGACCAGGGACCCATGAAGGTTATGGGTGATTTTCCAGTGGCCAGTCATACCGTGGACTCGTGTGAGAACATCCACATCGGAACTGGGCGTCCGGAATATTATGAAAAGATAATGCTGGCCTCACGAGAGAAAGGCCGGCGAATATACTTCGATCCCGCACAGGAAATACATTATGTTTACACCCCTGCCAGCTTCCGCAGACTTTTGGATATGGCGGATGTGTTCTTTGCCAATCAGAATGAGATGAAGACCGCTCTGAAGTACATGGAGTTAGGCTCCAAGGAGGAACTACTGGATCATGTCGATATGCTCATCCTGACAAAGGGAAAAGAGGGCAGCCAGATATTGACTCGCAATCAGATACTGGACATTCCGGTTGTTAAGCCCGGTGCAGTGGTCGATCCAACTGGCGCGGGTGATTCCTACCGCGCCGGATTCTATGCTGGCCTATCAAGAGGATATGGTCTGGAGGAGAGTGCGAACTTGGCCGCAGTCACTGCCAGTTTTGCTCTGGAGAACAAGGGGCCGCAGGAAAATATTCCAATATGGGATGATGTACTGGCTCGCGCAGAAAAGAATAATATGCGATTTAATATATAAACAATAATATACTGCACATAACATATATATAAAATAAAGATCATGAAGTAATTGAAAGGAGGATACAAAGATGAAACACGTTCATTACACGGACATTGACGAGAAGGAAGTGCACATGGAAGGCGTGAAGGACACCACGATACGCTGGCTGATAAGCAAGGACGATAATTCGCCCAATTTCGCCATGAGAATGTTCACAATGGGGCCAGGTGGTCACACACCCTACCACAAGCATGACTGGGAACATGAGGTATTCGTTGTGGAAGGCGAGGGTAAGTTCGTCACCGAGAAGGGTGAGGAACCACTGAAGGCAGGCGATGTTCTGCTGGTGCCGCCCAATGACATGCATCAGTTCAAAAATGGACCAACAGGCACGATGAAATTCCTGTGCCTGGTTCCCAATACTTCCTATTAAACCCAAAACCAGGAAAACATGCCAGTGATAGAAACTGGCATGTGACCTCTTGGATGAAGAATAAGATACTGCATATAAAGGAGCGATGGAATGGCGAGATACGATCTGGTGTTGGTACATGCACCCAGCATATACGATTTCCGCAAGGATGGTATACTATACGGTCCAGTCTCGGATGTTATCCCTTCAACTCCTGTTTTTGAGATGTATCCAATTGGTTTTTTAACAATGGCCAGCATGCTATCCAAGCAAGGCTACAAGGTGCGAGTTCTCAATCTCGCAGCCCTTATGCTGAAGAATAAAAAGCTGGATGTGGAAAAGCTGCTGGCTGGTATCGATTCGCGTGTCTTCGGGGTAGATCTACACTGGATGCCACATGCACATGGATCCATCGAGATCGGCAGGATCATAAAGGAAAAACACCCGAATTCTCAATTGATATTTGGTGGTTTCAGCTCATCTTTCTTCTGGAAGGACATGATGGAGGACCACAGTTTCATAGATGCGGTCTTCCTGGGAGATTCCACTGAAAAGCCCTTGCTTGATTATTTTCAGGCACTGGATCGAGCCAGTGATGCGGGAAAAACACCGGAATTGGGCAAGGTGCCTAACCTTGTACATCGCAATTCTGATGGTCGCATCATCAATAATGGAATAACCCATGTGCCGGACACTCTGGATGATATCGAGTTTGACTATGGCTGGATGGTCAAGAGCGTGATAAAGAGCATGGACCTGGACGGTCACCTCCCTTATCTGGATTGGAAGAGAAGGCCAATGGCACTGGTCAGCACCGTGCGTGGTTGCGTATTCCAGTGCATCACCTGCATGGGCGCATGCGATTCATTTATCAAGAACTTCGGTAGGGAGAAGCCAGCATATCGATCACCCGAAAAAATACTTGAGGACATTCATCAGGTTGACAGCTATCTACGGGGCACGATATTCCTGTTAGGAGACATACAACAGCCCGGCAAAAAATATTATAGCCAGTTGCTAAAGTTGCTTAAGGATAACCCACCAAGGAATGATATCGCCATCGAGTTCTTCTCACCGCCATCTGGCGATCTTGTGAGCCAGATCGGTAGGACCTTTGACAGCTTCGACACCCAAATATCTCCAGACACTCATGATGAAGAAGTGAGGAAGGCACAGGGGCGGTATTACACCAACCAGTCCCTTGAAAAGTCCATACACGGTCTGGTGGAAGCAGGCGCGAATCGTGTGGACGTGTTCTACATGATCGGGCTTCCCAAACAAGACCGTCAGTCTGTACTGGATACCGTCAAATACTCGGAAAAACTTCTCAAAGATCATGCCAAGACTGGAAAGGTCTCACCATTTATCGCACCTCTGGCTCCCTTTATCGATCCAGGAAGCATCGCCTTCAATCACCCCGAAAAGGTGGGGTACAAAATATTCACCCGCACCCTGAAGGAACACAGGGAACAGCTTCTGCAGCCGACATGGAAGCACGTGCTCAACTACGAAACAAAATGGCTGGATAGGGATGGCATAGTGGATGTCACTTATGAATCCGGAATAAGGATGAGCGAGGCAAAATTAAAAGCTGGCCTGATATCACCAGACTCGCTTGAAGCCGTGAAAGAGCGTACGAAGATGGCAAAACATATCATCCAGACCATGGACGAGGCCATAAGGACGAATACTGTGGATGAGGCCAGGGCCAGGATAAAGGATGAGATGGACCTTGTCTCGATAAGCGAGTCATCCACCATGGATAAAAGAGAACTGGATTGGAGCAGTAAATCATTTTACTGGAGTATACCGAGATCATTTGCAAGCATCCTGCTTGGTAAATGATCTCCCTCGATCACTTGCAAGTATCCTGCTTGGTAAATGATCTCCCTCGATCAC
>JAEHCQ010000005.1:0-8212 GCA_020696385.1 Methanobacteriota archaeon | reverse complement strand
TGCAAGCATCCTGCTTGGTAAATGATCTCCCTCGATCACTTGCAAGTATCCTGCTTGGTAAATGATCTCCCTCGATCATCATCTGCTATCTTGATGAGTAAGTGAAATGACGTGTGATATTGCTAACTGGCACTTGGCCAGATATCCAAATACATTAAATACTGCTCATCGGTAAGTAGTTATACTAGTTCATATGTACTAATGCTAAGTAAAGACGTGTAAAATTAACAACATCATCAACTTCTAGATCACTCTAAATTTGTATCTTGTCTATTAATTTTCTGTACTTTATTAACTTCAGAACACCGATTCTGAGGAGGTGAAAAAGTGAAAGGTACTGTAAAATGGTATAACCGAATGAAGAATTTCGGATTTATCGAGGTCGAGGGCCAGAAAGATGTATTCGTACATAAGGAAGCTCTGCCAGAAGATGTGGTCCTCTATGAGGGCGACAATGTAGAATTCGAGACAGAGGAAACCGACAAGGGCCCACAGGCAAAGAACGTGACAAAGCTTTAGTTAGCTTTGTCCATTTCTTTTTTTTATTATTTATTTATCAATTATTTATCACGCATGCTCATCACTTTCTACAATATGGACATTTATCATCATATTTCACTTTCCTCATGTGCGCATTTCCGCGGGTTGGTGAAAAAAGTGCAGCAGTCTGGCCACACTTACTGCATGTGAGGCCATAGTCCTTGTATTCATTCTTGATCTTGTATTTTCCAGTATATAGCTCATAGGCAAATAGAAAGAATGCGGGCCCCATGGCTGTCCAAATATAGCCCAATATATTTGTTGGCTCGTGCACGACCAGCCAGATGCCGGGGTAGAGAAAGCCAATGGTACCAAGCAAAAAGAAGAAGATGCCTGCGAGCTTCTCTGTCAGTTTGTTCATCTTTCACCTCTATATTCCTTTATAATCCCTAAATAAAGTTGCATACATAGCGATGATGGATCTAATTAGGGTGATAATACCAACAATGATTGTGATCAAAAATATTAAGTTAAAGTAAGTTTGACCGCTAAATTCTTTTGAATTTATATCAAAATAAAGAATATAGATCACGATCAAAATAAAGATACTTGCAATCATTACGAAACTCTGCATTAATACAAGCTTTATTTTTGAGCGATATTTATTCGGTCTCATAATAAGGCCAAATATTCTTGTGTATTCCAAAAATCTCTCAATTCCAGCCTTCTGTTTTTGTGGCTCTCTCTTCCCTTTTCTCAATTCGGTTTTGTTTCTGCTCTTTTTGCTCATTTGATCCTTCCATCTCTTCCCATTTCAATGTTAGCCAGACTATTTTTGGGGTATGTCCACTCTTGCCTAAGAGAATCGCAAGCCACACTTAAATGACTTGCGGTGTGTCCTCTAGATATTGATTCAATCCAATTTCTCAACGATCAGCACAGAATCCAACTTGGCCGTTGCTCCCATCATCTGGAACGTGGGCTTCAGATTGGGCAATACTGCTACAACCTCTCCACTCAATTGATTCAAGAAGTTTTCCAATCTATCCAGGATATTCTTATCGTTGGCATCAATGCAATGAACTTTGTATTTCATATTTTTCCACCTCAAATATAATAATGAAAAATAGAATATTTAAAGTTAGTGTGGGAAGTCCCATGGATGCCCCATGAACTCGCTCTTTTCTGAGGGGTGTGCCTACTCCTACCCTTCATCTCTGATCGGAGCAGACTGGCTTTGCATTATGATAACTAATAATGTTTCTTCTTTTTGGCCTTGGCGAGCTTCTTCTTTGCATCCCCTGAGCCGGAACTAGCATTTTTTTCCAGTTCTTCCATCTGTCCCCTTTTCTTTTTGGCATTCCTCTTCATATCTTTCTTTGACATTCCCATGTGTTGGGGTAGTGTGCGGTGCATACTTAATGATTGTAGAATAAATAAGGACTCCCCATCCCACCTGCTCAGCACTCTTGAATCAACTTTAAGTAAACCATGAAATTCAAGATTAATAATATTTTTCTATACCACCATATCCAATTTGTTTGTTTTCTCTTGTCTTCTTGATAAAATTAGCCAATCGCTTTGTGAATTCTTCTGGCCGCTTTCGAGCTGTATCGATATAAGCGATGCGAATTCGTTTATAAGATTCGGAAAATTCTTTGTAATTTGTCCAGGCGATTTTATCTTTCTTAATAGCGTTTAAAATATCAGTGGGAAATACAAACTTTTCCTTAAGAATATCTTCAACCTTGTCATGTATTGAAGGTAGCAGCATTTTTTCTTTGGCAAGCCATTTTAATCTTTCTTTGTTTGGTTGGGAATAATCACTCTTAAGATCTCTTGGTGAGAATCGTTGTATTGTATTTTCTTCATCAAGAGTTTTTAAAATGCTGTCAATCCATCCAAAGCAAAGGGCTTCCTCTACCGCATCGTTGTAAAGTATACGTGGCTTGCCAGAAGATTTCTTTGGATATATAAGCCAGATCTCTTTTGCTTTATCAAAATTCTTTTCGAGCCATTTACGCCACTCTTTCCTGTCAGTTACATACAAAGTGTTAGGTTTGATCATATAATATCCTATCTCTATTTTTATGCTGGCCAGACTTTACTACGGGGGCATGATTACGCTTGCCTAAGTGAATCGAAAGTCTCACATATTAGACTTCCGGTTGGTGACCCCGTCCCTGCTCGAAACACTTCAAATCCACCTTCTTACTCGTTTCTTGAAATCTCGATACTCTTCTCCAAATTCCTCTTCTAGGATGACCTCTTCTCTCCTGATGAAGACGAACCTGAATATTATATAGACCACGATCAGGAAAAAGGCAGTAACAATACTGCTCCAAACAATAACCAATCCCGCCATCATCATGATGCATCCAAAATAGATGGGATTCCTGGTATATTTATAAGGACCACTTAAAACTAGATTCGAAGGTCTCTGCATTGGTTCGCGATCTTTAAATTCAATCCTCCCAGTCCATAGTAGGGCATAGTTCGCCCAAATAAGAATAAACATACCGACTGGAATTAACAGAACTCCAGCCCAATTGTAAGGATCCGGAATAAAATTAGTTGGATAAGTGAAAACATCTACCATGCTCTGTTCTGTAATGTCGAATAAAATGAACATATACCTGAGGAACAAAGCAAGTATAGTGGCGATTATAGTTTGAATCGCCAGAACCATGATTATCACGGTCCGAGGGTACTTTTTCTTCATTTCCTCGTAGTCAGCCATCCAATTCTCTCCTCAATGAGAATAATGTCATTTGAATATTTAAATGGTATACTGGGTTTTAGCCAGCCCGCCTGCTCGGAGCGAACTGGCTAAATAATTCTCCATTATTTTCCATTAGAATTTACATATATCCATGTACCTATGACTTCTATTAGTTTAATAACAAATAATACTGGAACTATAGGAATAGTTAAAAGACATAGGAATATAAAAAAAGGCACAATCGCCCCTATCCCCTCTGTAACATCTGGTCTAGGAGCGGTGACAAAAAGAAATAAACCTATTACACTTAATAGAATGCAAATTATCAATGCAATGAGTAAATTTCTTGATGATTTTGGATACTTGACATTGAAAATGAAATAGATTTTGCCAGATATCGAATTATATTTTCCTGTCATTTCTTCCACCATTATTATTGGGTAGCCAGACTTCTTTACGGGGGCATGACTACGCTTGCCTAAGTGACATCACAAATCTCTGGTAAAAAGATTTGTGTTTAGGCTTCCTCGCCCTTGCATTGCTCGGGATTGGGCTCCCGATGATCGTCGCTTTCCTCCTCGAGAGGTGGCTCCTGTAATTCTTTCCTGGCTGACAAACCTAAAATGATAAAAAAGATAGACAAAAATGAAAAACCTAAGAGAAAGACGTATGCTAAACCATCATTAGCTAAATTAAATCCATTTTCTAATGTATCAATAACAACTCCGATTAGCATATAACTGATTATTAATGGAGGTATAGCCATTAAGAAAGATAAATACATTTTAGTTTTTAGTTTCTCAGTCATTAAAGTCGCCCCTGAGTGAATCGCAAGCCACACTTAAATGACTTGCGGTGTGGCCTCTAGATATTGATTCAATCCAATTTCTCTACAATTAGCACTGAATCGATTGTGGCTGTAGCGCCCATCAGATGGAAAGCGGGTTTGGCATTTGGGAATACTCCCACAACCTCTCCCCTTAACTGGTTCAGGAAGTTCTCCAATCTGTCCTCTATATTCTTGCTGTTCACATCTATTCGGTGTACTTTGTATTTCATGATATACCTCCTATATTCAATAATATGACAAATGCCCTTGAACTTTATAAGCTCTCGTTAGCTAGGGTCACAAAATTCGTGAACATATCTAGAGAAATATAGCCCTTTTATAAATCATTTGGGCAAAAAAATGGAACTTGAAGATACCCTGGCCCGATTTTCTATGAAAATCCCCACCTGCTCGGAGCGGACTGGCTTAATCTCCCCAGGCTAGATAATCATAATATCTACTTGTAATCATATTTTGGCTGTCAATGGAAATAATAAGGCTCGATTTATCCTTCGTTAAATTAAACTGAATCATTGTAACGTTAGTTAAATCATTGGTCTTAATTGTTATATTATGTTCTCCTTCAATGAGAATATGAGTTGTGACATTTGCTAAATGGCCGGTAGGGTCTCTTGGTGCAGTTATCGGATAAGTTGTATTCTCATTATCCAATTGATAAGTCAAATTAACTTCGGATTCGGTACCATTAAACACAAAATAGACTAAAAATTCGTTGTCTTTATCTAAATTATTAACTGGTAATGACATGATTATTATTAAGATTAATAAAGCAACGATAATGCTCGTTACAATGATTCCAACAATTTTATTTTCCATCTTCCACCTATTTTACATAGATTAAATAAAATATTTAAGATTATTGGCACGATCATAGAATTGTAATATTTCTAGGTAGCCAGACTTTACGACGGGGGCATGACTACGCTTGCCTAAGTGAATCGGAAGTCGCACTTATATGACTTTCGTTTTGTAACTCCGTCCCAACTCTGCGAAAATCTGATTTAGCGTCAAAGAGAGGTCAATTTTCTTGAACGAGGCATCCACGGGTTCTAGAGTCGTTGGCTCTATGCTTCCGAACAGATCCTCGCTTCATTTCATTTTCTAACAATTCATGGAAACCTATTATAACTTCAGCCGGGATATCGGAGATGGTGATATGATGGAGCTTGAAAATTATTTTACAGATGCAGGTGGAAAGGGCATAATTTCCACTTCAGACAAGGATGGAAGAATTAACACCGCGGTATATGCAAGACCGCATTTCATGGAAGATGGCCAGGTGGCTTTTATAATGCCTGTTCGACAGACTCATAAGAATCTACTGGAGAATCCCCATGCAGCATACACTTTCCTCGAATATGGTACAAGAATTGCCGGAAGAAGATTAAGACTCACGATGGTAAAGGAGGAAAAGAACTGTGAGCTCATAGACGAGCTTCGCAGAAGGAAGAATTACACATCCTGCGGGGAAGAAGATACCGAGTCTAGATACTTGGTTTACTTCAAAGTAGATGAGGTGAACTTGCTGCTTGGAAGCAAGGTGTGATAACGGTAATCGGGCTCTGCGTTGCTTGCCCTCCCGTTGGTTGCCTCTTCAGAAAACTAAAATGAAAAATATTATATCTATCATAAATCATGGTCATCTACAATGAATAAAAAAAGAATGGCAGTAGCTCTCACTGCTGGAGCGGGACTGGGGGTATTATGCATAATCGGTGTTGGCTCAAGATTGGGATTCGAGGGCAATGAGATATTCCTCGCGGCCACCTGGTTCAACCGCCTTTTGATGGGCCTGGTCATCGGCCTTGCTGGACACTGGAGGATTACCAAGGGAGAGAGCAATTCCATTATCAGGGGCATCATACTGGGATCGATAGTCAGTTTTTCCTTCTACTTCGCGACTGATTTTCTGGATACAATGGGCTTCTTTGCTGGAATTGCCTATGGTCCGATAATTGACTGGGCTGCCACTCATTTTGGAAAGGATTAAATAATTAAAATTCTGAAGTCTGCGCTACGTCATGCCCCCTATTAGTCTGGCTTACCTAAACGCCCACCCTTCCGCACCCGAATCATCTGTCTGCTCTGCATCCAGAAGATTAATTGAATCGCTGCGCAATTCAATTCGCTGGCCCCCTGGCTTCGCCAGCCCACCTGCTCGGGGCACTTGCTTATGTTTGCTTATAAATTTTACTTCTATGGCCAACTTTTAAAACTAATATGTGGAGTTCATTATTATCTATGTCCATAATAATCCTATAATCACCCACCCTTAATCGATATCCTGAATCACCAACGAGTTTAGTCACATATGGACCTGGGCGTATTCGAATTCTCTCTAATGAGCCGATGATACGTTCTTGGATCTTATTATCAAGTTTTTTCAATTGTCTGAGAGCTTTATCAGAGAAGATGATTTTATAACTCATAACCCCAGCTCTTTCTTGACTTCAGCTAATGTGTGGGATTTACCGGCTTTAATTTCAGCACGGGCCTGGGATATCTCTTTCAATGTTTGTTTATTAAGTTCTTTTGTATCCTCAACCAAATCCCAGATTACTTCTTCATAAGTTTCTCTTTCATAGAATTTCCTTTTTAAAAGTTCATCTTGCAGATCTTCACTTATTTGAATAGTAGTGGGCATATTATTTCACCATAGTAAACTATAGCGTATTATAGTATAAATATATTTCCATTAACTTTTGCTTACTAACGGGCACACAACTTTTACTGGTTATCGCTCGTCGCTAAGTGACATCGCAAATCTCCGATAAAAGGATTTGCGTTTGATCCTCCCCGTCCTTGCGTTACTCAGGATTGGGCTCCCTGCGGTCGTCCCAACTCTGCGAAAATCTGATTTAGCGTCACTTACAAGACGATTTTCTTGAGCGAGGCATCCACGGGTCGCTAACGTCGTTGAGTAAATAAACACGCTCCAGCTCCTTGCTTTACTGAGATACAGTTGTGTGCCCTACTCCCACCCTTGCGCCCCTCCGCTGGCCCCCTCACTTCGCTCACCCACCTGCTCGGGGCGCTAAAAGATTATATAATTGAACAACATAATTGTAGATAATGAAAAAAACAGGTTGGCTAGTATTCCTATTCCTTGGATTGTTTTCACTAGAATTTGGAATATGGATTATACAGGCCTCCCCTTTATGGGAGGTAATCACTGCTGTATTCGTGATTGCTGGTTTAGCATTCATATTTATCGCTCTGGCTCTAATGCCACCTAGTAATGAACTGCTTGCAGATATAAAGGTAATCAGGTATGTTTTCCTATTTTTCATTTTAGTTACTGTTCCACGATCGATTATTAGTCACGTTTCAATAGCTAATCAATTTGAAATGATATTCTGGCCATCAGAAAAAATCTTATTAAATTTGGTTATACCATCTATAATTATAATTATTACATTACTCCTTTTTACTTACAAGGATCATTCTACAATAAATTGATAGTTCTCTTCCTTACTGGCACACTGACGGGCACACAACTTTTACTGGTTATCGCTCGTCGCTAAGTGAATCGAAAGTCTCTCTTATATGACTTTCGTTGTGTAACCCCGTCCCTGCGTGGCTCGGGATTGGGCTCGTTTCACTCGTCCCAACTCTTGATTTTCTGGATGTATCCGTCACTAACAGGACGAAAATCTACGAGCGAGGCATCCACGGGTCGCTCTCGGCAAATGTACTGGGTATTTAAAGAGAATATGATTGTACGCGCTCCAGCTCCTCGCTTTGCTGATAAAACGTTGTGTGCCCTACTCCCGCCCTTGCGCCCCTGCGCTGGCCCCCTGGCTGCGCCAGCCCACCTGCTCGGGGCACTTTAATCGATCCCTCTATCTTCGTTCCAAGTTCTTTTTTCCCCATATGTCAACCCCCATCTCTCTGGTAAACTCAATTCAAAATATTGGGATTTAACTGTTGAAGCCAATCCATACATATCTGGAAAAAGGGTTTTTCTAGTTATTCCCCATTGATATAGGTATGTTTTAATCTCATTTCTTGCCTTTTTATCAATTATAATCTTATTTTTAGAATCATTTAAAAAAGGTTTTACAGGGTTTACATGCACAGTAAATAAAGCATTTTGTGTTTGTATTTGTTGAGTAACATGGTCTGGCATGTATCCATAATTAAATTCTAAATCAAAAGGT
>JAEHCQ010000050.1 GCA_020696385.1 Methanobacteriota archaeon | reverse complement strand
GTGGTTATCACCCAGATAAAAAAATTTACACATTCGGTCTGCGAATGATGTACGGTATCAGGAAACCAAAAAGACCTATATTAGGATATGAGCTAGCTGGTGAAGTTGAAGCCGTAGGCAAGGATGTAACACGATTCAAAAAAGGGGACCAAGTTTTTGGAACTACCACCGGGTTGAAGAACGGTGCTTATGCTGAGTACGTATGCCTACCTGAAGAATGGAAGGCTGGGATGGTGGCAATAAAACCGGCCAATATGACCTATGAGGAAGCCGCCGCCGTTCCTTTTGGGGCAACAGCCGCATTGTTTTTCCTTAGAGATCAGGGAAATATCCAGAGCGGACAAAAAGTGCTTATCTATGGCGCTTCTGGAAGTGTAGGTACTTATGCGGTACAGCTTGCCAAGTACTTTGGGGCAGAAGTGACCGGGGTATGCAGTACCACGAATCTAGAATTGGTAAAATCTTTGGGAGCCGATCAGGTCATTGATTACACTAAAGAGG
>JAEHCQ010000004.1 GCA_020696385.1 Methanobacteriota archaeon | reverse complement strand
GCTGAGCCGATCGTGGTCAGGACGATCATGGTGCCGAGAATTCCAGCGGCATCACCATCGACACCCAGCTGGCCGAAAAAGGCCAGCCAACCAACAACACACACAACTGCCATTATCAGGGAAAGTGATAGGACCAGGGAGATGTAATAACCCAGATAGGAGATCGCCCTGTCCAGTGGCGCGATTATCACCTGGGTGATGGACTTGTCCTCGATCTCGTTCCGCAAGAGGGAAGCACCATATATCATGGATATTATCGGAAGTACAAAGGATAATATGAGCAGGTCCATCAGCTCCATACCACTATCCAGTATCTCGGAATCGATCCAATCCTGCGAACCTGCATATCCCATAACGAAGCCCATGAGTATCACTATCAGAAGGGTGATGATCCATTGCTTTTTGAACAGGATCTTCTTGGTCGAGTACTTGATTATAGCGTATAATCCGGAATAAATAGCTTTCAGGTCAATATCCAAATTACCACCCCACCAGATACTTGAAGATCGACTCCAGATTGTCATCCATGGAGAACATCTTGTCTATTTTGCAGTCTGAATTTTCCAGAAGAGCTGGCATGGATTCGAAGAACTCGTCCGGCTGAGTCACCCGGACGGTTATGGATTCCCTACCCTCATTATAGCCCACGGAGACCGTGTATGGCTGGTCCAGAAGTGATTTGGCCAGGCCACCTATGTTCTTACCTTCGAGAACGATATTATGAGGATGCTGGTCTATTAGAGCACGGATCTCGGATATCTCGCCGGAAGCCACTGCCCTTCCTTTGTAAATTAGAACAATGTCACTGGTCATGCGCTCGATCTCATGCAGCACGTGGGAACTTACAATGATATTATGGCCGTGTTCCTTGTGCAGTTTCTTTACAAGATTGATGATGTCCCTTCTGACGATCGGGTCTGTCCCGCTCAGTGGCTCGTCCAGAAGAAGTAATTTCGGATTATGGATCAAGGCTCCGGCGATCTTCAGCCTCTGTTTCATACCCTTGCTGTAACCACCCATATCCCGGTCCATATCCTTCTCCATATTCACGATACTGGCGAGTTCCGCGATCCGGGTTTTCAAATGATCTTTTTCCATTGCATGGAGACCGCCCATGAATTCCAGATACTCGCGGCCAGTCATGTTAAGCGGCAGGAAATCGTAATCCGGGCAGAAGCCAATGTGGGCAAGTTGTTTCGTATTTCCCCAGGGTGTTTGACCCATGACGCCGAGATAGCCAGCATTTGACTTTATGGAGCCGATTATCAGTTTGAACAGCGTGCTCTTGCCGGCTCCATTGGGGCCGACAATTCCGGTGATCCCATCTCCGATCTGGACATTGAAATTGTTCAGACCGATGACATTCCCGTACCACTTGCACAGATTGATGGTATTGATCACAGGAGGTGGGCCTTGTGGCTGCATCGGTTGCTGGAATTGAGCATCCTGATGTGGCGGGGGAGGTTGTGCCATTGCCTGTGGGGGCTGTTGTGGGTTCTGATGGCCATTGTTCATTTACCCACCGCCTTCAGGTGTATCCTGATATATACCAGTGCGAGAGGAATGGTCATGAAACCAGTGAATACCGCGGCCAGACCTCCACCATTCACATGACTCGGCAAGTCAAATCCGTAAAGAACCTCGTGGAAATAATAGAGTATACGGCTTGGATCCAACAATACCCAGTCTGTATCGAATCCCATGAATATCCCACTGATTATCATGAGGATGAATATTATCATGAAAGTGCCAACAGCCGCATAGGATTTTCTTTTGGTCAGCGAGGATATCAATAATCCGAAAGGAATGAAAAAGAATGTATTGATGATGCCAGCAACTATCGTGATACCGATCACTCCAAAACTGGCAAGATAATCATCTCCAGATTGTGTAGCTGTAATAGCAAGAGCCAGTATCACCGGGGGTATCAGAGTGTAGGTGGATAATGTGAGGAAAGCCCCTCCCATCTTGCCGATAAGGTAACTATCCGTACGTATGGCTCTTGAAAAGTAGAGAACGAAAGAATTGCTCCGCAGATCTTCAGATATGGTATCCGAGCAGATCATCACCACCAATAATAGGGTGAAGATGAAGAGAACCTCAGTGTGCATTTGCTCAGCCATCACTGCTTTATCCAGACCTTCATGAGGGGTCATCGAATACATGAATATGGGGAATACGACGGAAATGAATATGCCCAATATCAAAAGTAACAATATCCATTTTGACTTCAGCTTCTGCATGAAGAAAGTCTTGGATATCACGAATATCCTTTGAAAATGATTGGACCTCTCACCAGTCCAGGGCTTGTACCTTATTGGGTCAATTGACACCTGGCTCACCCCCTTCGATCTCATTTGCAGAGCTAGCGGCATCAGCCTTTTCAGCTTCAACAGCATTGTCAATGTCAAGAGTGCCGATGAACACATCCTCCAGGCTGGCCCGCTCTGGATAATAAGCTCGGATCTGCACCTGGCTTTCCTGGCCTATTTTGAAAATGTAATTCCCATCGTCCTTGTTGATCAGGACGATGGCAGCCTGGCCTCCCTCGATGCTGGCCGACCTGATCTCGAAGGCTTTTTTCAGTGATGTGAGGAAAACATCAAGTTCGGATGGTCGGCCTATGGCCTTGACCATCTTCTGCCCTTCCTTCATGGCCAGAAGTTCATCGATCTTCCCCTGGGTCACAAGATGACCATTATTGATTATCAAGATATGATCGCTCACCCTCTCGAGATCATCCAGTATGTGGGTGGACACCATGATGGATTTGTCAGAATCACTTATTTTCTTTATTAATTCCATCATTTCCACCCTGCCCTGGGGATCCATCCCATTGGTGGGCTCATCCAGGAAAAGTATGGCAGGGTCGTGAACTATCGCCTGCGCTAATTTCACGCGCTGTTTCATGCCAGTTGAATATGATGATATGTCACGATATCTCTCTTCGCCTATGCCCACGAAATCAAGAACTTCGTGGCTCCTGGGGATCGCATCTTTTTTCAGCATTCCAGATATCTGGCCCATGTAAGTGACAAGGTTCACGGCATTGAGGCTTTCGATAAGGCAATCGTGTTCCGGCATGTAACCGATCATGTCCCTGACCGCGCTCATGTCATCAGTGGGATCGTGACCAGCTATTGTCATGGAACCATTAACCGGCCTCAAAAGACCCAGCAATGCCTTGATGAAAGTGCTCTTCCCAGCCCCATTGGGCCCAAGCAATCCAACTATGCCAGATGGAACCTTTACTGTAAAATCATTCAGAGCCAATATCTTCCCATACCTGACAGTGATATTATTGGATGTAATGGTGGCTTTCTTTGCCTGCCGGGGAGGTTCGGTCATTGAAACATTGATGGAAGAACAATGCTTTAAACCTATTGTTCATAATATTATTCCAAACATATCACCCTACAATTACTTATATGACCTGATAATAGCCCGGCAAGGAGTAATTGATATGCCTATTGAAGATGGTAAATTCGTGAAGATAGAATACGTAGGAACACTGGATGACGGAACTGTATTTGACAGTACCGAGGGCGGAGAGCCACTGGAATTCCAATTGGGTAGCCAGCAAGTGATTCCCGGCTTTGAGAATGCTATTAAGGAAATGGATCTCGATGTGGAAAAAGAGATATCCATTCCAGCTGCAGAAGCTTATGGAGAGCCAAGGGATGACATGGTCATAGATTTCCCAAAAGAAGAGGTTCCAGAAGCTGACCAGCTCACAGTTGGTCAGAAGGTCGCTGTAACATCTGACAATGGTCAGCCATTCACAGCCACAATTGTCGAGATAACAGATGAGAAGGTCAAGATCGATGTCAACCACCCGCTGGCTGGCAAGAAGCTGAACTTCAAGTTGAAGGTCGTCAGCATCTCGGATGAAGCTACAGAAGCATGCCATTCATGCTCGTCATGCTCATCTTGCGATTGAGCTAAACCTATTTAAAAACGGGATCTCATGTTGGTGAAAAAGTACCTTGCACCAACATGAGATATCCAACTATTTGTCAAATTGATTTTTATGCTGTATCCGTTCTTCCTTTGATGCCAATGGAAGAATTTCCTGCTGGCTTGTTATATTGTAATGGATCATACCGTCCATATTGTCAAAGGTCTCCTCAGCATATTTTTGTACAGTTTCCCTGGAATCAGCAAGTACTGATGAGAAAATATCAAATTCTCCCATAGAATATGATAAAAAGGTCTGGTACAAGGATCCGGGAACGGTCATGCTCTCCAATTTGCCCCTTATCTGAGAAATCTTTTGTGGGTCAGCCCTAATAGATATCAGGTACCTTTCCATATTTGAGGGGTGACTTTCAGGAAGAGGGAAGTACATTGGCTTAAGCAATGGGACCGTCATTGTCTGCCTTACATTCTCCAGCGTATGCACGTTCTCGACCAGGAATCTCTTAAGGACCTCGAAATTAGAAAGCTCGAAGATGACAGAAACATGGGACCTGCCCTCCGATTGAGTGGCGAATATGGGCTTTATCCCATTGGAATTGAATCGATCAATATCCAGTTCGATCTCTTTCCAAAGTTTTTTCAGAGAGCCTTTTGGCATCATCCGGACAATGGATATCATTGATGCATTTTCCTCCATGTATCTTTGATGAAGCTCTGGATCCAAAAGTTTCCCATTATAGCCCGGTGGATGAGAGTACATGAAAGGAGCCTTCAATTCTCTGAAAGCTTCAGTGGATAACATGGGCATGAAGTCGAATATCCGCTCGATCTCAATGGTCTTGACACCGCCTATGGATTCTATGTTCTTATTGATGAACTCATTTGTGGATTCACGATCATCAGAGAACATGAACAGGATGATATCCTCCTTTCCAAGAGAATAGGACATCCAGCGGGCATACGTATCATTGGTGAACTTCGTATCAAGGATCTTATTGTAAACCTCATCATATTTCTCGGGTGCGATCTCCAGGCTGGCAACATATCGATCCAAGGTATAATCAACCCCCTCTCTTACAGGGAAAAAGAGAGGTGACATAAGTGGAACGGTCTCGGTCTTCCTAAGTGATATCACTTTATTCAATTCATTGAGAAATTTATCCTGAAATGCATCTAAGGAACTTATATCCAGCATCATGCACACACACCCTTTGCCTTCCACTGTAAAAGCAGTTATAGGCTTCACACCTTCAAGATAAAGGTTCTTTCGTTCAGATGCAAGCTCATTCCATAATCTATTGATCCCGTACTTCGGATAAAATTTAGCTAATATTATCATGTATACTTCCTCCCGATAATCAGATATGATCTGAATATTAATTGGATATCAATATTTCAATGAAGATGATGTTATATAAAATTGGGCAATGCAAATGATATATTGTTATTTAGATGTGAGTTTAAATGCACATTTAAATATTACAATCTGCTATTATTGGCATTGAGCATCATGATGATCTCGTGACCTAAAGACCTTGAACCTCAGCCCATCTAAAGCAATCAACAAGATGGTCATTAACCATACCAGTAGCCTGCATATGCGAATAGACCACGGTTGGTCCCACAAACTTGAACCCTCTCTTTTTCAAGTCTTTGCTTATTGTCTCGGCCAGCTCCGTCTTTGCGGGTATCTCCCTGAGCTCTTTCCAGTGATTGATAATTGGCTGCCCGCCAACGAATTTCCACATATAATCGCTGAAGGAGCCGAACTCCTTCTGGATTCTCAGAAAGGCCTGCGCATTCGTCACGGTGGCATTCACCTTCAGCTTATTTCGAATTATGCCAGCATCCTGTAAGAGCTCGTCTATCTTCTTTTGGTCATAGACGGCCACCTTTCTCGGATCAAAACCATCGAAGGCCTTGCGGAAATTTTCTCGTTTGTTGAGGACCATCAGCCAGCTGAGGCCAGCCTGCATGCCTTCGAGAACCAGGAACTCGAAGAGCTTGTCATCATCTCTCAATGGCACACCCCATTCTGTATCATGGTATTCGACATAGATTGGAGGGGATTCTGCCCATGAGCATCTGTTCTTTTTCATCGACATGACAGGGGCTTTAATGATTATGAACTTTGCTTTTTTCTCGATCAAATGGAAATTAATGTAAATGCTACAAATTCCTATAGGTTTGTATTATATTGTATAATTATCCAGAGTAACCTTTATATCTTGTATGAATATCTACTTTCGATTCCTATGCTGTCAGAAGATTACTTCCCAGTGTTTGTGTTCGCGATAGTAGGCCTGATATTCCCAGCGGCAGTGTTTTTCCTAAACAGGTATTTCAGACCAACCAAATTGACCAAGATAAAAGATACTACGTACGAGTGCGGATCGATACCAGTAGGTGAAGCGAAGATACAGTTCCACTTCCAATACTACATGTTCGCTATCATCTTTGTCGTATTCGATATCGTGGTCGTGTTCTTGATGATCTGGGCAGTGGTGTTCCAGGGAATGGATATCAAAAGCTCGATATCCATACTCATATTCATCGGAATTCTTTCGCTTGGATTGATGTACGCGCTTAAAAAGGAGGCGAAAATTTGGATATAGGCGATACTGGCGACGCGACCGTCGCAATGCTGAACTCCGAGGATTTTCTGGACTGGTTCGATGATATCACCAAAAGATTTCTCAAGAATAGTAAGATAGACAAGGTTGTGAACTATGTCACGACCGACTTCTTCAACTGGGCCCAGAGGAATTCTATCTATCCCCTTCATTTCGGTATCGCATGCTGCGCACTGGAGAGCCCGATGGCGACCTTCGGACCAAGATTCGATATGGAAAGGTTCGGAGTTCTTCCAAGGTCAAGCCCCAGGCAGTGCGATATGCTAATTGTCAATGGGCCAGTCAGCTTCAAGCTGGCAAAGAAGCTCGTCACACTTTATGAACAGATGCCAGAGCCAAAATGGGTAATGGCGATGGGCGAATGCTCCATAAGCGGAGGGCCTTTCTGGGAATCGTACAATATCATTGAAGGCGTTGACAAGATAATGAAAGTTGACATTTACATAGCTGGATGCCCTCCAAGACCGGAGGCCTTCTTTGATGGCCTATTCAAGTTCCAAGAGATGATCAAGGCGAATAAGCAGGGCATGTTCAATCTTGATGAAGAGGTGGTAATTGATGAATGAGCATGAGCAGCCAGAAGCACCAGAGATCATCGGACAAGGCCAGCCACCCATCCGTAATCAAAAGGCTCCAGAAACCAACAATCAAAAGCAGTCATCCAAAAATAAGGCAGAGCTGTTCGACATAAATGAGCTCGAACATAAACTGATGATCGGGATGACTGACGAGCAAACTGTCCTTCAGATGTTAAAGGACAGGTTCCCAGACATAGAGGATATGAAGATCACACTGCCCAGAAGGATTGAGTTCAAGGTATCGGCAGAGAAATTGATCGAGACCTGCAATATATTGAAGAATGAAATGGACTACAAAGGCGTGAGTTTTATTTCAGGGGTAGACAGAAGAACTGGTTTCGATGTCACCTACATGCTCTTTTCACTAAGCCACGCACCAGTTTTGGTATTCACCGTATCCTTGCCAAAGAATGATCCCAGTGTCCACACGGTCTGTGGAGTATGGCGCGCGGCGAACTGGTATGAAAGGGAAATATACGATATGTTCGGCATCAATTTCGAGAACCATCCAGACCTCAGAAGGATAATGCTGAGGGACGATGCTGATTTCTTCCCATTGAGGAAGAATTACAAATTAAATGATAAGCCTGAAAAATGGCAAGCAGAATGCAGGAGGTCTGAATAATATGGCAGAGATGTGGGTGAACATGGGTCCGCAACATCCGATGACCCATGGACTATGGACATTGAAGGTCAAGATCGACGGTGAGACCATAACAGATGCAATACCTGAAGTGGGATACCTTCACCGTGGGATCGAGAAGATCATGGAGAACCGTACCTTTCCTCAGAGCATACCTCTGGCAGACAGGCTTTGCTATGGTTCGGCACATTCCTGGAGTTCGCTTTATGTTTTCACAGTAGAGGATCTCATGGGTGTTGTGGCTCCTGAGAGGGCGCAATATATCAGAGTTATCACATTGGAGATACAGAGGATCATCAACCATCTTCTTTGGCTAGCGGCATACGCTGCCGACCTTGGGATATTGACAATGTTCCTTTATCCGATGAGAGAGCGTGAATTATTCATGGATCTCATGCAGATGATCTCCGGTGGAAGGCTCATGTACGATTACACGAGGATCGGCGGAGTGAGGAATGACACCCCTGACAGATTCGAGGAGGAAACCCTCAAGCAGATAGCTGTTCTTGAGGAGAAATTACTCGAATACGAGGGCATGATGGATGACAATGACATGATCCTCATGAGGACGATGGAGGTCGGTGTATTGAAACCCGGCGATGCTATTGACCTGGGAGTCACTGGTCCAAATCTTCGTGCCAGTGGAGTTCCATATGATCTGAGAAGGCATGATCCATACCTTGTTTATGATAAGCTTGATTTCGCCATTTGCGTCGAGAAGAGAGGCGACTGCTATTCCAGATACCGTGTGAGAATGAATGAGATGAGAGAGAGCATGAACATAATCAAGCAGGCTCTTAAGGACATGCCAGCTGGCCCCATCATGGCTCAGAAGGTTCCTAAAACAGCTCCAAAAGGATCAGAGGTGTTCACCAGAACAGCAGATCCAAGAGGCGACTCATCCATGCACATGATAGGCAATGGTACAGATAAGCCATACAGAGTGGATATCAAGAGCCCGGCATTCATCAATATCTCGGCCGCACCAACCATACTTATCGGCAACAGGATCGCGGATGTGCCCTCGATAATGGGAAGCATCGATGTCTGTATTGGTGAAACTGACAGGTAGATAATGGGGCGGATGAATGGGAAATATAATTTATGAAAATGTAAAAGCCTCCCTGATATCAAATGGTGTTCATCAAGACATGGCCGGCATGTTCCTGAAAAAAGGACTCAAGGATCTTGGGTTCAATGAAGATAATATCGATGAGAAGATGATGGGCATAGTTCTGCAAAAGCATGTTCTTAAAGCCATCAAGATGTTCTTTGAGGAAGATAAAGCCCAGAAAGTTATCCATAAGGCAACTCTCGAAATGTGAATGAATTGTTTTATCCTTCATTCACATTTCGAGCAATTAAATGTTCATATCCCCCATCATCACCTATATTCTTCAATTATCACCCACTTCAGACTTAATTTATCCGATTATAATATTGACTATTTGTGAGAACTCTTTATATAGAATATCAATAATCTGCACTCGAAAGCTATGATGGACGTTGAATTATACTCATCCGAGGAAATGAAACTCGTAGATGATATCATTAACGACAATATCAACTGTGGTATTGCCATTATCGAGAAGGTATCCCACCACGTGATAGATTCAGGTGGCAAGAGGATCAGGCCAGCTGTCATGCTGTCCGCCTACAAGGCCCTGAACGGCACAGACATCCAAAGTGCGGTTCCCCTGGCGGCATCCATGGAGCTCATCCACACAGGGACATTGATACATGATGATATCAATGACAGAAGTGTGGTGAGAAGAGGCATACAGACAGCCCATGTGAAGTTCGGAACCAGCGCGGCACTTTTAACAGGTGATTATCTCTTTGTCAAAGCTTTCGAATTGCTCAGCGAATACAATAAGGAGATCAGGGACACCATCACAGGAGCCTGCATATCACAGGCGATTGGTGAGATCATACAATCCCAGAATATCCAGAATGTCAAGCTTTCAGAGCAGGATTATCTCAATATCATCGAGCAGAAAACCGCGGGGCCCATTTCTGCCAGTTCAAAGGCCGGAGGGCTCATGGCTGGTGCTTCCGAGAAGGACACCGAGCTATTGAGCGATTACGGGCTCAATATGGGCATCGGTTTCCAGATAATGGATGATGTCCTCGATGTGGTGGGCTCGAAGAGCAATACTGGCAAGGCCATAGGGAATGATCTGAACGAGGGTAAAATGACCATCCTTTCCATTCATGCACTTAATAATTCCGAAGGTTCGGACAATGACCATATGAAGAAGGTCATAACAAATAATGAGAACTCCAATGATGACATAATGGAGGCCATCAGGATAATGAAAGCTGTTGGCTCAATTGATTATGCCAACAGTCTATCCGTGGTATATGGTAACAAGGCGAGGGATGCATTGGAGCAGATTAATACCAGAACTGAAGAGTGGGACAAGCTATTGGCACTGTCCGATTTCGCAGTGGACAGAAATCATTGATGATCATTAACGAGAACAGAGTGATTGAAAATGGAAGAATTCGATGTCGCAGTTATCGGAGCCGGGCCTGCTGGAAGTTCAACAGCGCATTATGCAGCCAAGTCTGGTTTGAATGTGATAATCATCGACCAGAGAAAGGCGGTTGGGGAGCCTGTTCAATGCGGGGAATTCATACCATCCACCAAGGAAATGCAAAGGATCATACCCCGTGTCAAGGATCAATCAGAGCTTTTCAATATCGATGACAGGCTTATCAAGATGAAGACGGAGAAGATCCGGTTCGTATCACCGAAGAACCGGAAATATGATATTGATTTTGAAGGATTCACAGTTGATAGAAGATACTTCGACAAACATCTGGCCAGCAAGGCGACAGAGGCGGGAGCAGAGCTCCGAACAGGGACGAAGTTCAAGTCCCTGAAGGGCGACATCGTCGAGACCGATAAAGGAAGCATAAAAGCAAAGATAGTTGTCGGAGCAGATGGTTTCAAATCCAATGTTGCCAGATCCGCGGGAATGCAGGTCGAGCATGTCCTGTGCCCCTGCATGCTCGGACAGGTATCCGGGGATTTCGAGCCGATCGTGGAGATGTTCTTCGGCACAATAGCCCCTGGCGGATATGCCTGGGTGATCCCAAAGGGCGACGGAGCGAATGTCGGCCTTGGCATTCAGAAGACAGGGAATGTGTCATTGAGGAAGATGCTTGACAAATTCCTCAAGGTCCGAGGCCTGGGAAAGATCGAGCAGCTAAGTGCGGGATTTGTTCCAATATCAGGGCCCATCCCGAAAACTGTCAAGGGTAATGTCATGATAGTCGGGGATGCGGCTGGACAGGTGATGGCGACAAATGGAGGCGGCATACCGATATCCATGATATGCGGCAGGATCGCTGGCAATGTCATATCCGAACATTTCAAGGACAACACACCTCTTGAGAAATATGAGGAGGAGTGGAGGTTGAATGTCGGCCCAGAGCTGGACAATGCTCTGGATACAAAGAGGATGGCGGACAAGGCCTTCAAGAGGAACTGGACTCTGGAAATGTCGATGAGATTATTGGGACCAGACAGAATGAATCGAGCTGTGAACTGCAAGCCGATCTTCAAACGCTGAGGTGTGTTCTCAGCATTGCTTATTTTTACAGAGCAAAATTTCTACAGAGCATATTTACAACAATATATATGCAGAAAAATTCGAGCATGCCCCGTCTGGATGATTCATAGAATATTCAGCAGGTCGGGGTTTTATATTCTATATCTCAGTGGTTGACAGTTGCGATGTGCCAGTAAGAAAATAAACTCCTCGCATTAAGAGAGCGAGGAGTCAAATCAAACCCTGCCCCGATCAAAGCAGGGGCGGGGTCTTTTAAAAGCCTGCGGATTTATACGCAAGCTTCAAGCTTCACGCTACACTATATGACAATACTAACAACGCAAAGATCGTGAAGACGCCTTCGGCTTACTTATTAAGACACCTTCGGCTTACTTATGAAGACGCCTTCGGCTTACTTTACCAAAGCTTTCTTCTCTTCGATCTCTTTCTTCATCCAGACCTCGAATTCTGGGCCTGGCTTCATCAGCTGTGCAAGGTCACCGTCAAGGTCGCTAGGTTCTACTTTTATGACCCAGCCTTCTCCGTAAGGATCGTCGTTGATAAGGTTTGGCTCATCCTCGATCTCCTCATTTACCTCAACTATCTCACCACTAACTGGTGCGTATAATTTTCCTGTCCATTTTCCGCTAGACAATGTACCGATTGGCTTGTCGCGGACGATCTCATCGTCTTCTTCCAGTGTGACCACTCTTTTAATTGTTCCTGCCAGCTTCTGTGCAAAATCGCTAACGCCAATAACTACAACGTCGCCTTCTACTCTCGCCCAGTAGTGTTCCTTGTGGAAATACAGGTCATCCGGAAATGTGTACTCTTCAATTTGCATGAGACTTTCTCCAATAAGAGGACATATCTTGGAGTATTATATGCCTTTCGGTTGTGTATTTTCTCGCATAATCTGGCTTATTGAAAATAAGCCCGCAACTATTATATTAAATAGGGTGCATATACTGTTTAATATAACGATAGTATAACTACCTGTATAGCTATCAAAATTTGCTGATCAACATGGCAATGGATATAGAAAATGGACCTGACATTGATAGTCAGCCAGATATGAACCCGGAGGTCGGGGGCGGCCCGGGTGCAGATTCATCTATTAGTACCACTGCGGCGAAGTCGTTCACCTCTACTCCGTCTATATTGGTATCGAAGAAGGCTCTGCTTTTGATGATGATACTGGCCATAGCCGCCATATCTATTGGAGCAGTTACAGTCTCATTATTTTCTGATCAGCATGATTGGAACTCGGGAAAGGCGTGTGATGATTGCCATGCGGATGTTAGCCAGGAGTTCACGAACATGCTGGGGACGCCAGGTATTGAGCCACATGAGGGAATGACATGTCCAGATTGTCATCAGGATGTTACTGCGGAGTATGGGGACGAACACGCGGCCACATTGCCTACTTGTATTAGCTGTCATCCCACAGTTGCAACCAATATCAGCTACGCTACTGAAGCACACAGTGAATTATTCAGCAATGCACCAAACAGCATATACAACAGAGGACCTAATGAGGCCTGTATCGTTTGTCATACTGGCTTCGATGTGAACGTGACCTTCTTACGCCCGGATTTTTACAATTTCACTGTAGATGTGAACTACGCGATCACGAATGTGGAGACCAGCACTTCAACGCATGAGAACACATACACATGGACAAAGACCGGCGAATCCCATACATACATTGGTGTAAATGATGTGAGCTGTGGAGATGGAGTTAGTGGGTGCCACAATGATGTCGTGGCGTCCAGATTGGGCGACAGCGGTGGTCACCATACAGCGACACAACCGAGCAATCTGACTCATCTTATGAACACAGCGTGCGACTCCTGCCATGTTGATAGCCAGGAGGTTGCGGATACTGAATATCACGCGGCCAAGAACATCACCTGTGCGAATCGATTAAATGGCTGCCATGATCGTGGTGACACACATGTTTCCGCAAATATGACCACGATCTTCAATGAGATAACAACCGCAACTGGCATGTCCCATCAGAAAGAAGGAGATCTGTGCTGGGGATGTCACAGTGGATATAACTGGCTTGACCCTGTTGGAAGTGGTGGAGGAGTTGACACCTGGGCCAATTACACCACGGATCTGGATCCTGTGGATGCTGCCAATCACGGCACTGTTGCAGGAACAGAGGCAAACACTCATGGAGCTGGAGTACAGACCATACAGGAGGTCGCTGGTGGAGCGAATAATTATGCAAATTATACAGTGGACTTGGATCAGCCAAATGCGGCTGTTCACGGAACTGTCGTACCTGCAGCCAATGGTTATCTGAACATTGATGAGATCAACCCGGCTGATGGGCTTATTGAAACCATCACCGAGATCACTTCTGGCGGTGATGTCTATTCCAATTACACAGTGGACCTGGATCAGCTAAATGCGGCTAATCATGGAACGGTCACCAACACTTACACCAATATTGACGAGATCGATCCATCAGATGGGCTTACGCAGACCATAACTGAGGCGACTACTGGCGGTGATGTTTGGGCCAATTACACGGTTGCATCCGATATCGCGGTTGAAGGAACTGTGGGCGGTACAGCAGGTCCACCATACTGGCAGAATATTGATGAAAACCCCGCTGTGGGAGATATCGAGACCATACAGGAAGTCGCGGCTAGCGGAGTTGGTGGAGATGCATTCGCCAGTGTCGTGGGCGGAACAGACACCACAACAGAGCTCATAAACGAGATCAATGCAGATGATACTGCAGGAGCCTCTCCGGGTGCGGTAGCAGCAGGTGATGGCTGGTACACTGTTGATAAGAACAGGATCCTTTTCATGGATGCCTTCAACACTGGTGGAATGAGCGGAACTGTGACCGGAGTCATGTTGGAGGTCCAATACTCTGTTGAAGGAGGATACACTGGATCAAATGCCATCACTTGGGCACTGAATGGTGGAGCACAGGCAACCACAGGCATAACGCCAACAAATGGACAAGTGGATCTCACTGCACAATACAATCTCTTTGCCCAGGGTGTGACCACTCTGGCTCAGATATCCACCCTGGACGTCAGATTCCAGAACAATGATGGAGGAGGAGGCGATGCGGTATCATTCGATTACATCAAGGTCATTGTGACCACTGCTGGAGGAGCTCCTTCACTGGAGCACAAATGGACAACGGACAGCATTCCGGCTGGCTACACCGCTCTCAATCTTTATGTGAGAGCATTATCAACAGCTCCAGGGGATGATGTGTTCAGTGTGTTCTGGTCAAATGATGATATATCATATGTGGATACTGGCATAAACATAAACAATGTCGCGATGACCACCTACGCGCCATTCACTTTCCCACTGGGCGAGATCGGTGTTCTTTACATCCAGATAATAGATGACAATACAGGAGATGCATTACTCACCACCTGCCAGATAGATACAATTCGCCTGGAATGGTATGAGAACATTCCAGTTGTTGCCAGCCTCGAGCATAGATGGCGAACGGACAATATAGCCCCAGGAGCAGATACTCTCACACTCTTCGTGGATGCGCAGTACAATCCAGTTGGCTCTGACGATACATTCACGATATACTGGTCAACTGATGATGTGACTTATAATCCAACGACAATAACCATAAATACCAATGCCATGGCCACCTATTCATGGAACTTCCCAGCAGCAACATCTGGTGTTCTTTATCTGAGTGTTGTGGACAATAATGGAGCAGACAGCCAGGCGGATAGCGTTGTCATTGATATTGTTCGAATACAGCATCTTGTCAGCAATCCTGTCACGGCCTCGCTGGAGCATCGTTGGCGCACGGACAATATACCTGCGGGAGCGACGACCCTGACACTTTATGTCGAGGGAAATTACAATACTGGCTCCGATGATACATTCACCATAGAATGGTCCACGGATGATGCGACATACAATCCGACCACGATAACCATCAACTCAGATACACTCACTTCATACAACTGGAACTTCCCGGGAGCTACTTCCGGTGTTCTTTACCTCAGAGTGGTGGATGATAATGCTGTTGATAGCCAGGCGGATGATGTTACCATTGAAAGAATAAGAATTCAATGGATCGAATCAGTCGGAGGCACTTACTCGCTCGAACATATCTGGCGAACAGAGTCCATACCCGCTGGAGCGGACGATCTCACATTACTGGTCAATGCCAGCCGCGCAGCCGGTGATGATGATTTCGATATCGGATATTCTACAATTCAGGGAGGACCTTATACTCCTGTGATAACGGTAAACAATGTCGCATTGACCGCATATTCCGCATCAATTCCCGTGATGTCCGGCCCGATATACCTGAATGTCATTGACACGAACTCAGGGGACGCCGTACAGCAGGACACAGTTTCAATTGATGAGATACATATCATGTGGCATGATTTCTCATCTGCACCCGGTTCCGGCCTCATAATCCAAGTTTGGACAGAGCCAGATCAAACCGTCAATGTGTGGAATACATCCACAACGGCCTTCGAACAGGTATACCCAAGAGTTGTCAGCAGTTGTGCCGACTGCCATGATGATACTGGAACCAATCCAGTTCCCTTTGGAAGCGGAAAATACATCAACCATCTTAATGAATCAATATCAAATTACGATTACACACATTGCGAGGATTGCCATGACACGGCAGTAGAGCCATGGTATCCGCATGATATCCCTCATGTTGTCGATATAGACTGGACAACATATGCAGCGGCTGCGGACACCAATGTGGACAATGCCTTCTGCGACGTGGTATGCCATTACTCGGATCTGGACTCGAGAGTTCCATATCAGGATGCCAGCACACCGTGGATGAAGGACATCTTCACGAGCTTCACCAATGATGGTGCGAAGCACACCACCAGCACCCTTATCGATGCAGACGGGACCGTGGAGTGTGTGGACTGCCATCCAGATCATTTACTGAAACCAGATGATACAGATGATGGCGCCCAGCTCTTCGGAGGAAGCAGTATCCAGGGATGTGGCGACCAAGACATGGGAGTTGGAGGATGTCATCTTGTTGACAATGGTGTTGTGGATGCTACAGATCCCAGAGAAACACCACCCACCCATGGAACTTCCACATCATGGGTCGTGAGTGGCCGTGATGACTGTACTTCTTCAAGCTGCCATTATAAGCACAATTATCCATTTGATCCCACAGAGGGACATAACCCAACTGCAGAATGCCACCCAAGCGGAATACTATGCGGTGCAGACTCCAATGAGCATGGCAAACACATGGCTGCAGACTGGAACATACCGGATTACGATTACAATTGCTCACAATGTCATTTCAATTCGGCTGGAGACCAGGATGGATGGTACGACACCACCTATGGAACAGCCGAGCATGGAGACGGCACATTGCAGGTGAGGTTCAATACCACCGCTCCTTCCACAGTCGGTATTGCGACATATGCCAATAACCTGGCACCAGCCTACAACACGACAACCAATATGGAATGTGACAACACATACTGTCACAGCGATGGATACCCCGCTAGCTTCTCATGGAACGCGGCCTCCCCTGAATGGGACACACCAGGTGTCGCATGTGGAGACTGCCACGACATGGCACCAACAACATCCAGCCATCCGAAGCATAGCAATGGATCTCCATACACCTTCAATTGTTCAGAATGTCATTTCGTGGCCGGAAGTTCAGGTGCTGGCTCTGGCTGGTATGACACAACTTATGGAACATCACAGCATGTTGATGGGCAAGTTCAGGTCGTTTTCAATAACACTGCAACCGGACTGGCATTACAGTTCGGTAATGCCGCCTTCACCGGAGTTTGGAATAGCGGAACTGACACCTGTTCAGATATCTTCTGCCACGACCCGACCGATGGTGTAGATGGCAATGCGAAGGATCCAACTCCTGTGTGGGATAATGCTGCGACCAGTTATTGCAGTGCGGGTGGTGGCGGTAGCTGCCACGGAGACAATACCGTGGGCAATAAGCCTTTGACCAATAATCATCCAGAACATGCGGAGGCAGAGGTTTATCGTTGCGGAGAATGCCACTGGGACAGCGTTGCGGGCAGTCCATCCACCGACGGCACCTATGGGACCGCAAGCCACGTCGATGGTGATTTCGATGTAGCATGGTGGGACAATGCAGGCGCGGGATTCCCACCTGGTCTTCAGACCAATACCGAATGGGGCTGGACCATGGTCAATTATGTTTCAGGAAATACATGTGATGTTTATTGCCATGATGCTGTTACTGATGATGATGCTACCATAACTCCATGGCTTCCCAACTGGGGAGATGCCACTACCGCGGCCTGTGATCTATGCCACGGCGGAGAATGGGCAGATACAACCCCAATAGAGACAGGAAGCCATACTGGACATCTCAATCCAGCCAGGGCGAATATGATATGCAGTGAATGCCATCTGCAGACTGGCCTATACTTACCAGGGGACAATACCTTCTCCCACATTGACGGACAGATCAGTTTCGATTTCACTGGTGACTTTGACGCTTATATCACCACGGCCAATCTATACCCAGACAATACCGGTTCACTTTTAGAAGGCGATGCCTCATATGGAACCTGTGATGTCAATGATGCGAATTGCCATCCAGATGGCAGGGAATGGGGCGGAGCATGTCACCCAGGTGGAATAGACTGTGGTGCAGATTCCTACCAACACGTGAAGCATATCGTTGTTGATTGGAGTATTCCAGATTACGATTACAATTGTTCGCAATGTCATTTCAATTCAGCTGGAGATCAAGATGGATGGTATGACAACACCTATGGAACAGCCGAGCATGGAGATGGAACATTGCAGGTGAGGTTCAATACAACCGCTCCATCCACGGTCGGCATAGCGACATATGCCAATGCACTTTCACCGACCTACAATGCGACCAGCAATTCACTATGCGCCAATACATACTGCCACAGTGATGGTAATGCCAGTGGATTCTCACCTGGCGTGACACCGGATTGGCTCGCGGATAATGTAGGGTGTGGGGATTGCCACGATATACCAATGACATCTTACGCTCACAGAAGGCATACGAGCAATAACATACCAGATGCAGACCCCTGGTATGATTTCAATTGTTCAGAATGTCATTATGTGGCAGGGACCTCGGCCGCTGGCTGGACCGACACAACATATGGAAGCACCCTTCACGTTGATGGAAAGGTGGATGTACTGTTCGACCCCGCTGGCATTGGCACATATGGCGGTAGTAGTGGTGTAACTCCAGCCTACAATGGTGATGACACCTGTGACAATATCTACTGTCACAGCAATGGATATGATATCGGGGGAGCTGGAGACATATACTTCACCACTCCCGCATGGAACTCATTAACAGCCATGACCTGCGGCGATTGCCACGGTATGCCGAATTACAATGATGGAGCCGACAGAGAGCTGGGCGGCACTGTCACTGGAAACAGTGCCAGCCATCTGAAGCACACGCGTAACTTTGGAGGCGCGTGGGGCGCGACGCGAAACCTGGCATACATCGACAATGACGGAGATGGAGCATATGATGCGAATGAGGCCGTCATAAGCGATAATGACGGCGTTTACCTGCTTGATCCAGGACGTTTGAATGGTGTTGGTTCACCAGATGAGATTATCACTCCAGGTCTGGCAGATATAACTCGCTTTGTTGCCACAGATGATGTCTGGTGGGCAGATGCTAACGGTGATAATGCTTACGATTATCAGGAATCCATATGCTTCGACATGGATGGCGACGGAACCTACTGGGAGCAAGGAGAAAGACTGTACACAGGAGCTGGACCATCTGGAACCTGGAAGCACATCCAATCCAATGCGAACGCGGTTGACCGGGTGGCATACATGGATGCCGATCATGATGGCAATTATGATGGAAGAGGCGGTTTCAAGGAGACCATCATCATAGAGAGTACTAATGGCGGCACTACATTGCTTACCATAGCCACGGATGAGCAACTCACGGCAGATCACTGGGTTCTCCAATATGATGCAATAAGCGCAGGCACAACATGGGGCGATGGGGCCGGCATCACGAATTACGATGGCGGACCATGGTGGGATGTTTACTTCGCATGGTATGATTATGATTGCTCAGAATGCCATTACAATACTCCACCGACCGCTGGTCTTGGTACTTATGGAACAAGCCAGCATGTGGATATGACCACACAGGTATACACAGCAGTTGATCCAGCATCCATCTCGGATCAATTCAACTGGGGAGGGACCAACCCCACATATACTGCGGCAACACAGACCTGCACGAACACATGGTGCCACAGTAATGCTGTGGATGATAATTCAGGAGGTGTGGCTGGAGTGGATAATAGTTGGGGCAACTGGGCAGGTGCAACAGCAGACTGGGATAATCCAGCGGTTGGATGTGGTAACTGCCATGGATCCAGGATCGAGATGTATGTTGAAGGAACCACAGGTGTGGATCATCCTGGTTCTTATCCGCATACAACTGGAGCTCATCAGGATGCTGAGGAAGGAGATATGTGGGACTTCGATAATGATGGTGACTTCACAGAGAATGGCGAAGTTCCATGTAGGACATGCCACTTCTTACCATCCAGAGCGGATAATGAGATGTACGGCACTGGCGCGCATGCAAATGGATATTACTCGATCTTTGTTTCTGGGACTCCAAGGACTTGGCTTTATCCTGGAGCTAATCCATCAGGAACAGCCAATACATATCCAAATTGGGAATGTCATAAGACAGATTTCGGCTCTTGATCTTAAATTATCAATTTAGAATTAATTATCAAATAATTGAATATCATTGAATTTATCATAGATCAGATCAATAGATATCACTGCTTATCCAGTTCCTTCATTACCCTAACCGCTTCCTTCTTGTAATTGGCTTTGAGCTCGGTATGGACATCCTTTGATATGTCACCGCTTTCCAGGTCAGCATCGAGCTTCTTGATGGCCTTCAGGATGTTCTCTTTCTGAGTTGAAAAATCATCATTGACTTCCACAAATGCTTCAGTGTCCTCGTTTTCTGGCACTTCCGCTTTCTCTATGTCATCGTCCTTATCAGCCTCATCTTCGGATGGTTCGCCATCTTCCAGGGTCTCGGATGAACTTGTATCTTTCAAGTCATCACCTTCCAGGTCAGAGTCTTTCCTTGACAGGTAAATGCCCATCAATGAAATTATTATTATAACAGCTATGATGGAATAGAGGTAATAATTGGGACCAGCGGCATCATCTCCATGTCCCTCCACAAGTGACATAGAGATCAGAAGACCGGGTGTCGCCGAGCCTATATGAACCTCCTTGCCAGGCTTTTCAAATGCTTCAAGCATCGCGGGATTTATCTCATAATGTTGCATCCATGTGATATTATCGGATCCGGGTTCAAAGCCAGGGTCATGATAGAATAGGATATTGACATCGCTTATATCGTACATAAGCTGTTTCTGCATATTGAAACTGAGGGGATCGGTCTCGCTGAATATCACATATTCAGATCTGAGGGCGATGATGGTGGACTGGGGTGTGTATGAATATTCTATGGTGATATTGGAAATATCCGGCTGGGTGACTGGATTATCTGATAAGATAGCCCGATATTTCAGCTCATTACCACTGGTTGTGAAATCTATAGTCTCACCACTACCACATGCGATCCATGTTGTTCCATTATCATTGGATAACTGAAAGGTCACATTACTCGAGTTGGAATTGAAAATAGGACTGGCGGATGTGAAGTTCACGATCTCGGAATTGGTGATGCTGAGTGACGTGTACTCGCCATATGTGATGTTTGACTTCAGTGATGTTCCATTGTCATTGATATCGAACAGAGTTGCATCATAATCACCCTGGGAAAAAACAGCACTTGAATCATGCTCCACGAAGGCGTACATATCTCTATCAGCACCCTGTTCGAATTCCCAATAGTACCAATCCACATACTCGGACTGACCCCATGAACCATTATTGAACAGGTTGTGAACATCGAGTATATACACGACCTCCGCGCCATTTGGAATGCTCATGTAAACCCGGGACTCATACCATGGGACCACGTAGAACATGGTATCATGGACCAGTAGCATATTATCAGCTTCCACCTGCTCGGAATCCGGTATATCACCCTGCATGATCTCCAGCCAATGATTGTAACCAGTCGCATTCATGGGGGGGTCTTCCTGTGCTGCTGTTGGCAAACCGATCAGCATGAGAAATATTAATGATAATAATAGAACGGCAAGGGGTTTTGGTAATGAGGAACATCCAAGATGATCCTCACATATAGATGATAAACTGGTCATTATTATTCTTCCTCTTCAAGTTGGGCTTCATATAGGTCAAATGGGAGTTTTCCTTCGACATAATATCTAACCCAGGCGAAGTAAGCATAGGTGTATATCATGAGGAAGCCGCCAACAAGCCCGATAAGGGAGCCAATTGGTATGACGACATAAAGGAATATGGACATGAAAGGTACAGCAAATATAGGAATGATAGCCCAGGCCCATGATATCGCATTCTTCCATAGTTTATAATCATCTGTAATGACACCCCACCATAGCATGAACATTATGGTGAAGATATAGGGCACGTAGCTACCAGGATAAAGAATTACATATATCATTATTCCAATCGTTATATTGGTCACGATCACCATCTTGAGGAAGGATGATATTCTGTTGGATATCGCAACTGCCGGGAACTCGGCGGCTGATGGGTACTGCTTGGACCTAGCGATGTTCAGGTTCATACGGTCTATCCTTTCCTCGATGTTCTCCAGACGAGCCTGCACCTGCGCGACCTCCTCAAGAGCGGGTTCCAATCTAGGATATACCTCGGTCTCGAAGATAGAGTCAAGGAAATGATCAAAGACAATGGAGTTTCTGGCAATGTTCACTCCACCATACAGGGCTCCAAAGCCCAGTAAAAAGATGATGATATTCGGGAAGAAAGATATTGAATCAAATTCAACGAATATGCTGTCATATAATTCCAACATGGACAGGAATATCAGATATATGGCGATAGATATTATAGAGAAAACTCCGATGATATTTACACTACGGCTCTTTTCGGATCTTGTCTTGTCTACAAAAGAAGACCATCTATCTTCTTCATAATTATTGAGGATGGGCTTATCGTCGGTCGATACCTTGGAGACTTTGGTCCCCCTCATGTACATGACCTTATCATCATGCACTACGCCACATGAATTGCAGAACTCACTTGATGAATCAAGAATACCACCACAGCTCTCACAGACCATTTCCTCCAATTCCTCCAGATCCTCTTCGAAGTGGAGACTTTCTTCAATTATCTCTTCCTCAGCACTTAACTTGTCCAGCTCTGCCAGATCCAGATCGTCAAGGCTATCGGTATCAGCCAATTCACCTACAAAGTCTTCGGTGGATATCTCCCCTCCTTCGATAGCCGCGAGGTCATCATCTATGGAGCAGAAGGGGCATGCCTCTGTCTCGGCTTTCATGAAACCGCATTTTGGACATTTGTCATGTGGAGTGGATGTTCTTTTTACATCCTCTTTTTTGGTCTTTATCACCTTCAAGGTCTCTTCTTCATCAGCTGTTTCAAAGGTTGACTCGGATGATCTAGTTACTTTCATCCCTCTGAACATCATGACCTTTTCGGTAAGTGGATCCTCATCAGAAGAAGCTTCAGAATCTGATTCTATGGCCTCTGGCTGTTCGGTAACAAAGGATTCGTCTTGTGATTCGCCACCGATCGCACCGGCATCCCAATCGCCTGCATCTGGCTCAACTGACTGAGCAGGTATCTCTGCTTCATCATCAGGTCGATCAACTTCCTCTACAGGTTGATCTATTTCCTCAATTGGCTGCTCAGCTTCTTCGTATTGGCCAAGTTCCTTGAGTATTTCGACCCTATTTGCTATATAATTCTCATCTGAAGGTGCTATCGATAATAATTTATCATAGAATTTCAAGGCGAATTCCTGCTTTCCATTCGCCCTTAGCATTTCTGCCCGGATCAAAAGACCCAGTTCATATGTAGGATCCAGCTTCAGACCCTCAGTCAGAGCCTTAATGGCATCTTCCCACCTGCCAGTCTCATAAATGGCCAATGCCTTTCCTATGTGGCCATCTATATCATCAGGGTTGTTCTTAATGAAAATATCAAAGCATTCTACGGAATTGGATATATCGCCATCATCCAGATTCTCCATACACTCCCAAAGGCCGTCACGGCCCCTCAATAATGTTTTGAATCCCTCGATCTTATCCGTGTTTTTCATAGTAGCTTCCTGACCAATCATAATTTTCAATTATTAAACATTTGCCAATCATTTTCTCCTGGTAGCCGAGGCAAATCTTATATCTCTCGCTGTGAGCAATAGATACATGAATATTGCAGCTATGAACATCACCATTCCTATTTCCTTCAGGGTCATCATCATCAATGATGTGAATTGCAGTTCATCGGAAAAGACCGCGGAATCCTCTGGTGCATTATCAATGAAATACCAGCCTGTGTTCTTTAGTACTACGGGGTTGCCATTGAATTCCAATACTTCCGCCTGGACATTATCTTTCTCAATGACCCAATTATCCGTATGGTTGGTCGCATCTCCTCTTGTCAATATTCCGCCATCATCTTCAATATCATCCACTCTGTGAATGACCAGCTCCTGTATTTCCGGGGTGGTGAACATTATTATATCTTCATCATCGAGTGTGTAGCCTTTCCCCTGCATAAGCAGGAGATCGCCGGTTTTGAAGGTCGGTCTCATACTATCAGAGGTCACAACTGCAAAGAATATAGTATGTGAAAGAAATAGATACAATACTATTATACATATTATAAGAGGGACAAATAGAATGAGATTGCGAGGGCGATAGAATTTCTGCCTTATGAGTGTCATTCTATTCTGTGTGAGACGCTCTAACTTTTTTCTCTTTCTATAATCTATCAGGCTTTTGAAGAATGACTTGGGTGCTTCATTGCCATTTGCTTTGGAATGGTGCAATAGATGAAGTACCGTCAAAAGGAAAAGAGAGAAAACGATCAAGGGATTTTGAAGGATTATGGTAGCTACTATCATTAATGATGAGGCTACAAAGAATATATTGTTCCTCAGATTGGTCTGGCCTTTTTCATCCAGTTTTTGTTTTTCTTTTTTCACCATCATGATATTTTTTCCATTAGCCTTCACAGGTATAAAAGTTAATCAAAAAGTAATTGTCAAAAAGGAAAAGGAAAGAAGAAGGTCAAGCCTTCTTCTTTATTCTTTATATTATGGCTTATGGCTTGGCTGTAAAGGTTACAGTCCAGTTGCCCCATATGTTCTCACTAGCAGTGATGTTCAGTGTCTGAGCGGTCACGGTAAGGTATGTCTCGAGTGTCACATTTGTGTGACATGCGATACAGGCCTCGTTGTTACCAGCAAGGTAATCCGATGCCCATGCTCCCTCATCAAGTGATGCCGTTCCAGTCATGTTGCTGTGGGCTTCTGTTGCATTGTTTATGAAAGCCTTGTTTGCCAGAGCATCCTCAGCTCCTGTGCCACTGTACCATACGTCTGAAATAGCGCCTGCACTCTGGGATGTCTCGTGACAATCCAAACACTCAACGGAAACTGCTGCATGCTCGTCATCAAAGCCACCGTCACCAGTGACACCGTCACCGGATCCTGGTGTGCCTAACTGATGGCAAGATGTACAGTATTCCTGTGCTGTTCCAGAGGTCATGCTGCCGTGCATGTATGATGCGCCTGGTTCTGTTATATCCGTGTGGCAGGTCATACAATTCACGTCAGCTCCGGCCTTCCAGTCGTGCTGGGTGCTAAACAATGATACCGTATACGGCATGATCATTATTCCCACGCACAGTACTGATACTGCTAGAACTAATGTTCTGTTTTTCATTTATTCACCTCTTTACTTCACCCCGAGAATTATCGGAGAGTTTTCTCTCTGGTTCGATCTGTTTTCAAGATTGGATGATAATTAGAGCCATGGTATATAAATATTGTTAATAGTATTGAGTATTTCTTTTATATAGTAGGTAATATGTCAGGTATTTTCTTTATATACTAAGCCTATTAAAATACTTATTCGAAGACCCAATCGAACTCATCAACGGCCACATTCCCTGCACTGTCAATGATGCTTAATTGTACAGTATAATTACCACGAACTGATGCATCTATATCGGTAATTGGAGCGTATGGCGAACTAAATGATACATAGCCCGGGCCGGATACTCTTTCCCATGTATAATTCGATATGCCATTAGTATCACTGACCGTAGCTGTTTTGGTTATTGTGGAGTTACTAATTACATCCAAACCCACATCCACATCAGGTGCAGTAGTATCCCATATTAGAATGAAACTATCATAGCCCAAGTTGCCCAGATCATCTGTTGCCTCAATAGCGATCACATAAGTACCATCTACATCAGCACTTATAGAGGTCATGGCCTTGTCAGGCGATCCAAAGGCTATATTTCCATCTCCCGATTCCATGAACCATCTATAACTCTCAACAGCGTGATCAGATATCTCTATTGTTTCACGGTCAAACTCGGAATTGGCAATTATGTCAGAGCCAGAATCCATATTGGGCACTCCCCAATGATAAATAACACTGGATCTATCGGAATTGAAGAGCGGATACACGTCCTCATTCGGATATACATCCTTATCATAGGCAACTTCAATAACGACCTTTATGAGATCACCTGTTTCGGGAGTATATGGGAAAGTTATATTGAATGTGTAATCGCCAGAGCCAATGTACTTTGTAGAGGCCTTACCAGTCTTCCAATTATCATCCATATTGAAAGCATATATCACTACAACGGGCCTTTCACCAAGAAGGAATGTCCCGTCAGCTGGGGCGTCCAGAGCATCCACATACAATAATGAAACATCGACATCACTGCCCAAGTCTTTGATATATGGAGCATAGGATTGTGTCTGGGTTATCCATCTATCAGCATTGTCATCATATTCTCCATCACTTAATTTCACTTCCACATGGAGAACAGGAACTTCCTCGCCAACAAAATCAGTGTATACGGAATAGGAAGCAAGTACAATGATCACCGCGATCGCCATAACTGCGATTAGCACCAGCATTCCAACTAAACCTGCAGACTTGCCCGCATTCTTTGGAGTTCCTTCGCCAGCCATTATCTACGCCTCAGTATTGTTATTATCATTATTCCCACAATGCCGACCAATATTCCAAAACTTAAAGCTTTGGGTGTTTGGTCTGGTCTCTCATCGGTTGTATCAGTGTCTGATGCAACTGATGAGGCCTCTGTTATTGTGAAGGAAAGGGCCTCAGTCTCTAAGAATTTGGCCCCGCCGTCATCGTAGATGAGTCTTGCGAAAACCGAGTAATCTCCTGGTGTTTCAGGTGCCACCAGAGTCCATTGAAATTCAGTCTCACCAGATATGCCAGACATCTCATTATAGTTCATTGGCAGTGCATTGCCATTTGGATCAGAGGATATGGTCCAGCCATCGCCCTTAACATTGGATCCAGCTCCTGACAATATCATCACACCAGGCATCATGGCATCCGAATCACTGGAATCCATATTGACCGGAATGGATATTATAACATCCTGACCAGCCTCGAAAGTATCAAACTCGGAACTGATAGAAACAGTTCCGCTACCACCATCCGAATGACAACCAACACAATCATCATCCAGATCGCCTTTACCATCATCATCGCCACTGGCATGACCTAGGGCTATTGTGAGCAGAAATGCGGTGATGATCACAGTGAACATTATTGATCGAATGGAAGTGGTGACTTTCGAACCCATATGGACTCGAATATGCAAATAGAATATTTACCTTTTGTTATCGTTAAGTAATGTAGATGAACTTATCGCCCTTTAAGACCAATGATATCTCATTGACTATTAGCGGTATGAATGGAAATGGCTCCGAACAAAAGAGGTTCGAAGGTCATGTCTGAAAAACCAGATCTGGTCAATACTTCATTGAAAGATTCCGGGTCAAGGAAATTGGTTATAGAAGAAGCCAGGAAAGTGTAGCTGGTCTTGTCGCCTGTGAAAACATAGCCAATGGGTTTGATGATCGTCCCGACATAAAGATGGAACATGGACTTTACAAACTTCGACTTGGGCTGGCTTGTTTCGATATTGACCAGCTTTCCATTTGGCTTCAATACCCTGTTGAACTCCGAAAAGGCCTTAACCAGACCACTCTGGCCAAGGTTCAGGTTCCTGGTGGCGAAGGATATTGTCACCAGGTCGAAAGAATTGTCCTTGAAAGGCAAATTGAAGGCATCGGCCAGGGTCTTGTCCTTGTCCTCCAGCCCAGGCTTGTTATTGGCAATATCCATCATTTCCTGTGAGAAATCCGCCATCACCAATCTTGTATCCTGGCCAATGTGCTGGTTCAGGTCCGCAGACATATCGCCAGTTCCACAGCACATGTCCAGCCACATCTTACCACCCTGAGAGGACGCGGCCTTGGCGGCCCTTCTGCGCCATGGCTTATCAAGACCCATGGTGATGCAGGTATTGACGATCTCGTATCTCTTTGAGATATCGAAATAGAATTTCTGGATGGGAGTTCTTTTCATGTATTTGCAGGAATGGCCAATTCGATATTAAATATTTGCCAGTTTGGAAGATCAAATATTCAGCAGTAATAATTATATATCATACAGGCTTAGAACATTACCAGTAGGAAAGGAGTTGGATCTAATGGCAGGCGGAAAGAGCGAGGCAAGAGCAAAGGTAATGTGGGAAGGCGGTCTGAAGACAACTTCCCTGATCAGAGGCATGGAGATCGCATGCGACAAGCCCAAGGGTCTTTTTGGAACGAACACAGCTCCCGCGCCCCTGGAGATATTCTCCTCCGCAATGGGCTCCTGTCTGATGACCACATTCCTTTATTCAGCCCACAAATCCAGGATACATGTCAGTGACATCTCGGTTGACGTGAAGACCGAAACAGATTTCGTCGAAGGCCAGGAACGTGTGGTTGCCGGAAGCATGAAGTTATCCGTTTGGACAGAAGGAGCGGACAAGGAAAAGATAGAGAAAGTGTTCGATCTGGCTCGGGCGCATTGTACTGTTACGAATGCTGTTAATTTTCCACTTGAGTTCGAGCTGAAGATCAAGGATTGAAATAATCAACCAAATCTTCAAAAAATAAATTTATAGCAAAGAGCAGCACGTATCGCTGAATTTTAGAGTTAAATTCAGCTCTTCCGCAATGTCCATTGCTTCATCCGTCGCATACGCGATGCCATTTACCCCGCCCTGAATTGCATATTTTTCCATCATCAGCTTATCATCACCAGCAGGTCTGGCACATCCCAAAGTTATCTTGGCCTTTGGGTTGAGGATACGGCCAACAGCGATGATCTTGCCAATATCAATGGCCGAAGGTGTGGGCGAGTTCTCCATGGGTGTACCACTCTTGGGCATGAGCACGATTATCACAATGTGCTTGACGCCGGCTCTCATTATCATCTCGAGGGCATTGAATTCCCCATCGATCCTTCCATAATGAAGACCCACGAGAATATGAGGTACCACATTCAGTCCCTCATCTACCAGGGCTTTCAGGGAATTGTAAACATCATCCGGTGTCTTGTCAAGATGATAAACCTCTCTAAGAGTGGACTCCGAACCTATGACATCCAGCAGGACCTGATCAACCCCGGATTCCTTCAACATCCGGGCTGTTTCTTTTGTTGCCAGGCCGGAGTGCACGAGTATCTTCAATCCCAGGCTTTTCAGGTGTTTTATCGCATCTCCATATCCGAGTATAGGAACCTCGCCATTCTTGTCAGCCCCTCCGCTCAATAATAATCCCTGACAACCTTTCGATACAAGGTTGTCTCCCAGAGCTTTCAATTCCTCAGGGGTCTTGACGGATTCCATGGTCTCGAGAAGTGTCTTATTGCAATGCTCGCAGCTAAGAGCGCAATCTGTACCAGTCACACTGACATTGACAAAAGTGTTCTTCTTGTTCCTGTGATGGTCAGTGATGTATGTCTTGGCTCCAGGTGATGAGATGACAAGCTCATTGGGAAATTCTGCAGTTCGCAGATTCCAGGCTTTCTCCAGAAGCCAGGGCAGATCCCTATTTCGCAGGGTCCTGATGTTCTCTGTGTCAGTGCTGTGCATTATAACATTCCTCGGATGGATGGATATTGTTTAAAGTTTTTCCCATTTCGCCCCCATACCATACCCAAAATTTATATCCAATATTACACTCAAGTATATTGATGATACATGATATTGCAATTGTGGGCGCGGGGCCCGCAGGTGCGATGGCCGCGAGGAAGCTCGAAGAGCTCGGAGCGAATTACATAATACTGGACAGAGCGGAATTCCCCAGGAACAAGCCATGCGCCGGAGTGCTTTCTCCCAAGATCCATTCACTTTTGGACATTCCGGAGGATGTCATAGAAAGACCACTGAAAGGATACAGGGTATTCGGTCCCTCCAAGGATATTGTGGAATCATCATTTCCAGAGCCTGGGTGCATCGTTCAAAGAGATAAGTTCGATGAATTCCTTATCAAGGATCTGAAAAATCCCGTTGTCAACAGCCATATCTTTGAGATCGAGGATATGGATGATCATTATTTGCTCAAGGGTAGAAGCGGAGATGTCAAGGCCAGGTATGTGATCGGAGCAGAAGGAACTGCATCCGTGGCCAGGAGGATATGCGATACGCAGATCGATAAGATAGCGATATCCGCCCAATACGAGTTCGGCCTGGATGAGGACTTGGTCGATGACAGGATCGGCAACTGGTTCGAAGTGTATTATCTCATGGAATACGGATATGGCTGGATCAGCCCCATGAAGGGCGGAGTGAAGGTTGGTATCGGCATTCTTTCCGATAGAAAGCCAGACATCTGGGGGATGATAGAATTGTTCATTAACAATCCGCTTGTCGCCCCAAAGGTGGAGGATGGCGTATTGTTGAAAAAAGAAGCGCATTCCATACCGATGTCCGGCCCACTCCAAACACTATCCTGCGGCAGGATACTCTTAACAGGGGATGCTGGCGGCTTTGTCTATCCTGGAACTGGCGAGGGAATTTATTACGCTATGAGGTCCGGCCAGATAGCCGCGGAGATCACCTTCGAGCACATGGGAAATAGTGAGATAGATCTTGCAAAGGCTTACGATGAGAAACTGGAAGCCGCGGGTTTGCTTGGCCTGAGAGACATTGGTTTTATAGAAGATAATTTGGCTAGCCCGGAGAAGGCGGATAAATATGTCAAGAGATTGAAGTTTCTGGCTAGTAGAGGTTAGGCCATCGTGATGAGCTGCGAATCATCCCATCTTCTTCAGAATCATTTTAATGAGCTCCAACCTCAGGTCGGTCTCATTCTCGAAGTCGCCCACGTATGCGTCCTGCTCCCTTCCCAGATCATAGCAGGTTGTGCTGTCTATGTCTATTAGGAAGCCTGGCAAACCGACTTCTTCGAAATCCTCCAGATGCTTCTCATAGAAGGCCTCGCAACAACTTCCGAGGAACATACTGGCCCCCTCGGCTTTCATCCTGTTCAGATTCTCTATGAGGTCCTCGAAACTGATTATCGTTATGGGCTCCATGCCGAGTTGTTTCGCCAGTGTGTAGGCATCCCCGGTGTCGCATTCGCCACATTCCGCGCAGTCATTTTTTCGTCGATATCCACATTTTTGTAATTTCGCGCAGTATGGAAGTAGAATTGTCTTGCAATCCTTCAGGCTCATTGGAGGATCACACACCCTGAATACTTTATTGATATGCTCCAATGGAATGCCGATGTACAGGTATTCCAGCTTCTGCACTGCCTTTAGAATCGCCTTTACAAAATCATCTGGCAGGATACCTGGCATTTCCACTTTCCTAGAATCGAAGAACTCACGGATTATAGCCGTGAGTTTGTCCGGTTCCAAGGAAGCGTCTTTCAAGCACGCTTCCAAGTCCAGAACTATCCTATTGGGGAAGATGAAGAAATCACCTGTTATGAGAGCCGCCTGGATCCTCTTGTTCGGAATGTCCACGATCAAGCTGGAGCGTATCAAGCCTCCAGGTGCCTTGTATATGGAACGGATGACCTGGCGCGATTCCACCGGCCTCCTTATGCCGTATATCCAATCCGGCTTTTCGAATTTAGATGTATTCTCTTCCAACATCTGAAGTTCCAGTGCTGTTAGTTCTCTTTCTTCGATCTCCACATCGAAGACATCGGCAAAACCCCTGACAATGGCTTCCTTAATGGTCTGGATCGATGGAAGTTCGTCAAGTTCCCACTTGAGGCATGTCACTCTTTCTTTTGCGGATTCCAGCTCCTTGGCCTTCAGTTTCTCCATGGGGATCATCAAAGCCCTGATCATGGTCTCGACATCGAAATCCGTCAGTAATGTTCCCTGGAAAAAGAAAGCATTGCCTTCGAAAGAACCGCCAGTGCCAGATATTTTCTTTCCATCGACCTCGATATCATTCCGAGGTCGGAACTCCGCTTCCACGCCCAGGTTCTTCAAACCCTGGACAGCGCCTTCGGAAACCTTGGCATACAATTTGTCAATGTCCTTCGGAATGTCCGAGTCCCACCTGGATGCTATCAATTCCCATCCGATCTGAGGCTCATCAAGATAAATAGTGCCCCCGCCAGTTATCCGGCGGTTGATATCGATCGAATTTTGTTGACAAAATTCAATCCTCACCTCTTGCTCAATGCTCTGATGGTATCCGACAAGCACGGAATGCGGCTTGAATTGAAGAAGCCGCAGTGTGTCGGGTATCTCATCCTCATTTCGTAATTGGAGAAGGATATCATCAAGTGCGATGTTCTGGGCCGCGGTCATCATACCGGTGTCCAGTAAGGTGAGTTTTTTCATTTTATTACCTGTTGAATATTGGCTGGATCGATCTCTTATTCAGTGTAATCAAATATCTGCGACCATATCTGCTTGACATCCCTTTCCTCAGGTATGAAAGCGTAATTGCGAATTGGATTGGAAGGCCTTTCATTTCCATACGGACGATTACAGGCCACCATGCCATCACTTCCAGAACATCCGGAGGTCATGAAGGCAATTCCCTCATTCACTATTGGGTTGATATTGATACCGAAATCTATTAATTGGCCCTCACTATCGAATTTCATCTGATCCATATCAGATATCTCTTCATTGATTATGTATCTGGCCAATTGCACCCTCCTGTACCTGCCATATGAAGGTTGGAGCCATTTACTCATGGAGCTTCCGCCCTCTGGGAAGAAGGAGAAAAGATGTGTCTTGGCTCCCTTGTCCTGCGCCTTCTGGATGACGGATATCATTTCTTCTTCCGTCTCCCCAAGGCCCACGATGATATGGATGCCGACCATTCCCTTTCCGAATACATCCACACACCAATCCAGCACCTCCCAATAATGATCCCAACTGTGTGGGCCCATCACACCACTGCCCCTCATTTCATCAAATAGTTCCGGAGTTGCTGCGTCTATCGCGACACCGATCATGTCAGCTCCTGCCTTTTTTATCTTAAACGCACTGTCAATATCCATCATCATGGTGGGAGCGATCAGGCCACTTATGCTCAGGTCTGTCTCTTCCTTGAACTTCTTCATGATGGATATCATATCATCAAATGACTTGTTATGGGTGATCATGGAAACACACACCCTTTGAAGATGAGGTGCGTGTTCATTCGCCCTGCGGATTATATCATCAATTTCCACAAGCGGCCAGTCCACTCTGATAAAGGTATCTGAAGATGGATCCTCGGTCACCGCATCCCTTGTATCGGAAAGACCACAATAACTGCAATTCGCCCTACATCCTTCATCATAATGAATAAGAAGATTAAGGCATCCTAACTTTTCGCCTCTATTGAACTTGCCAGGAACAAGCTTCAGGGTCATGGCGGCTGCAGTACTTATCCTAACGAATCCGGGACTTTCCATGAATGTCATTCCTCCTCTATCTTTCTCAGTTCCTCGTGTATCCATTGGCTGACCTTTTCCTCGCCCTCTATGATGAACTCGGAATCCAGTTCGGAGATATCACGTGGCTCGATGGACACTATCCATGCGGAATAGGGATCGTCATTGATCAGCTTGGGATTGGCCATCGCGGCCTTATTGACCTCCACGATCTTTCCACTAATCGGGGAGTAAAAACGGCTGACGAACTTGGCGGATTCAAAACTGCCAATGGCCTCTCCAGCATCTGGTTCTTCCGAGGTCACTGCAAAGAATGTGAGGAAGCCTGCCATCTCCGAGGCGAAAGCATCCAGACCCAGCTTTATCTGGCCATTATCTTCAGTGAGCCACATATGGGCTCCATTCTTCGTGTAATATTTCCTGTCAAGTGGGAATTTCATGTCATTTATAACCAGCATGTTTCAGCCTCCCTACGAACCAGATTTGACATTCCAGATCACCGTATATACCGAATGTCAAATTTGGACTGTTACAGGTATATCATGTCATTAATCGCATTTATTATTTTTCTTTGATCATAGTCCATTTTGATAATATTGGACAATCTATTTTCTAGTTCTATTTGATCATCAATTCGAGCCGGAACTTCATCGCCAGTTATCTTCAATTCACTGACCTGGCCATCTTCCGAGAATATGGCAAGATGGTGATCATCGCCCTTGAAGTTCACATCCACACCCAGGATGTAATATCCTTCCCTGACCTTGATCTCCCTGCCAAGATTGTTCACCCCTCTCTGGAGCATCCATTTATCTGAAAAGTAATGGGATCTCAAACGATCCATCTCCGCACGGATCTCCGGGGTGATGGACGATATTTCGAAGGGGCCCAGAATATCCTCGAATTCCCTGATGAGACCATCAAATATCTCATCTTTTGGTGGGATCTGGCCGATCTCATTCCGTATAGTTGTCAGATTATTATCCATGCTCTCCCTGAAATGACTCTTCATTGAGGAATTGAGGTTCATGATATTGACCATCTTATCAAATTCAAAATCCAGAAGAAGACCGCCGGCGATCACCTTGCATTCGCCGATTTCCCCTCCTCCATTCCCGGAGAACTTCCTGCCACTGGCCAGAATATCGCAGATGGGCATGAACTCAGCTTCCATGCCCAGATTCCTGCATACGGAAACAACTGGCTGGAGGAATTTGGAGAAATAGTTCTGTGTCAGCCTTGGTACAATCGGGTTATCCTTTCTCAATATGATATTGTAGAATACTTGGCGATTGTCCAGCCAGACCGAGCCACCGCCGATCTCCCTTCGGAATATTCCAATATCATTCTGCTTACAATACTCCAGATCCAGCTCATCATCCGGGTTCTGATGAAAGCCAAGGCAAACATACTCCTCTTTTGGAGAATCAAGGACCAGTGCCTCGATATTGAGATTAGCCAGTGCATGGTATATCAATTGAGTATCTTCCCAAAAAATATCTCCAAGGCGGAACAGTTTAACCATTATCGGACCACCGATCAAATGGATTTGGAAACTACGTCAGTAACATCCATCACGTTCATCTTGAACTTCTCGCCCTGCTTCTTCAGCTCGGCCTTCTTCAATTCAACCGCAATCCCTATCTGATTCTTACAGTTGGGGCATGTGGACACAATGGTCTTGGCTCCGATCTCGATGGCGGCCTCCACCTTCTTCAGAGCTATCTGGGAGCTCAGGTCATAATCTGTGGCTTTAAGACCCCCGCCTCCACCACAGCACGCGCTATCCAGCTTATTGGTGGGGAACTCCAGAACCTCGTCGATACCTGGAACAGCCAATAATATCTCTCTTGGCTGATCGTATCGGGGTTTGTCCTCGAACTCCAGTATCCGACCCAGTTCGCAAGGGTCGTGGTAGATGACTGGCAATTGCTTTGATTTGAAATCCTTCTTCCACTCCAGTTTGCCCTGGGTGACGACCTCGTGTAACAGATCGATCGTGTGAATGATCTCGAAATCATAATCAACGAATTTCTTATATTTTCTGAGGGCGCGGAAGCATCCTGGACATCCAGTCACAACTCTCTTTGCCCCTCTCTTCTTGATAGCGTCGACATTGCGCTTGGCAATATCCTTGAAATTTTCGGTCTGGCCAGTCATGACATTTATCGCACTACAGCAAACCTCTTCCTGTCCAAGGGTGGTGAAGTTCACTCCGGCCTTCGTGAAGATCTTCATGGTGTTCAGCAGAACCTGATACTCGTAAAATGAGGTCATACATCCAATATAGTATACCACTTCCGCAGTAGCTGGCAGGTCAGGATAATCATCCCTGTACCACTCATCCCTCTTGTCCTTTGTCTCTTTGAAGGGATTATTAAAATCAGTATTGGCAATGTCATTGTACATGTTGATAGTGTTTTCCGGAGGCTTGATTCCATTCTTCACCATCCATTCACGGAGGTGATCCCAGTATTCGTGGAATTCGATTTCAACATGACAGACTGTTTCACATCGACTACAGAGTGTGCATCTATAAATGGCATTCATGAACTCTTCATGATCTATTTCAACAGAGCCAGTGATCTTGTTAGTGATCTTCTTTCCAAATAATCTCTGAAGTGCACTGTTCTTGCTTGTGAGGTCCTTCATCAGGAATAATTTGCCTCTGGGTGAAAGGGATTCCCACTTACCCTCTTCATAGACCGGGCAAACAGATTGACAGTAACCACACTGCATGCAGGCGGTCAGGTCATCAAGATAAGGTGCCTTGTTCTTGACCAGATCGGGTACCTTTGATTTGGGTTTCTTTGTCTCGGGTTTTTTATCCTTTCCCATAGTATCAACTCATATGCCGGATGATTATTTGATCACTATCAGCCCACATTATCAATCTTATATTAAGGAATATCGATTAGAATAGATATTGTTATTGATCATGGAATTATGATCATATGTATGATATATCATAGAATAGATAGAATAGATAGAATATGATAGAATAGATATAGCTGGATCATTCATATTTCAGAGAGTTCAGAGAGGGTTAAGAAATCGATAGATCATTCACGGTCTGTTCCATCCAACTCGGCCTCCAGCATGGCCTCGTAGTAATCATCGTCTTTGATATCAGATGACCCGGCTTCATCCTTGGTCTCGGTTGGTTCCTTATCATAGAGTCGATCATCTGACTCTTCATCAACCTCATCATCCTTGTCGGATCTTTCGCCTGATGTTTTCCGCTTTCCTGGCAAGAATATCTCCAATGTGACACGCAATATGATGCCAATGGACATCAGCCACATTCCACCCCACAGGAATTTCATCAGAGGCAGTATCTTCACCACGATATCTACAGCTCCATGTTCGTACGAATCTGCATTGAAATCATAGATGAGATAGATATCTTCCAGCAAGGTGTCCTCCACATATATTTCGGATCTACTGGTATCATCTATTATGGATATTCCAGGCCTCGCTTTACCAATGAAATTACCATCCTTGTAGATGTTCATGTTCACATATATGTAATCATCTGCTGGCTCGGTTCCTACCACCTCGAAGGAGTATCCCATGGCTTCCACTTCTTCTCCGATATGGATCGTCACACTTTGCTCAGAGTCCATGAAGCTACTGCCCACATAACCGATCACAAGAAGGATCACTGCCAGATGAATGAGGTGAGCGGAGATCGATTTCATCGATCGCCATGGATTCTTTGGGTTGAATTTCTTGATAATTGAATAAGATATCACCACGAGAGCCGTGATTAGGATCGGGAAGGCTCCAGCCGCGATCAGGTTATCGGGATAGATGGCCATGACAATGGCAGATATCATGATCGTTGCAAGTAAAAGCTGGGTGATGAGTTTCTTTCCAAGTACCCTCCAACTGACACAGAGGACCATGATGAGTATCAGGACCAATGTCAAAATACCCACAGGGCCATCAAAATTCTCAGGAGCCAGGCCATTTATGCCCCTGACAAGGATGAGCATTGTGACTGCTGTTAAAAGAATAAGCAAGAAGGATGTTCCCAACATTAGGATATCATCATTTATCAATTCGGATAAACTGTAAGACTTCTCTTCTTCAGGTTGGCTGGGCTTCATCTTTCTCTGCCTGTAGATCACCAGTATCGCGACCAAGATCAGCATACCGACCATCATGGCGAAATAATAGGGTACGGTATCACTTTCTGCCATGATATTCTTGAACCTTGTAAAAGCATCGATACTGACATCAGCCTGTCCAAAGGTATGAACAGACACCCATAGGCCACCAGCCCTGGTGGCGAAGGTGGCGAATATCACCAGTATGAAGCTGAAAACTCCGAGAACTGGAGCCAATATCGGATAGTCTTTTTTACGCCTGTACATCAACTGCACGTGCAAGAAGCCAGTGAGCATTATCCATGGCAATAACGAAGATGTTTCGACCGGATCCCATCCCCAATAGCCCCCCCAGCCAAGAACGACATACGCCCATAAGGCCCCAATGCCAATTCCCAGTGTCAGGAAGAACCAGCCTATTCTGCTCCAGTTTATGCAAAGGTCGGTCCATTTAGTATTGCCTGTAACGAGGAAGGCCAGACCAGCTGCAAAGGGCATGGCGAAAAAGCCATAGGCAACGAAGACAATTGGCGGATGAATGGCCATGAGGAAGGTCTGAAGGATCGGATTCAGACCATTTCCATCGGGTCTGAAGCTCAGGTATTCCGGTGGCGTAAGGGAGAATATCTCGTGGGCGGACAGGATCAATAAAAGAACTGCCAGAACACCAAAGAGAAATACCCTTGTCCAATCCATAAGATCGGTATCCTTTGGCTTTTTTATGGCTTTCATCTCCTCATAGAACCATGGGAGGATGACCAGCCATATCCAGAACAGGAGTGAGCCGTCCATACCTGCCAGAACACCAGAGAGCTTGTAGACGAGTGAATATGAACTATCTGTGTAGGTCCATACATACAATACGGAAAGGTCTGAAGTGATGAATAGGATATACAGATAAAGCAGGGTGGCGGATATGGTGATAAAAAGGAATAATGACACCATCCGGGCATATTGCTCGAGATTGTCCTGCTTGGTCTTTATTCTGAGTATTGATAGAATTATACCAATAATAGAAAGAACAAGACTGATGTTCACCAAGGCATTACCGAATTCCATTGATATGGGCAGTTTGGCCGAATATATATAATTTTCACATGAAAAATCAGATTATGGGTGTATTCGTCCATAATCTGATCAAATTATTTATAAACAATTTATCCAATTATTCAATTGAATCCATTTTCTTCATGATATCAATGGCCTGCTTCTTGTAACTGGCCTTCAGGATCGCATGCTCTTCATCCGATACCTCTCCATTCTCCAGCCTCTGATCCAGGTCTTTCAGTTTATTTATGGCCTCGGATTTCTGGGATGAGAGATCCTCAAGCTCAGCAGATACGGCTTCAGGAATATTATCAGCAGATTTATCAGCAGATGAAGCATCGTCATCATCATTTTCTTCCAACTGGCTGTTTATCTCATCCAGTTCTTCATGATAAGATGCTTTCATGCGTTCTGCCGCACTGGTTCCGATCAAGCCGGAGCTGACCTCATTGTCCAGCCTGGCGATGGTTTGCTCCAGGATCTTTTTCCTGCGGATGATGTCCGTGATATCTGGCTTTTCTTCAGTGATATCCTTTGCTGAAGATCCAGATGCCTCATCATCATCCTCGCTTATTGAAGACTTATCATCCTTCTCGATCTTATCCTGGCTGCCAGATGATGTATATTTACGCAGGTAGAAGCCCACAATACCCATTGTCAATACCACGAATAGAATAACTATGATCACCGAGGCTGACATGGATAGCTCACCAGAGGCGGGCATTCGAACGGAAAAGGATAGATGATCACCATGTTCCTCTCCCATGGTCATGTAAACCACCTTGCCAGGCAGGGATTCGAAGGTCGTTTGAGTGGCTTCAAAGCCACTGAATCCAAATTGAATGTCCTCATCAAAGTATCCGACATAATAGATGGGCATATCTGGCATATCGTAAGTGAGATGTATGGAGAATTCAATGCCATCTGCCGGAACATCAATATCATATTTTGTTTCCAGCCAGAGGTCGATATTATCCGGAACATATTCAATGACCATCGAAAAGTCATTGATCTCCGGAGTATTGTTCAGGCCGATATCCTGGGACATCTGGATCATGAACCTCATATCACTGGCTATTGCAGGTAGATCTAATCGGGTTCCAAGCTCCACCTCGGTCCAGTTTTCACCATCATTCTCTGATATGAGAAAAGTGATATTGTCCTGGTTGGATGTCGTGTTCAGGCTTACATTAACGGAGACGATATCGTGACCGAGATGCTCCACCTTAGAAGTGTAGTTGGCTGAAGAGATACCACCAGCCAACTTCATCGAATCCTGAGAGAAGTCCCATTCATCAATATTTGTCATTCCAGTTCCATTATCCGATATCTCAGTGAGTCCTGAAGAATTGTAGAGCGCTGCAACCGTGGTGTGGCGAGATGCTTCATCCGAAAGATACCATTTGTAGGAGCCAGCTGAGCCTCCTTCAGTGACCAGGGAATATTGTGGAGGCATGGTGCCATCAGGAAGGTTATATCTACCAGGAACAAACGCCATGCCATCATATTCGATATTTGTGATATCCACATTGGACGAGCCTTCTGGAATTGAGACATAAACATAGGTCGCATTCCATGGAACTATCCACCTTGTCTTGTCATTTACCTTTATAAGAGAAACTGGCTCCAGCTCTTGCGTATTGGGATCATCACCCTGGAAGAACATGAGCTCGTGGTAAGATATCATACCCAAACCTGGCTCGGCAACAGGACAAGCATAATCCTGTGCGGAGGTAACCATGGGAAATAATAATGAAAATAGAAGTGAGACTGTAACGATGGTCAGAATGGTTCTATTTTTGGTAATGGATGGCGAGTTCATCGATCAGGCTCCAGAGTGGTCAATCCAGGGTTGGGATATAAAATTATTCCCAAGTGAGGGCTCCCAACCCTAAAGGGTGGGACATTTCTTGCTGTTTTTTGATTTAACAGCAAGAAGATTGAGCCCTTACATAATTTGTACCATTGTCATAATCTTGATATATCGCCCCTTATCCGCAAACCAAAGGTTGCGACATTGGGGCGTGGTACAAATTCAGTAAGCCTTTTCTTCCCAATTTTTTTCTTTTTACACCTCGCTGTACTGGCCTGGCTCCTGAATCAAACCCATTCTATGTGTTTGATAAAATAGATGCGCAAAACCGCGCATCTAAAAAAGAAAAAGAGGGGTGAACAAGAAAAACTCGCCAGGTCTGCTCGCTCATTGTATTCGTTGTACTGGGTGTGGATAAAGATTGGCAAGCCTTTTTTGTGATTATGACTCTGCGCTTTGATGTCCGCACTAAGCAAACCATAAGAATATGAGCAAGATTAGCAAATTATTATGGTAAAACTATACATAAACCATATATATTGTTAAAGTATGACCTCGAATGCCTACTTGGCAAGTGAGAGATAGGTGAGATAAGTGCTGAAGGAAGTCTTGATCGGATTCATACTGTTCTTCGTGATAACTGGAGCATGGTCATTCGCCATAATGTATATGCTGAAAAGATTTCGGGGTAATAAGATCAATATCAAGGGAATCGCTTATGTCTTCTCTCTTCTAATAATACTGGGTGCTATAATATTGGGCTCGTGGATACTCATTGATTATCACAAAGAGCCAGAATTTTGCGGACTTACCTGTCATCCAATGGTTCCATACTATGATAGTTACCTGAACCCTCAGAACAATTCGATCATGATATCTCATCTGGAGAAAGAAGTTCTATGTGTTGATTGTCATACCGGAGAAGGAATTATTGGCCAGGTAGAGGCCGTTACCATTGATGGGACCAAGGATCTTGTCTATTTGATATTGGATAATTATGATCCTGATAATCTTCATGGATTCGTGCCTGCTGAGAATTGTCTGAAAGGCTGTCATGATGATCTGGATTGGAAAATATTGGCTCCAGTACCCAGGGGTGAGACACATATCACAGATCAAGATGGCACGACCATCTGGCCAACTCAATTGATCTGGCATCCACTAACTGAGAATGGCGATGATTTCTCCGAGTTGGAATCGCAGGAAACATGTGTAGATTGCCATGACCAGAGGATGAATGGTATCGGATTCACAAGATTCGCATGCCCAACCTGTCATGACCTTAGCTCGGAGGAGATCGACCTCCACAGGGATAGAACATGTGGAATGGGAGATTGCCACACGCAGCCAGAGTTTATCGGCCACAGAACGGTCATGGATAACTGTATGTTCTGCCATGATAGGCTGCATCCAGAAGATGCTCGTGTTCCTTATGAGATAGTTCAAGAGCATGGGATCTTCAAGGTAAACTCATCCTTCTGCTCGGATTGTCATTATGAGACCTATGATAAACTAATAAGTTCGGATTCGGCCCACGGATGGGAGGATGGATGTCCAGAATGTCACACGGATCACAAATACAGTCCAGAATGCAGTGATTGCCATGACAGTGATAATATCCCACATCAAGCAACTGCACCGTATGATGATTGCATGACCTGTCATGTCACTGGTGCCCACGACCCACAGAATATTCCATTTGAGACATCATTCATGATCTACAATTCATTCTGTTCCGAATGCCATTCGGACGAAATAGAGCAGCTGGGCGAGGGATACCACCTGGCCCAGGATTGTATTAACTGCCATGGAGAACATGGCACCATAAGCGTGGATTGGGACAGGTGTAATGGATGCCACATCGGCATACCACCATTCCATGATGAGACAACAGATGGATGTGGATGTCATTCAGACCTGACCATGATACACACTGAGCCATAGAGAGGTAGATGATGAGAGAGAAAAAAGAGGAGATCAAGATCTTCGGGAAGGATGCGGTCGCCATCAACTGGCTAGTGTTAGTTCTCCTTGCTGGAGTTGTCATTTCGGGAGGTATATTGTTCAAGGAATTCCTGTTCCATGAATTAGATATATACGGCGGAATACTGAATGAGATCCCGCACTTCTCATGGATGATAGATATCCACATGTATTCTGCCATTGGCCTTCTGGGTGTTGGTCTTCTACATGTTATATTGAATATAGGGCGTAAAGAAGTTGAGATCCTACCCAAGAACCCTGCAAAAGAGATCAAGGGTGTCATTCACACCTTCCTTTTCCTCATGTTCCTGGCCCCAAGAGAAGAAATGGGAAGCCATGGGAAATATCAAGGCCATCAAAGACTTTCTTACATCGCTTTCATCTTCAAGGTGGGTGTTCTGGGCATCACGGCAGGAATAATGCAGATATCATTCCTGCATGAGTATGGATTTTTGATCCATATCATCATGGGAATATTCCTGATATGGTTCGTTTTCTACAGAGGTTCCCTTCACTTAAGAAAGAGAGACAAGGTCAAGTTCAGAGCATATTTTGTCACTGGAACACTACCGGAATGGTATGTTAGAAAATACCATTATCTGTGGTACAGGGAATTGACTGGACGTCTTTATCAAGATCCGCCAGTTGAAATAGAAGAAGTTGAAGCGGTCGAAGAAACCACCGTGGCCGTGGAACAAAAACAAGATAATGAAATTACAAATGAGGTTGTAGCATGACAAGGGACAATGTTGAGATATTCGAGAGCCTTGTAAAGATAGTTGGCCCAAATAGGGTGAAGATCACGGAGACCGAAAAGATACTGTACAGTCATGATCTGGCACCATTGCCAAAAGAGGTAGGTCTGGCATTCAATACCATGCCGGATGCTGTTATCAGACCAAAGAGTGCGGAGGAAGTGTCCCAGATCGTGAAAGTGGCCATAAAACACGACATTCCTGTAATACCACGAGGAGCGGCGACCTGGGGATTTGGAGGAGCGATACCAAGCCAGGGTGGAATAGTAATTGACATCTCTTCAATGGACAGGGTCATCAATGTAGATCAGGAGAACCTCGAGATCGTTGTCGAAGCTGGAGCTGTTTGGAAGAAAGTCTATGACATTGCCTTGAAAAGAGGATTGTTCGTAGTTTCCTATCCTTCAAGTATGTACGCGGCCACAGTGGGCGGATGGATCAATACCGGTGGTGTGGGCATAGGATGTTACAAATATGGATCAGTAGGCCACAATATAAGGAGCATGGAGGTCGTTCTGCCAGATGGCCGAATTATAGAGACTGGCTTCAGTGGAGTTTCTGACCACAGTGCGGGATACAATCTCAATGGGCTTTTCGTTGGAAGTGAGGGAACCTTGGGGATAATAACCAAAGTAACTTTGATGGCCGAGCCAGCTCCTGAGATCCTAAGACCAACATCTTACCAATTTGACACACTGGCAAAGGCATTTCCATTTATCAGAGCCGTGACCAGAAGCAAGATCAGGCCACTGAACATTTCCTTTGTCGATGAGATCCATGTTCAATTCCTTGACATGATGGGTAAGCACACTCCCGGGAAGGGGGCTTTGATAAACATCGCACTTGAAGGAACAGTAGAATCCGTGAAGGTTGAGGAAGATGTTCTGGATGATCTCAATGCCCAATTCGAGGGCAAAAAAATGAGTGATTCCATAGCAGAGCATGAATGGAATGAGAGAGCCTATGAGTTCAGACCAAGAGAGGTCGGCCTGAGCGCGGCACTTGGTGAGATAGTCGCCCCACTCAATAAATTCCCCCATGTGGTCAGGGACACATATGAGCTTGTTGACAATATGGGAATGGAAGCGTCCATTATTGGAATGGTGACGGACAGAAACACAGTCGCATTCCTACCATATTTCATATTCGATGATAAGAAACTCATCAAAGGCACAACGAGCCTGGCATTCCCGAAGAAGCTGGGAGATATCGGCTTCGAACATGGGGGTCGTCCTCTTGGTCTCGGATTATTATTTGCAGGCAATTTGCCAAAGATAAGAGGAGAAGCCGCCGAGCTCATGTTCGATATCAAAACAGTTCTGGATCCTCATGATATAATGAATCCAGGAAAGTCCATTGAAGGAATAACAAAACAGGGTATTCCGATCCCAAAAATAGCGATGGATATTGGAATGGGGGCAATGGCTGCGGTAAAAATGATCATGCCCGAAGACAAGGCCTTTAAGGAACGGGCGAAAGAATACAAAAAGAAGCATGCTGGTAAGGAGCAGCACTAAGCAAATAAGTGTTAACTATTGTTTAGAACATGTATAAATATTACATCATATAGTCAGGAAATAAAATCAAGAAATAAACAGAGCGTGAATACCATGGAAGGACCAAGGAGATGGAGGGCGAGATCGATCAAGATAGCCCTGCTCATCCCGGTATTCATAACTCTTCTACTAGTTACCTGTTTTATCTCATCTGGCTATAGTTCTTACGGGTCTTATATCGAAGGCGATCTCAAGGGGGATTGTGATGTATGCCATCCACCAGGAGATTTTGCAGGGCTTAATCCATATGGTGTGGATTTCGAAGCCGAGACCGATCATGTATCCGATGCCGCTGGTGCGATCAGCGCCATTGGTCACCTTGATTCGGATGATGATGGTTACCCTAATAGGAATGAGATAGAGAATGCTTCAAACCCAGGGGATGCCACATCCATACCATCTCCTCGCATAGCTCACCTGATCATAACTAATGTTAACAGATCTGCCAAGGACACCTATGAGGGGCAGAAGATGTTCGTTTACGCTTATGTGAACAATACAGGAAATGGCAATGCGAGAGATGTCAATGTATCACTCATTATAGACGGTGAGGTCCTACAGACCCTAAAGAGTATCACTATTCTGAAGGAAGAAATGCGATATGTGATATTCGAGGTCGCTCCTGTGGCAGGAACTCATAAGGCCATCATAGAGGCAGAATATTCTGAAGGCACAGCAACGGGCTCCACTTTTATCTTCGTGGATGAGCCACCTAAAGACCTACTAGAGGATCTGGGCATATATGATCTGGAAGAAGATGTATATGAAGAGCATGATAAGCTATTGCCAGCCCCTGGGTTCTTGACGATCCTGGCTTTGATCTCAATGGTCGCCATTGCTATTAGATTCACATCAAGATCGGGAGGTAAATGAGGATGGCTACACGATCCGGCATCAAGGGGTTCATTAGAAATTATGCATGGATATTGTATTTGGTCTGTGTTATTTCACTCCTGCTTTACATTTACATAGATATCCAAAATGTCAATAAAGACATGCTGGAATATCATGAGCCCGATCTAGAATTCACATATGAGGATGTTACACCAGTTGCAGGCCTAAGCTGTCTGGAATGTCACAGTGACATAGAAGGTGCTGACATCACAATACACAGTGATGAATGGTGGCCCAGCCACATGGATTATGAAATGTATTGTTCAGATTGCCATCCTGATAAAATGGCAGCTACTTTTAATGATGACTGGAATGTGAGTCATATTCCAGTTGATATCACCTGTGCGGACTGCCATGCGGGCATTAACTACACAATGGCAGGTAATGACTGGTTCTCCAGCACCCACAAGGAAGCCGGAACTACCTGTGCGGATTGCCATGGTGGTGATCCAAACAATGATGTGGATGCAATGAGCGGTAATTTCATTGGATTACCAGAAAGAGAGGATATCCTGAAAATATGTGGAGGATGCCATGCAAACGAATCTGCAGAGTTCAAGACCAGTATCCATAATGGATATATCTTGAATGAAGATGGAGAGACCATTGTGGCCAATACCTGCACGGATTGTCATGGTATCCATCATATTGAAAAGCATAATAATCCAGAATCACCAGTTTACACATTGAACAGCCCGGACACATGCGGCAATTGCCACTCATCCAAATTTTACAGCTTCCAGGATTCATATCATGGGGCTTATGTGGTGTTTGGTGGAGAGATCGTGGCATCCTGTCCAGACTGCCACGGTGTGCATGGCATCAAACCAGTTTCAGATCCAGATTCAATTGTCCACTCAAGTAATATTGCGGATACATGTTCAGGAGGATCCAGCAGTAAGGAATGCCACGGTAACGAGCTGGACCTGGAATTGGTTGCGCAGGGACATGTACATTATGAGGGATCAATGGGAGAGAGGGAAGAGGTTTACTACATCTTTGGCCTCAACCTCATAGAACTTATTCCAATGATATACAAATTAGCGATCCTTGGCATGATGGGCGGACTGATCGGACTCATGTTCCTTGAGAACTATGGCTGGGGAAAAATAGTTGGAAGAACAGTGAACAAGTGGAAAGCAAAGAAAGAAGAAAGTGAAACTGAAGAGGGAGGTGAATAAATGGAAAGCGAAGAGAATGATCAAAAAGAATACCTGCGATGGGGTAAGAACACCCGTATCCAGCATATCGTACTGCTAGGTACGTTCGTAGCCCAGATAGTCACAGGTTTCCCTCTAAGCTTCCCAGAAACCTGGTGGGCGAAACTCCTCGTGGAGCTCATGGGCGGATGGTGGTGGAGAACACAAATACACCATTGGTCCGGTCTTTTGATGGTTCTTCTTGGGGTTTACCACGTATTCAATCTTTTGATCAATCACAAAAACATAAAATCCCTCATGAAGCACAAGATGATGATCAGCAAAAGAGATGTTAGAGAATTGATCCAATACTTCAAAGCCCTCTTTGGTTTTGGCGAAATGCCATCCTGGGATAGATATATCTGGAAGGAGAAATTGGAATACTGGGGTGTTGTCTGGGGTATATTGGTCATGGGAATAACTGGTTTCATCCTATGGTTCCCATTCCAAGCATTGGAATTCATTCCCTTTGGCTGGGTGAATCTAGCCGGAGTTATGCATTTCTACGAGGCCTTCGTCGCCACACTGGTCGTTATAATATCTCACTTTTACAATGTGCATTTCCTACCAGATGATCCAATGCAGATGACCTGGCTCACGGGAAAGATGACCCGTAAACAGATGAAACACCATCACCCTGACGAACTCAAGGACATCGATATGTTCGGGGAAGATCCCAGAAGATGATTCTTTTTAGAAGGTTTTAATAATAACAATGAATTCCATCATATCAATGGCAGATGTAATTCTCAAGGCCAAGGGCATTCGAAGAAGCTTCGGAAAGAAGAACGTGCTCAATGGCCTGGATCTGGATCTTCACAAGGGAGATATTTATGTCCTCTTTGGTTCCAATGGTGTCGGCAAGACCACCCTGGTCAAGATACTGGCCACCCTCATACACTCGGACAAAGGAGAAATCACTCACTTTGGCATGAACAGTGATGATGACCTCAGAGATATTCGAAGAAAAATAGGGTTCATGTCCCACGAGCCATATCTTTACAGGGATCTCACGGCCAGCGAGAATTTAGATTTCTTCGCAGACCTTTATTCCATACCTAACAAGGAGAAAAGGATTGAAGAGATGCTGAAGATGGTGGAACTCTATCATAGATCATTCGACAAGGTGGGCTCCTTCTCCAGGGGGATGAAGCAGAGGCTGGCATTGGCCAGAACCCTTCTCCACTCGCCGGATCTTGTTTTCCTGGATGAGCCGTATTCCGGTCTTGATCTGAATGCCCAGGCCATGCTGAACAAGGTCATCAAGAAAATGAATCAAGAAGGTGTGACATTCTTCATGATCACTCATGACCTTGAAAAAGGAATGGAGATAGCCACGCGAAGAGGCATCCTATCCAAAGGAAAGATCATAGCTGATGATAATACAGATACAGGGGAATTCCTATCCAAATACAAGGAGATACTGGGAGGTGAGAATCAATGAGCGACTGCAAGGAGCGCATTGGGAACTTCGAACAGTATTCGAAGTTTCATATGTGTGGGCAGAGCCCCCACATACGAAAGCCCGACTTTGAATGCGAGAACGAAGTGATTGTATTCAAAAGCTCGAGGGAATCGAGAGGTTCGAAAAGGAGGGATTCTGATTAGTGCCACCCGTGCGATATTCCTGAAAGAGCTGAGGATAGAATTCAGGAACAAGCAGATGATCAATTCCATGCTCATTCTTTCATTGATGATACTGGCTTCCTTCAGGTTCATATTTAAGTTCATAGATTTCTCGGAGACCGAACTGGCGTCTCCGATCTTGTGGATCACTTTCTTCTTCAGCGGGATGTTCGCACTGGCTCCTATTTACCAGAGAGAGGTGGAGCAGGGAACGAAGGAAGGATTGATGCTGGCTCCGATATCCGCTTCTTCCATCTACTTCGGCAAGTTCCTGGCGACCTTCATTATAATATTGGGATTGAATCTCTTTTCAACAGTGGTATTCTTCGCCTTCTTCGCCCAACCAATGCCAGACATGGTATTGTTGTTGGGCATCATCGTACTGGGAACCATCGGCTTCACAGCCCTGGGAAATCTGATCTCGGCCATATCGGCAAACTTGTCGCAGAGCCAGGTCATGCTCCCAGTCCTGCTCATACCCATCCTGCTCTTCACGGTCATCATGACATCTGTGGAAGCCACCTTCCAGATATTCGATGGAGCGGTCTTAGCAGATCTTTCCAATGGGATAAAGCTTATATTGGCATTCGATATAATCTTTGTAGCCAGCGGTTACCTGATGATAGATTACATAATTGAGGAATGACATGACAAAGAAGAATATTTTAACAATTATTATGTTACTGGCCTCCGCGGCCCTGACATTCACAGGATTGTACATGGCCTTCCTTTGGGCTCCGACCCATGATACAATGGGCGATGTTCAGCGAATATTCTATTTCCATGTCGCATCGGCCTGGGTCTCATACCTCGCATTTGGCATCACTCTACTTGGCAGTCTGTTGTATCTGAAAACAAACAATATGAAATACGATATATTGGCTTACTCGTCAGCCGAGATCGGCGTGGTCTTCTGTACCGCGGCCATCATCACTGGCGCATTATGGGCCAAGGGTGTTTGGGGCGTCTTCTGGATATGGGATGATATGAAATTATTCATGACCATGGTCCTATGGCTCGTATTCATCGCTTACCTCGCTCTAAGGTCCAACAGCGATCCCGGTAAGGCAAGGGCCAGGATCAGCGCTGTTTTCGGGATAATCGGCTTCCTATGCATCCCCCTGAGCTTCGCAGCCAATAGGATATGGACGCAGTTCCATCCCACGGTGATCGCTTCCGAAGGCGGGAGCTTGCAGACGACGATGGTGCAGACACTGGTAACAGCGGTATTCGCCTTCACATTCCTTTACCTGGGGATCTTGATGATGAAGACCGATCTTGAAATTACAAAAGAAGAATTAGAAGAAATAAAGCAAGAGATAGGTGACTTGGATGGATGATATAACTTACATGTACATTGGATACTCGATAATTTGGGGACTGACCTTCGCTTATCTGGTCAAATTAATGCTTGACCAGAGAAAATTAGGAAGGGAAATGAAAATGCTGAAGGAGGTTATGGATGGACGAAACCGAGATTCAGGAGAAGGTAATTGATCCTGAAGTGAAGACAGAAGCGAAGCCGAAGAAGAAGATCACCGAGAAGCAGATCAAGCTCGGTGTTTTCATCGTCGTCGTCGTTGTCGTCGTCGGCATCCTACTCTGGGGCATGGTGCCAGAAGAGATATACGAGGTGCACCAGGTGGCTGATGACACAGCCAAATACCTTGACAAGGAGATAAGTATCAAGGGCATTGTGAGGGATTGGAATGTCTCATCTGATGAGTTCACACTGGTGGACGAAGGCGATAATATTACTTTCATTCATGCCAATCATACAACAGCCTTCCCAGATGGATTCACCAATAATGCCATTGTTGTTCTGAAAGGCGATTTCAAGGAAGTTGATGGTGTGTACACTATCGAGTCTTGGAGTATGCAGATAGGGTGTCCTTCGAAGTATTGATTAAACTATCCATTCTTCATAGTTTCAATAAGTAGCGACAGCTCCGAGCAGGTGAGCGGGGGAAGGGGCGAGCCAGAGAGGAGCTGGGTGGGGGGCATATCGATTGAATGGGGTGGGTATATATATTTGTGCAGCATTTAGGAGACTTAGGCAAGCAGAGAGGTTCACATGGAAGATCATATGATTTATTTTTACTATTCGCCGATATTTCTGATAGCTGGTCTACTAATGATTTATAGATCTCGACGGAGTCAGAAATATGAAAAACTTCTATTGCACACTGGGGAGCTATTGTTCATAATAGGAATTACTTTGATGACTGTTGGAGCACTTTTCAGCTTTACAGCAGGTTCTTCTTCTTCAGGTTTACAATAGAGTCCCACCCCAGTTTTAGAACTTCCAGGTAAGAGACCTGGTCGTTCTAATATTCCGGCAGTAGTTCTTTCACCTGCTTGTAGTTGAACACTGGCCCATCAACGCAAACGAACACGTCACCGATATTGCATCGGCCACATTTGCCGATACCGCATTTCATCCTGTTCTCCATGGTGGTGAATATCTGCTCATCATCGAATCCGAGCTTGGACAAGTTCTGAGTTATGAACTTTATCGCAATTGGTGGTCCGCAAGTGATGGCGATGGTATTTTCCGGGCTTGGTTTGATCATCTCCACCAACTGTGGCACGAAGCATGTGAATCGTGTCTGACCTGGCGGGATCACGGTCGCGCCAGCATCTTTCATATTGATCCTGGGCCATCCTTCCTGTGCGTCCTCGTCCATCATGCCATTGGGTCCGAATTTCCAGTCGATGCAGAGGAACACATCTGGATCTGCTTGATCCTCATACTCAAACAATTCCTTCTTGAAAGAAAGATCATTCGGTGTTCTGGCTCCGTACATCAATGTCACCTTTCCGAAGTCCTTGCGATTGTCCGGGTGCAGGATGTAATTGTATATCGACCTGATAGGAGCCATTCCAATTCCGGCTCCTATTATGACTATATCCTTGCCCTTCCAATCGTCTATGGGGAAGGCGTTGCCGTATGGTCCGCGTACACCCACGATATCGCCCACTTCAAGTTCATGGAGTGCGGTTGTAACGACTCCGACCTTCATGATAGCGAACTCGAGGAAGTCCTTCTCCGTTGGCGGTGAGGTGATGGATATCATGCTCTCACCCTGGCCGATCATGGAAAGGATCGCGCAGTTGCCTGGCACGTTCTTGAAATTGTTCTTATCCTCTTCGTTTACGAAAGCCACCTGTATCTTCTTCACCGGCCTGATTCCTCCGGCTTCCATGGATACGCCGATCACCCTTGCTGGCATTGGTTCGTATGGATTATCACTCATTGTGAACTCCTCCTTTTCAAGTCGGAGTTATCAATGCGCTTCTTACAGTCGCTCATTGATCCACCTCCTTCACATTCTTAACTCCTTCAATTACATCAATTATATCAATCTGGGTCGGGCACTGGTTGATGCACCTTCCACAGCCCACACAGCCTAACATCTGATTGTTCTTGTAGCTGTAAACGTACTTGTGGAAGAATCTCTGCCTCTGCCTCTCCTTCTTGCCCGGTCTTGGATTGTGGCTGGAAGCGTGCATGGTATACTCTGGATATTGGCACGAGTCCCATACTCGAACCCTCTGGCCTTCTTTTCGGCTTCCGATATCCTGGATATCGAAGCAGAAACATGTCGGGCACAATAATGTGCATATTCCACAGCCGATACAACCGTCTGAAACATCACGCCAGTAGTCGGATTCGAAGATATCAAGCATTCTCTTGTCATTGCCTTTGATATCGAGCTTTCTGACAAACTTCGCTTCACAGGCCTGTTTGAGCTCGGCCTGTTTTGAGGCATCGGCATCGGATGATCCAGCCAATAAAGACATGGAATTGGCGAGCAACTCCTTTCCCTTGTCGGTGATTATCTCGACAAGGTAGCCATCATCCAGCTCCGTGAGGTGGACATCGTGCCCCTCTTTATGATGAGGGCCAGCTCCTACGGATTTGCAGAAGCAGTTGTAAAGCGGGGTGTTGCACGCCAGTCCTACAACCGTTGTGTTCTCACGCCTCTTCGCATAGTAAGGATCGACATACTTGCCATTGAGCATTTGAGTGTCCAGATACTTCAGAGCGCGTGAATCACAATTCCGAATTCCGAATATCACGAACTTACCGATCGAGTCTATCACCTGATCAACATCGAAGCCATTGGGCTGGATCTTGTAATTCATGAGAACTTCATTCTGTGGGAAGATCACATCCTTTGGAGGCTTGGCAGATTGGGAATATCCCAGTTTGGCATCTCCAGCATCCTTCATGACCTTGAATTGGAACTTGTCTCCCAATTCAGTAGGGACATAAACGTCATAGCCCTTGATACTGCTAAGCAATTCATTCATCTTATCCTTGGATATCTTGTAGGTCGTCATAGGAAACCCCCCTCTGGATCATCATCACGATACTCCGCAAGGAGATTCTTTGGCTCGGTATCCAGGCCAGATTCATGGTCATATGTCTCTCTGACATCCTTGTCCATTTTCCTGGTCAGAAGCCTGAGTGGTATCCCGACTGGACAAACACGGTTGCATTCACCACAATTGGTACATCTACCAGTCATGTGGTACATCCTGGACATGTGGAAGTTGAAATTGTCCTCCTTTGTCGGTGTCTTGTTCGAGAACTGTGCCTTGGCCATCTTCTCGGTCGGCGTTGTTCTTGGTCCAAAAGCCGGATTGCTTCTTTGTACAGAGCATTCTCTACAATAACAAGCGGGGCATACATTTCGGCATGCCAGGCATCTGACACAATTGCTGAATTGATCGGTCCAGAAGGCCCATCTCTCCGCCGGGGACATGGCTTCCATCTCCTCCAAGTCTGGATAAGCATCGGGCTTTGGTTCCACCTGCTCACCAATGAGCTCATCGTGGATGACCGGATTCGGGTATCTGCACACCTTGCACCTCTGCATGATGACATCGTCCTTTGCGAACTTTTCCTGTTTCCCATCAAAGCTGGCAATCACCTCATTGCCCACGATGGAAAGTTGGAGGGTGTTGGTCGCGGCCACTGGAAGTCCTCTCTTCATCCAGGCCTTCTTCAACTTTGGAACATCAACCACGCCTTCGCATGTCGCTCCAACGATGTAAATTTGCTCCCTCTCGAAGATGTGTTCCTGAATATTCAGGGCGACAGAGCGGCTGTCACAGCCCTTGACAAATATGCCAATGGGTCTTGTGTCTGGCTCTTCGCCTCTCTTGAGAATTCTCTTTTTATCCTCATGTAGGTAGGATGCCATATTATTGACACATGATGGATCCCAAACGAACTCATTTGCCTCTTCTGGTGTTCGGGCAGTTGTGGGTTTTGAGGAAAAGCCATCAGCTCCTCTAACATTACCCAGGAAATATTTGACCTTGCCTTCGGCGAGAAGGGTGCTGGCTATTTTTCTCAGTTGGTCATTGCTCATGACAACACCTCCATAAATTTGGAGGTGTCGAGTTGAATGATGAGTGATAACGAATTCATTCAACCACCTTCCTTTTCATCTCATCCTGAGGACCAAGCTCCTTGACATCGTCTATAACTTTATTCACCACATCGGCCCAGCCCTGGCCTTCGGATGCGGACACCCAGCTCATGTGAAATCTGCGAGGGTCAATTCCTACCCATTCCAGCTGTTTCTTGAATAAGATAAGTCTACGCCTGGTGAAGTAATTACCAGTCAGATAGTGGCAATCTCCAGGATGGCATCCTGAAACAAGAACACCGTCCGCTCCCTTCCTGAAAGCTCTCAGTACAAAGAGTGGATTGATCCTGCTCGAGCACATGACCTTGATTATCTTCACATTGGTCGGGTACTGTATCCTTGCCGAGCCTGCCAGATCCGCACCTGCGTATGAACACCAAGTACAGAGGAAGGCGATTATCTTTGGTTCGAAATTCTCATTGTTCTCATTATTGTCAGTCATCTATTCCACCTCCTCTAGAGCATTGTCGATCATAGTAACGATGTACTCATCCCTGAAGCCAGCCTGCTGTATCGCACCGTTCCTGCAAGCCGCCGCGCATGATCCGCAACCCTTACAAACGGCTTCCAATACCTTGGCCTTGCCCTTCTCCTTCTCGATGGCATTGTAAGGACAGATATCGATACAGGTCTCACAACCTATGCATAATTCTGGATCGACACTGGATATCTGGGCAACACCCAGGAGCTTGTCCTTGGACAGAACTGTGGCTGCCTTGGCGGCTGCTCCATATGACTGAGCGATGGTATCGACCACGTCCTTGGGGAACTGAGCGGTTCCACAAAGATAGATACCAGCGGTATTGGTCTCAACAGGTCCCAGCTTCGGATGGCTTTCTAAGAAGAAACCATCCGCGCCCATTGGAACTTTCATCAGGCTTCTCAAATGTTTAACATCAAGCTCATGAGCTCTCATTCCCACTGACAGGACAACGGCGTCAAATGGCAACTCGACAGTCGCTCCGACCAGAGTGTCGTAAGCTCTGATCTTCACACCATCGCCATCCGGAATGATCTCCGGAAGTTCTTCAGGAGTGTAGCGCATGTACATTGTACCATCCTCTCTGGTCTTCCTATACAATTCTTCCGCTCCCTTGCTGAAAGCACGTATGTCCCGGTTGTAATCCACGGTATCGATACCCAGAGCCCTCAATTCGTCTATCTGCTTGAGCGTCACTTGGCAGCAGTATCTGGAGCAGTCCTTGAAACCTTCCTTGTCACGAGAGCCAACACAGTGTATCATGGCAACGCGCTTCAGCTCTTTTCCATTGAGCATGAGCTTGTCGCCCTGGTGCTTCATCATGAGTTCTTCCAGGTCCTGATTGGTTATTACATTTGGATGCAGGCCGTAACCGAACTCGCCCTTCGTAGGCTCATAGAGCTTCGCACCTATAGCCAGTATAATGGCTCCGATCTCGAAATCAAGTTCCTCAGTTCCCTTCTGCATGGCTTTGACCCTGAAGTTTCCAACAAAGCCTTCCAAGTCCGTGAGTTCGGTCTCTTTGAAGAACTTCACTCCCTTGTCCTCGGCCTTCTTTATCAGATCGGCCACCATGTCGACAGCTTCAACATTAGAGGGTATGAGCATACCTTTGTCCAGCAAGGCTCCACCGAGCTTGTCGGTCTTCTCCACAAGGCTAACCTCGAATCCTAAAGATGCCAGGCTTATGGCTGCTGTGAGTCCAGATACTCCACCACCGATGACGAGCGCGTCATGGTTCACTTCCAGTTCGCTAGCCACCAATGGCTTCAGGAATCTGGACTTGGCAACTGCGGCCGCGACCAAGGACTTTGCCTTCGCGGTCGCTGCCTCGGGCTCATTCAAATGAACCCATGACCCCTGGTCACGTATGTTCACCATCTCGAATAGATATGGATTCAGTCCTGCTTCAGCACACATCTGTCTGAAAATAGGCTCGTGGGTTCGTGGACTGCAAGAAGCAATTACCACTCTGTTCAGTTTCTCACTGTGTATGAGATCCTGGATCTCGCCCTGAGTGTTCTCCGAGCAAGTGTAAACATTTGCATCAGTGTACTCGACATATGGAAGTTCTTTCGCATACTTGGCAACATCCACCACATCGATAGTTCCTCCGATGTTCAGACCACAGTGACAGATGAACACACCGATCCTGGGCTTGCCATATGCATCAACTTGAGGGATATCCTTCTTCTCGGGCGCGGCCCTATAATCCTTCACCCATTCGCCAGCTTTGGCGGCGGCTCCAGATGCTTGAGATACAGTATCTGGAATATCCTTAGGCCCTGACGAGCAACCGCAGGAATAAATTCCTGGCCTGGTCGTTTCTAATGGGATATTGTCAGTCTCGCCTTCCTTGAAGAAACCGGACTCGTTCAATTCCACACCCAGCTTCTCAGCCAGTTCATCAGTTCCTTTGGATGGCACCATGGCTGAGGATAGAACTACGAGGTCAGCTCGGTACTCGCTGATCTCACCAGTTTCTGTATCTTCGGTCTGGATCAATACATCCCCAGTCTCGGGATCTTCTATGAAATGAGATGGCCTGGATCTTGAGAAGTTTATGTTCTCATCCTTCGCACGCTCATAATATTGCTCAAAGCCTTTTCCAAAGGCCCTTATGTCCATGAAGAAAATTGTAATGTCTTCAACATCCTTGTCATGGCCCCGGATCAGCATGGCTTCCTTGATCGCGTACATACAGCAAACTCTGGAACAGTACGCGCATCCATAATGCTCATCCCTAGATCCCACGCACTGGATGAAGGCAATCTTCTTGGGAGGCTTGTGATCCTTTGGTCTGATAAGATGACCGCTGGTAGGTCCGGATGCACTCAGGTATCTCTCAAACTCGATACCTGTTATCACATTGTCAAAGTTCTCATAATTGTACTCTGGCCTAAAGCCAGCATCGATTAGATCGAATCCCGTGGCAACGACGATAGAGCCGATATCCACTTCCTGCTCGATCTCTTCCTGTGAGAAATCTATAGCATCTGCTTCACAAGCCCCGATACATTGCCAGCAACCCGAGCAACCACCACAGGCTAAGCATCGCTCTGCCTCGGCAACTGCCTGTGCTTCCGTAAGCTGGCCTACAACTTCCTTGAAATTGCATTCCCTCTGTTTGACATCTAAAGTGTCAACACATGCTCTTGGGGCTGATTCCAGCTTTTTCTCCAGCATCAGATCCTCGAAAGTGATGACATCCTGGAGCTTGCACTCCATCGGGAAATCCTCGCCAATGAGGTAAGAATTGATAGCATCGGCGGCTTTCTTCGCTCCGCCAACCGCACCTACAACTGTCCATGGGCCAGATACTGCATCTCCGGCAGCAAACACACCTTCATCACTGGTCATGTAGGTTTCTTCACATGCGACGATGGTCTTCCAATCCGTCGTACTGATACCTGCCTGTTTGAGGTACTCGACATCGGAATCCTGGCCAATAGCTGGGATAATATTATCAACTTCGATGATGAATTCAGAACCTTCGACCGGAACTGGTCTGCGCCTTCCGCTGTCATCTGGCTCTCCCAATTCCATACGAACGCACTCGATACCAGATACCTTCCCGCCTGTCTCGACAACTCTCACAGGCTGTGTGAGGAATTTGATCTCGATACCCTCTTCCTCGGTATCGACGATCTCAGTTTCGTGAGCGGGCATCTCGTTCCTGGTCCTTCTGTAGATCATGAAGGCTTCTTTTCCCAGACGGTGAGCGACCCTTACAGCATCGATAGCGACATCTCCGCCACCAACGACGGCGACCTTGTTTCCAAGCTGAACTTCCTTGCCCAGATTGACATCACGCAGGAAATCCACACCAGGAATTACACCTGGCGTGTCCTCCGCTGTCACTCTCATGGATTTTGAGACATGAGAGCCTATAGCCAGGAACACTGCATCATAATCTCTTTTGAGATTATCCAGCATTATGTCAGTTCCAAGCCTCTTATTAAGCTGGATGTCCACTCCCTTGGCCTTGATGTAATCTATCTCAGCCTGGAGTAAGTCTCTTGGTAATCTGTACTCGGGGATACCAACTCTCAGCATACCGCCAGCAACTGGCAGTGCTTCGTAAATGGTTGGCTTATGGCCGTGTCTGGCCAGGTAATAAGCGGCTGTCAATCCAGCAGGACCTGAACCAATGATGGCAATGGTCTTGCCATCAGTCTGGTCGAAAGGCTCGACAGGTCCGTCCCTATTATCCATCTCATAAGCTGCCATGAATCTCTTTAGATGAGCGATCGCGATCGGCTCATCCACTTCCGCACGGTTACACACGCTCTCACAGGTATGTGGACAAACCCTGCCGCAGATTATCGGTAGTGGGTTGAACTCCCTATGAAGCTCTAGAGCTTCCATGTACTTGCCCTTGGCAATAAGTGCGACATAACCCTGAACGTGAACTCCAGCTGGGCACTCGGCCTCACAAGGTGGAGTACCGTGTCTTGTAATTGAATATTTGAGTGGAGTGGCCTGTGGGAACGGAATGTATGTCGCTCCCCTCGTGGCGGTTCCAGCATCGAACTCATTTGACATTTCGATGGGGCAAACCTCCGCGCAGTCACCACAACCAACACACTTGCTAATGTCGATGTATCTCGGATGGGTGATAATTGTAGCCTTGAAGTTTCCTGGATCGCCTTCCAGTTTCTTCACTTCGGACATTGTCAACAAATTGATCTTCGGGTGTCTGGATGCTGCGACCAACTTTGGCGACAGGATACACATGGAACAATCATTTGTCGGGAAGGTCTTGTCCAGCTGGGCCATTCGGCCACCAACTGATGGGCCTTTCTCGACCAGATAAACATTCACTCCAGAATCTGCCAGGTCAAGAGCTGATTGAATACCTCCAATACCTCCTCCTATGACCATAACTCCTTTCTTGTCAGCCGTCATTATTCAACCTCCTCTAAAATATCGCCAAATGCTTTCTTGACCTGTTTCTTTTTCAGGCCAAGTTCCTTTGGTGTGAAACCAAATGCCAGACCGATTATCTGTGGCATGTAGAAAGTGGGTATTCCATACTCTGTCCCGGCCTTATCACCGATGGTGGATTGATACTCACCCATCATCACATTGCAGAAGGGACACACCACGACGGCGACATCCGCCTTCTCTCTCTTCATACCGTCCAGTATGCGCTGGGACATGTTCATTGGCATCTCCTCTCCAAGTGCCAATATTGGACCTCCGCAACAAAGGGTCTTCTCAACATATTCAACTGGTTTCGCGCCTGTTGCCTCAATAAGTGTTTCCATGGACTTTGGATGATCTGGATGATCAAAGCCATCATAGATCTTGGAAGGTTTCAGATAATGGCAGCCATACATGGGAGCGATATTGCTGCCGGCCAGGCTTTTTGTCACTCTGGCTTTCATCTTTTCCTCTCCGACATCCTCGTAAAGGATCCTGGCGAAATGTTTGATCTCGATAGTTCCTTTCCATTGGTGGCCAGTCGGGCTGATGAGCTCATTGATCCTGTTTCTGAACTTCTCCTCGGTCTTCATCCGGTAATTCGCCTTTGTCAAATTACCGGTGCATGAATTGCATAATGTCGCGATGTTCAATCCCTTCTCCTCAGCAAGGCAGATATTCAGAACTGCCAGAGCCATGGAACTGTCATTGTCAAGGAATGTTATCGGGTAGCCGCAGCAGGTGAATTCCTCCATTGGGAGTAGGTTGACTCCCAATGCCTTTCCGACCTTGATCGCAGCCACTTCATATCCAACCGCCCTCAAAGGAACAGTACATCCGGTGTAGAGTAGGTAATCCATTCACACACCTCCTTCATCTTTGAGCTTGCCTTCCATGAAGAGCTTCAACTTGCGCTTCTCGAAGATAAGTTTGACCTTATCTGGGTTCTGGACGATCTCGTGGAGACCGTGCTTCTCCCTGATAGTGTTCTCGAATTCAGTTATCTCACCAAGGTGACCGAACTCTTCCAGGATCGGAATGTGGACCTTGACATTCGGATGAGCATGGCCATTCTTAACGGCCAGGTTCTTCAGAGCTGTCATGACATCAGTTATCTTGACATTCTGTGGGCACAGCTCGTAACATGAATAACAGGTGGAACACATCCAGACAAAGTCACTGGTAAGGACCTTCTCTTTGGCTCCGAGCAATGTGAGACGAATAACTCTCCTCACATTGAAGTCTGGATCGAATTTACGAACTGGACATGTGGCCGTGCAGGTGCCGCATTGAAAACATTGTAGAATTCCTTCGCCACCTATCTCCTCGGCCACCTCGTACTTGAAATTTAGATCGAGCTGATCCGCGGTAATGATCTCATCACTTTTGACATTGTTCTTATCAGTAACTGTCATCGATATCGTGCCTCCCGTATCCCAAGTTTGATATTCATACGTACGGCGATTCCAAACTTGGGCCATATACGATATATAATTCATTTCATTCTTTTGTATAATATATATTGTATAGCTATAAAGGGCGGTAAAGAAACTTTGAGATATAAACTTTATTGAGCATTAGTTAATAAATGAATGATTAATTTGTAAAAATAATGATAATTATTATCAATAAATTGAGCACAATTTTACACAATCAAGATAGGGGGTGATTCATTCAATAATATTCGAGATGGGAGAACCGCAAGGTGGTGGGAGAGTGATGTATAACATAACCATATCTAAAAACTAAAAAGGGAAAAGTGGGGCATGTTCAACCATGCCCCTTTCACTGCTTTCCTGCTTCATCTCGTTTTCTTTTATGGCATCAGGGATTCCATATCATCATGGAATCAAAGCTCTTGCCGCGTCCATTGCCGCATCCACGAAAGGCGCGGGGTACAGACCGATTATTATCACGGCTGCCGTTGCCAATACAATAGGTATCAACATCGCCAGTGGTTCCTTCATCCTTATCGGCTTGTTCTTTCCAGTTGGCAGGACGTACATCTCCTTCAGGACCCTCGCATAGTAGTACAGGGAGATAGCGCTGTTTATGACAGCTATCACAGCAAGCCAGATAAGCCAGCCGCCAGCATCGATCGCACTGGAGAACAGCACGAACTTGGAGGCGAAACCTGCCAGAGGCGGAATTCCGGCCAATGACAACATCATTATCGCCATACAGAAAGCCGTGATCGGAGATTTGATCCTCAGACCGCGTAGATCCTCCACCCTGGAGCCAATGAGCATGACGGATAACATTGCCACGATTATGAAAGCACCTGTTTTCATGAAGGCGTGTGTGAGTATGTGGAACAATGCGCCGCCCAATGCATACTGGGTGGCAACTGCCAGAGCCATCATTATGTAACCCGCCTGTGCGATACTCGAGTAAGCGAGCATCCTCTTCAGGTCCTGTTGCTTCAATGCCGCGAGATTACCAATTGTCATGGTAAGAGCTGCCATCACTCCAAAAGCAATTGCCCAATCGGCCTTGAATGAGATAAGACCAAAAAGGAAGACCTTGAACAAGGCTGCGAATCCCATCTTCTTCGACCCTGCGGCCAGGAAGGTGGTTATGGTTGTTGGCGCACCCTGGTAGACATCTGGAGCCCACATATGGAATGGAGCTGCTGCGACCTTGAAGCTGAATCCCGCGATGAGGAATATCGTGGCCATTGCAAGCAGACCATCCTGGCCTGAGTTCAGGTTTGACAATGCAGTTCCGAACTGAGCAAGATCTGTTGTTCCAGTCAATCCATAGAACAATGATATTCCATACAGAACGATAGACGAGGACAGAGCACCGATGATGAAGTATTTCATCGCGGCTTCCGCACTCTTTTTGTCGTTCTTTCTGAAGCCCGCAAGTGCGTATGATGATATACTGGCGATCTCAAGACCGATGAACAATGTTATCAGATCATTGGCCATTGCCACGACCATCATACCGACTGTCGCGATCAGAAGCAGGGAATAATACTCGCCCTGGTTGCGCTCGTTCTTCTTGATGTAGGTGGATGATGCCATCACTACGAAAAGAGTGACCGTTCCGAACAGTAATTGAAGGAATAGCGCGAACCTGTCTATGACCAGCATTCCACCGAACAATGATGTGGGTATGGTGATATCGAATATCTCAAGCGGAATGATGCCTGTGAATATTGCCAGGAACAGTAGGGAAATTCCCAAAGCACCTGAGGCCAGGTAAGGCAAGATACGTGCTTTGTCCTTGCCGTAAAGGTCAATGGCCGGTATCAGCATGGCTATAGCCACGAGTATCATCTGTGGAAGTAATATCAGATAATTCATACTATCCCTCCTGAAAAGGCTGTTATCATGTTAATCACCGCTGCTGGATATATTCCGAATAGCACTATTAAGAAGATCAATACTGCCAAAGGTATGAGCTCATAGCTGTACAGGTCATGTAGATGATCGCCCAACTTCTTATTGTATGGTCCGAAAACAACCTTCTGGAGCATCCACAGATAATAGGCGGCTGTAAGCACAGCGGCTATCAGTGGAACGAATACCCAGAGGCCGAAGGCCTCGTAGGTTCCCACGAATATGAAAACCTCTGTTATGAAGCTAACAAGACCTGGAAGTCCAAGTGATGCCATTGAAAGGGTGATCAGAGCAACTGCCGTAAGAGGTATCTTTGGTGCAAGACCACGGAGGACCCTGATATCCCTGGTACCTGTCTTGTGAAGCAGGACACCGGCCATCATGAATAGACCACCGGATACCAAACCATGTGCGAACATCTGGAAGATAGCACCGCTAAGTCCATTCATCGTCATGGTCGCGATACCAAGAAGAACAAGACCCATGTGGCTCACACTGGAATACGCTATCAGACGCTTGAAATCGGTTTGTGCCAGACAGAGCATGGCTCCGTAGATCATACTTATGACACCGATGGCGGCCATTAGAGGCATGAAATATTCCCTTGCCTCGGGCATCAGTTGAATACCAAACCTTATCAAACCATATCCTCCCATCTTCAGAAGGACACCCGCCAGTATGACGCTGCCTCCAGTTGGAGCTTCAACATGCGCATCTGGAAGCCAAGTGTGTAATGGTACAATAGGCATCTTGGCACCGAAACCGATCAGGAAGCCGAGGAATATCGGTATCTGAACCGCCCTTGCCATGGAGCCTGCATTTGCCAGAGCGTCGATAAGGCTGAAAGAGCCGATCTCGAAGTATATGGCCACTATGCCCATCAGAACAAGTATACTCGCTGCCTGGGTGAAAAGGAAGAACTTGACAGAAGCGTATTTCTTCCTTGGGCCTCCCCATACTGATATGAGGAAGTACATTGGAACAAGCCCAACTTCCCAGAATATGAAGAAGAGGAACATGTCCAGTGATACGAACACACCGATCATGGCAACTTCCAGCATAAGCATCAGAGCGAAGAACTCCCTCACCTTGTGTTTGACATCCCAAGAGAATATGAGAGCCAGTGGTACCAGTATTGTTGCTAATAGGACCATTGGGAAGCTCAATCCATCCACACCAAGTGTGTATGATATTCCCAATTGGCTTATCCATGGGATATCCTCCACGAACTGGAAGTCCAATAGATTGAAATCCATTGTCGCCCACATCACGATGGATATGACCAGTGGTATGATGGAGAAGATTATGGCTACCAGCTTGGCAGTTTTGTCATTCTTGCCCAATAGATATGTCAGGACGGATCCCAACAGTGTTATCAGTAATATCAAAGATAGATATGGTATCATATTACAACACCTCCCAGAACTGCCTCGGCTGCAGGATAGATCACATCAAGCAGTGGGTTTGGATAGAAACCGAGGAACACGATGAACACCACCAGTATTGCCAATGGTATCAATTCATATTTCTCAAGGTCTGTGACATTTCCCAACTTTTTATTGAAGTCGCCCATGAGTATTCTCTGCATTGTCCAGATATAGTAAGCGGCTCCTATGGCCAGTGTTATCAAAGGCACGACTATGAGGATGGAATATGCTTCATAGGCTCCAACGAAGACCATGAGCTCGCTGACGAAACCATTCAGACCCGGGAGACCAAGTGATGCAAGGAATCCCACAATAAGGATGAAGGATGCTTGAGGCATTTTGGTTATCAAGCCTTGCAGCTTTGGAATATCCCTTGTTCCAGTCTTGTGATGGATGACACCGCACATCATGAAAAGAACAGCAGTTACAATACCATGACTGAACATCTGGTAAATTCCACCAGCCACGCCTATCAGATTGAGAGTGGATGCGCCCAGCAGGACGAATCCCATGTGACTGATACTGGAATAAGCGATCATTTTCTTCAGGTCAACCTGCGCGAGACATATGAGAGCGCCGTAGATCATGCCCACCACTCCAAGGGCGGCCATTACCCAGTAATACTCCAATGCTCCATCTGGAAGCATGGTTATGCCCACTCTGAACAGACCGTATCCGCCCATCTTAAGCATCACACCGGCTAGAATGACAGAGCCGGCGGTTGGTGCTTCTACGTGAGCATCGGGAAGCCAAGTGTGGACTGGGACTGCGGGCATCTTCACTGCAAAGCCAAAGAGCAATGCGAGGAAAGCCGCGCCCTGGAAAGCCACGCTGAAATTAGGGCTCACAGTGGCGATATCCATCATATTGAAGGTCGCATATCCCAGCATGTCGGCAGATTCGAAGTAAAGTGCGAATATTGCCAGAAGCATTATCACACTGCCAACATGGGTGAATATGAAGAATTTGATGGCTGCATAATGCTTTCTTGGGCCTCCCCAGATGCCGATGAAGAAATACATCGGGATCAGAACAAGTTCCCAGAATATGTAGAACAGGAAGAAGTCCAGTGATACGAAAACACCTATTAATCCGACCTCGATCATGAGAAGAAGCCCGAAGAACTCTTTCTGTCTCTTCTTGGTATCCCATGCGAACACGATAGAAAGAGGTATAAGCAGGGTTGTGAGGAAGAGCATTGGTAAGCTCAGCCCATCGATGGCCACGGTGTATGATATCCCGATGGATTCGATCCAGGTATGGGATTCCATAAACTGGTATCCACCACCGATCTCGAACAATGACCATATTAGGATGGACATTCCAAGTGGTATCAATGAGAATATGAGAGCCAGCTTCTTGGCATTATCCTCATTCTTCATGAAGAAGACAAACAGAGTTCCGATAACTGGTATCAGAAGTGTGATGGTCAGCAAAGGTAGATCTGCGATAGCCACTAGATCACCCCCGTCAACATCATAAGGACAATCAAGCCACAAACACCCAATATCATCACGGATGCATAATCCTGGACCCTACCACTCTGGAGGTTCCAAAGTAGTTTTCCGCCTTTGAAAGAGGCCTTGCTGAGTCCATTGACAGTGCCATCGATAACACCTTTGTCAAATTCATTGGATGCGTGACCCAGACCAATACCACCACTGGATATACCATTGATAGCACCGTCCACGACCTTTCTGTCGAACTTGTCCATCAGTAGAGAAAAGCCATAAACACCTTTCTCCGCTATGGCCATGTAGACCTCGTCCATCCAATATTTCATTTCCAGCATGTGACGTACGGCTCTTCTGCCAGGTCCTGCGGTGAAGACACTTGGTGATATCGAGCCCTTGTAGTAAACCAAGGTCGCGAGACCGATACCGCCCAGACCAGCGGCAATTGATAGCCAGGTCTGCCACATTTCGAACATATGAACGATAGTGACATGCGGTGCGTGCCCGAAGTAAATGAAGTCCTGGAATCCAAAGAAGAAGGAGAAACCTGCTCCTGCGGCCAATATGGCCAGAAGCATCAATGGTATCGTCATTGTCTTTGGTGACTCGTGAGGGTGATAGCTCTTGTCCCTTTGCTCTCCAGAGAATGTCATATACCAGAGCCTGAACATGTAGAAGGCTGTGAGGAAGGCTGTTATCACTCCCATCGCGTACAGTACATAGTAGATATTGTTATCAGCTGCCGCGTGCCAGACCGATGAAAGTACCTCGTCCTTGCTGAAGAAACCACTCATAAATGGGAATCCCGCTATAGAAAGCGAGCCTATCAGCATGGTTATCGAAGTGATCTTCATGTGCTTATGCAGGCCACCCATTTTCCGCATATCATTGGAACCGACCGCGTGTATCACACTGCCAGCTGCCAAGAAGAGAAGTGCCTTGAAGAAGGCATGGTTCATCAGATGGAACATACCAGCGGTATAACCAAAGGCATGAGCTCCAGCTCCAAGAGCCAGCATCATGTAACCCAGCTGGCTTATGGTCGAATACGCCAGCACGCCTTTAATATCGTACTGGACAAGCGCCATTGTCGCTGCCATGAGAGCTGTTATACCTCCGATTATAGCTATAATGAGGAAAGCATCAGGAACATGCTCCAGGATGAAATACGATCTAGCAACCAGATAAATTCCTGCCTTGACCATCGTGGCCGCATGTATAAGGGCACTGACCGTGGTCGGACCCTCCATCGCATTTGGTAACCAAACATGCAATGGGAATTGCGCACTCTTTCCAACAGCTCCGGCAAAGAGCAGAAGTGCTGGAAGCAGAAGTCCCTGGACATCGTGCCCCATTAGATGTTCCAATTCAACAAAGTTCAATGTTCCGAACTTCACATACAACATCGCTATGCCAGTTAGGAAAAGTACATCTCCGATCCTGGTAACGAGGAAAGCTTTCTTGGCAGCACTCGCCGCTGCCGGCTTCTGATACCAGAATCCGATAAGGAGATATGAACAAACTCCCACAAGTTCCCAGAAGATGAACATCAACAGGAAATTGTTAGCCAGTATCAGACCGAGCATGGAGCCCACGAAAAGAGCTATCTCGGCATAATAACGCCTCTTGCATGGGTCATCATGCATGTATCCCAGAGAGTATATGGATACCATCAGGGAAACAAAGGTGACCACGATGAGCATTAGAGCTGTTAGGTTGTCGATGAATATGCCAACCTCCAGACCAGTTCCTCCTATCCAGTTCATGGATGTCTCATAAGAACCATTCTGATATACATCGAATAATACCAGAACAGATAGCACGAAAGTGGATGCCACTGCCGCTATTGTTACCGGTGCTCCACCTTCCTTCATCTTATTTCCGAAGAAGGCCACTATTAGGAAGGCGATGAAAGGTATGATCGGTATCAAGTAAGAAAATTCTACCCATGTCATTTTACCACCTCAGTAATTTAATATTGTTCAGTTCCACGGTTCCATACCTCTTGTAGAGCAACAGGAATATGGCCAATCCAATGGCCACTTCGGCTGCTGCCAGAGCGATGGAGAATAGGGCGAATACTTGCCCGGTGACATCTCCAGAGTACGCGGAGAAAGCGACGAAATTGATATTCACCGAATTCAACATGATCTCGATGGACATCAGCACGTAGATCGCATTCTTCTTTGTCAATACGCCGTAGATCCCAATGCAAAAGAGCATTGCGGAAAGTACCAGATAATAATTAAGAGGTATCATTCGTCTCTCTCCTTTGCTATGAAAACAGAGCCCATCATGGCCGCGAACAATACCAATGATAAAAGTACGAATGGTAGGTAATTGTCCTCGAACAGACTAGTGCCCAGATCGTTCATTCCGGATTCCTGAACAGAATCATCTTCAAAGTCAGCTTGGGAGATTATGAACAGCATGAAGAGGATCAGCAGAATGGCCACTGTCGGCTTCATAAATTTGGAGAAGCTCATTTGCCTCCCCCCTTCTGTTCCATGATCTCACGCCTTGTAAGCATGACCGCAAACAGTATCAGAATTGTTATAGCTCCGGCATATACGAGTATCTGGACTATTGCCAGATATTCAGCATTCAAAAGAATGAATATGCCCGCTATACCTATGAAGGACAGTCCGAGCCACATAACACTGTGTATTATTTCATTACATCTCAGAACCTGGATCGCGGAGACCAGGATCATGGCCGCTATCGAAAAGAATGCCAATTGTTCGAAGTCTATCATCAATTTCCCTCCTTCATCTCTATAACGTCTTTTGGACATTGCGATTCACAAATACCACATGAAACGCATATCGCTATGTTGAGCCTTGGTTTCTTCTTTGGTTTCTTGCCCTCTGCCACTACCTGGCCCTCGGGTTCATACATCTCCAAGGCTCCTGGTGGACATTCCTTCGCGCACTTCGCGCAACCGATACATCCTTCCAAGTCTATGGCCGGAAATGCGATGATCTTCGCAGGTAGGATCGGTCTAGCCATTGTGCCCTTCCTGGCGATTAGGTCCGCAGTGGTTGATAGAAGCTCTTCCCTTGTGAATCCTGAAATATCAAATTCATGGGTCATTCCGAGTGCGTCCTTCGGACAGATCTCCACACACAGGGTGCAGAACATACAACGGCTCTGATCCACCTGTGGAAGCTTCCTTCCCTCGTACTCGACCAGTGTGATACAATTATTGGGGCATATCCTTTCACAGAGCCCGCAGCTCACACACAGGTCTTCATCCAGGCCATGACAGCCTCTGAAGAATTCCCAGCACCCCTCGACACCGAATCTGTGCTCAGGTTTCAGTTCCACCTGAGCATCTGGCTTTTCCTTCGGATACATCAGGGTGGTTGGGCGCTTGAAGCTTTTCAAGAATTGCTTCATAGAAACTCCCATTGGTTTCACAACAAGCTTGATCAATCCAGATACACCAGTGGTAAATCCGGGATCCCTGGTGTCGGGTCTGTCAGATGATGTTCTTATTCTTACCTGTGTCATTAGATCCACCCCATTGCTGAAAGGAATACTGCGATCATTATATTGAGCATGGCCAAAGGTAATAACCTCTTCCAGCCGATCTGGATCAACTGATCGATCCTTATCCTTGGTGCTGATGCTCTAAGCCAGACGAGGATCATGAAGAGGATGTACACCTTGATCAAGAACCAGGCCTCTGGTGGCATGTAGGCGCTGAAAGGACCACCGAGCCAACCTCCGAAAAAGAGGAAGACCGCCAGTGCACAACCGACATAGCCACGAAGATAGGCGACGAACATAATCAGACCGAATCTGATACTACCATATTCTGTGGTCCAGCCTTCTACAAGCTCGGCCTCGGCCTCTGGAAGATCAAAAGGAATTCTTTCGACTTCAGCCAACACACCGATTATGAAGACAAAGAATCCGATGAATGAAGGAATGATGAACCAGATACTGCTCTGGGCATTGACTATCTCGGATATGCTCAGGGAGCCAGCCATCAATATCACACCTATAACGGATAGCATAAGTGGTATTTCGTAGCTGATCATCTGGGCAGCTGAACGCATTCCTCCGATCAGGGAGTATTTGTTATTCTGCGACCAGCCAGCAATGAATATGAAAAAGGGAGCCAGAGTGAATATGGCGAAGATCATGAAAAGTCCGCCTTCGACATTTGCCATGAAGAACCTGTCACTCATTGGGACAAGGGCCAAAACGGTGATGGAGGAACCGATGTACAGCACGAGGGCCATGACATAGACCCAGCGATCGACACCCTGGGGCGTGATGACCTCTTTGAGAAAGAGCTTCAGACCATCAGCCACATTCTGAAGAAAACCCATGAAACCAACTTCTGTCGGACCTCGGCGATCCATCAGCCTGGCGATGAACTTTCGTTCTATCCATATCATTACGACGACATTCAAAAGACATATAACCAGTATCACGGCGGCCATTCCCAATACCACGTAAGCATGTATGCTGGTGGGTGATATCAGAAAGGCTAATTGATCTGGGACCCACTGGTCGATCCAGCCAATTAACATGACGACGATACTTTCAACGAGCTCATAGAGATCCATCATTTATGATCCTCCTCTCTCTCTATTGTGTAATGGACGCGTAGATATGCACCTATTAGGCGCGCCAATGCGCGAATTGTACACATTCCTATGCGACTATCATGCGCACGGGTATGCGCGCTTCCCGATATGAGACCTCCTTTATCAAGGTTTGCTTTTATTATAGCTATTTAGGGTATATGATTATATATGATAAATTGAAATTTTCAATCGGTATCAGGCCTTATTAAAATCGTATCTGACTAACTAGACTAACAAATAACCAGACTAACAAATTAATTCGATATAACAAATGAGTTTCTTGAATGAATAGCCTTACTTTTTCAGCCTATCGATATTCTTATAATTATCATAGAAGTTCGGAACACCACCCTGGAATATCGGGAAGCCGGAGTATGGTTCCCGATTGGTGATCTCGCCGGCCAGATTGGTGTGCATGATCTTTTCCACTTCTTTCACATCCTGTGTCTGGCCAAGTGCCCACATGAGTTTTGGAAGTGCTGCCTCGGGAAGCATGTTCTTGCCCTCTATCACGCCTCTGGCCAGCATGTCACGACCTGTTTCGTAAACTCTGAGATGTGAGAATCCAAACATTGGCTGGACGACGATGACCACGGGAATTTCTTCTTCCTGCGCTCTGTCCAATGCTTCATACATGGGCTTGCCAACATGCCCAAGGCCAGTACCGATCATGACAATGCCATGATAGCCCTTGTCCAGAACCGCGTGCATGACATCTGGCTCCATGCCTGGGTAGAAGTAGAGCATTGTGACGCGCTCGTCCATCTTGGTATTCAGATGGAAGTCCTCTTTTGGACTGCGGCGTCTGATATCATCCTTGAAGTATTTGATCTCCTTATCCTTGATCTGACCCAATGGAGTATCACTCACAGTGCGGAAAGTATCTCTCCGCGCACTGTGCATCTTGCGCACCCTGGTGGCACGGTGGATAAGATCGTAATTGTCGCTCGTGGTTCCGTGCATGACGACGACCACTTCTGCCAAGTCGCCATAGGCGGCCAATGTGGTGGCGTTCATCATATTGATGGGTCCGTCACTGGATGGTCGATCACTGCTTCTCTGAGAGCCCACGATGACCACTGGAACTGGAAGGTCCTGGAACATGTATGAAAGTGCCGAGCCAGAATAGCTCATTGTGTCGGTGCCATGACCGATTATCACACCATCCGCTCCGCCCTCGATCTCCTTGGCGACCGCTTCGGCTGTTTTTATCCAGTATTCGGGGCAGAAGTTCTCGGAAAGGATCTGGTAAAGGGTCTTTGGAGTTAAATTGCAGATGTCGATAAGCTCTGGGACTGCGGAGAAAAGCTCGGATGGAGTGAATGCCGGTAGTACGGCTCCGGTTCTATAATCAAGACGACTGGCCACTGTCCCACCTGTGCCCAGGAGCGTGACATTCGGAAGCCCGGGTGTTTTCTCCACGATCTTCTCTGGAATTTGATAAGAGCCCGCATTGTACCCGACCTCTTTTATCGTGGCATCGTCGGGAAGCTGGATACCGATATTGTAGCCAGTATCCACCTTTATAGAAAGATAATCATCAGATGTGTGGATGGAACGTGGCAGAAGCACACCTTCGTAATGTGATCCGTCCGTTTTATTCACCTGGATGACTGACCATGTGCGTATCTTGGCTTCTACCAGGCGTTGGAGGAGCGGGCCTCTGTAACCATCTGGTGGCTGGTATTCTTCGCTCACTTACAACACCTCCCATCATCTGGCCATTGGTCCTTTACATCGCCCGGTTCATCCTTTTTATTGTTCTGATCCACCCACTTGGTAACTATCGAACTCTGGTTCTCCTTGGGGGCAATGCATATCTCCTTCATCATTGGGCGAAGATGCTTTGCCTGGAGCTTGCCTGACATGATATTGCCAGCAATGCTGATGATCGAAAATTGGCTGATAATCTCTGGATCATATCCTTTCCTCCTCAGCCACCGGGGAATTTCCACAGTCAATCGGATAGCCAGAGAGGTTGGGACCTTGACCTCATCCACCAACTTTTGGAACATTGGTATCTTCTCATCACGGATAAGAAGTTCCAGCATGGGCAATTTCAATCCCTTCTCCTGGTACTTTTCGAGAAGGTCCAATGGTCTTGTCCAGCCCTTTTCCTTTATCGCCTGGAATTTCTCCATCGGGTAGGGAGCTGGTGGCGTGTCCGTGTCCGGATAAAGCCGGCCTTTTCCATGGATCACACGCAGGAACTCGTTATTGCCATTTGGTAGTACTCGCCTGGTCTCCTGGGGCACGCCATCGAAGGCCTGCTTGCATCTTTCTACTGTCTTTTTCAGAGTGTGGAGAACTGGTTTCTCACTACCCCTGGCAGCTACGTATCCATCTCCATCTTCCAGTTTCAGAATAGCACGAATTTCGCCATCCTGTCCCTTATTGATGAAAAGATCATCCGACCTGTTCATCATGCGAATGGATCCCGGGCTCATCTCGCCCGAATGGAACATTTCGTCGTACTGGACACCTGTGATCAAATTGCATTTCTCGAAGATCTCATATCCAAAGTCCTTGCCTGGCTGAACCTCGGTTTTGAGAATTTCCTCAAAACCGGGTAGCCTAACCGCGAAGGCTGATTCTCCTTCACCCAGATCATTGAATAAGTGTGTAATATCGATGTAATTATGCTCGAACTCTTCCTTCTTCAGGTTCGAGCTGGCAAGTTGAGATTGAATATCGATAAGCGTATGTTGCCTGCATACCTCGTGGGCGCAGAACTTTGTCATTAAGGAAAGATCCTGAACTCCCTTTAATTCCGCCCTGTCACCACCATCGATCGAGATATTCACATCCTGCCTGCCGACACCGATACCGCGACGACCCAGACCAGTCAATCTCAAATTGAGGGCGATCATCTTTATGGCCTCGATCAGAAGCTCCGGCGTGTCAATCTCATTGTGATCTGTTATTATCTCTGTAAGTGGAACACCCAGCCGATCCAGATTGTAATAAACGGTTCGACCGCGATCCTCGACCTTGATCTTCCTGGCCGAATCTTCTTCGATAAGGATATTGGTGATAGTGATCTTCCTGCCACTGGCCAATTGCACATGGCCGTCCCTGGCGATTATCATCGTGCGCTGGAAACCAGTGGTTATCGAACCATCCAAGTACTGCTTACGATTTATGACAACTTCCTCGGCTGGCGACTCGCAATTGAAAAGACTGGCAAGCTTATAGCCCGTATCCACAGATTCCATGTCCAGCCAGAATGGCGGTGTATCGTCCATCTCGTAAGTGCACACATGGGCATCATTCGCATGGTAGATGACCAGATAGCCCTTTTCAACTTCGACCAGCATACCTGGGTCGAAGTCCCCCATCTCGCCCATCACGGCTCGGAAGCGTCTGTGAAAAGTGAAGTCCGGGTTCTTCTGCAGATCGGCCGATAACTCGGCTGGACAGTGGCAGAATAACTTTCGAGAAGACTTGAGCTGATGGTGTATCTCGAGGCCCGCTTTGAAGCCCAGTTTCCTGTAGTCGATGTTCTTGGGGTCTATCATTTCCTCACTTTTTACTGGTTAGTTTGGTTGCCTCGATCAGAGTCGAACTGATGCCTGGAGGTGCAAGACCTCCTGTGCTGCCATTACACCACGAGGCTATTCTGTTTATTGATTCATCAGCGCCTTGTGGTGTAAAGTAAGGAGCTTTTCCATTTGTTTCGTTATTGGGCTCCGTCTTCACACCTTAGGGCTATTGTGATATACTGACTATTTGAGTCAAATCCACAAAATGATTATGATATATAAACTCGTGGTCGATATAAGGCAAAAAGCAAGTATCCAGTGGGTGGGTACATTCATTTAATATTCGTGGAGGGGGCGGAGCCTGGCGGGAGAACGATTAGGATTCAGCCAAAATCTCATCCCACTTTTTCTTTTAGCCCTCGCTGTGCTAGCTCGTATTTCGGTTCGCATTGCATCCCGAAATACTCTTTCGTGCATTTGACACGAAAGACACCCTCACAAAAGAAAAAGACGGACAAATAAGAAAACTCGGGTAAACCTGCTCGCTCGGGGTTATTTAGAATTCAATATCTCATCAACCGCCCTTCTCAGTCCGCCATCACCCTCAGCCAGCTTGAATTTCAGGCCAACTCTCGCGGCGGCTTCCTCATCACTCTGGAAGTCTCCGATGAACCATGATCCGGTCACATCGATATCATGATTCCCTATCGCCTTTTCGAACATCCCAGGCTCCGGCTTTCGGCAGGTACATTCCTCATGCGGGGCGTGCGGGCAGTGGTATATGGAATCAATTCGGCCGCCAGCCTTCTCAATGCTGTCGGTCATGTGCTCGTGGATCACTTCCAGCTCATACTCGGTTATGAATCCGCGGTTGATCGCGGATTGATTCGTAATTACAATTATTTTAAAATCACTGGCTGCCAGTGCGGTCACCGCATCCAATGCACCTTCCAGGAATTCAAATTCTTCCCACTTGGTCACGTACTTGCCCATGTGCAGGCGATTGATGACTCCGTCACGATCCAGGAATACCGCCCTGTTCTTACTCAAGGTTGGCCATCTCCTCTTCACGGATAAGGGATGTGACCAGGTGATCGACCAGCATGTGGATATCTTCGATCTTCTGCATGTAGTGAATTGGAACGACCAACACGTGCTTGGCCATGTCCTTCAATTTACCACCTGAAAAACCTGTGAGGCCGACGGTTATTCCACCATTCTCATTCGCCCAATCAATGGCTCTGAGAACATTGCCAGAGTTTCCGCTGCCACTTATACCGACTATGACATCCCCGGGATTCATCAAGTTCTTCAACTGCTCGACAAATATATCCTCATAACAAGCATCATTTCCCCATGCCAGCATCATCGGTATATTATCCGATAATGATAAAACTTTGAACCTTGGATATCCTTCCACGATCGTGCCCTTGCCAAGGTCGCATACAAAATGATTGGCTGTTGCCGCGCTTCCGCCATTCCCCATGAAATATACAATATTGCCTCGCTTCCTGGCATCTAGGAATATGGTCGCCAGTTCGTCGAAGAACTCCGGGTTCTTCCTGTAATCCTCCAGGCAGTCTATCACGTCTTTCAAATATCCATCAATGAAATTCTTTCTGAATTCGTCCATGTCATCATGTCCCCTGTTTCACCCTACTATTATTCTCAATGTGATAGTTATAGATTACCCCGTCATGGATTGATTATCCCGATATAGATAATTTATCCCAACATGGTCTTCGCACCCTTGTGGTCGAACTTGAAATCAAGCAATGAAAGTCCTTCCTTCACCATTGCTTTTTTAACTGCTGGTTGGTGTTTCTTGTGGCAGAAGAGCATCATGTATCCTCCGCCTCCGGCTCCGGTCAGCTTACCACCCACGGCTCCTTCTTTCTTCGCGATATCGTATATCTTGTTTATGCGTGGATTGCTGATGCCTTTTGCCAGCTTCTTCTTATTCTGCCAGCTCATATCAAGAAGGTGACCCATCTCAGTCAGGTCGCCTACCTCTATCGCTTTTTTGACTTTAAAAGCGATATCCTTGATCTCGTGAAGTCGTTCGACAACTTCACCAGTATCATCTTTGGTTGAAGAATCCTGGCTCTTCAATATCTTGGATGATTGGCGTGTTCTGCCAGTGAAGAAGAGCATGATGTCATCCTCCATCCTCATGCGCACTTCCTTTGGAACACTGAGAGGCTCGACCGTGGTGTCACCAGACCTGTCAAATGTGATGAAATTAAGTCCTCCAAAAGCAGATGCATATTCATCCTGCTTGCCGATGGGCAGACCCAGTTCATTGTATTCTATGTGGTATGCCATCTCCGCTAGCTCTTTCTTGGTCATCTTCAGATGTTCAAGATGGTTGATCGTATTGATTATATTGACCGTAACTGCTCCCGAGGATCCAAGGCCAGTGCCTGGCGGTATCTCGGATGCCATAAGAAGGTTCATGCCTCTGCGGACATGCATGTGCTTCAGTACACCGACCGGAATGTCCAGTCCTTCACCATACTTCAGGCTGTAGCAATCCTCCACTGTGTGATTGAGCTGCAAGTCTGAAGAGATTATCTGGATACGCTCATCCTGCCTGAGTTCCAGAATTGTGTAAAAATACTTGTTTATGGCCGCGCTGACCACGACTCCGCCGTGCTTCTTGTAATAAGAAGCCAGGTCCGTTCCTCCGCCCCCGAAACTTATTCTAACCGGTGCTCTACCAACCAAGGTCATTCAATACACTCCTTGCAAGTTCCAGCCTTTCAGGTGTTCCAATGTCGTAGAAACGCTGGCTCGTTAATAAACCAAAGAGACGGCCATTATTTATTAATTTCGGGAAAACTTCCATTTCCAGAGAATAACTCTCCTTCTTGCAGATATTAAGCACCTTCTTATCCAGAACAGACATGCCAGCTTCCACTCCTGTCATTTCAGGAAGGGATGTCAGCTTGGTGTAGAGCAGTATCTGGCCCTTATTGTCTATTATGATATTCTTATCTGCAATTTTCTCATTATTGTCATATACTGTGACGAATCCGAGGCATTTCTGTCTATAAAATCCGGCAATGAGCATGGTGGGATCGATTGGCAAGATGGTGTCTCCATTGACCAGGAAGAACACAGCATCCAACTTGTCCTTGGCAAGTTCCAATGCACCACCTGTTCCCATGGGCTCTGGCTCGGTGGAATATTCGATAGTGACATCGAAGGAGGAACCGTCCCCAAAGTGTTCCTCAATGATCTCGTGAAGATGACTTGTGAGGAAAAGAAAACGCGTGATGCCATGGTTCTTGAACTGTGACACCAGTATCTCGAGAAATGGGCGGTCGTCAATGGGCATCATGGATTTTGGAATGTCCTTGGAAACCGACTGAAGCCTGGTTCCAAGTCCCCCGCATAGGACCACTGCCTGCTCCACTTTTCCCCCGGTCATTTTTCACACCCACATTGATCTCTTCATCTTTCTCCGTAAACATAAGGATTGCCCATGAGCCAGCGCACAGTCCTGCGCACTGTCTGTTCAATATTATTCTTCGGCTCCCAGCCAAGTGCGCGAAGCTTGTCGATGTCAAGTTGAACAAGTGGCGAGTCGCCTATCCATCCGCGCATTCCACCAGTGTAATTGAATTGAACATTATCTAATCCCATCTCACTGGTCACATACCCAGCCAGACTTGTGACATCCACATTCTCGGTGTTTCCGATATTGAATAAGTTCACCTTGTCATCGGCTTTCTCAAAAGCCATCATGAAGCCGTCAACACAATCATCCACGTGGCAGTATGATTTCTTGGAGGTTCCATCGCCCAATATCTCCATCTGGCTGGGATCGGCCTTCAGCTTCTTCACGAAATCATAAGTAACTCCGTGGGGATGTCGCTCACCCTGGATGGAGACAAATCTGAACATCCAGGCCTGGAATCCATAGGCCTCGCAGAAGGATTCGATAAAACCCTCACAAGAAAGCTTGGATGCGCCATAAAATGAAGTTTGTTTCGGGTGGTAGGTCTCGGGAGTGGGAAAGATATCTGGCTCGCCATAAACAGCGGCTGTTGATGAAAAAAGGATCTTGGAAATATCATTCGCCCTCATGGCTTCCAGCACATTGTGGGTGACCAGGACATTCCTTTCCAGGTCTCGGAAATTATCCTCCAGACCTCCGCGGACATCGGCATTGGCAGCCAGGTGGAATATAGCATCCTGATCCTTGAAAGCCTCCTTGGTCCTGGCAAGGTCCTTGAGGTCGAAATTAAGAAGTTCAAAATTGGGATTGGCATTATGCTGGTTGACATACTCTGGAAAACCAGTGGTCATATTGTCAATTACAGTGACCTCATGCCCGTCCGCAAGCAGCCTGTCGACGATGTGGCTGCCTATGAATCCTGCGCCCCCGGTAACGATGTATCTCATGTTTTAACCAGACCTTTGAATTTGATTTTGATTATTAAATGTATCGATATGACAAATATATAGGAAATAACTCCGAGCAGACAAAAGGGGGTCGGGTTGTCTTTCGTGTCAATTACACGAAAGAGTATTTCGGGATGCTGTGCGATCCGAAATACAGCCAGCGAATTGAATTGCATAGCGATTCAATTAATCTTCTGGATACGGAGTAGCCAGATGATTCTGTGGTCGGGTGGGGGGAATTGCCAATTGATGGGGTGGGAATCTCAGAGGTTTAGCCTCATACTTATGAGTGTTTAGAGTTTCAATTTCTTATGCTGGGTGTGGATAAGGACCCCGCCCCTGCGTCACTCGGAGCGGGGCTTAATTTGACTCCTCGCATTCTGAACAAGGCTAACAATACACTCCTAAACTTGTCTTGAGCGAGGAGGTTATCTTTTTACTGGCACATCGCAACTGTCACTCACTGAGATATAGAATATAGTACCCCAGGTCTGCGTCTCTCGCCCTGGGGCATGCTCGAATAATTATCGCCTTGCATATTATTGCAATCAGGTTTTTCATCCCAAGCTTCCAACAACCTTCTCCACTTCATCCAGTATCTCGCCAGATCGGACCAGTTCCTTCATGTTCGTGTGGTCGGTGTACAGTGGCCTGTCGATCTCCAGATAGTCCACATGGCGACGAATGACTTCTTTCGCCTTCGTGGTCCCGATTCCGAATTTGAAATCTCTGAGATCCAATGCCTGAGCGGCGGCCATCAGCTCGATACCCAGGATGCCGTAGGCATTGTCCAAGATCTGGAAATTTTTAATGGCGGTGTTCATACCCATTGATACGAAATCCTCCTGATCGGCTGCTGCTGGAATTGACTGGATGCTTGCTGGAGCAGATAGAATTCGCTGCTCCACGATCTGCATATCCGCCGTGTACTGACTTAACATAAGTCCGGAGAACATTCCTGCGCCTTTTGTCAGGAATGGTGGCAAACCCTCTGATAAAGCCGGATTATTAAGACGGTTCATCCGCCTTTCTGAAAGCACGCTGACCATGGTGATCGCTATGCCGGCCATGTCCATCGGCAGAGATACTGGCGAGCCCTGGAAATTAGCTCCTGAAAGTGCCATGTTCTCATCCGGGAAGAAAATTGGATTGTCGCCCACGCCATTGAGCTCGATTTCGACCTGACTTCTGGCCCATCGGAGAGCGTCATGTGCGGCTCCGATGACCTGGGGGCTGGATCTCATACTATAAGCGTCCTGGACTTTCACTTTGATGCGCTGTTCTTTGAGGTCGCCGTCGGCAATAAGCATATTGATCGCATTGGCAGATCTGACCGCGCCCTGGAATCCGCGTACTTCATGAAGCCTGGAAGTGTATGGCTTCATGTTCGCCTTGAGTGCTTCCAAGGACATCGCGGCGGCTATTTCCGCTTGTTTCAGCCACCTCATGGCATCGTAAAGGAATATCGCGCTCATCGCGGTTAGAACATTGGAACCATTGATTGTCGCCAGTCCGTCGCGAGCCTGCAAGCCAGGTATTGGAATGCCGGCCTTGTCCATGGCTTCTTTTCCATCGAGAAGTTCGCCCTCGAAATAGGCCTGTCCCTCGCCCATCAAAAGTAGAGCTATCTGGGACATTGGGGCGAGATCGCCACTTGCACCGACAGAACCCTTCTGGCAGACAAACGGGGTCACGCCCTTGTTAAGCATATCGACAAGGGTCTGAGTGATATCTAGACGGCAACCGGAGTTTCCGTGTGAGTGGACATTAATCCTGCCCAGCATGGCTCCTCTCACGTACTCGATGGGCGCTGGATCCCCTATTCCAGCGGCGTGGTTGTAGACAAGATATTTCTGAAAATCCTTGACCTGGTCATCATTGAGAACAACCTCGGAGAATTCACCGATACCAGTGTTCACACCATACATGATCTCATTGGCCTCGATCTTCCTCTCCAGCATCGCGCGGCACTTGTTAATGCGCTCCACCGCGAGGGGATCTATCTCCACCTTCTCGCCATGTCTGGCCACATTCACGACATCTTCGATCTTAAGGTCATTTCCAGTAATTATCAAAGTCATTTCACTCACCCTCTCATGGTTTCCGAGAATACGAAAACCGAATATAAAAGTAAGCCTTTGATAGGGGAATCATTTGGGATAACCTTTAATCATGAATTCAATCATATGGTGAAGTAATGGTTGAACAGACAGATTATAAAATTATAAATAAAATTGAAAAGGTTGAGATACGCCAGTATCCAGATATCTTGCTGGCTACAGTGATCGGAGTTCAGGATGATTCATCCTTCGGCATACTTTTCAATTACATATCAGGCTACAATTCAAGCCAGCAGAAGATTTCCATGACAGCACCGGTTGTCAATTCTGAAAAGATCAAAATGACAGCGCCAGTTATTTCCAATGATCGATTTTTCACCTTTGTAATGCCAGATAATTATTCACTGGAAACAATTCCAAAACCTAAAGATGGTCGTATAAAGATCCATATCCAGCCAGCCAGGAAATTTGCGGTACTGAAGTTCCGTGGTCGGACGAATCCCAATCTGATTGAACAAAAAGGAACCGAGCTGATAGGAATACTGGCTGACAATAATATCAGGACCAAGAACGATATATTCCTCATGCGCTACAACTCACCATTTGCACCTGGCTTTATGCGTCGAAACGAGGTTGGAATTGAGATTCTGGATTAAGCCGGTCTCAGGGTTCCTGCAAATACTTGCCATGCCAACAATGATTTTGCTACCAAGCTGAGAATAATATACATCCTCTCACCGTACAAATAATCGGCCCATTTACCCTTTTTAGCATACTGAAGCCACATGTTTAATGCAAAGGTATTGAAGAATACGCCCATGCTCAGAAATATGTAATAAACAAATGTTGGAGGACCACCGCCATCACCACCAGCTCCAAAAAGCCAAATGAAGATCACCACCCATGGAATTGCTCCGGCAATACAGCCAAACCAGAAGGGTGCCCAGTAAAGTTTCCCCCGTTTCTCGTTCACCACTTCCATGATGAGCCCGAATAAGATCATCATCATGTTCAGGAAGAATGCCAGCATCAGCGTACCGATATCCGTTATTCCAACGAGCATACTGATCACAACAATCATGACCGAGGAACTTACCGCATACTCATACCATCTGAAGCGGTTCTGACCCCTGATCAAGCCTACCTTGTATTTATCAAAGAGGACTGTAGAGATCAGCAAATGTGCAATTCCAGATATAAATAGGAATGATGCCACTAAGGGTCCTATCCAGACATCAAATAGCACAACATTTGCCTGGATCAGTTGAGGCATTCCACCTCCAATGCCGGAGCCTGCTGCAGCTTTAAGATAACTTCTTGTCACTGGCAATGTAAAATCATTGCTCAAGACCAGCATCAATGCACCCTGGATCAAATGCAGTATTCCCATGAACATGTTGAACTTTTTCAGTTTGATAAATTTAGTTTCCTCTTCCATCATAATCCCACAAGAGTGATAAGACAAGTAGTCTATAATATGGTATCCACTCAGCAATGCAGGGGCGCAAGGGTGGGAGTTTAGGACGAAACCAGGAGTGACATCCTGCATAAAACTTATAACTTGCCTTATCTTTCAAACCAGCATGCAGATAGTATTTCTCGGAACCGGAGGAAGTTGGCCGTCACCAGATCGTAATGTTTCAGCACTGGCTGTCAAGAGAGGTAAGGAGATCATTCTCTTTGATTGCGGAGAGGGGACCCAGCGCCAGCTCATGATCTCGTCGGTGTCATTCATGCAGATAAAGCGCATATTCATCACTCATTTCCATGGAGATCATTTTCTCGGACTGCCGGGATTGATCCAGTCCATGTCATTGAACAACCGTGAGGCTCCACTCGAAGTCTACGGACCAGAGGGGACGATTGAAACTGTCCGGGTACTTCTTGAGCAGGGGTATTTCGAATCAAAATACGCGATCAAACTCCACGATGTCGATCCTGGTGATGAACTGGATTTCGAGGATGACGGGTACTTGATCAGAGTGGCCGAGGCGAACCACTCGATTCCCGCACTGGCCTACTCCTTGGAAGAGCATCCACGGCCTGGGAAATTCGATAAACCAAAGGCTCTGAAGCTTGGCATTCCAGAGGGAAAATTATTCAGCCAGCTCCAGCAGGGCAAGACAGTGGAGCATGACGGCAAGACCTTCACACCGGACATGGTCCTCGGCCCGCCCAGAAAAGGTTTGAAGATCGTTTATTCGGGAGATACTGGCCCCAGCAATATCATCCAGGAGCTTGCGAAGGATGCGGATGTCCTGATACACGAGGCGACAGCCGATACAACCCTTGAACAGAAGGCCAATGAATATGGCCATTCGACCGCGAAACAGGCGGCGGAGATCGCCAGGGATGCCGGAGTAAAGATGCTTATCTTAACTCACATCAGCCCAAGATACGATGGTGGAGATATAGTTCTGGCTGATGCGAAAACGACCTTTGAAAATGTGGTTGTGGCAGAGGATTTTTCTGAGTTCAAGATCGGGTATTCTGAGGAATAGGTGTAGTTATAATTTCTTCAATTCTTCCAATCCTCTCAAACGTGGGTGGGTGAATTCAATGTCCCAGTGAGGGCGGGGGCGGATGGTGGCGTGTTTTGGGGCTTCAGAAAGAGTGACCCCCCCGCCCATCGTTGAACTCCTGACGGGGTTCCGAATATCAGAGCACTCTGTGACTGTCACTTGAATCCTCATTGAATATAGTACCCCGCCCTAATGAATTATCTATGAATCATCCAGACGGGGCATGCCGTTGGGAAAATACTGACATACTGCTGGAATTATAATGCATAGAATATACTTATTCCAGCATCGGAATTCTAACACCTTTTTCCTTGGCCGTTCTTATCGCGATCTCGTACCCCGCATCCGCGTGTCTTATGACTCCCATGCCGGGATCTGTCGTGAATACTCGTTTTATGCGCTCGTCCGTGTCTTCTGTGCCATCGCAAACAACTATCATCCCGCTGTGCTGGCTGAGTCCAATTCCTACTCCTCCGCCATTGTGCAGTGCGACCATGTCCGCTCCCGCGGAGGCGTTTATTAGAGCGCTTAGCAGCGGCCAGTCTGCCACCGCATCGGTCCCGTCCTTCATGCCTTCAGTTTCACGGTTCGGAGATGCTACCGAACCGGAGTCCAGATGATCCCTCGTGATAGCTATCGGCCCGATCTCCTTGTCTCGGACCATTTTATTCATGATAAGCGCGAATTTCATTCTTTCCCCGTAGCCAAGCCAGCATACTCTCGCGGGCAGGCCTTCCCATGGCAGGTGTTCCTCTGCCAGGTCGATCCAGTTCATCAAAAGTTTATTGTCAGGGAAAGTGGCTTTTATCGCCCTGTCGGTCTTGAGAATGTCCTCCGCATTGCCAGTTAGTGCGATCCACCTGAATGGCCCTCTTCCTTCGCAGAACAGCGGGCGCACATATGCCAGCACGAAGCCCGGATAAGCGAATGCGTCCTGGAGTCCAGCTTTCTTTGCCTGGCCTCTCAGATTATTTCCATAATCGAAGACAACTGACCCCATCTTCTGGAAGTCCACCATCGCCTTGCAGTGCTCTTTCATCGACTGCATTGATTCAGATTTGTATTGCTCCGGATTGTTCTTTCTCAGTTCATCGGCTTTTTCAAGGGTGGCTCCCCAGTAACCCTTTGGCACATAACCGTTCAATTCGTCATGAGCAGATGTCTGATCCGTTACGACATCCGGCACTATGCCCCGCTTGACCATCTCGGGGAATATATCAGCTGCATTGCCCAGCAGACCGATGGATGTGGCTTTGCCTTCTTTCCTTGCCAGATCTACAAGAGCCAGTGCCTCGTTCAGATCCTTCACCATGACGTCGCAAAAGCCCGCGTTCAATCGTCTTTGAATGCGGGATTCATCCACTTCCACGACCAGGCCGACACCGCCAGCCATCTTGATGGACAGAGGTTGAGCTCCTCCCATACCGCCCATACCGCCAGTTAGGCAGAACTTGCCTTCGAAGGAACCACCATAATGCTTGTCCGCGAGGGCGGCAAATGTCTCATAAGTACCCTGTATAATGCCCTGAGTCCCGATATAACACCAGGAGCCGGCAGTCATCTGGCCATACATCATCAGACCCTTTGCTTCCAGCTCATTGAAATGCTCCCAATTGGACCAATTACCAACCAGATTGGAGTTGGCGATGAGTACACGAGGGGAATTCTCGAAGGTTCGGAATATGCCGACTGGCTTGCCTGATTGGATAAGAAGGGTCTCATCAGATTTCAAGCCTCTGAGAGAGCGGATTATGGCAGCCAGTGATTCGTGGTTGCGGGCGGCTTTTCCTGTCCCACCATAGATGATGAGGTCATCCGGTCTCTCCGCATTCTCCAGATTATTATGGAGTGTTCTCAGTATGGCTTCGATGCGCCAGTTCTCGCAGGTGATGTCATTTCCTCTCGGGGCCTTGTACTCGGTCATGTATATCTCCAAGCCCGGACAATGATTTGCATTTCATAAACTTTAGGGCAAAATTTAGATCTAAAAGCTATAACATTGTTTAGATAACCTTTATCACATATGAGAAATATCCTCTACTTTATCTAATTAATAGGTAACACAAGCGAGGGTGTGTTTGATATGAGAGGAAAAATTACAGCGATTGCATTAGCAATATTGATGAGCACAGTATCTTTGAGCGTAGTTTTGATGCCAGGAACTTCTGGGGAAACTGGACATGAGGAAAGTCCTTTTGCTGGAGGTACTGGTTCTATTGGAGATCCATACATTATCGAGAATGTATGGGAGCTCCAAAATATGAGTGATGATCTCACAGCGCATTATGCACTGGGAAATGATATCATCGCTACGGAAACGACCGGATGGAACCTTAATGGGACCTCCGGAGCGTACGAGGGGTTCGTTCCTATCGCATATGACACGGTCAATTCAACAGAGATAACACATGAAGGACCTCTATTCTCTGGCTCTCTGGATGGCATGGGATTTGATATATATGGATTGTTCATGAACAGAACCAGCAGTTATCAGGCTCTATTCGGAGGGATGGCTGTCGGCTCGATAGTCAAGAACCTGACCCTTTATGGTGTTGATATCACAGGCAAGAACTACACCGCAGGTATAGGAGGATACTGCCTGGCAGATATCATCGAGAACTGTGTTGTTTACGGAGATATCACAGGTATAGATTACTTAGGCGGCATTGGAGGATATGCTGATCCGGTCCTTGACATAATTAACTGCCAGACCAGGCTCAATTTAACAGGAAATCAATTCCTGGGCGGTATAATTGGACGAACTGGCGGTACGGTAAAAATGTCAAGCGCAGATGTTTATGCCAGCGCAACTGGAAGCAATGCAGGCGGCCTGATAGGGTTCATGAACAATGGAGCCCTTTTGGAGAACTGCCAGGTAAGTGGCACCTTCTCAAGCACAACATCATATGCTGGCGGGGCTGTTGGACAGTCCTTTGCCAATACTAACATTCTTAACACAACATCAGATATTCAATTAAGTGGCCTGGGATATTTGGGAGGGATTATCGGAGCATCCAACAGTGGCATAATTAACTGCACGACCTCAGGAACCACTACTGGCTCTGGTGGAAATGTAGGAGGTCTTATCGGTTGGATGACCGATGGGCTGGTTGAAAGCTGCACCACATATGGATACACTACAGGCACAACAGATGTGGGCGGACTCATAGGAGAGACAACGACAAATACCATCACAATCAATAATAGCACAGCCTATGGAGATGTAAATGGAACCACTGGAGTAGCCGGGCTCATTGCGAATAATGATGCAGATATTTATGGATGCTCAGCCCATGGAATGGTCAATGGAAGCAATGACGATGTGGGCGGACTCTTAGGATACAATACAGGAGGTGTGAACATGTCCCATGCTACTGGCGATGTGGGCTCATCCGGAGGAATCGGCCATGGAGGTCTTATCGGCTACACGATCGGAACCGTCACCTTGTCTTACGCTACCGGGAATGTCTATGGAGTTGATGATGTGGGTGGCTTATGTGGCTATTCAGATATTGAGATATCACAATCATTCGCTCTTGGAGATGTAACTGCCACAGGCGATAATGCTGGAGGTCTGGTAGGCAACAAATGGGGTAGCTCTGTGACAGATTGCTATGCACAAGGTGATGTGATCGGCCTACAGAATGTTGGTGGTCTTATAGGCCAGAACTATAATGGTGTTTTTACATCTTACTCCACAGGTAATGCCTCGGGAACTCTTCCAGAAGTCGGTGGGTTCATCGGATATCGTGGAAATGGAGGTATCAATGACTGTTATTTTGACAATCAAACATCTGGCACAGATATCGAAATTGGAGTAATTGGAGGAGGACCTGCTCCCGATATCACTCCCTATAACACAACTGAGATGATGATGCAAGCTACATTCACGAACTGGGACTTCACAAGCATTTGGGGAATTCACGAGAACTACACTTACCCATTCCTACAGGCATACGCATACCTGACACCACCACCTTCAGCAGATCTGGAGATCACGATAGTGGATTCCGCCGATCCAGTCATGGTCAGCGATACATTGCATTACTATGTCACGGTGACCAATCATGGAACGATCAATGCCATTGATGTCAATGCAACCATTCATCTTCCTACCGAGGTATTGCATATGTCTACCAATCAAACCACGATCTTCTGGGGGCTGGGTAATATATCATGGGAGATCGGCAATATGACACCGGGCCAGGTAGTATTCTGGGAGATAAATGTGACCGTGCAGGCAAATGGTATCATGAACTGTACTGTCAATGTCAATGCCACAACATATGATGAGGGGCTTTATCCTAATGATGGTTATGAGCTTACATCTACCAATCAAGCACCAGTGGCAGTCAATGATGCGCCAAGTGTTCTTGAAGATAGTGGTGCGAACACCATTGATGTGCTGGCAAATGACATTGATGATGGTCCTTTGAATATAACTGGTGTGACACAACCACTCAATGGTACTGTGACCTTCACAACAGATGACCTAGCATATGAACCAGATGCGGACTTCAATGGCATAAATACCTTCACGTACACCATCACAGACGCTTATGGAGCTACCGATACGGCCACAGTGACAGTCACAGTCACAAATACGAATGATGCACCTGTGGCAGTGGATGACACGGCCACAGCGGACGAAAATGGTGGAATAATATACATCGACGTTCTGGCAAATGATGGAGATATAGATCTCGACAGCCTCACCATTGATGCCATAACCCAGGGAACTGACGGAACAGTGATGCTCGAAACTGGCAATGTGTCATATGAACCAGATGCTGACTTTAGTGGAAATGACACCTTCACATACACGATCATCGATGGGAACGGTGGCTCGGATACCGCGACTGTCAATGTCACCGTTGTGGCAGTTACTGCAACCAATCAAGCACCGGTTGCGGTCAATGATACCGCAACCGTACTCGAAGACTCTGATGCAACCACGATAGAAGTACTGGACAATGACAGTGACCCAGATGGGGACACATTGACCATATCTGCAGTGACCCAGCCAACCAATGGCGCGGTCGCGATAATCGATTCCGGGCTCAATGTGACATATGTGCCAGATCCGGATTTCTTTGGTATTGATACATTCACTTACACCATAGGAGACGGCAGCGGGCTACTTGTGAATGCGATTGTGACCGTGACGGTCACAAATGTCAATGATGTTCCAGTTATCGAGGATTTCACCGCCCCGGCAGGAACTATTGGTGTGGAATATGATCTTGTGATCGGTGTGACCGATGTGGACAATGATACACTGATAATGTCTGTAACAATTACGACACCGGACTCCGCATTGTCAATAGGAACGAACGCATTTACTTCATCATTTATAGTTAATGGGACCCCAACGATGAATTCTACCAGCATGGTCCATCTGGAGGTCGATGATGGAAATGGAGGTATTGCCAGCTTATTCTTCAATATCACAGTGGGAAGCGGTGTACCAGATCCAACAGACAATACAACTGCCATAGACACTGATGGAGATGGTGTGCCAGATGTTGATGATGCCTTCCCGAATGACGCAACTGAAGACACAGACACGGACGGAGACGGAACTGGCGACAATGCAGATGCCTTCCCGAATGACGCAACTGAGGATACGGACACAGATGATGATGGTACTGGAGACAATGAGGATACTGATGATGACGGTGATGGCATTCCAGATGTGGACGATGACACACCGACTGGTGACGATGATGATGATGATGATGCCGAAGACGAAGGCAGCATTCTCGATTATTGGTGGATATTCCTCATAATCGTTGTAGTTCTTGTATTGATCCTTATCCTTGGACGCAAGAAGGATGATGATGATGAAGAGGAAGTTTCTGAGGAGCCATCCGAAGAGGAAGATCCTGAAGAGTCTGATGAGGATGAAGAAGATCTAGAAGATGAAGAGCCAGAGGACGAGGAAGACCTTGAAGAAGAGGAAGACTCTGAGGAACCATCAAACGAGGAAACAGACGTTGACGAGGAAAAATAATCACAATGGTTGAAATGTACAAACGTTAATGAAGTATAATTTCAATTACGTTAATCTATGTTAGATCACCCAACATTAGATCGAGGGCTGTTTGGAAGAGAAATCGAAATGGGTCAGCTCCAGCAGTGCTTGGATGATATGACTGCAGGCTCTGGGAGCACTATCCTGATATCGGGGGAAGCTGGGATCGGTAAGACCCGACTTATTGAGGAATTGATCTCCATTGCCAGTAATGAAAATATGGATATACTTTCTGGCTCAGCAAGCGAAGATTCCCTGATACCATTTCAGATATTCTCAAAGGCATTGGGAGATGATTCATCTCTATTTCAAGATCAGGAATATACAAAGTTCACAGAGATCTTTGCAGTAGATAGTGCGGGGTTATTGGTTGGCCAAGCATCCTCCGGTGAAGGGGATATGGATGCAGATATTTTCGCAGGCATGCTTTCCGCGGTACAGGGTTTCATAAGAGACTCATTCGTCAATGCCGGCAATAAAAGATCAGGGCTTGGCCGTCTGGAATACGGGGACATGACCATATTGATCGAGCATGGAGAGCATTTATTTCTCACCGCGGTCTTCAAGGGTTCGGAACACAATGATATGAGAACGTCCCTGAAGATCTGCCTTGAGATCGTCGAGGCGGATGACCAGATCTTTAAAGATTGGTCAGGAAGCATGGGCGAGATGAAGCAGGTTCAGGATGAGATCACGCTATTGGCCGAGTCGAAATTCATGGTGCGTCGAGACATAGAGAACATCAACCTGGATGATGAAAGGATAAGGATCGCGGATGAGGTGCTGGCATCCTTGCAGGCTCGAACACAGGAAAAACCATTACTTCTTATCCTGGAGGATCTGCACTGGGCGGATGAATCATCTCTCTTCGTTCTCAACTATCTTGCTCGGAATGTGGGACTTGAAAATATCCTCATTGTGGGAACATCCAGACCTGCAGAGGGTGAAGCATTCGAGGCGAAGCTTAAGATAATGAAGGAAGAGGGGACCATATCTGAACTGGCACTTGACAGATTGGGCAGTGATGGTATAACCTCCATTATGAATGATCTCTATCCTGAAAATTCCTTCCCATCAACATTTTATGAAGATCTTTCATCACAGTGCGAGGGCAATCCCCTCTTTGTGAAAGAGATACTCTGGCATATGGAAGAGGAGGGAGACATAAGTGAATCAAACGGCACTTATGTTCTGGAAAGAGTTAGCATTAACATACCCAGCTCGGTCGAGGGGGTGGTTCACCAGAGGCTTCAGAGCCTGGATCTGGATGCCATGACCCTTGCGGAATACGCTTCCTGCATGGGAAAGGAGTTCAATTGCGATGTCGTATGCTCCCTGCCCTCCATCGTTGACCCTCGAATGGCACTCAGCAATCTTGAAAGTTCTGGCATAATAGTCATAGACAAGGAGAATGCTGAATTTACGCATGCTATTTTTCATAATGTTACGTATAATAGCATGACTGATCGATGGAAAATGGCATACCACAAAAGCATTGGGGAATATTATGAATCGGCCTACAAGAGCAGGGTTGATGATGTATTGTATGATCTTGCCAGACATTTTGCGAATAGCAATGAGCATAGAAAGGCTTTGGATTATTGTATAAAGGCCGGAGAGAAAGCCGAGAGCACATTCGCTCCTGAACAGGCCATCGAGTTCTACAGAAAAGCACTGGCCATTAGCACCATGAGGAATTACACACCCAGTATAAATTTGCAAGAAAGACTTGGTGACCTTTATTCTGTCACCGGGGATTTCGATGATTCTATCGGTATATACAGAGCGGTTAGTGAAGCATCAGATGATGTCAGCCACAGGGCGAATGTCCACAGGAAGATCGCTGACGTGTTCGAGAAGAAGAGCGAGTTCGATAGTGGAAAGGATGAGTGCAATATCGGACTTTCACTACTACCAGACAATATCAGCATTGAAAAAACGAAACTGTACACCACCCTTGGTAATATTGAAATGAGAAAGGGAGATTATGATGAGGCAAAGTCCATACTTAAAAAGAGCCTGGATATAGCTGACAAACTGAAGAATAAATGGGAGCTGGGGAGGATATACCACATCTTAGGATCGACCCTTCTGTATCAAGGAGACTACGACGGGGCATTGAATAATCTACAGAAGGCATTGGATCATCGAAGAGAGGTAAACGATATATCTGGAGAATCAGCAACCGTAAACAATATTGGGAATGTGTATGCCAGAAAGGGTGAATACAAGGAAGCCCTTGAATATTATGAAATAGCAATTGAGGTTGCCAAGAAACTTGGAAATAAGATGGGCGAAGCAAATACCCTGGCCAATATTGGATCGGTATATCTTGGAAGAGGAGAGGCGGATAATGCAATTCCCTATCTTGAACAGAGTGTGAGCATCGAGAAGCAGATAGGAGATATGCGAGGGGCGGCCATTTCTCTTGTCAATATGAATGTTGCCTATTACATAAAAGAAGAGTTCGAACGTGCCATTGAGATAACGACCGAAGCAAAGGACATCTGCTTGAAATATGACTTTAAATATATCATAATTTACTGCTATAACGGGCTGTGCGAATTGAATTTGAAATCGGGTAAGCTAGATAATGCCCTGGAAAATGCCAAGCTCGCCTTGGAAGTCTCCCAGGAGATCAAGACCAAGGATGGCATGGGGATGAGCTATCTCAATCTTGGTACAGCATACATGGCCCAGGATGACCTGGACACATCAGAAGAGAACCTACAGATGTCTCGAGAGATCATGGAAGAGCTCGAACACAATCAACTCTCCGACCTTTACTATAATTTCGGCCTCTTGTGGAAAAAGAAAGGTGATAAGAGCCAGTCTATTGAATTTTTAAATATGTCCAAAGAAAAATATGAAAAAATGGGCGATCAAATAAATATTGATAAAGTTCAGAAAGAGCTTGATGAACTAGAAAAATAGATCGTCTGCGATCTAGCAATATTGATTCTTAATTGCTCAAATATGCCGATAAGTTTATATATTTCTTCTCATATATGTAATATTATGCCTGGAAAAGGACGTGGACGAGGTAGAGGACGAAACCCAAGATGGGTGAGTAATGTACCAGAGACCACTTTCTTCAGTCCTGCAGGTGTCTCTCGTGATGATATGAGGATAGTGATCTTGACCGTTGTAGAGGTCGAAGCACTGAGACTCACAGACATAGAGGGACTTACCCAGGAAGAAGCCTCGATGGAGATGGGCGTGTCCAGAAGGACATTCTGGAACGATCTAATGGAAGCTAGACAGAAAATTGCCTTCGCACTGGTCAATGGCTGTGCGATAAGGATAGACGGTGGCTCCTATTCCATTGTGGGGGAGATGGACGACAAGGAAATGGATGACCAGTTCCCAGGTCGTCGCAGGGGACGCGGAAGAAGGCGTTCGACCCAAGCAGAGGAATAAAAGAAAAAGGAGGTGAGAAGATACCAAGAGGAAACAAGACAGGACCAGAAGGCCAGGGGCCGAAGACCGGTCGCGGTATGGGATACTGCACAGGAAGCGAAGCACCAGGATGTGCCAATCCAGAAGGAAGGATGGGCATGGGCCGTGGCGGTGGAAACCGCAGTGGTCGTGGAGCTGGATGTGGAACCGGAAGAGGACGCGGCAGAGGTCTGCGCAGAATGGGATCGACCGAATGATGGTCGACCCCGCATTTTATTTTTTTAAAAAAATTATTATTTAGTATTGTTAATGCCGTTAAGGTTATAATAATAAATACTTTGACGGGTTGATACCAGGTATACTCAAATGTATCATGGAGGATTGGAAAATGGCAGAATCATGTGGTATGGGCGCGCCCAATAAGGAAGCAGCGGAACTGAATGCAAGAATAATGTACAATATCAGCAAGATCAAGAACAAGCTGATAATAATGAGCGGCAAAGGTGGGGTTGGAAAGACCACGGTGGCCGTGAACCTGGCTGCAGGTCTTGCAGACGAAGGCTATAAGGTCGGTCTTATGGATGTTGATATTCACGGACCCAATGTTCCAAAGATGCTGGGCATCGAAGACAGGGTGCTGGAACTGGATGATGAAACTCTGAAGCCCATCAAAGTATCCGATAATCTCAGCGTGCTGTCCATGGCCTTCCTACTTCCAGACAAAGATGCGCCAGTCATCTGGAGAGGGGCTATGAAGATGCAGCTTATTGACCAATTCTTGGGAGATTTTAATTGGGGTGAATTGGATTATCTGGTCGTGGATCTTCCACCAGGAACCGGTGACGAGCCTCTGAGTATTGCCCAGAAGATCCCACAGGCCGAGGCGATCATCGTCTCAACACCTCAGGATGTGGCCTTATTAGATTCCAGAAAATCCGTGAACTTCGCCCATAATCTGAAGATGCCGGTTCTCGGGATAATCGAGAACATGAGTGGTTTCAAATGTCCTCATTGTGACGAGACTATCGACCTGTTCAAGAAGGGTGGCGGTGAGAGAACGGCAAAGGAAATGAATATCACTTTCTTGGGAGCGATCCCTATTGATCCACAGATGGTGATCATGGGTGATTCGGGCAATCCAGTTGTTCAGGGTAACACGGATTCTGCCAAAGCCTTTATGGATATAATCAAGAACATTGAAGATTCGAGGAAATAATTGAAAATTAACAATCATTATCCGTGGGTTTTATAAGCCATCGGCCATTGTACGTAACGCTGTTAATAACAGTGTTAAAAATCGTTAAGAAGGTTAGATGGATGAAACAAACAGACGTAGTAGTTATCGGAGGGAGCGCAGCTGGAATACCCGCGGCCATAACTTGCCGTAGACATTATCCAGAAAAGAATGTGATGTTGATAAGGAAGGAGAAGCAGGTCCAGATACCCTGCGGTATTCCCTATATCTATGGGACCGTGAATTCCCCTGACAACAATATGATACCTGATGGTGTTCTGTCCAACAATGAAATAGAGCTATTGATAGACGAAGTAAATTCCATAGACAAAACACAGAAAATAGTAAGCACTGGCAATGGTGAAAAAGTGGGATATGACAAACTTGTAATGGCTGTTGGCTCTGAGCCCCTTGATCTACCTATACCGGGACTGGATAAGAAAAACGTCTTCACCGTGAAAAAAGAAGTGAACCACCTCAATAAGATGCTGGATGCAGTGAACGATGCAAAGGACATCGTGATACTGGGTGGTGGGTTCATCGGTGTCGAGTTCGCTGATGAATGTAAGAAGAACAGAGATGCGAACGTGACAATTGTCGAGCTTATGCCACATTGCCTGATGCTGGCCTTCGAAGAAGACCTGTGTATCGAGGCCGAAGAGGTTCTGAAGGAAAGAGGCGTGAACATCATAACAGGTGTCAAGCTTGAAGAGGTAAATGGAAACGAGTCGATTTCCAGCGTCAGATTATCAAATGGCCAGGAATTGAAGGCAGATCTTTTGATAGTGGGAGTTGGTGTAAAGCCAAATTCAAAATTAGCAGCGGATGCTGGCCTTGATGTGAACCGGGGAGGGATAGTTGTGGACAACAATATGAGAACCTCGGATGACAATATCTTCGCTTGCGGGGATTGTACAAACAAGACATCCTTCTTCACTGGAAGGCAGATCGGATTAAGACTGGCATCAATAGCGACAATGGAAGCCAGGATAGCCGGAGCAAATCTTTTCAGCCCAAGAAGGCACAATTACGGAGCTGTGGGAGTATTCTCAACGGCCATTGGTGACAAGGTATTTGCTATGGCGGGATTGACAGAGGGTCTTGCAAAAGAAAGAGGTTATGAGATAACATGTGGAGAGGCAGAAGCTCCAAACAGACATCCTGGTGGAATGCCCGGCATGTCGAAGATGAAGGTCAAATTAACATTCAATAAAAGAACTGGTGAATTAATTGGAGGCCAGATACGAGGAGGCCCCAGTGCTGGAGAATTGATAAACACCGTGAGCGCATGTATTCAGAAGAAGATGACCTTTGATGATCTGGCCACTTTCCAGATCGGAACACATCCAGCAGTCACAGCATCGCCAATAGCCTACCAGTTGGTGAATGCATCCGAGAATGCGATAAAGAACATGAGATGATACAATGAAAATAGCAATGACGTCAAAAGGCAAGGACCTTGAAGCTGAAGTGGACACCAGGTTTGGAAGATGCGAGTATTTCCTTATCGTTGACCCAGACACAATGGAGTTCGAGGCAGTGAGCAATGAGAGTGCGAATGCCAGTGGAGGAGCTGGACCACAAGCAGCACAGACAATATCCAATAAGGATGTTGACGTGCTGGTCACGGGGAATGTGGGACCCAATGCCTACTCGGCCCTTGAGGCTGCTGGCATAAGGATACTCACAGGTTCCAATGGAATGATCAAGGACATGATACATAAATTCAAGAATGGAGAACTGGAGGAGGCTGCCGGGGCCAATGTTGGCTCACATAATGGCATGGGCGGTAGAAGATAAAGGAGGATTTCAAAATGAAAATATGTATTCCATCAATGGGCAATAGAGGATTAGATGAGCAAGTGGGCGAGCATTTTGGCCGAGTACCCATTTATACCATTTATGATAGCGATACCAAGGACATTAAAGCAGTGCCGAACGATAGTTCCCATACAGGGGGCTCCGGCTATCCCGCCGAGAACATAGCGAAACTGGGTGTGGACATCATGCTCTGCGGTGGTCTTGGAAAAAGAGCGATCCAGATGTTCGAGGAAGCCGGTATCTGTGTTTACATGGGAGCTACTGGCACCATCAAGGATGCCATAAGTTCCTGGGAAAACAATTCGCTCGAACAGGCCACCAAGGACACGGCCTGTGACCAGCATGCCTTCCGTGGCGAAGGGCATGGCGATGGAGAAGGTCATGATCACAGCGGAGGATGCGGCAATTAGGCTGAGTGGATCTGAAGTGTGATACAATGAAAATATCCGTAGCCAGTGGTAAGGGTGGAACTGGTAAGACCACCATATCAGTCAACCTCGCATTGAGCATGGGTGATACCATGCTCATTGATTGTGATGTGGAGGAGCCAAATTGCCACCTATTCTTCAAGGAGCCCATGGAGAAGGTCAGAGAGGTTGGAATTCCAGTGCCAGTATTTGATATGAATAAGTGTACCAGATGCGGGAAATGCGCGGAGTTCTGCCAGTACAATGCAATAGCTGTTATCAAAGAAAAGCTTCTATTTTTCGAAGAGCTTTGTCATGGCTGTGGTGGGTGCAAGATCATATGCCCAAATGATGCAGTATCCGAGACAGAGCATGTGCTGGGCATCATAGAAAAAGGTGGAAATGATGACATGGAACTGTATCACGGTCTCCTTAAGATCGGAGAGCCTTTTGGAGTTCCAATAATCAAGGCGGTCAAGGAAATGGCGTCTCCGGACAAGGAAGTGATCTTTGATTCCCCACCAGGTACAGCGTGCCCCGCTGTGGAGGCCATGAGCGACTCGGATTTTGTCATTCTGGTGACTGAGCCAACACCTTTCGGATTGCATGATCTCAAGCTGGCTGTGGATGTAGTCAAGAATATCGGAACGCCCTTTGGGGTCGTGATAAATCGGGCTGGAATAGGTGATGACAGGGTGGAGAGATTCTGTGAAGAGGATGGAATTCCACTCTTAGCCAGCATACCCAATGACCTTGATATCGCCAGGCTGTATTCGAAAGGAATTCCAATTGTCGAGGGCATACCGGAATACAAACAGGTGTTCATTGAAATTTATGATAAGATAAAAGATATCGTCAAAATCCAGAGGGGGGAGTGATATGGTCAAACAAATCACTATTATAAGCGGAAAGGGTGGTTCTGGAAAGACCACCCTTACAGCCGCTTTCGCAGCACTGGCGAAAAACCATGTCACAGTCGATGCTGACGTGGATGCCGCGGACATGCACCTACTGCTTCATCCCCAGGTGAAGAGCAGTGAGATCTTCCACGGACTGAATGTCGCACAGAAGAATGATGATATCTGCACGGATTGTGGCCTGTGTTATGATAATTGCAGATACGATTCTTTTGATCCTGATAACACCCTGCATCCCGAAAAGTGCGAAGGGTGTGCTGTCTGCGAACTGGTATGCCCAGTTGGAGCCATCAAGATGGTCCAGAGGGTGGCTGGCGAGTCCTATGTATCGGATACCAGATTCGGAAAGATGGTGCATGCGAATATGCATCCTGGCGAGGAAGCAACTGGCAAACTGGTCGCCCTGGTCCGGGAAAAAGCTAGGAAAATAGCCGAGAAAGAAGGAAATGATCTCATTATCATTGATGGACCGCCAGGAACTGGATGTACGGTGATCGCTTCGATAACTGGCGTTGATCTTGTTCTTATCGTCATAGAGCCCACTCTGTCCGGCATACATGATGCTAAGAGGATAATCGAGGTTGCCAGACATTTTCAGGTTTCCACAGTGGCTTGCATAAACAAATACGATATCAATGAAGATAACACAGCCGACATAATCGAATTCTGCAAGGCAGAGGGCATCGATGTCATTGGAAAACTGGCCTATGATGAAACAGCCACCAGGGCCATGATGGATGAGAAGACAGTGGTGGAGTTCTCAGTTGGTCAGCTGGCCAGTGATATAAAAGATATCTGGAAGAGGCTGGAAAAGGAACTTGGAATTGATTGATCTCAGGATTTGAAGCCTGAGGTCTCAATCAATTATCCAAGAGCAAATACCAACATTCATTAAGTCGATTCATATTTATCCCTTGATTCCAACCAGTAAGGAGGAACGTTGATGATAAGCAAAAGCGATATCGAAGAATTGTTTGGCCCATACCTGTCAATGATAAAGGACGAGAACATCCGCGAAGGCACTGTCAAGGCCTGGGTGATCGGTTGCGAAAGAGGCAACTGGCAGAGCGTGGACGAGCTGAAGCAAATGCCCTTCACACTTTTGACGGATTGCAAAGGCGTGAATTTTATCGAGCACACGATGGCCGTCACCGAGGGCGCGTTACAACTTGCAAAGGCTCAAGAAAAGCACTATGCCAACATGCCGTATGGGATCGATTATGATCGGCTCATAGCTGGAGGAATTCTCCATGATGTCGGCAAGCTCATGGAGTTCGAGAAGGACGGGCAAGGTGGCTTTAGAAAAAGTCATGCTGGCATGTGCGCCAGACATCCAATATCCGGAGCTATCCTGGCCAATGAGATAGGATTGCCAGAGGAAATTGTCAATGTCATAGGCTGCCACGCGAAGGAAGGAGATGGCAGGCCACAGGTCATAGAGACCGTGCTGGTACACCAGGCGGATTTCGCCACCTTCAATCCACTGGTCATGATCACCAAGAACCAGCTGATAAACGAGTGAGGTGGTACAAGATGGGTATGACCTTTGCGGAGAAAGTCCTGGCCAAGAGGTCGGGCAATGAAAAAGTAGTACCAGGCCAGATCGTGATGATCAAGCCAGACCATCTCCTGATGCATGACAATGCCGCGGCAATAACCGCCAAGATAAAGGATGATCTGGAAAAGCACGGCGTGGTAAGCAAAGAGCTGCCAGTTATCGTCATAGATCATGTCGCACCAGCGGCCAGTGAAAAGACAGCTACCAATCATCAGGATATACGAAAGTTTGTGAAGAAATTTAGAATAACGAATTTCTTCGATGTCGGTCATGGTATCTGCCATCAGATAGTATTCGAGAAGGGACTGGCATTGCCAGGAGGCATCGTTCTTGGAAGTGATTCACATACATGTTCATATGGAGCTGTTGGTTGTTTTTCAACCGGCATTGACAGAACCGAGGCCGCGTCCCTCATTCTAACCGGAGAGACATGGCTCAAGGTTCCCAAGACTATTAAGATGACATTGAAAGGCCAGTTGCAGGAGAATGTGTCCGCTAAGGACATAATTCTGCATATCATCGGCGATATAGCCGCCGATGGAGCAACTTACTGCTCGGTCGAGTTCTGGGGAGATATCGGCCAGCTTTCAATTGAAGACCGATTCGTCATATCCAATATGGGCATCGAGATGGGTGCGAAGAACGCTACTTTCCCGGTTGATGAAGTTGCTGTTGAATATCTCAATTCAATAGGACTGGCACCATCAGATTATGATGCAATTTGGGCAGATGATGACGCCGAATATTACATGGAGAAGGAATACGATCTCTCGGCCATCGAGCCAGTTGTCGCATGCCCCCACCAGGTGGACAATAAATGCCTGGCGAAGGATCTATCCGACACAAAAGTGGATCAATGCCTTATCGGAACATGCACCAATGGCCGCCTATCTGATCTGGTGGCCGCGGCCAATATACTGAAGGGTAAGAAAGTTCACCCGGATACAAGATTACTGGTACTGCCGGCCTCCAGGAAGATATATGAAGAGGCACTGGACATGGGCATTATCAAGACACTGAGCGAAGCGGGCGGTGTGATATTACCGCCTGGCTGCGGACCGTGCCTTGGAGCACACCAGGGTGTGCTAGCTCCCGGAGAGAAATGCATAAGCACGGCCAACCGCAACTTCAAGGGAAGGATGGGGTGCAAGGAAGCCGAGATATACCTGGCTTCCCCGGAGACCGTGGCTGCCTCGGCGATCAATGGCAGAATTACTGACCCAAGAGGTGATATCTAATGACCAAGGTTTGGAAATACGGAGACAGCGTGAACACCGATATGCTATTCCCGGGCAAGTACACCTACACTTGCGGCACCGCGGAGGAGATACTGCCGCATATGCTGGAAGACCTGGATCCAGATTTTGCCAAGGGTGCGAAATCTGGCGACATAATATTCGCCGGCCGAAACTTCGGATGTGGCTCAAGTCGTGAACAGCCAACAGTTGGATTCAAGGCCATCGGCATCAAGGCCATTGTAGCAGAGGGCTATGCCAGAATATTCTACAGGGCGGCCATCAATCAAGGACTGGTGCTCATCGAGTGCCCGGAAGCGGTACAGGCCTACAAAGAAGGTGCTGAGGTGAAGATGGACATTGACGCCGGCGAGATAATCATCGACGGCCAAAAATTCAATTTCCCTCTTCTGCCCAAAGAGATACTGGCTATCAGGGATGCTGGTGGATTGCTGGCATATACACGAAATAAGCTGGGTTGATGAGGTCGATACTGCCAAACAGACATGTAGGAATATCATGTCTGGATACGATGAACCGCACAAACATTCATAAACAGGTTCGCATTTCAAGGCCAATGAGGGCTCCCCCGGCTTCAGCCGTGGGTATCCTCTCAGTTAATCTGAAAAGATGAACTGAGGATAGTGAGCCCTTATTGAAATCAACCAAAGCTAACCACAATCACTCTATATCCAAAAATATAAAGATTGTGTGGTATTAACTTTGGGATGATTCATTACGCCCGAATGGGGTAGCTTGAGCATCAGTTCGGTGTCACACACCTCTCTGTTGTTCCTACAAAGGATATCCTGAAAGCTTGCGGAGCTTTTGACCCGGATTCGAATTCCGGTTCGGGCACTTTTAATATTGTTAATTGTTTTCAAACATGAAAACAATTAAATACCCATAGGAGAAAAGTATATTATTTATCTGTTGCATACTGGGTATTGTGACACCTGGTAATAATTGTCCAATATGCGGGGGTTCCATCAATGCGAATGAAGGAGCATGTAGCATATGTGGAACTGTCTTCACCGCACCCGAGCCAGTAGAGTGTCCAGACTGTGGGAACATGGTCCCTCAGGGTGAAAATATATGTGGAGAATGTGGCACCCGGGTCGGCATGGCTTCAGATGATCAATATGAAACTCTCGAAGAGCCAGAAGAGGGCGAAGAGGAAATATTTATTGAAGAACCTGATCCAGAGGGTGATATTGATGATCTCAACCTTAGTGGAACCTTTGATCCTGAGAACATAGACAAAGAGATGGAAGATCTCTTGAAACTTCCAGGTGTCGGACCTCTTAGAGCGGAGATACTTCTGAAAGCAGGATATGGTGACCTCAGGAAACTGAAAAGAGCCTCCGTCATGGAACTGGTCAAGGTAAAGGGCATAGGTCGTAAATCAGCAGGAGAGATCAAGACAGCCCTGAGAGAAATGGACCTTGAAGAGCTCAGAAGCAAGGAGCTGGACATGTCCCAGATAGAGGAGGAGAATGCCTGTCCTCTATGCAATACCATTGTAAGTACCTTTGAATTCCGATGCTACGAATGTGGCACAACACTTCGCGACCATCAGGAGCAGGGAACGGAGGATGGTGACCCAGATGTCATGGCTCTTGCCTATTATGATACAAAGTTGAAGGAGGATCCAGAAAATAAAGAACTCTGGTACGCTCGTGGTGCCACACTCATAAAGATGGAAGAGTTCGATATGGCACTGTCATCCTTTGACAAAGCTCTGGAGATCGATGATGAATATCAAAATGCCTGGATCTCCAAGGCCGAGGTTTACAATAAGATGAGCGAGCCCATGAAGGCCGCGGATTGCTATTCCCATGTGATATCATCCCAGGGGTTCGAATTACCTTCTTATGAAGACATTGAAGGATTTGATGATGAGCTGGATATATCTGAACCAACTGAGGACGAAGAGGAGATATACGAGACCGTGGAAGATTATGTGGCCTCGGATGATTCGGAAAAAGTAGAGGCAACAACTCCAGAATTCATAGATGATGAGCCTTCGGAGGAAGATGCTGAAGAAGAGGTCGTATACGAAACCGTAGAAGTAGATGCTGGGGAAGAAGAAATAGTATACGAGGAAGTAGAAGAGATCGTCTATGAAGAGGTTGAAGTGGAGGATGATGGATCTGACACACCTGAAGAAGAGCCTGTGGTAGAAGAGGAAGTCGTATACGAGGAAGTAGTTGAAGAGGAAGCGGTAGAAGAAGAACCTCCTGTGGAGCAAGAGGTTATCGTCGAGGAGACCATCGAGGTAGTGGAGGCTGAGCCAGAACCGGAACCGGAGCCCGAAGTGGATCCCAATGATCCAAGGGTCCTGAAGAAGAGCCTTTCCATCCATGCAAGTGCCATTAAACCACTTCTTATCCTTGCAAAGGAATTGTCCATAGATGTCCTGGCACAGAAGAAGATCATCGCCCAAGGAGTGAATGAGAGCAAGAAGAAGAATCTACACGGTGCTGTAGCTCTTATGAAGCAGGGACGAAGGCAGATAGAGGAAGCCTTCGTAGCCAAGGCCAATGAAGATCTTGGACTAATAGCCCAGATGGCCAGAGACATGAAGATCCAGGGCCAGAATGTGGATCGTATAATTGATTCTGTCAGCATGGCGAAAAAGCTTCTTGAGGAAAGGAAATACAAAGAGTCATTTGACAAGATGAACGAATGTCTCGCCATGGTTGAAAATATCAAGGCAGGTTATTGATCTACGATTAATATACTGAATACTGACCAAACAGTTAAATGAATTATTATTGATCTATTCTATATCATGATCGATCTCGGGATCAGGATCAATCTCTGAATCGGAATCAATTTCTGGATCTATCACAGGATCTGGATCGACCTTTATTGCAGATGGTTCACGAACTACCTGTACATCCCCTGGAGGTAATATTCTACTAATCTCCTCTATCGGCACATTGTAATGATCGGATACCTTTTTGGCAAATGTGTTTGAATTGAGATCGCCAGGTATGATCTCGTAGAAATCCGACGCGTGAGCCTTTATCGCGCTTATCGGGCCACACATTATCTTACGCTCGCCCTCGAACAATATCTCCCCAATGCCCAGCTTCAAATCCAGCTTATTGTGGATATTCCTCTTGCCTCTTATCATGAAGGCCCCCCTCGCGAGGAACTCACCGGGCTGAGCGGTCTTGCTTACCTGATCGGGCTTGACCCAAAAAGCATTGCCACTGGCCAGCTTGGCCTTCCATGCTTTTGAATTGCAAACTCCGAACTCACAAGCTTCCAGGAGAGTGTCCTCACCAGCATCACGCCCCTTCATAACAATGATACTGGGAGCTCCATGAATATCCGCATGAGAATATATGCTATCATCCTTCAGGTGTTTCTTCACCACCTTGTCATTGGACCTGGCATCACGCCCACCCACGATCAGGAAACCTTCGCTCGACAGGAACCAGCGATACCTATCGAACCACATCTGACGGGTTGGTGATTTTTTACGGGCGACAGTCTTTTTGAAATCGTCTTTCATGGTCCTTTTAAGCATTTTGAGAGTCTCATCCAGAGCTTCCTGTGCCCCTGCAAGTCTCTTCCTCGATCTCTTGGATTTATGGTACTGGAATCCGGCATTGTCATTCACATTGTTTCTGACATCCAATGAAACATGGGAATCATCTTCCAGCTTCAGTGTCAGAATGCCAGACTCGGGATCAAAGGAAACTATCTTATCCCATTTTTCCAGCTCGGCCTTGGACGCCTTCCATCCCTTTTCATCCAGAATGGCCTTAGTGGTTGTCAGTATCTTATCGAACCGGGCATAGTCAGCATATACGAGGTCACCCAGGCGCTGGTATTCCACAATATCAAATTCCATCTGCTCAATGGCCTCGGTCTGATGCTCGGCCTGTCTTTCAAGGCGCTGGGTCTCGGGAGACACATAATCCTCGTCCTCGACATTCAAAATATCCGGAAGAGATGAGAAATATTCCTTCAGTGTCAGATTGAAGGAATCAAAGGTCCTGTATTCCCTATCCGAGAGATCCTGAAGGGCGAGGGGAAGGAAATCCACAACTTCACCATCATCGTATTTTATCACGGGGAATGGAGCATCCAGCCTGGAGATCAGGGTATCGATGGCCTCTTTTATACTGGCCATCTGGATTTCATCCACATCACTCGCCTTCATATCCTTATCAAGACCCATATATTCGCATATCTCCTCGGCGTAACTACCGCCGAGGTTGGTCTGCGTGGCTAAAGTTCGAACTATATCCCTGTTCGAACCAGATATCATTTCTTCCACATCCTCCATTTCCAGATCCAGAGGATTTATGCCCTCTGGTGGGAATTTGTAAATTGCTCCTGCCTTGACATCCCTGTGCCTCCATGATTTGGATGTCATAGGCTTTATTATCTCATCATCCTCGACCAGGATAATATTACCCTTGCCGAAGCCCTCGATTATTAGCTTAAATTGATTATCAGCTCCGAACTCCATAACGACGATCCTGTCAAAGCCATGCTGGCTTATGGAATTAAGCCTCTTTTTGCCCAGATGTTTCCTGAGCAGCATGGCGAAGTTCGGTGGTTGCACATCGGATTTCAAATACTCGTCTTCGAACCATAAAGCCTTACCCAGCTTGATGACCAATGTCGCTTTTTTGCCTTTGGAAGAAAAGCGAACCCAGACCTCGGTATAGGACATCTGGAATACTTTCTCCACCTGCATGCCGATATAATCCTGGCTCTCTCTAACGAAGGTGAAAATATCGAAATTGGACATTTGGGTCTTGACTTTCATTGCCTGGGGATTGGGGAGTAAGTTAAAACACTTTCGGGCTTGATTCAATTTCCATCAGCTAACACTAATAAAATAATAAGGAGCCCTAAACAAGAGCCAATATTGAAATTTACTACAGATTAAATGTTTACAAACGAAATTTCAACCTGCGCCCTTACATTAAGCCAGTACAATAATATCATGCATTCACGGGCTTGGTTCAATTCCACATCAGCTATACTAAAAAATGCAAAGAGCCGCTGATGGGAATTGAACCCACGACCTATTCATTACCAATGAATCGCTATACCCCTTAGCCACAGCGGCTTTGCGTCTATTTATGATCTTATTATATGAGATATCGAGAAGCTTACTTTTTCTTGGCTGCCTTCTTTGCAGGTGCCTTTTTGGTGGTCTTCTTGGCAGCTGCCTTCTTCTTTGGCTTCTCTTCCTCGACAGGTTCTTCTACCACTGGCTCTTCCTCAACAGGTTCCTCTTCAGGAGTATGAGTACTTTCGTCTGCTGGAATATATGCCACGCCTTCAGGACCTTCCTCATCATCAATGGCCAACTTCACGGGCTCGATGGGTTTGTAATCCTTTGGCTTCATGGTGTCAACGAGGTCGATCACTTCCTCGAAGGACGCTCCCAGGTGAGCTAATGCATAGAGAAGCGCATCCTTTGCATAGAGCGAACCATCTGTCTCGAATCTGAATATGAACTTATCGTCCTCATAGCCGATCTTTACTGCATCCAGCTCGCAAACTTCAATACAGCTTTTACACATGGTGCAGTTCTCTGGATTGGCTATCTTGACCTTCTTTCCATCCTTCACGAAGATATTGACTGGGCAGATGGATATGCATCCTCCGCCATTGTCACATTTCTTGTAATCGATGTCAACCTTTGGATATAATTTGTAACCTGCGCCGTGGATACCCTGCCATTTGGCATGTGTTTTGGCAATTCCCATTACTGCAGTTGCATATATGAGGATCCCCTCATCCTCTGTAAGTTTGACTATTGGTATCTTGGCATCCTTTGGTCTAAGAGTGGCATCACCCAGTGGCTCAAGGTCACCTGAGTAAACAGTACATGGTCCCCTCTTGTTAAGTGAGTACATTATGCTGCAGCTGATACATCCCTCACCATCGCATTCACACTCGTCCTTGAAACCAAGCATCTCAAGATCGGTAGGAATAGGTATGAGACCCATTCTGTGGGCGATTATCTCATCAAAGAGGGGGGTCGTGCTCTCATAGGTCTTTCCCTCCTCGTCACTTATTGCACCAAGATGAATCTCAACGTCCTCTATGGCCATCTTCGGGATATCGGCTAACAATGCCCTTCTGATGGAATTCACAAAGCTGAAATCGACTCCAGATACAACGAATTTGATGAAATCATCTCTAACATCAATGATCTTGATATCCATTTGATTACACCCTTCTTCCACGTCTGCCGCCCTTTTTCTTGGTTCCGTCATGTGGGATAGGGGTGACATCTTCTATCCTGCCAATTCTAAGTCCTGCCCTTGCCAGTGCCCTTATTGCGGCCTGTGCGCCGGGTCCAGGAGAAAGATCCTTGTTACCGCCTGGAGCTCTTACACGGACATGAACACTGTCGATGCCCCTCTCCTTTGCGATATCTGCGATCATCTCCGCTGCCTTCATGGCTGCGTATGGAGATGACTCATCCTTCTGGGACTTGACCACCATACCGCCTGTGCATTTTGTGATAGTCTCTGCACCGGTTGGGTCGGTCAATGTTATCAATACGTTGTTGTAAGATGCGAATATATGTGCTAGGGCCCATTTGGTCATTCTTTGGCCTCCTTTGGTTTATCTTCTTTGACTGGCTTCTCCTCAACTGGAGGAGCTTTCTCTGCAGGCTTTTCCTTTGCTGGGGCTGCTTCTGCCTTTGGTTCTGCTGGCTTAACCTCTGCAGGCTTTTCCTTTGCTGGGGCTGCTTCTGCCTTTGGTTCTGCTGGCTTAACCTCTGCGGGCTTTGCCTCAGCTGGTTTAGCATCGGCCGGAGCGACTTCAGCTGGTGCCTCTGCTGGAGCAACTGCACCTTCCGGTGTAGGCTCCACCGCAGGCGCTGCAGCGGCCTTGGCTGCCTCTTCCTGCTGTCTCTTCTGCTCGGCCAGTTCCAATTCATCCTTTGGTCTGGCTGGATGCATGTCATTTGCGATCGGTGAGCTCAATAGATATTCAATAGATTCCTCTTCGGTCCTCTTGACTAGGTATCCGGGAATAGTTACCTTTCTATCACCGATGGACACATGTCCGTGAACAATGAATTGACGGGATTGCTTCGCACTGTTGCTCAGTCCCTTCATGTATGCCAGGGTCTGCAATCTTCTTGTAAGTACGGCTTCAACATCCAATGCAAGAACATCATCCAGTGAACCTTCGCTTCCAAGGATTCCAGCACGCTCTAGCCTTCCAAGGAGCTGATCTCTTTCCTTCTCAGCTTGTTTGTTACCGTATCTGATCTGAGCCTGAAGGATCCTGGATCTCTGTCTGAAGTTTCTCAGGAGGGACTGTGCCTTCCAAAGTTCCTTCTTGTTTTTGAGGCCATACTTTTTGATTAACTCATTCTCTTCATCTATCCTTTCCTTTTGCCAAGGATGGGATGGTGTAGCATACCGTCTTCTACTGAACTTAGGGTCTCCCAAAATCACTCACCTCAATTAGCCTCTTTTCTTGGATACGCCAAGTGTCAACCCTTTCCTTCCATTGGATCTGGTTCTCTGACCTCTGACTTTCTGGCCCGTGTCATGCCTTACTCCTTTGTAGCAACGGGTCATTCTCATCCTGTTAATGTCATCTTTATTAGTTTGCTCGAGCTCCATACCATAAAGGTGGAGATCTTCGCCTGATTCCCAATCTTTTCTTCTGTTGAGTAACCATATCGGGACATTCTCCTCGAGGTTATCCAACATCTCCTCGAGCTTTTCAATATCCTCATCGGTCATGTGTCCGATCTGTTTGGCGTGGGGATATCCCAATCTTTCTATCAATATCTCTGAGATACGTGTCCCGATTCCTGTGAGATCCGTAAGCGCGATAAAAGCTGGCTTCTCGCCGTCTATATCGTTACCAGATAACCTCAATATGTACTTGAAATCATCGTCTTTCTCAATGTCCGTAGGTTTCTTATTATCTGCCAATGTCACCCTCCAGTATATTTTTTGCTTCTGGGAAGTATGCTGAGGAATACATACTTGTATATAAACGTGACCGTTGAAACTATATTATATATAAAGATAAAGAAAAAAGATTGATAATAAAGAGGGGCTGGCATCACAGAATATTACAAACAAGGCAAATGTATTTAGAAGCCTATTGATTAGAGGATTGGAATGCATGATTGGACTGAAAAACACAGGCCAAAGGGCTTTGATGGCATCATTGGCAATTCAGAAGCAGTGTCGAAGCTGAAGACCTGGGCAAATTCCTGGGAAAATGGCATACCTAAAAAGCACAGGGCGGCAATACTCATTGGAGAACCCGGGATAGGGAAGACCACCAGTGCTCATGCAGTGGCTCACGAATATGGGTGGCAGGTGGTGGAATTGAATGCATCGGATTCCAGAAATGCCAATGCCATAAAGAGCATAGCTGGCCTTGGTGCGATGTGGGACACCTTCACAGATACTGGAGAATATTCCACCAGCAAAGAAGGCGGCAGAAAACTGATAATACTTGATGAGGCAGACAATGTTTTCGGCAAGGAGGATCGTGGGGGCATCAAGGCCATGGGAGAGCTTATCTCAAACACCAAACAGCCAGTTATCCTCATAGTCAATGATTTCTATTCATTAAAACGAAGATCATCCGTGATATCCAGCAAGGCATTGCAGATACAATACCGAAAACCACAACCAGCTTCCATTGCCAAATTGCTCAGGGGGATAGCGCAGAAAGAGAAGGTCGACGCCAGCCCGGATGCGATAAAAGCGATCTCCAAAAGATGTGAAGGTGATATCAGAGGAGCGGTAAATGACCTTCAATCACTTGTGGAAGGTAAAGATAAATTGACCGAAAGAGATGTGCTGGCTCTGGGAGGAAGAGATCAGAAGAGCACCATATTTCAGGGTATGGCAAAGGTCTTTAGGACAAATAATTGCAAGGCTTCACGTGATGCACTCATGGATCTTGACGAGGATCCGAACTTTACTATATTATGGATAGATGAGAACATACCAGTATCTTATTCACTCTCGGATGACAGGATGAGAGCCTATGACGCAGTCTCCAAGGCAGACATATATCTGGGACGAGTTAGGAGAAGGCAATATTATGGATTGTGGAAATATTCTTCAGACATGATGAGTGCCGGGGTTTCCCTATCAAAGACCAGAGAATATCGAGGATATGTCAGCTATAAATTTCCAAGCTGGCTCACCAATATGTCACGATCTAAAGGAACGCGAGAGGTGAGAAATTCCATAGGCAATAAACTGGGAAAGCTCACACATATCTCCAAGGAGCAGGCACTTCAAGACCAGCTACCTTATTTCAAGCTACTGTTCAATACAGATAGGGAATTCTGCTTGAAGATGACAGAATCTCTTTCATTGGGAGAATATGAGGTAGGTTTCTTGCTTGGCCAGAAGCCGGATTCTCATCCTGTGAAGAATGTGTTTGATGAGATTAACAAAAAGAAACAAAACTCGGCAAAGGCCCGAACCAAACATAGTGAAGTGGATGAATCACAGGAAGATGAGCAGGAAGAGGAAGAAAAGCCAGAGATCGTTGTGAAGCCAGCTCAGAAGAACCTTTTTGATTTTTGAAGATCAGGAGATAAAAAATGAATGATGATATGAAGAGGATATTGGAGAAACAGCATTATCATGTCGTGGGAGAGCACAGTGGTGTCAAGCTCTGCCACTGGATGGGTGAAAAACTTCTCAGGGATAGACCTTGCTACAAGGAGAGGTTCTATGGCATTGAATCTCACCGATGTCTCCAGATGACACCTACTGTTTCCCATTGCACACACAATTGCCTTTTCTGCTGGAGATTCCAGGGGATGAATGAACTGGCCATACCGAACGAGGATGATCCCATTGAGATACTGGATGGCTGCATAGAAGGGCAGAGAAAGCTCATCACGGGCTACAAGGGAGATGCAAGGTGCAGTCCCGAGATCTGGAAAGAGGCCTTTGAGCCAAAACAGGTAGCGATATCATTGTCAGGAGAACCCACTCTTTATTCCCGATTGGGAGAGTTCATTGAAGAATGTCACAAGCGAAATATGACGACTTTTGTCGTCAGCAATGGCATCCAACCAGAGGTTCTGGAGAAATTAGACCCCCTTCCCACCCAACTTTATATCACGGTTGCAGCCCCGACCAGGGAGATCTACAAGAGATTATGCGTGCCTCTTGTGAAAGACGGTTGGGAGAGATTGCAGAAGAGCCTGGAGATTATGGCCAGCCTCGATACCCGGACAGTCATTCGGCATACCCTTGTGGATGGATGGAACATAGGATGGGAAAAGGAATACGCTCACTTGGATAAAATGGCTGATCCTCTCTTCATAGAACCAAAAGGTTATGTGTATGTTGGATATTCCAGAGAGAGAATGACCATGGCCAATATGCCAAAGTATGACAAGGTTCGGGAATTTGGAGAGAAGCTGGGACGTGAAATGGGTTTCCAGATACTGGATGAAGCTCCCGAAAGCCGTGTTTTAGTACTTGGCAAGGACAGGTCGGACTTAATAATTGGAGATTGATAATGAGCTTCATTGATGATCTGATGGGTATGCTGGATATGAACAATCCATACACATACCTCTTATTGTTCTTCATATTCTGCGTGTTAGCTGCAGTCATTTTGCCAATCCCTGTCGAACTGGGTCTGGCTGGTTTCATACCCTTCATCGTAAATGGCGGGGAGTTCCTGGGCTTCAGAACTATTTTCCCAGCCTTTTTCATAGTAAGCCTGGTCATGGGTCTGGGTAAAGCTGTAGGAAGCTGGATGGTCTTCATAATTGGAGAGAAGATCGAAGATAGTATTCGAGTATGGTTCAAGTGGAAGTGGTTTGTAGGCCTTACAGAGTTCCTCACCAGATTCTGCGAGAAGTTCGGATACATTGCCATTTACCTCATTCTAAGCCTTCCAATAATGCCAGACACCATCACCCTCTACATATTCTCCCTGCTCAATAAGGACGGAGAGGTCTTCGAGATGAAATGGTTCGTCCAGACAAATTTTTGGGCGGGACTATCAAGAGGGCTCATAGTTGGGATTGCCGGAGCGTTCACATTGAACAATATGGAAATGAACCTCGAATCCCTTATCATAATATCGTCTATCATCGGCGGAGCGATTGTTGCCATCATCCTGTACTTCAGCCGAGTGAAAAATAAGGAAGATATCGAAAGCCAGCCATCTGAAGAATGAAGCTTATAAATAATAAAATCCATAATATTATCCTTTATAGGGTGGGTGGATTCAATGAGCATTCGAGGGCGGGGGCGGAAGGTGGCATTGTCCATGCATCGTCCCACATTGTTTTTATCCAATGCTGATATTATCTCTCTCAATGAAAAGACCAGCCATAATCGGACACAGGGGCGCAAGAAGCCTCGCTCCTGAGAACACCACTGCGGGAATTAACAAAGCACTGGAGTTCGGAGCAGATTATGTCGAGCTGGATGTGAGGATATCGAAGGATGATGTTCTCGTCATATTCCACGACGAGAAGCTCAATCGCATGACCAATGGATCTGGATTTCTCAGCCAGACAGAATCCTCCAAACTGGGCAAGTTGAAGGTGAAGAGGAAAGAGAAGATTCCCACACTGGCCGAGGCTCTGGAAGAGGCCAAGGGAAAATGCGGTCTCGTACTTGACATCAAGACCAGGAGCGCGATGATGCCGGCCTACAAACTTGTCAAGAAGAACAATATGCTGGATAGCGTCATATTCACTTCAAAGGAGGGTATTGCGATCGCCCAGTTGAAGGATAAGAAAAATGCCAGAACGGGGTATTCAAGTGATGACAATAAGATCGTCATCACTTCCGTTGCCAAGACAGTGGGAGCCAGTACTATTTTTCCAGAGTTCAAGCTGGTGAGCCCGGAATTGATAAAGGAAGCTGGCGAAAACAAGATGCAGATTTTCGTTTGGACGGTCAATTGCCCCATCAAGATGAAGAAACTGACATTGATGGGAGTTGATGGTATAATCACGGATAATCCTGAGCGACTTCAGAAGGTGCTGGCAAAGCTGGATGAAGAATGAAGAATGAATTGAATTGAATTTCATACCTCGATTATCTTGTATTTTCGACTACCCAGACCTATTTCCTCCCCATCCACTTTTTTCTTTTAACCTCGCTGTGCTGGCTTTGGCTCACAAAGAAAAAAGACGGACAAATCGAATCAAGCCCAGTTCATGTGCTTGATAAAATAGATGCATGCGCTTCGTGAAGCGCACATCTAAAAAGAAACTCGCCAAAGCCTGCTCGCTCGGTAATGCCGATTGCCCTGGCATCAAATCTCGATTATCTTGTATTTTCGACTACCCAGACCTATTTCTTCTCCATATTTGAGCTGTAGGTCCCAATCGATATTATGAACTTCGTGGATCTTGTCATCACCCGGATTTACCGCAATCTCTATCTTGGATCCAGGATTGGCTGTTTGCTGGTTAACAAAATCGGCCGATGCCTGATCGATAGCTATCGGGTCTGTGGATGCCATAATTCCGATATCTGGCACTATCTGCTTCCCACTCCAGGGCACGCAGTCGCAATCCGGCGTGATATCCAGTAAGAAATTGTAGAAGAATGTCTTGTCCTTTTTATTCTTCATCACTCCGTAAGTGTACTCGACCATTTTCTCCTGCATATTCTTGCTGCTGGCATCCCATCTTACATTGATGGCCTTGGTCGGGCACTGTATAAGGCATTCACCACATCCGATGCACTTGTCCTGATTGATGATCGCTTTATCCGGAATATCGATCGCGTCCTCCGGACACCATTTCGCACAAGTACCGCATGATATGCACTTCTCGCCATCGACAACTGGCTTGGTATCCGAATGCATCTGCTGCTTGCCAGCACGACTTCCGAAACCCATACCCAGGTTCTTTATCGCGCCCCCGATACCACCGACAACGTGGCATTTGAAATGAGAAATCGCTCCTATCACGTCAGCGTGATAGGCAGCTGCTCCGAACTTAACTGATTTAAGGTGCTTGAGATCCACATCCACCTCGACGAAATCGCGGCCAGTCAGTCCATCCGCGATGATGATGGGAGCATCGACAACCGCTGGCAGGAATCCGTGCAGGGCGGCGGCATTGAGATGATCCACCGCATTGGATCTCTGGCCAGTGTATAGTGTGTTTGCATCTGTAAGGAAAGGCTTACCACCGCTTTCCTTCACCTTGTCCACGATCTGACGGGTAAATTGTGGCCTGAGAAATGTGGTATTGCCAGGCTCTCCAAAATGAAGCTTGAGGGCGACCATGTCCTTCTCCGAAATTAAATTGTTAAAACCAGCTTTGTCAAATAACTGGCGAACCTTATTTGGTAATCTTTCATTGTGCTTACTGGCGCCCACTTTGGCAAAGAAAACTTCTGACATCTATATCACACTCGTACCCTAGTTTGACATTCGGCATCTATAGCAACCCAAGAGTTTGGCTTATACAAACTCTGAAATGTCAAATTTGGGTCATACCCTGATTGAGAGATGGATATAAGATATTTTTGAATTTATTTATTTAATCATAATACAAAACACCGTACCAATCTAATTAAATATTAATCACACACATACACATGTGAGGAAGAGTCATGGAAGGATCGAGAGTTCAATCTAATAATAGAGAGCCTGCAACAGGATCGGTACCGAGTTTTTTAAGACCAACACCCCCACCACCGCCACCCAGGGACAATGCAACGACCAATGATATGGGTCTCATCTACCCGGGCGACCATATAATATTACCAATGTGGCTGAAGATCATGTTGATCAGCGGCATACTGGTGTTCTTCTTATCCAGTATTCTGGGATCGATATACACGCTCAGTTTCATTGGAAGTAATAATTATGATTATGAGGACAGGGCATTTTGGGGAGTCATCATCAGCACGGTCTTCCAGATCGGATTATTCCTGATGGCCTTCGCGAGTTTCTTCACTTCTTTCATCAAAAAGGATATGGACATGAGAGTTAGGAAGGGTTTCCTGATAGCCTTCATACTGTTCATGTTACTTCTCTCGTATTCATCATGGGGAATCATGATGGGTATGCTGTGATCGAACATTCGGATAATACGAAATAGATATAAGGCCAGATAGCAATATCAATATGGTGAATGTACATGATAAAATTAGAGCCAATGGATACCACCCAGTATGATGAATTCATGAAGATATCCATGGATGACCATATGCGGTCTCAGATAAAGGCCGGTGAGTGGACCGAATCTAATGCCCTGGATAATATGAAAGAGATGAAGAGCAAGGTTCTGAACAATGGTCTCGATACACAAGACCATTATTTCTTCAATATTGTGGAAGGGGAAGATGTGCAAGTAGGTGGTCTATGGTTCGCCAAGGCCGAGAATCAAGATCAGGAATTAATCTTCATAATTGATATCCAGATATATGAAGAATACAGACGAAAGGGCTATGGTGAGAGCACTTTCAAAATAATGGAAGATAAAGTGAAAGATATGGGTATTAACATCATCGCCCTCCATGTCTTCGATCACAATGCTCCGGCCAGAGCCATGTACGAGAAGCTTGGATATGCGGGATCTGAAGGAAACCTGTTCAAGATGATATGATCACACCAGCTCGATCATTGAGGATGCGGGGTAATACTTTTAATAAAAGGCAGTATTCCATCCTATGATGTTCCAGCCTGAAAAGATCACGAACGTACTTGCCAAAAAGGACTTCACCATCAGCGTGGAGGTCTTCCCCCCCAGGAATGGCAAGAGCCCGGATATAATTCTCAATAAAATAGATGAATTGAGCAAGCTGGACCTTGATTTTATCAGTATAACCAAGGGAGCGATGGGAAGCATGCGCGGTGGCACTATCCCCATTGGCTACATGATATCTGAAAGATATGGATTGAACTCCCTGGTGCATTTCCGTTGCCGTGACATGAACAAACGAGATGTGGAAAATATGTTAGTCGATCACACATATTTCGGCATACGGAATATACTGGCAGTACTTGGCGATCCGATAGCTGGCGAGCCAGAGTGCCCGCGAGAACCAGGTCAACACAATCAATATGCTTCCGAGCTTGTAGGCCAGATCGAAGAAATGAACAAAGGAAGATACATACCGCTCAAAGACGCCAGCCAGCCAAGGAAAGGCATGGATACTGATTTCTGTATCGGTGTAGCGGCCTATCCAGAGGCAGATGACATGGAAAAGGAGTTAATGGTCATGGAGCAGAAGGTGGCAAATGGAGCGGGCTTTGCCATCACCCAGATGATATTCGATGCTGATGTTTATGCGGATTATGTGGCACAGTTGAGGAATAGGGGGATCGATATTCCAGTTATACCTGGCATAAGACCAGTCACCAAGACCGAGCATGTCAAAGTGGCAGAAGATATCTTCAAGGCCAATGTGCCGGAAAGTCTGAAAAAAGCATTGGAAGGACTCGAGCCACAGGAAGCCAGAAAAGTATGTATTGACTTTTCTGTCGAACTGTGCCAGAAGCTCAGGGAGAAAGGTGCGCCTGGCGTACATCTGTTCACGCTGAATGATATCAGTGTTGTGGCCGATATCGTATCTAGAATATGAGCTACCCAGATATAGATCATAAAGATATTGTCAAAGATGAGTGCGAACATGCATATTTAGGCATGGAAAAAGCAAATTCAACCGAAAGGGTTTTATCAACTCTCGTATTTGCAGGCTGACTAACCATAACTCAGGAATGTTTGATATGAAAAGAAATATCTTTGTCGAGCCTTTGGCACAGACGTACATCGAGAAGCAGGAAATTGAGATCGTAGAGAGAAAGGGAATTGGACATCCGGACAGTATAGCCGATGGACTGGCTGAGTCCGTGTCAAGATCCCTTTGTAAAATGTACCTTGAAAAATATGATCATATCTTTCACCATAATACTGACGAAACACAGATCGTCGGTGGCCAGTCAGCCCCTAAGTTCGGAGGCGGAGTTGTTCTTGAGCCAGTTTACATTCTTCTTGTCGGCCGTGCTACTACCGAAGTAGACGGTGAGAGGCTCCCATACAGATCTGTCGCAGTCAAGGCAGCCCGCAAGTATCTGAAGGATCACTGCTCACACCTGGATGTCGATGCAGATGTCATGCTGGACTGCATGATAAGCAAGGGATCGGTCGATCTAATGGGCGTTTATGATAATAAACCAAAGGATTTCCTATCCAATGATACTTCATTCGGTGTTGGCCACGCGCCCTTCAGTGAGACCGAGACAATCGTCCTGGATGCTGAACAGTACATCAATGGCAGGTTGAAGAAATCCATGCCCGAGGTCGGAGAGGATGTCAAGGTCATGGCAGCCAGGATCGGAAACAAGATCAATATCACAGTAGCAGCAGCCATGGTCGGGAAAGAGATCCCTGACAGTGACCACTACAAGAGCGTTGTTCAGGAACTGAAAGATAAAGTTCACAAACAGGCAGAGAGATTCACAGATCGTGAGATCATTGTGGATGCCAATACAGCTGATGATTACAAGAAGGGTATCTATTACCTGACAGTGACTGGCCTTTCAATGGAGAACGGTGACGATGGTTCAGTTGGCAGGGGAAACAGAGCAAATGGATTGATCACCCCATACAGACCAATGAGCATGGAAGCCACATCTGGAAAGAACCCGGTGACACATGTTGGAAAGATCTACAATCTATTATCAAATCAGATCGCCCAGGATGTTGCAAAGGTAGGCGGCGGGGACATACTGGAATGTCACGTGCGCTTATTGTCACAGATCGGAATGCCAATTAACAACCCACAGGCAGCCAGTGTGAAGGTGAAACTTGCAGATAGTGTCAAGATGAAGGATGTCAAGTCAGACATCGAAGGAGTCGTTGACGGCTGGTTGCAGAATACCAACAAGATCACCGACCTCGTTGTCAAGGGCAAGATCGGAACCTTCTGATCCGATGTCTGGAATCTTCGAGATAGAGATGCCGAAAAGGGGGGCCGCCCCCCTTTTCGGACCTTTACATGTTTTTAAATCATTACATATCATTCGAGAATATGGACCTATAGGCCGCAAGGGTCTGGCTTCCAAATTAGATCTGGGTGAGGGAAGCTCCAGAGGGCTTATATCTCATCTTGAAGAACATGGCTTTATTCAAAGGAAAGAAGATGGGCTCAAATTGGCAAATCGAGGTTCGAGATATTTGAATGAGATCGGTTTTCAGGCCTCTGTTATCGAAGTATTTGGCCTCACTGTGGACGAATATGATTTTGCAATTAGATTATCACGAATTGCAAGTTCTGTAAAGGATGGCATAATGGAAAGGGATGAGGCCATTAAGGCGGGCTCCAGTGGCGCGACGACCATCCTGTTCGTCAATGATGGTCTTGAGCTTCCAGATCATTTCAATATAGACGATGAGATGCCCCAGGTCGCGGAGAAGATTAGGGGAGCTTTCGACTTGAAGGATGATGACATTATCATCATCGGAACTGGCAATAGTGAAACAAAGGCTGAGGACGGAGCCTTTGCAGCTGCATCCGGCCTCTTGATATCCTCCACTAAATCATGATCAGATAACACTTATTTTTAACAGATTAAATCAAAAACCTTTAATAGCCAATGTGCTTTTGGGTGGATATATTGTCCACCTCTATATGCGGTGGCTCAGAGGCGATTAATTGACAGAAGGAGAAAAGGCTGGATTGGGCTGGATGCCCATAGTTGTAGTTGCAGTGGTGATAGTAGCTGCTATCGGCGGAATATTCCTCATGCAGGAGATGAACAAAGTGGAGATAGACCCCAATGAGATATCAGCCACCTTGGTGATCGATTACGGAAATGGGGATGTGGATTGGTACAATGTGACGACTGTGAACAATACGCTACCTGGCGTATTGTCCGCCAGTATAGGCGATGACAGGTACGAGATGGAGCGCAGTATCGAGGGAGTGGCATACCTGGGATCCATTGACAATATTGCCAATAATATGACAGTTCAGGGAATAGGAGATACTGCCAGTATGTGGTGGTCCTACACCATTAATGGAACTTGGGCTCCAGTGACCGGCCAGGCCTTTGCCGCAAAGGATGATATCGCCATAGTGCGCGAGGGACAGACCATTGAATTGAGATTCATGCTGGGAGATGGACCCAGCGGTGTTTTCGAGAAGACCGGTATCTCTGTCAAAGTGAACATCGACTTTGGCAATGGCACATACTTGAACCAGACAATAATTTCAGATAATTACACGGCTCTTGGAGCTCTGGAAGAAGCGGTTGGTTATGCAAATCTGGACATGCAGGATTTCGGATGGGGCGCCTTCGTCAATGGGATCGATGGTATTTCCACAGGTAGCACGGTCGAGGGCATTGATGACACATCTTCCTACTACTGGCTATGGTACATCAATGACGGATATGCCTCTGTTGGCGCGGGCCAGTACGTTCTCCAGGATGGGGATGTGGTGGACTGGAGATTCGAGGGTTTCTGACACTAAATGATCGATGAAAATGTTAAGGAGAAAATGAATGAGCCTGAAAGAAGTATTCAAATTAGATACAAGCCCTAAAAAAGTGCGGCTGGCATTGCTGTTCATATTGGCAGGGATACTTCTCAGGATCGTCCTGGCAAAATATGCGAACATCGAGCCTGTACTCGCCATAGCGATGATGGCTGGCCTTGTTCTGGGAGGATTGTGGGCTCTCATTGTTCCATTAGCCATCATGTTCCTCTCGGATTGGGCCATAAACGCCATGCATTATGGAACTACTTTCACATGGCAACAATTGGTCGGCATATCGCTCTTCACATGGACTGGCATGATGTTCGTGGGTTACATCGGTACTAGAATGAAGCCTACCTTTTTGTTCCGAATGAAAGGAGTGGCAGTATTCACGGGAGTGGCGGTCATACTCACAATACTGTACGACCTTTGGACCCTGGTCGGCTACAAACTGATAGTTCCAGACATGAGCATTTATGTCATGTTCATGGCTCAGGTACCTTTCACCATCATGCACATACTCAGCACCTTGATCTTCGTACCACTCTTCGGGACCATGTACATCTACGCTCAAGAATATGGATTGCCATGGCTGATATCTGATAATACGGAACTGGAAAAGCCAGAAGAGGACAAGCAAGGGGATGCCGCCGAGGGATGAGAATATCAGCTTTGATCCATATCAGTAAATTATGTCTTATGATGCACATCATTTATAAATTATCCATAATTAACATTTAACATTTGGTTTATTGGCCTAAATGATAGTAACATTTTTATCCCGCACTGGTATACTGGTCTTTAATGAAAGTATATCTAAAGATATTCATCAACTCGGATGGGGCTTCAGTTCTCGACATAATCAAGATAGCTGAGGAAATGGGCTTCGCACCTTATGTGGGTGATTATGATTTTGTAATGGATTTCGCAACTCCTGAAGAATACGGTGAGATCCTGCAAAAGCTTCATTCCATGCTCAAGGGCACGAAGGCTATCTACACAGTGAGCACGAGAAGGGAATGATTAGCCTAAGTTTGACCTCCCCGCCCTTTGGACGGGGGTTCGAATAGAAGACTGTCACTCACTGGATCATTGAATATAGTACCCCGCCCTCCTTGATCCTATCGGAGCAATCAGACGGGGCATGTTCACTGATATCATGCCTATATTTCAAATAATTCAATTCTTGATATAATCATCGATTATTTTAGAATGGTCGAAAGCGAGCTCTGGCAATGCATTCAGATCGAACAATCCAATATCACATGCATCATCCCCGGCTTTCATCTGGCCGCCGATAACTTTTAGATAAAACACCACAGAAACAGTGTGCCCTCGAGGGTCACGATCTGGAGCGGAATACACACCTATCAGGTCGCGAACTTCAGTATCGAGGCCAGTTTCTTCTTTGGCCTCGCGCTCGACAGCTTCCTCCACGCGTTCACCGATCTCGACAAAACCACCAGGAAGGGCGTACTGGCCCTTGAAGGGATCACGGCCTCGTTTTATCAGTAAAAGCTTGCCGTCGATGATAATTATTCCATCGACGGTGAGAGCTGGATTTTTGTATTCCATACTTTCACTCGCCAACAGGCTGGAACCATTTCTTAACTGCCTTGCATTTCGGGCATCTGAAGCCCTCATCCACATCTTCCCAGGGCGTGCCTGGTGCTACATCCGCATCTGGAACTCCAATCTCGGGGTCGTATATCCAGCCGCATATCGTACATTTCATCTTCTGCATTCTTTCTACCTCTGAGGAAGAATGCAGTTCGGATTATAAAAGTTTGACCTCCCCGCCCTGCACTGGGCTTGGACGGGGGTTCGAGTATCAGAGCACTCTGTGACTGTCACTCGAATAATCATCGAATATAGTACCCCGCCCGCCGAGAAATGAACAGGCTGGCCGACATAGATTATTATGTCAACCTCGCCTGCCATATCTCTATAGACGGGGCATGTTTTGTCAAACTGGGTGTGGCAGTGTTTAGACAATTGAGAAGAAGCAAGCCACTCCGAGCAGGCCATGGGGGGTTGGGCATGGCAAGCGGAGGAGTGAGGTGGGGGGAGCATCAATTGACTGGGGCGGGCAAATATCAAAGTATAAGCCATAAACCTTAATATCAAAATTCAATTGTACAAAACGATGAATTGGGAGTTCTGGGCATTTCTGGGAGCTGTTGGTATCATCTCCCTTTCCGGCGTAATGATGCCAGGGCCAGTCATGGTCGCGGCAATAGCCAAGGGCTCGGAAAATAAGCATGCGGGATTGTGGATCGCCCTTGGCCATCTGATGGTCGAGATTCCACTCATCATCATAATCGCGATGGGCTTCCATTATGTCTTCAAGGAGGACTGGATGCAGGGTATTATCGGCATCGCGGGCGGTGGTCTGCTCCTTTACATGGGCATCCAGATGATCAGGATGCGGGAAGAGAAAGAAGTGGTGGAGAAAGCATTTCCAGGCCATCCAGTGCTGGCCGGAATAGTAACCACAGCAGGAAATCCATATGTTATATTGTGGTGGGTGACAGTGGGAGCCGCGCTGATAGTTGGGACTTCTGATATATCTGGAGCATTGGATTTCGGTTGGATCGGGTTGCTGGCTTTCATTATCGTCCATGAGACCTGTGATATCCTGTGGGATTGGTTCTTATCATATTCAGTGCACAGATCGAAAGACCTATGGACGCCAAAAGCACACTCGATCATATTTGGAGTCTGCGGCGTGGTGCTGGCCGTGTTCGGTGTGTATTTTATCTTGGCCTTTTGGGTGTAGGCCAAGATAAGCAAAACGTAATTTGGCCTATTTGAGCTTGTTGAACAATTCGAAAGCTTCCTGTGGTGTGTGGTTATCATGCACGACCGCATTAACAGCCTGGATCATCGCAACCGGAGATTCGGACTGGAAGATATTCCTTCCCATGTCCACACCTATCGCGCCCGCCTCGATCGCCGCATGTGCCATCTTCAGAGCATCAGCCTCGGGCTGTTTCTTCCCGCCAGCTATCACAATCGGCACAGGGCATGTGTCCACAACCTTTTCAAAACCCTCTACAAAATAGGTCTTGACGATATGAGCACCCAGCTCGGCTGCCATTCTGGAAGCAAGGGCCATGTATCTGGCATCCCTAACCATGTCCTTTCCTACCGCGGTCACGGCTATCATGGGAATTCCATAGGCCTCGCATTCATCAATGACCTCGGTGAATCCAAGAATGGTGTCGCGCTCGTATTTCGCGCCCACGAGTACGGACCAAGCCACGCCCGAGACATTGAGGCGAATTGCATCCTCAATGGAGCATACCTGGCCCTCGTGAAGCATATCATCATTGAGTATGCTGGTGCCCCCAGAGACACGGAGGACTATTGGAACATTTGTTGTTGGGTCCACCCAGTTCCTTAATGCTCCACGTGTAAGCATTAAGGTATCCGCATACGGGATGAGCGGGTTCACCATGTCGGTGAATTTATCCAAGCCAGTGGTCGGGCCCATGAAATAACCGTGATCCACGGCTAACATGACAGTCCTTCCATCCTTCGGCTTGATTATCTTTGACAAACGATTTTTCATACCCCAGTCCATTTTTTCAACTCCAATCTAGATAATTTTGGAATGGTATGATGATATTTAATTTTGTCTGGTGAGGGCTCCCCAACCTAAAGAATGGGACATCCCTTGCTGTTTTCTAGTTTAACAGCAAGAGGATTGAGCCCTTACATAATTTACACCAGTATCATCAATAAGATGACTATCGCCCCTTATCCGCAAGCCTTAAGGCTGCGATATTGGGGCGTGGTGCAAATTCAGTAATGATATTATTTAAAAGCCGATAGGTTTATTAAAGAATGGGCATTCGGGATGATACTACTTTTATCACCTTAGCGGGGTGGGGTAGCCAGGAAATCCCGTCGGGCTCATAACCCGAAGATCAGTCGTTCAAATCGACTCCCCGCTACCATCTTTTATTGGTTATTTCTCAATATTCATTTATCATAAATAATTATCATAAATAATTATCATAAAATAATGTCACTGGAAGGTATCAATATATTGCATAAATATAGGTTAGCTATCAGGTATTTACTGTAAATAACTGTTAACTTTATAAGCAAGTTATGTAATATACTACACAGTACGAGAGGGGAAGTGACATGAGAATTCACAACCAGAGTAATAAGTGGGCAATGAGTATATTTGTAGTAGTATTAATGACAATATCCGCACTATTTCCAATGGTGAGTGTGGCTAGTGCTGGATCAAATAATCCAAATCCGGTTGGCACAGGTCCGAACCTTGTAATTTCGACCACACACACGGTGGCTGGCTTTGAGACGTACAATAACATAATAATTACCGGAACTGGAAGTTTAGTGGTTCCAGTCGGGGCAACCTTTGACGCAACCAACATAGTTTTGCAGGCTGACTCCAGCGTTGAGGTGAATGGTGGCAACATTACTTTGACCAATCCAGTAGACTCAGGCAGCGTGGCTTTTATCGGCTACTGTAGCAATTTCGAGGTGAAGAATGGTGGTGTGATATTCATGAGGGGAAGCGATGGAGCATTTTCCCAACCTTCCAGCCATGGCGGGCTTGCTGAGTTTAATGTAACCGCCACAAATATAATGGAGATTGGAAACTCCACAATCGGCATATATGGAGGAGATGGCTATGACCTTCCTCCAAGCACCAATGCTGTATCCAATGCATGGACAACTGGCGGTATCCTATCGGGAATCGTGGCTGCCGGAGGGAAGGCCGAGCTTTACGCAGGGTGCCAGAACCTGGCCAATGCTCTTATCATAGACAATTCGATATTGAATGTGGAAGGTGGAGACGGCGGCGATGCATCAGACGGAGGCAGTGGCAACAATGGACACGGAAAAGGCGGCGGATACAACAATGGCGGCGATGTTTCTGGTGATGTTGGCTCCGGTGGAAATTCAATTAGCTTCTTTGCATCCGACTACAAACTTCAAGTTACTGATACAGATATATTTGCCCAAGGCGGAAACGGTGGGAAGGCCGGTAACGGAGGACACGGATACGGGCAGAATGGCGCTGGTGGAGGTGGATACTCTGGTGGGGATGCCATCATGTACTACGGGCTTCCAGGAGGAGATGTCTCGGGCAATGTCGGTCGAGGAGGCTCAACAACCTTGGCCTTAGACAGTGCAGACACAATTATCATGCTGAATACGAATTCCTTTTTATCAGGCGGAAACGGAGGAGATGCCGGAGACGGCGGACACGGCGGCTATGCTTGCGGCGGCGGTGGCGGAGGCTATGGTGGCGGTGGTGGTGCCGAGAACACCTTTGGATCTGCCCCGGCCAGTACTGGCGGCGATGGAGGCATTATAAGCGACTGGGTAGGTAGTGGAGGAACATCATTGTTCAATATCAATTCTCAACTGAGCATCATGGCAATGTGCAGTGTTTCTGTTTCTGGAGGAAATGGAGGACAGGCAGGAGATGGGGGAGATGGAGACACTCCATATGATCCCTACACCGGCGGAGAAGGTGGTGGCGGAGGAGGCTACGGCGGCGGTGGCGGTGCCGGGCATGACACCGGAGCCGGAATCGGCGGAGATACCGTTGTCCAAGATTATGTGGGTTGCGGAGGAAGCAGCAGCATAATCCTTGAAGGAAATAAATTCGCTTCAGTAGTAAATTCATTCACAGCAACCGGAGGAAACGGGGGCGATGGAGGCACCGGCGGAACCGGCGATGAAAGTGGCGGAGGCGGTGGATACGGCGGAGCCGGAGGAAGCTGCTCCAATTCCGCCATCGGCGGCCAATGCACCCTGACTGGCTTCGTTGGAGATGGCGGTGCTGCAACCCTTGATATTCAGGCAAGCCTTCCATCAATAACAGAATCTACATTTATCCAAGCCACTGGAGGGCTGGGCGGCACAGCACCTACCTCTCCAGGACAGGGCTTTGACGGTGGAGAAGGTGAAGGACGGACTACCGCAAATGGCATACCGACAACCACAATTCCAATGAGCATACCACTTCTCATATCACCACAAAATAACTCCCTTGCCCCGGCAGTGACCACATTTGAATGGTTTGATATGCATGATTCCACCACAAACGGCAATCTTGTGGACTACGCATTGCAGATTGACAACAACATGGATTTCTCATCTCCAGAAGTTGATATCCTAACAGTTAATGATGTCTACACCCTGGGCGCCGCTTTGAGTACTGGCACCTATTATTGGAGAGTGATGGCCAGATACGCCTCTCCAGCCAACTCTAACCTGGGCTGGTCAGAAGTGTGGTCCTTCGCCAACATGGATGGCGCAGACTTGACCATGCTGCCGGGAGGTATTGTATTTGACCCCTCCAGCCCGGTGCCAAATGGAATGCTGTTTTACATAAATGCCTCGATATGGAATGTAGGGAATTTGGATTCTTCAATGGCTGACGTATACTTTTTCAACGAGAACCCGGATGTCAATGGTGACAACATTCTCGATGTGGGAGTGACGGAGATCGGTGTAGACAGTGTAAACGTTCTGGTAAATTCAACCAGTATAGCATCCATTTCCTGGATGCCCCTGATTCCCGGAGCAATGATTATTTATGCCTGGATAGACCCCTATGGCCTTAGCTCGGATGTGATTCCTGGCAACAACTTGAAGTCAAGCCCGATAATGATCAGGAACTTCGATGTTGATATTACCAATATAATTCAAACACCACAGAACCCCAACGGCTTCACGAACATTGATGTGACGGGAGATATAATCGACCCCGATGGGATCGCCTCGGCCTTCGTATATTATTCAACTAATGGGGGGGCCACCTGGCCAAGTGTGCCGATGGCATTTATGGGCGGCAGCCAGTGGATGGGAACCATTCCTCCTGTGGGAACTGGAGTCCCGTCGGTTTCCTATTACATCTGGGCACAGGATAATTTCGGAGTGACCAACACCTCGGGCATCATAACTTTCGCATTGGACACCGAGCCACCAACATTCGACATCCCGGCCATAGACCCTCAATACCCGGGCCCGACAATACCGGTTAATGTCTCAATACCCATCATGGACAATGTTGGAGTTACCAACGGAACTCTATGGTATTCATTCGACAACCAATCGACATGGAACAGCGCCCCAATGACAGGGGTGGGAGGGCCAACAGGAATATTATTCGAGGATGATTTTGAATCCGGATCTCCCGGATGGGTCGGAACCGGTGGGACCAGCAATTTCGACGAATCAAATATCCAGGTCATCAACTTCCTTGCAGGCAACCCGCAGCCGACCACCCATTCCTTCACTGTAACCAGCCCTGCCACAGGAAACGGAATGATCTATCTTGATGCGAGGAATGGGGATTTTAACTCATTGACCGAGTACATAGATGTGTGGGCCGAGAACCTGGTCGGAACATACATCGGACGGGGGCAGATAGGTTTTCAGAATGCCCTCACATGGCAGCCGGTCCCCACACACTCGTGGGTGGTCACGGCGGCGCAGATTAATACCTGGGCAAGCAATGGAGTAATAGACATCATGTGCGATTACGGCGCAGAGGTTGACAACCTCGGCGGATCCAATGAGGTTCGCATAAGGCTTACATATCCGTCAGCCAGCACCCCTTGGGAGAGCGGAACCCCCGCAAACGGGAATATCGTCGGGGCCCACAGCGGAAGCACGGCATGGGGAACTGATCTCGATGCCAATTACATGTCCGGTAGCAATAGTAATCTCATATCTCCACCCTTTGACCTTTCAACTGGATCTACCAACGAGAAGCTCAGCTTCTGGCACACCCATGATTTCTATAACACCGAGGCCGGAGGCATAGTGGAGGTTTCAACTGACAACTCCACCTGGACCAAAATTGACCCGGTTACAGGAGATACATGGTATTCTGCCTGTAACGCCTTTTCGGGGGGCGACGCTTTCACCGGAGATACATACAGAGACTGGTACCAGTCAACCTATGACCTGAGTCCCTTCAGCGGCAACAGCGATGTACGGGTCAGATTCAATTTCAAGTCGACATCTGCTGTTACACAAAACGAGGGCTGGTACATAGATGATGTTAAAGTGACATCAGGCATGTGGTATGGGACAATCCCGGCCGCCGGCTCAGGTGTTCCGATAGTTTACTACTATGTCAATGCCTCGGATGCCGCGGCCAACTTCAATAATTCAGCCATCTACAACTACTCCATTGATTATATTTCACCCGTCATAGTGGATGTTTCAAGTGTGCCAGACCCCTTAAATGCACTTGTTCCGGCCATGGTATTCACCAATATAACAGATAATCTAGGGCTCGGTAACATATTCCTGTGGTATTCCTATAACGGAGTTACCTGGGCATCACAGCCAATGAGCTACCTCAGTGGCAACATAGTCAATGCAATGTATGGTGCCGCGATCCCGGCAGCTGGCATCGAGACAACTGTATATTACTATGTGAGCGCCTTCGACATTTACAATAACAATGCCATATCGGCAACCCAGACCTATAACACCAATCTAGCACCAATTATTGCAAATATTGTCCACTCGCCTCTGAATCCAAGTGGTATTTCGACTGTCAATGTAACTGCTGACATAACAGACATAAATGGTGTGGCCTCAGCTTTCCTTTATTATTCGATCAACGGAGGCGTCACCTGGTTGAACATCCCTATGACCAACAGTGTTGGCGATGAGTATTATGGGGTCATCCCGGCAATTGGGATAACATTGACCGTGTTCTATTACATTGAGGCAACAGATACCTTAACCACGACAGGCACATCCGCAACATACTCCTATGATATAAACGCAGACCCACCAACATTCGGAATACCGGCCACAAGCCCACAATACCCAAATGCAACCTCTCCAGTTGACGTCACTATTTCAATATCAGATGATACAGGCGTGGCAAATGGAACCCTCTGGTATTCGATGGACGATCAGGCAACATGGAGCAGTGTTGCGATGGTTGGAACATCAGGAGGTGTAGGCACGATATTTGAAGACGATATGGAATATGGTAGTGCTGGTGGTGGTGGCCAACCACTGAATGGATGGACACATGGTGGTGCAATGGATGAATGGCAACACGGGCTACCAACATACGGCCCAGGAACTGCTTATTCAGGTTCTTATTGCTGGGGAACTGACCTGGATAACACATATGCCAACTATGCTGATTTCTGGCTTCAGTCACCTCTGATCGATCTATCTGGAGTTACCTCGGCTAACTTAACCTTCTATGACTGGCTTAGAATAGAGGGATATACATACGATCATGCATACGTGGAGATATCCTCAAATGGATTAACATGGAATCAATTGGATCGGATACCGGCCACGAGTGTGCCTGCATCTTCAGGATACAACTACTGGAAGCAGCATAACTATGATATCTCGGCCTACGCTGGAGATCCATCCGTATGGGTGAGATTTAGAGTTGATACAGATATCTCTGTTATCTATGAAGGATGGTACATCGATGATTTTTGCATCGAGACTGAAAATCAATGGATCGGGACCATACCAGCTGCTGGCCTGGGTGTATCCGAGGTATATTATTATGTCAGTGCTGCAGATCTAATAGGTAATCAAGGAAACTCACCCACGTACAGTTATATTATTGATTCAATACCACCAGATATTTTGGATGTAACCTCAATACCAGATCCCTCTGATGCCACCATATCCTGTCCTGTCTTCACGAACATATCAGATTATGGTGAAATAGATAATGTAGACCTGTGGTATTCCTTTGATGGTGTGTCTTGGTCATCACTGCCAATGGCCATGCAATCTGGCAATCTTACAGATGCCATGTTCCTTGCTACCATTCCTCCATCCAATATGGTTACCACGGTCTTATACTACGTGAGCGCATCCGATCTTTCAGGGAACAGCAATGTTTCTGTGACACAGAGCTATGAAACAGGATATCCTCCAGTGATTGCCAATGTCATCTATACACCTCTAAATCCGGGAGGATCTACCAATGTCAATGTAACAGCAGATATAACAGATTTTGATGGAATTCAAGCTGCTTTCATCTATTATTCCATAGATGGCGGAGCCACATGGCTCAATATGCCTATGACCAATGGTGTTGGCGATGAGTATTATGGATTCATACCGGCCACTGGGATATCATTAACTGTGCTTTTCTATGTTGGAGCAACCGATAATCAAGGTGTTTCGTCCACCTCTCCGCAATATTCTTATTATGTGGATGCGGATCCACCAGTGTTCGGAATTCCGAGCATTGATCCGACATCCCCTAATGCGACCAATCCCGTAGATGTATCAATTAATATAACAGATGCCAGCGGGGTGGCAAATGCAACTCTCTGGTATTCCATGGATATGATGATGACATGGAATAGCGCACCCATGAGTGGAGGCCAAAATTCAGCCATAATATTCGAGGAACACTTCCCGAGCATGACCCTCGATGCATCAAACTGGGCATCAATGGTGAATAGCCCAGTTATAAATGCAATAGGATCGAACGAACCTTCGGCACCTTATTCACTTAATATGGACGGCGCGGATGATATCCTAACTTCCGTGGTAATGGATCTATCAACATACACGGATGCGAACATCAGCTTTTATTACGAGATGGGAGGCGGCGGAGAGGCCCCGGATGCAAATGATTTTCTGTTCCTAGATTATTTAACATCTTCAAATGCTTGGGTAAATCTATGGCAAGTACCGGGAGCATCCATTTTACAAAACACCTACACTTATGTGATCAATTCTCTGCCTGCCAATGCGATGCATTCCAATTTCCAGTTCAGGTTCAGAAGTATTGGTACAGCGGCGACCATTGATGATTTCTTTGTGGATGACATAATCATAGATGGCTCAGGTGATAGTGCATGGGTGGGTACCATACCAGCCTCAGGCCCAGGTGTTTCCATGGTCTTCTACAATATCAATGCTGTTGATGTAGCAGGCAATTGGGACATATCACCCTTCTATGTTTATTCCATTGATCAAAACCCAATGGTCATCGACCTTTCCAGTGTGCCAAGCCCCTCAAGTGCGATTGACTCTCCTGTTATCTTCGCAAACATAAGCGATGATTTTGGAATAGGAAGTGTCGCACTTTGGTATTCCTTCGATGGTGGTTTGAATTGGAATTCACAACCAATGGCATTCATATCAGGAAGTGCGACCAATGCAGTTTACGCTTCAGCGATACCACCTGCCTACATAGAGACCACCGTGAGTTATTATATCAAGGTATTTGACACAGGGGGAAGCAATGACATCTCTCCCACTCTATCCTATGTGACCAATTACCCTCCATTTATAACTGATATAGACCACTCGCCTCAAAGTCCAAATGGGGTTCAGGATGTGACCATCACTGCAAATGTCACAGATTCGAATGGAATTGGAGCTGTCACACTATATTATTCCATAGATAATGGAGCTACTTGGATAACTGTACCCATGATCTTTGCATCTGGCAATGAATTTTACTATATCATTCCCGCACTGGGAATTGATATTAACGTACCTTACATGATAGAGGCAATAGATACTCTTGGCTTCATTACTCAAACTCCAGTATACAACTTTACTGTTGATTGTACTGCTCCTATGGCGGATGCAGGAGCCGATCTACAGATCACACAGGGAACGAACCAATCATTGGATGGGAGTGGATCAACTGATAATTTCGCTATTGATAGCTATGTCTGGACATTCACAGATAATGGCATTCCCATCACCCTTTACAATGTCAATCCCATCTATTTATTTGACAATATAGGAAATATACTGGTCACCCTAAATGTCTCAGATGCATCTGGCAACTGGGACACGGATACCTTATGGGTCAATGTTACAGATGGTTATGATCCAGTTTCCAATGCTGGAAATGGGTGGCTGGGGTGGTTCACGACCACCACATTCAATGTTCCATATTCTGCCACAGACAATTATGACCTTGGAAATATCATGTTCTATTACAGATATAGCTCGGACAATGCCACATGGACCGGATGGATCTTCTTTGGTTCAACACCAGTCTCCGGAACTGCGGCAAATGGTAATTTCCTATTCACATCTCCCAATGGGGAAGGATATTATCAATTCTATTCAGTAGCCATTGATGATACTGGCAATGTGGAAGATGTACCTTTGACCACAGACTCAGAAGCTGGATATGATGGGATCCCGCCTATCGCAGATGCTGGATCAGATCAGCAGATAATACAAGGGGTTAACCTACTACTTGACGGCTCAGGATCATCCGATACCACGGGCATAGCCAATTACACATGGACATTTATGGATGCTGGCCCAGTGACATTATATGGATCAAATCCTTCATATACCTTCAATAATATTGACAATATATTGATCACTCTGACCGTGATGGACGGAGTGGGAAACTCGGACACGGATACCATATGGGTCAATGTCACAGACGGATATGATCCGATCTCCAGTGCAGGAAGTGGATGGCTGGGATGGTTTACGACCGCCCCATTCAATGTTCCATATTCGGCAACAGACAATTACGGACTAAGCAATATTAATCTTTATTACAGGTTCAGTACAGATAATATCGCTTGGGGTGGCTGGGCACTATCCCAATCAATTGCTGTTTCTGGAACATCAGCAAGCGGAAACTACGCATTCGGATGTCCGAATGGACAAGGATACTACCAATTCTACACAATAGCGACAGACGATGCTGGCAATGTGGAAATATCACCCCTTAGCAGAGACTCTGAAGCTGGATTTGATAATGTTTCACCTATCGCAAATGCAGGAGCCAATATGGTTGGACCTCAAAGTCTATTTGTCATCTTTGATGGGAGTGGCTCATTGGATAATATCGGAATAGACAACTACACATGGACATTCACAGACGGAGGGGCAGTCACACTATATGGAGAAAACCCATCATACACATTCAATGATATCAGTAATGTGATGGTCACTTTGACCGTGACAGATGGGATGGGAAACTCGGACATGGATACCATGTGGGTGTATGTCACAGATGGATATCGCCCGGTTTCCAATGCGGGAAACGGATGGCTGGGATGGTTCATAACATCCTCATACAATGTTCCTTATTCAGCATCAGACAATTACGAACTAAGCAATATCAATCTCTATTACAGATACAGTGCGAATAATGTTACATGGGGTGGCTGGACACCTTTCCAGTCAATAGCTATTTTCGGAACATCAGCAAGCGGAAACTACGCATTCGGATGTCCGAACGGACAAGGATACTACCAATTCTACACAATAGCGACAGATAGTGCTGGCAATGTGGAAACTAGCCCATTTACAATGGATTCCAATGCGGGATATGATAGTGTTTCACCGATCGCGAACGCAGGTTCTGATAAAGCAGGACCGCAGAGCTTGTTCGTACAGTTTGATGGAAGCGGTTCTATAGATGTCATAGGCATAGTCAATTACACATGGACATTCACAGATGGAGGAATAGTCAGACTGTATGGTGTGAACCCATCATACACATTCAACAATGTCGGCAATATACAGGTCACTCTGACTGTGAGAGATGGAGTGGGTAGCTCGGACACAGATACCATGTGGGTCAATGTCACAGATGGAATTGAACCAGTTTCCAACGCGGGAAGCGGATGGCTGGGGTGGTTCACTTCTTCCCCATTCAATGTTCCGTATTTGGCAACAGATAATTATGAACTAAGCAATATCGATCTCTATTACAGATCCAGTGTGGATAATGTGACATGGGGAGGCTGGGCGATGTTCCAGACCCTGGCAATTTCCGGAACATCAGCAAATGGGAATTTCGCATTCACATGTCCGGATGGAGAGAGATATTATCAATTCCACACAGTGGCCATCGATGATGCTGGCAATTACGAGAATGCAACGGCCAGTAAAGACTCGGATGCTGGATATGATGGCACTCGGCCTGTTATAACCTCTATAATTATGAGTCCAAACTCGCCACTGAACACGGGCACGGTCACCTTCACGATCACCTTCAGCAAGAGCATGAACCAGGGATTGCAGCCAATAGTAACAATGGGCACTGCATCACCCTATGATGATATTGTGATCAGTGGATATTGGACATCGATGACCATATGGGAAGGCAATTTTGAAATTCTAGAATCGACCACTAACGGGAGATATACTTTGATCGTATCTGGTGCAGAGGATATGGTAGGAAACATCGTAGTTCCTGACTTTTTAGATAATTTCATTATTGACACGACAGCACCAATATCACAGATGTGGGATCTGAACACTTACCAAACGTCAAGAACCTTCACCCTGGATTTAGATGCGCAGGACGATGATGGAAGTGGGATCAGTATTATGAAATTATGTTACAGAGTGGATGGCGGTGCCTGGAGATTGTACAATACCTATAGTTCCGCCAGCATTTCCATATCTTTCACCGCTCCTTCAGATGGTTTATACGAATTCTACACCATGGCGACAGACCACGCTGGCAATGAAGAGGCAATGAGAACAGATTTCGTACAGACCATTGTGGACACGATCACACCTTATGTGGAATCAAATGCTCCAACAGGAATAGATGTCTCAGTTACACCATCTATCGAGCTGGTCTTCAATGAACCGATGAACAAACAGAGCATTGAGAATGGCTTTGAGCTGACAGATGGAACAAATACCTGGACCCTCTTCAGTGGCAATGCGATTTGGAGCTACAGCAATAGCATTCTTCTCTTTATGCCCACTCCAGCCCTGGAATACAATACATCGTACATCATATCCATCCCCACATCGGCAAGTGACATTGCAGGGAACGCATTGGGAGGATATGGTTGGGGATTCATCACTATTGAGGGTGATCAGCAGATCACACCAGTGGATGACACGGACACAGATGGGGATGGCATACTTGACATCGATGATCCAGATGATGATAATGATCGTGTGGATGATGTGGATGATGATTTCCCATTGGATCCCTCCGAGGATACAGACACGGATAGGGATGGAACTGGTAACAATGAAGATGATGATGACGACAATGATGATATGCCAGATACATGGGAAGAGGAGAATGATCTTGATCCATTGAACTCGAATGATGATGATGATGACGATGATGGAGATGGCTTCACCAACCTGGAAGAGTATGAGGAAGGTACGGATCCGCAGGATCCAGATAGCTCGCCAGCATCTACTTCTAGCTTCAATGACTTCTTGCTAAAATACTGGTGGGTGTTACTCTTATTCCTCCTGGTGGTATTAGCGATCATATTGCTTGTGAGTAGGGACAGGGATGAGGATGAACCACAACGACCTATGATAACTCCTGCACCTGCCATCATGCCGCAACCAGCACCAAGGGTCCAAACACCGATTCAACCCCAAGCTCCACCGACACCGCCAGCGGAAGTACCAGTACCACAGGCAGAGCCAGTACCAACAGCTCAGGCCCAAATACCGATTCAGCCAGGAGAACTACCACCACCACCACCTCCTGGAATGCCACCGGCAACTCCTCCACCAGAAATGTCAGCAGCAGTTCCACCAGTAGTCGCTCCGGTTGCTGAGCCAGCTCCCATACCGGAAGCTACTCCACAGCCAGAACCAGAGGTGTCTGCAAAACCCAAATTATCAGATGAGGAAATGATCGCCAAAATAGATAAAGCATTTGCAGATGGCAAGATATCTGAAGAGAGTTATACGAAGAACATGAAGAAGTTCATCAAATAATGAGAGAGGAACTATTTCATCCGTTCCTCGATAACTGCTTGAGCAGCGGCCAGCTTCGCAATGGGCACACGATATGGTGAACAACTGACATCGTTTATTCCGATGCGATGGCAGAATTTTACAGACTCTGGTTCGCCACCATGTTCCCCGCATATGCCGATCTCCATGTCTGGCTTGATCTTCCTTGCCTTATCCACACATATCTTCATCAGAAGGCCCACACCTGTTTGGTCAATGGATTCAAATGGATCCCTGTCGTAGATCTCCTTTTCAACATATTTTCCCAGGAACTTGCCAGCATCGTCTCGTGACAGGCCGCATGTCATTTGAGTGAGATCATTAGTGCCGAAGGACATGAAATCCACTTCGACAGCAATTTCATCCGCGGTGAGCGCGGCTCTCGGAACCTCTATCATGGTTCCGATCTGGTAGTCCAACTTGCCGGCGATATTCATATCACAGGCCACGTCCTTGATGATATTATTTATCATCCTGAACTCCTCCAACTTGCCGATAAGTGGTATCTCCACCTGGATGATCGGTTTGACGCCTTTTTCCTGAACAGCCAGACCGGCCTCGAATATCGCTCTGGCCTGCATCGCGTTTATCTCCGGATACATGATGCCCAGCCTGCAACCGCGGAATCCCAGCATGGGATTGAACTCATGCTGGTTCTCTATGGCCTCCTCAATGGTCTTTACAGGTATATCCAGTGCCTTGGACAGCTCTTTAATCTCGTCGCTGTCCTTTGGAAGGAACTCGTGCAATGGCGGGTCCAGAAGGCGTATTATAACTGGTAAACCGTCCATGATCGTGAATATCTCTTCAAAATCTTGTCTCTGCATCGGCAGAAGCTGATCCAGTGCCTTCTGCCTTTCTTCAGGCGTAGAGGCCAGCACCATCCTTCTCATCCAAGGTAAGCGGTCCTCTCCGAAGAACATATGCTCGGTCCTTGCCAGACCTATTCCTTCAGCCCCGAAATCCTTGGCCACCTGAACATCCGATGGTACCTCGGCATTTGTTTTCACCGTCATGCGACTGATCGAATCCGCCCAGTTCATGAATACCTTGAACTCGGATGTCATCTCCGGATCGATGGTCGGAACCTGGCCCTTATAAACCTTGCCAGTTGTTCCATCCAATGTGACCCAATCACCTTCTTTGATCACAAGATCGTCAATATAGCATTCGCCTTTTCCGATCTTCAGGTCCCCACAACCGCAGATGCAGGGCTTGCCCATTCCTCTGGCCACCACGGCCGCATGGGATGTCATGCCACCTCTTGATGTGAGAATTCCTTCAGAGGCTATCATTCCGTGTATATCTTCAGGTGATGTCTCTGGAGATACCAGAATGACATCTTTCCCTTCCTCTTCTTTCATACGCTGGGCCTCATCCGCATTGAAGACCGCCTCGCCTGCGGCGGCTCCGGGTGATGCTGGCAGGCCAATTGCCGCCTCTTTCTCCCCACCTGAAAGGTCCAGGCGTTTGTGGAGAAGTTGATTAAGAGCAGATGGCTCGATACGCATCAGAGCCTCTTCTCTTGGTATTATACCTTCTATCACCATGTCTACAGCAATTTTAATTGCAGCACTTGCAGTGCGCTTGCCAGTCCTAGTTTGTAAAATATAGAGTTCACCCTCTTCGATCGTGAACTCCATGTCCTGCATATCACCATAATGCTTCTCGCATCTATCCACGATATCCCAGAATTTCTTGTAGATGTCTGGAAGAGCTTTTTCCATATCGGATATCGGAAGCGGTGTCCTTATGCCAGCCACCACATCTTCACCCTGGGCATTCATCAGATATTCACCATATATCTTATTCTCGCCTGTGGATGGGTTCCTGCTGAATGTAACTCCTGTACCGGAATTCTGCCCCATATTGCCAAAGACCATGGATTGTACATTGACAGCTGTGCCCAGATTGTGCGATATGCCATTGGCCTCCCTGTACACCCGGGCTCTCTTTAAGTCCCAAGACTTAAAAACGGCTTCAATGGACAATCTCAATTGCATGATAGGATCATCTGGCCATTCGAGGCCAGAGTTTTTCACAATTACCTTGTAATCATCAACCAATTTTTTCAACTGGTCCGCATTTAGCTCACTATCCAACTCAACTCCTGCATCGGCCTTGGATTTATCCAGTATATCGTCAAAGCTCGAATGTGGCAACCCCAGCACGACATTCGAGAACATATGGATGAACCTGCGATATGAATCATAGACGAATCTTTCATTGTTCGTCTTCTCTATCATTCCTTTCACGGTCTCCGTATTCAGGCCGAGATTCAGCACAGTGTCCATCATGCCAGGCATCGAAACCGGGGCTCCAGACCTGACCGATAGAAGTAGTGGATTTTTGGAATCTCCAAGACCTTTGTCTGTTTGGGTCTCCAGCTTCTTGATCGCCTTCAAAACCTGTTTCCATGTTCCATCCAGTATCTCCCCAGTACCCTGGAATTGATTACAAGCCTCGGTGGTTATCGTGAAGCCAGGTGGAACATTGATGCCTATCTTGGTCATCTCTGCAAGATTGGCTCCCTTGCCCCCCATCAATTCTTTCATTCCAGCATTGCCCTCTGAGAATGCATAAACGTATTTCACAGTCATCTGAAAACCCCTTTTTAGATCCTTGTGGACATTGGATTTGCATTATTTAATCATTTATATCGACCTATATTTCTATAACTGCGTTGAAATGATAGGAAAAATAGATTTATACATGAATTAATATTTAATATATATTTGTTCAATGGCTAAACTGTAATTTTATATTACGAAAGACTTTTATATATTTATTTATATATACCTGCTTGGATGGGATATCTATGGACGAAAGTCTAAACATTATATATGGGATGGATGAAAGGCAGAGGTTCGCGGCAATGAAATGGGGTTTTGTTTCATTCTCGTTGGCTGCCTTCACGATCTACGGGATCATACAGATCTAACAGGGTTTATGCAACAAGTTGAGACTTTCGAAGCTTAGCCTAGTTTGGCTTCGAGTCCAGTTGAACGACGGTTAGTTTGACTTATCAGTGCTTACGTATAATTCATATACACAACCTTCAATCTTGGTTCAGAAGGAATATGCGTGAAGATCCTCAAGAAAGACCACAGGAGTGGTGAGATAAAGGTCCTCATACAAACCGAGGACGACCTCTGGCAATTGTACAATATTGTCGAAAAGGATGATCTAGCCTATGCTCTCACCACTCGCAGAGAGGAGTCGAAAGATGACAAGCTCAGAGCCGAACGAGGCGAGAAAAGAAAGATGCGCCTCGGCATCCGCGTTGAGTCCGTCGAGTTCCATGAATTCACAGACTGGCTCAGGATTCACGGCGTGATAGAGGAGGGGCCTCAGGACATCGGCTCCTACCACACATTCAATCTTTCTGTTGGCGAGGATCTTTCGATTATCAAAGTCTGGCGACGGGAGCTGATGGACAGGCTCTTCGATGCCGAGAAGGCGGTCGAGCGCCCCCTCATAACTTTTGTAGCGATCGATGAAGAGGAAGCTGTTCTGGTCCAACTTCGCGAATACGGTATCAAGGAAGTGGCCAAGATAAGATCCAATGCCTCTGGCAAGCAATACACGACCAAGAAACCCGGCAAGAACGAATTCTATCCAGAGGTTCTGGCCAAACTGGAATCCATCGCTGGTGAAGGAGTGTGTATCATTCTTGGTCCTGGTTTTGAGAAAGAGAATTTTTCCAATTACATTCGAGATAAGAACAGGCCGATCGCCAAAAGTCTACATGTGCTTTCCACCGGCCAGTCGGGCATGGCCGCTGTGCAGGAGGTCATGAAGAAAGGAATCGGGGCAGAAGTGCTGAAGGAATCCAGAGTGGCCATTGAAACAAAGTTAATAGAGGATCTGATGGCCCAAATTGCCAAGGACGGAGCCTTCGCCTATGGAGTGGCGGATGTGGGAAACTGCCTGGATGCGGGAGCGGTTGAAACTGTTCTGATAACGGACAAAGCGATGAGGAGCAGGAAGTATGAGAAGCTCCTCAATAAGGCCGATGAGAGCAAGAGCAAGGTGGTGGTGATTAGCACCTTGCATGATGCTGGCAGGAAGCTGGAATCCATCGGGGATGTGGGGGCTTTGCTCAGATATAAAGTGGGATGATCCATGCTGGCCGTGAGCATACACAAGGAAAAAGCGGAAAAGACCAGACTGTTAATTACCAGTCTGGGTGCCCTTGACAAATATCATCGCATTATCTCCAATTCTGATATGATCCAAATACCTATCACGAGAGAACTATCAGGCCAAGAGACCAAGCTCATCGAAGAGCTTGGTGGTAGTGTTTGTGAGCTATCGGAGATCATCGAGCGCGAGACTTTCTACGACCCGATGAAGGACATACTGGCTCACCTCGATATTCCAGATGAGCTTGTCGAGAAAATACCGAAAAGATGGGAGTTCATGGGCAATGTGCTTGTTATCAAGCTGGATGATGACATTGTAGAATATGGCAAGCACATTGCCGAAGTGTATGCTGGCATTCTGAATGTCAAGGCAGTTCTGTGGGATACCGGCGGAATTGCCGGGCAATTCCGAGAGCCTGTTCATGAATTATTATTTGGAAATGACACCGTGACAACTCATCTGGAGAATGGAATTCTTTACAATTTCGATGCTTCCAGATTGATGTTCTCCAGCGGGAATGTGGATGAGCGCATCAGGATGGCCAGTGTCTGCAATCCTGATGAAGTAGTTGTGGACATGTTCGCGGGCATTGGGTATTTCACGCTACCGATGGCTTTTCACAGCAAGCCATCGAAGATACTGGCCTACGAGCTCAACCCACTATCTCATGATTATCTGAAGAAGAACATCGAGCTGAATGATGTGAGTGGTATTGTCAAACCTCACAATTCCAATTGCCTGGATGCGATGGAAGGAGTTGCAGATCGGGTGGTCATGGGCTATGTTGGGACAACTCATGAATTCCTCCAGAAGGGCATGAGAATATTGAAGCCAGAAGGTGGTTTCATCCATTATCACGAGACTTGTCCCAATGTGCTGGCCGATGAGAGGCCGGCCAGCAGAGTGCGTGAAGCGGCTGAGCTGGAGGGTAGAAAAGTGACTGATATCAAACAGAGATTGATCAAATCCTACTCCCCGGGTGTGGGACATTTCGTGCTGGATGTTGAGGTTGAGTGATCTTCCTAGATGTGTACAGAAACATTTGAGAAGTAAACGGTTGCCGTAAGCCCATCAATGGATATTTGAATAATCGTAGAGGTTTTACACCTCTACGAAATTGGGCTTATGGCCTTGTAGAAGTAAAGTTTCAGGCCCGAGTTTAAATCCAAATACTTGAGGGGCTGAATATTTACTTCCGCCCACCCCCTCCCTATACCCTTAAGTACGGTCTCATAGATTTCAGGTCGCATGTTGAGGGGACTTGATCTTTCTGAAATAGAAAAGGCTGTCACACACACCAGGGCCATGATAGAGGAACCCAATGACAATGAGATGGTGATGGACGAGACATCCGGAACTCTCTGGCTCAGGGACATTGACAAAGATGGTTTCATCAAGTTCCAGAAAGTCGAGAACCAGGGCACTTTCATCGGTGTGGATGGCGGCAGCGCGGTCATACTGGACGGATACACATTGTTCAATGTGTCCGGCATCCGAGCTGGCAGGGCGGCCTTTGTGGATGGAAAATTCTCATCCGAGAAGACATCCAGTCCATCCCTCAAATTGATCACATTATCACCTTCCAACCTGGAAGAGGTTTATTCAGACTATCACAGGAAGATAATTGGTGAGGAACCTCAGGACATTCCCAGAACCATCGAGGAAGGTGTGGGCAGGATCCGCTCCCTCATTGAATGGAAGGAAGTGCTGGCATCCGCCGAGAATATGGAAGAGGGCGATGTACTGGCCTTTGATGGCTCACTGTGGGCGGGCATCAAAGGTTCGGAAGCCCTGCTGGAGAGATTGATCGAACTTTGTAAGTTTAGGAAGATAATGCTCTGCGGTGTCAGTAAAAGAAGTTCGCTGGCATATATGGGAATGCCAGCGATACCCATGATCCAGACCTTCGGAGAGGCTTATGCCTCAGGTTCACCCTGGTACTTCAAACTGGATATCGAAGGTGGTCAGGACAAATTGTTCGGAGAGCCTTATGTAGTATCCCTGGCCAGTAGATCGATATTCGTATTCAAGGTGGACATATCCTTGCCGGAAGGTGTGGAGGCCGGGCAGCTGTTTTCAAAGCTAGCCGGATACAGCAATGATCCCGGTTATTTGGGATATCCCTACCCACTGGCAAAGGCCCATAATGAGGTGGCTTTCAGCCGAACCGAGGTGGAGAATATCAGACATTTGATGGAGCGCGAGGCAGGCAAAATGGGCATGGACATGGCGAAATGGCATTTGTCCTTCCAGAACTTCCACGATGTGCTGGATGGAGGAAGATGATATGACAGGAAATAATAATAACGGATTAGGCAGAGTTATCGGAAAGGATGTCACGGAGATACATTTCAGGTCCTTCAAAAATGAGGATATCTTCCTCGGAGAGATATTGATAGGGCTGGACGATGCATCATCCCGCCGTTTCCTTCTGCGAGTTATCAACCTCATGCACGGCGTGGAGGCCAGGGAGTCGGATTGGGCATCACGTGCCGCGGGTAATATGATGGACATGGACAATCGCGATGAGAATTACAATATCTATGATGAGGAGAGAAGACTATTCAATGTCGCGGTATGCGCGCCCCTGGGATATCTGGATGGTGGTAAGTTTAAGAAACCGAAGACCATCCCCGCTCATTTCTCCAAGGTCCGACATGCCGGGGATGAGGATTACAAGTTCCTCAAGGATTATTTAGGCGATATGAAAGTAGGAGTTCTCCGAAGTGGTGAGCGCACCATTGACAGCGTGCCAGTCGGGGTCCACGCAGATGTATTATGTCACCATCTGGGGGTCTTCGCAACCACGGGTATGGGTAAGAGCAATTTGATGAAGAGATTCGCAGGATCGGTTCTTGAATCCGGCCAGATTGGAATGTTGATATTGGACCCACATGGAGAATATATCAATGGTGGTAAATCCGAGCTTAAGGGGTTGATGGATCACCCACTGGCTGGCCAAAGGCTCAGATGCTATGTCACCCGCGAGGTGGAGGGAAATGTTTCGGATGTCAGGATCGCGGCCAGTGAGATCGGTACGCAGGATCTTGGCAATATTTATTCACTTTCAGAACCACAGGTGGAGTTCCTGAGCGCGGTCCGTGGTCGTCACGGAAGGAACTGGCTCCAGTATCTGAATGATACCGGAATTGAAGCATTGATCGAGCAGTACCAGCCAAGATTCCATGAGGGGACCATAGGTGTGGTCAAGCGACGCATTGAATCCATAGCCCGCTCGCCACTCATAACATTTGATGACACGGTTTCAATGACCGATACAGTCATCCAACAACTTCGAGAAGGATTGGTCGTGCTGGTGGATGTATCTGGTGCTGGCGAGAGAGAGGAATTACTGGTATCCAGCGTGCTTGTGCGGACTCTTTTCGAAAGGAATAAGAAAATTTACAAAGAGATGAAGGAATTCGAGAAGATGCCGCCTACCATGATAGTGTTGGAAGAGGCACAACGGGTGCTGGACAGATCAAAGGGAAGTATCTTCGGCCAGATAGCTCGAGAGGGCAGAAAGTTCAAGACCGGGCTTTGTGCAGTATCACAGCAGCCAAAGCTTATCGATTCGCAGGTCATATCCCAGTTCAATTCACTATTCATACTGGGACTGGCGGATAAAATGGATCGTGAGAAACTGGCCAGCTCCGCGAGGCAGGATGTTTCCAAGCTGGACCATGAGATACAAACACTCATGGTAGGCGAGGGACTGGTTGTATCGCCAAAGACACCCTTCGCATTACCGCTCAAGATCGACCTTTACGAGGATTACATTAAGACCGTGAAGGCCAATGTACCAGAGAAGAAAAAGGTGGACACCTCCTTTTTCTGAGGATACTGGCATAGATCGAATGATATGAAAAAAATGGGGAAAGAAATGAAGATATTACATTTCTCCGACAGCCATATCGGCTACAGCACCTACAATAAGCTGGATGATAATGGATACAATCAGCGTGAGATAGATATACAGAATTCTTTTTCCCAAATAATTGACTTCGCAATTCGGGAAAAGCCTGATCTGGTGCTTCATTCGGGAGATCTCTTCGACACGGTGAGGCCGACCAATCGCGCGATATCTTTCGCGATGGAGGAGATCCTTCGATTATCAGAGGCTGGCATACCCCTGGTCATGATCGCCGGCAACCATGAGGCTCCCCGCCTCAGAGAAACGGGGAGCGTGTTCAGATTGTTCGAGCATATCGAGTCTGTATTTCCGGTTTACAAAAGCCATCTGGAGACTTTCAAATTTGGAGAATTGAAAGTTCACGCTCTTCCACATTGCATTGATAAAGATACATTTGATGAAGAATTGAAGAAATTAAAGCCAGACAAGAAGTTCAAGCACAATATCGCGATGTTGCATGCGGGAGTCGCTGGCTTGAGTGTTTTCAAGACAGGCGAGTTCAATGAACAGCTTGCTCAATCCGGAAACTTGAGCAAGGACTTCGATTATATCGCACTTGGACATTATCACGATCATTGCGAGGTGACTGCAAACGCAGTCTATGCGGGTTCGACCGAAAGGTTGGGCTTTGGCGAGGTAGGCCAGGACAAGGGTTTCGTGATGCTGGATCTGGAAACTGGCAAGTGGAAGTTCCATGCTATTGATATTCGGGAAATGATGGACATTGGCCCGGTAAAATGCCAGGGCTTGAAATCCCAGGAGATCATGAATGCCATTGAGAAGAAGCTGGCAAGGGTGAAGCCAGATGGCAAGATCATCAGGCTCAAGCTGATCGACGTGATATCCAGTGAATACCATCTCCTGGATACTGGCAATTTGAAAAAGAGGATGAAAGAAAGTCTGCATTTTGAGATCAAGGCAGAGCTGACATCCAGCGAGCAGGCCATTTCATCTGGCAATTCGATATTCGATTCCCTGGAAAAAGAATTTGCTGGCTATATTGAGCAAAAGGCTGTGGAAGGAATTGACAAAGAAGCTCTCAGAAAACGAGGACTTGAATATATTGAGAAGGCGGGGGGAGAACTCTGAGACTGGCCTACCTTCAATTGAAGAATTACAGACGCTTCAAGAACCTGGAACTGGAATTCCCCAATGGCCTGATAGGGGTTATCGGGCTCAATGGAGCAGGCAAGTCCAGCCTTCTGGAGGCAGTGGCCTGGGCCCTTTTTGGAAATGAGAAGGCCATAGTCAGAACTGATAGAGAAGGAGTGAAGAGGCAGGGCTCGGCCCATTCTGACCCTTGTGAAGCAATTCTGGAATTCGAACTGGATCGAACCACATACAGGATGCATAGGAAGATGACTGGCAAGAATCTCACCATGTCCGCCACCCTGATGGCAGATGGAAAGATCATGGCCAATGGCACCAGGGAGACCACTGAAGCAATTGAAAAAGTACTGGGAATGGATCACAAGGCCTTTTTCATCTCGGTCTTCGCTCAACAAAAAGAGCTGAATGCACTGACAACCTTGCAGCCAGCAGCACGCCGCAAGGAAGTACTTCGAATGCTTGGCATTCAGGATATAGAAGATGCTATCAAACTCCTGAGAGAGGATAAACGCTATGCGGATGCCAGCTTGAAGGAAGCTGGAAAAAGGCTCTACGATGATGATGGGAAAGAAAAGATAAAGATCATACAGTCGGATCTCAAAGAGCTCCGATCCAGGGAAAAGGTCGAGATCAAGCTGGAGAAGGAAAATGACAAAATTCTGAAGAAAAAAGAAGATGAATTAAAGGAGGCGAAGAAGAAGATCAAGGGTCTTGAGGAAAAGGCCAAGGCTCAGAATATCGCCTTGCGCGAGAAGGCCTCCTTGAAAGCAACCATCTTCTCCCTGAAGCAAAAAGGCAAGGAACTGGATACTGAGATCAAGTCCCTTAAAGAGATTGAGAAGGAATTCATCAAGCAGAAGGAATCCAGCAATAGGGTGGATAAAGATCTTGATGGTGTCTCAGAGAAAAGAGATGTGGCAAGAAAAGAAAGAGATGAGATAAAGGCAAATGCTGGCGAGCTGAAAGCCAGCATCAGGAGACTTAGCAAGGACATTTCTGAGATCGATATCAATATCAAAGATATCGAAGGTCTGGGGGCTGAAAGCGAATGTCCCACATGCCAGAGAAAACTTGGAGCCACATATGAAAAACTACTAACATCCTTTGGAAAGCACAGGGATAAATTCTTCAAAGAGAAGGAAGAGGCTGGTAAAAAAGCAGAGGCCATTGAGGAAAAGATGATGGGCCTGGATGCACGAATGAAAGCCCTGGACAAAAGAGAGAGGATACTCAATGAAAAGAAAAGGGACTTCGACAGGCTGAGATCCAAGATGGAAAGATTGACTGGCCTTCAGGAGAAGCTTATATCCACAAATAAAGACCTCGAAGAAAAACAGGATAAGCTTTCAAAGACAGAGAAAAAATTGAAAGAGCTGGAGTTCGATGAGGCCAGCTATGAAAAGGTCAAGGCAGGGGTGGAAAAGATCTCTATCGAGATCAGAAAGATAGAAAGGGAGTCCAGCCAGGCCAGGGAAAGGGCCGGTCGTTTGGAGGTCAAGATATCCTCTCTGGAGAAGGAATTGAAAGAGCTGGATGGCCTTGCGGAAGGATTCAAGGTCAAGAAGGTGGAATTGGACTTGCTGCTGAAACTCGATGAGGTACTTGGAGGCTTCAGAACCCACATGATATCCAGGATACGCCCAGGGCTGTCCCAGTCCTCATCCAAATTGATAGGTCTTCTCACGGATTCCAGATACAATGAGATCATTCTAAATGAGGATTATGAGATCACGATGACCGACGAAAGTGATATTCATTCCATAGACAGATTTTCAGGTGGAGAAAAGGACCTGGCCAATCTGTGTTTAAGATTGGCCATATCACAGGTCATTGCCGAAAGAGCTGGAACAAGTGGCATGGATTTCATAATCCTGGATGAGATATTTGGCAGCCAGGATATGAGTCGCAGAAACAATATATTCTCGGCCTTGGCAGGCCTTAGCAATAGATTTAAGCAGATATTCTTGATAACCCATGTAGAGGATGTTAAGGATATGCTTGGAAATGCCATCGTGGTTAAGAGATTGGAAGACGGCTCCAGCACAGCGGAGGTGATCTGATGGGCAATCAGAGAATGACCGGTCCTCCAAACCCAGACAAACCCACCGAGCTTGTGGTATCAGCTGGTGGCGTTCTGTTCAATGATGATAATAAAGTATTGATAATGAAGAGGAAGGTGGAGAAGATCTGGGTACTTCCAAAGGGCAAGCGGGAAGAAGGCGAGACCCTGAGGGAAAATGCCCTGAGGGAGGTCACGGAAGAATCCGGCATTGAAGCACCTTATATCGATAGGCCAGTTGGTATCGTCCGGTACACCTTTTTCTGGTATCCGGATGATATGAATTACAATAAGAGCGTTCATTATTTCCTCATGAAGGTGGATGGCGACCCCACACTCAATATGGAGAAGGAGTTCAGTGAGTATCTATGGTCCGGGGAAGAGGAAGCCATGAAACTGCTAAAGCATGAAAATGACAGGCTGATAACCAGGAAAGGATTCGAGATCGTCAATAGATCCAAATAATGAGATGATGAGGATAAAAGATTGGAATATGCTCTCAAATGGCATATGATATCAAATAATAGCGAAAATCTATAATATTATAGTATGTAATACAATGTCTATAAAGGTGGTCTACTTGAAAAAAAAATTCACCCTGTTTATAACGATGCTGATGATAACAGCCATGTTATCCGGCTTGATAATGAATGTATCTCCCAATGTTGGAGCTATCAGCCTATCCACGAACATCAAGGTAAATGATGACAGCTATACTGGACTTAAGACAAATATCGATGTAACTGTTCTTGATTCAGGAAGGATAATCTCCACATGGAGTGAGGAAAGGGGAGGTAATAAGAATGTTTATATCTCATACAGCTCCAATAATGGAACCTCATTTACAGATGACAAGACCGTGAATCTTAATACGAACGGGAATCAGATAATGCCCGCCCTGGCAAATGGTGGCGGGGATGATGTCTATGTCGTATGGCAGGACTCATATCAAGACGATCATGTCTTTATAAGCAGATCGATGGATGGCGGAAAGTCCTTTGAGGAACCTCAGGAAGTTGCGAACATGAGCAATTCCATCCAGAACTGGCCATCCGTAGCTGCCAATGGAGATAATGTGGCAGTGAGTTGGATCGATGCAGGCTCCGATAACACTATCAAGATATGGGATCCAACCAATGGCGATCTACTGGAAACCTTGGATGGACACACAGGTGCTGTTAGAGGTTTGGGATACTCACCAGATGGCGACATCTTAGCATCTGGCTCCGAAGATAGCTCGATCATCGTCTGGGATACCACAACATGGACCGAGATCGATTCTATATACAACCATAGGGACATAGTTACAGATATCGCATGGTACAGTGATGGATCAAGATTCGTCAGCACTTCATGGGACGGATCCGTGAAGATATGGGATCCTGTAACCCTGGATGAATTGGACGATCTGGATGAGGTCGGAGGGATCATGATAGATAACCCTGCCAATGCAGTTGATATCTCTGATGATATGGGTCATATCGCAGTTGGTTACAATGGAAAGGAGAATCCAAATTCATTCTCTGATGGATTGCCTGATGAATATTACAATGTGACTGTCTGGGATACAGGAGATTGGAGCAGCTTCACCGTGAATGAAAAGTCAGGTGGTGGAGACTCCAGTTCTATAATGGACGTAAAGTTCAGCCATGATGATGGCCTTATAGCCACAGCTTCCAACAATGTGAAGGTATGGAATCCAACAAACGGCAGCCTGGAATATGATTTCGATGTTGGAATATCGAAAGTGAATTCCGTGGCCTGGTCACCGGATGATATCTTCATTGCAGCTGGACTTACCAATAATTCAATATTGGTCTTCAATCATACAAATTATACAGACCAATTTTGGCTGGAGGGCCATGAAGGAAGTGTGAATGATCTGCAATGGAATGAAGTGACAGATCAACTAGCCTCTGTAGCATCCGAGCCAAATGCCAGGATATGGGACACAGATTCAACTATGAATCTTGTCAATCTAAGCGGGCACAGGAACACCGTGTATTCTTTGGACTGGTCGCAAACAAATGGCGAGATAGCCACAGCAGGAGGGAACTCCAGAATGAAAGGACTTCTGGAGAGTCAAATATTCTGTGCTTACTCATCAGATGGAGGGCAGACCTTCAGCGATCCAATTATTGTATCCGATACACTGAAAGGATCGAAGAATTCACCAGATATCGTAATGGATGCCAATAATGGCACCCACATTGTCTGGAGTGATGACAGAACAGGCAATGAGGGGATATATTATGCAAACTCAACAGACAATGGTGCCAGCTTCTCCATGGATATTGATATCTCCGTAACTAACAAGGTGGAGAACACTCCGGCATTGGATGTGGAGAGAGATACAGGAATTGTCCACATCACCTGGCAAAAGGGAACTGGCGGAGATAATTCCAATCCAATATACGACATCCATTATTCCAATTCGTCCGATGGCTTCAGCAATGTGAAGATAATTGACGGCACCACTGCAGTTCAGCAAGCTTCGGATATAGCAGTAACTCCTGATGGCGGCATAATATATGTCACATGGATAGATTCCAGACTTGGAGGTTATCAGGTATTCCTTTACTCATCCTCGGATGGTGGATCGACCTTCACAGGCTATGATGTGGTAAATGATGAAAGCACACAATCCAAGAACTTTCCGGCAATAGCATGCAATGTCTATGGTGATGTATCCCTGGTATGGCGTGATTACAGAGAAGTTGGAATTAACATATATCATTCGGGAAGTGTTGTTTCGGATACATACAACCCAATTATCACATCCGCAACTCCTCTGGATGGCTCCATCGATGTTTCAATATTCAAGTCAATTTACATCGAATTCTCTGAACCTATGGATAGAGCCAGTGTGGAAAATACCTTCAGCTTAACAGATGGGAACCGAACCTTCAATGTCAATGATTTCTTCATAACCTGGTCTGATTATGATGATGAGATACGACTCTCGCCATTGACCCCATTGCTTTACAGTACCACATACACAGCAACTCTTGACAATGGTCCAAAGGACATCTCGGATAATGTCATGGATGGAGACTATTCATGGAGCTTCAGCACTGGCATAGATACGGATGCTCCTGTTATCCAACTTCAATTGGTCATCGAAGTGTCTGATATGCTATTCACGATAATGCAGAATGGTACATTCGATGTCAATTATGATGAAACAGTGACCATAAGTGCGGAGATAAAGGATTACAATGGCAAGATCGATGAAACAAAGCTATACTACAAAGGAGTTGGAGAAAGCACATATTCTGCATTGAATATGGAAAATAATACAGATTTGAACAATGATCGATATTCTGCCACAATACCAGCGCAGAATGCATTGGGAAATGTATCCCTGTACATATGGGCGAGTGATGTGATCGGCAATACCGGAAATACCACCCTATATTCATTTAAGGTAAAGGATATGAAAATGCCGGAGATCGTGATGCCAAACATAACTGAACAGCCCGTTGGCCAGACAGTCTCTATCGATGTGGAAGTAACTGATTTCTCGGCCATTCAAAATGTGGCAATGATCTATTGGGAAAGCAGTGCTCCTTTTGCTAAAGAGATGAACCTAAGTTTCGATCCTGTAGCCAGAAACTATCAAGCTGTAATTCCACAGCAGGATAATATTGGAGTTATCACGTACAATATCTCCGCAACAGATACTCATGGAAATAAGAATGATAGTAGCTTGAGGTCGATCAATATAATAGATGATATCAAACCAGTGATAGTACTCAAAGACGCTGAGATACTGGAAGATAAATCCATAAGGATCTCCGCAACAGTAACTGACAATGTCGACCTCGACGAAGTTTCACTGTATTTCAAGGCAGTTGGCGGAGACCTATGGGTGAAAAGGTCAATGAGCAATAATGAAACTAGCGATGACGAATATTCTTTCACGATACCAGCTCAAACCAAGAGCGGCACTGTATATTATTACATAAATGCAACCGACACATCTGGAAATTCAGCCTCCACACTTGATGATATCCAGGACCTTGCCCATGAATTACCAGTAGTTGGAACCGAAACTCCGTGGCTGTTATACCTGATACCGATAATAATTCTTGTAGGTGTGATATCCGCTGCCTGGTTCCTGAAAGGAAGAAGATCCAAGCCAGCAGGAGATGATGAAGACCTCGGTGATGATGATGGTGATGATGATGATGATGAAGTCCCTCATATAGAGGAGGACGCATCAAATGATAAGCCTGAACAAATTGAAGAGATCGAATCATCTAAGCAGGTTGAAGAGACCGATATTACACAAAATGAGCCTGTGGATGAAAAATGAGAACAGATGAATTGGCTATCGACAAACGCATGATCGAGATCCTGCAGGATCAGGGCATAAAGGAGCTTTATCCTCCCCAAGCGGATGCGGTGAAGCATATATTGAAAGGCGAATCGCTGGTACTGGCAGTGCCAACTGCCAGTGGCAAATCACTTGTCGCATATATCGGCATCATCAGATCTGTATTGGAGGGGGGTAAGGCTCTGTACATAGTTCCCTTGAAAGCCCTGGCAAATGAGAAATATGATGAATTAAAGGCATTTGAGGTTCTGGGAATTAAAATTGGGAGGGCGACAGGGGATTTCGATGATCCTGATCCCTCATTGGAAAAATTGGATATTGTTGTTGCCACATCGGAGAAGGCAGACTCCCTTCTCCGACACAGGACACGCTGGCTGGACAAGATGACAGTTGTGGTCGCGGATGAAGTGCATCTCATGAATGATCCAAATAGGGGACCGACCCTCGAGGTCACACTCACGAAGATGAAACTGGTAAACCCTGAATTGCAGATCATAGCTCTTTCTGCAACCATAAGCAATTCATTGGATCTATCAATATGGCTTGGTGCGGCTCATGTATCCAGTGATTGGAGACCTGTTGATCTCAAATACGGCATATACACTGAAGATAAAAGCTCTGATGAATACAAAATAGAATTTCTTGATAATACCATAAGACCAATACTGAACAGGAAGCACAATATCGTATCACTGGTGCTCGATACCTTGGAGGATGATGGTCAGTGTATTGTCTTCGTGAACACAAGACGCTCTACCGAAAGCCTGGCCGAGAGGTTGAGCAAGGCGAATATCAAACTTTTGAAAGAGGAAGATGCAGACACATTAAAAACCCTGGCAGGTCAATTATCAAGCAAGGAGGAGGAGCCAACATCCTTCGGAGCAAGATTGGAAAGGTGTCTGGAAGGAGGTATCGCTTTCCACAACGCTGGCCTTACAAATGTACAGAGAAAGTTCGTTGAAAAGAACTTTCGGGATAGAAAAATCAAATGCATAGTCGCCACTCCTACACTGGCGGCTGGTATCAACCTCCCTGCCCGAAGGGTCATAGTAAGGGACCTGACCAGATTTGATGCAAATTATGGAAATATTCCAATTCCAGTACTGGAGATAAGACAAATGTGTGGCAGGGCTGGTAGGCCGCAATTCGATCCCTATGGTGAAGGAATATTGATAGCCAAGGATGAGTATCAAAGAAGAAAGATACTCGAGAGATATATACTGGGTGATGTCGAGGCCGTGTCCTCCAAATTGGGAAGTGAATCAGCCCTGAGGATGCATATACTGGCTACCATCGCAACTGGATTCGCGATCTCTGAAGAAGAGCTTATGGAATTCATTGACGGGACCTTCTTCGCTCATCAGGGTGAGCTCTGGTCCATCGAGAGCAAGATCATGGAAATACTGGAATTTCTGGAAAAGGAAGAGCTTATCAGAACCGATGATGGATTGAAAGCGACATTATTCGGCAAGCGAACATCTGACCTTTATATAGATCCTCTATCCGCTGTACAATTACGTGATGCGATAGAAGCTGGAGAGGACAAGACAAAAAGCACATTGGCGATATTGCAGGCCATATGCTCCACGCCCGATATGTACAATCTCTACATGAGAAAGAAGGACTATGACTGGGTGGAGAAAGTGGTGGAGGAGAACATGGATAATTTCCTTCTACCAATTCCAGATGGCATGGAGTTCGACTTCTTCCTTGGAGAGGTCAAGACCGCTCTTTTGATAAATGACTGGATGGAAGAAGTTGAGGAGAACGACATTGTTTTGAAATACAATGTCGGACCCGGTGACATCAGGAATAGGGTGGATACCGCAGAATGGCTCACATATTCAATGAGAGAGATAGCCAGGCTTTTCGGGAATAAGATGACAGAGGATCTCAATGAATTGGTATTGAGAGTGAAGAGCGGAATAAAAGAAGAGCTTGTCCCACTGGTCAAATTAAGAGGTATTGGGCGGAAAAGAGCCCGATCTCTTTTCCGAGCTGGTTACAAGGACATTTACACCATACAAAGAGCCACACTGAAGGACATAAGCAGGGTGCCGATGATAGGGGATATCACCGCGAAGAGCATCAAAGACCAGGTAAAAGAGTGATTTTTTTCGTTTAATTATTGAACCAAAGGTTTTTAGGTCTCGGCATCAATTAAAGGGCGGTGTTAGTATGAGTCCCGAGAATGATGCTTTATTTATGGGTGATGATCTTAAGAAGGCGATAGAAGAATTCATCGATGTCTATGTCGCGAATTACAAAGAGTATCTTGGCAAGATGGATATTGATGAGAGGCACCTGCCCTCTGTTTACAAAGGCTTTCCTTACAGCATAGAGGCTTTCTTTCACCCAAATCACAGTGTGAGTGTTCTATTGAAGAAAAGCAATAGGTCAAGGATCCTGATCGTGGAAGGAGAGTTCGAAGAGGTTCGAAGCAAGATCTCTGAGAAAAGCTTTGACTTCATGCAGATCTTTCCCCCATACACTCAATGGACGGAGGATGAAGCTAATCGCATATCCATACTGGATGCGGACAGGGATCTGGCAAGTGCCAAGCGCCTGGAGCTCCTTGGAGGCATCGAATCCCATATGGATGATGTGAAAAAGGAATCTGATAACATACTGCAATTGAACCCATGGCTGGACGAGCAATCAAAGGCACAGGCAGAGAAGATCGAGAAAGCCAGAATTCTGATTCAGGAACTCTACAGAGAGATAGAGACAGACGATCATGAGAGATTTGCCAGATATGAACGGGAATTGATGGAGATACAGGCCTTCGAAAAGGTCGAGATAGAGGCCATTGCTTCCGAGATGGAGGTCGAGGTAGAGACCGCTATCGGCGAGGTAGAGGAGCAATTCAGTGAAATCGAGGAGCAATTCAATGGAATGGAAGGACAGATGAGCGCACTTGAAAAAGAATTCAATGACCTCAGAGATGGATTGAATGATTCATTCGAAGGCCTCAGAAAGAAGTTACAGGCAACTATATTGAAGATTGATAGCCTTGAATCCATTGCAGATGATGATAAAGGAAATGATGATCTATTGGATGATATCAAGGAATTGAGGGACACAGACCGAAAAACGAACACTAAGGTCAGAAACTCAGAAAAAGAGATCAAGGAATTGAAAAAGAACACCGCTATAACTGAAGAGATCAAGGATACTGTTTTCAGAGATAGCAAAAGGATCCATAACCTAAATGACAGGACAACTGACCTGGAAAAAGAAGTTGAAAAATTATCTACCAGTAAATCAAAGAAGTTGGAACAGGAGATTAAAGCTCTTGTTAAGAGGTTTGACAAGGTCGATAAGGATATGAATCAAAAGATCGCGAAGGCTGTTGTTTTCGAGCTTGAAGCTCAGAAGCCAGTGGTCATAGAGGAAACCTCTACAGAGCCTGGCCCAAAAGGGTCCACGGTCAAGAAGACCACTAAGAAAACAACGACCAAAAAGACCAAGAAGAGTTAATTCAATCATATTCATATTCGTCATTTGACGTTATTCACTTCGACAATAATAAATAGTGTTATTTCGATCACCCTCCAATGACCGAGATGCTCAGGCAAAAGATCGCAGGAGAGATCACTGTATCTAATGAGCCTGGGAGCACTATAAAGAAATGGAGAACTCTTTTTGAGATATCGCAGAAGGATCTTGCAAATTTTCTGAAAATATCCACATCCGTAATAAGCGATTATGAAGCAGGCAGAAGACAATCCCCAGGGGTTGTCACAGTCAGGAAGATCGTGGATGGATTGTTGAACATTGATCAGGAAAGAGGTGGCCAGATCACAAAGCAGTTCGGAGCCGATATAGGAATAGAGGCCATAATCGGAATGGGTGAGTTCAAAAGATCATTGGACGCATCGGAATTCTGCGAGCTCATAGAGGCAAAGGTACTGAACCCTGGTGTGAATCTGGAAAGAAGCATAAATGGATTCACCCTCATAGACAGCCTGAAGGCCATCACGACATTGTCCTCGGAGGATTATATGAAAATATATGGCTGGAGCACGGAGAGAGCTCTATTGTTCACTGGTGTGAAACATGGAAGATCACCAATGATAGCTGTCAGAGCTCATCCAATGAAACCAGCCATGGTGGTCTATGTAAAACCAGAGAATGTGGATGATCTAGCTTTAAGGCTGGCAACCCTCGAGAATATCATTCTCCTGGTGACCGAACTCTCAGGAAATGAGCTTCTCGAAAGATTTAAAGAAATAGGTGATTGAATGAAGCATGCAGGAGGAATTTAACAATGACGGTAGGTATTGTTGGCTACGGTGGGTATGTGCCCAAATACAGGATCACTCCAGACAATATTGGAAAGGTCTGGGGAGTGGATGGAACAGCTCGCGGAAAAGGCCTGGGCATCCAGATGAAATCCATACCAAGTCCGGATGAAGATGTGATCACTATCGCGGTAACCGCAGCTAGAAAGGCCATGAAAGGATGCGATGTATGTCCAGATGATATCGGAGCGATATACGTTGGCTCTGAATCACATCCATATGCTGTAAAACCATCGGCAACAATAGTATCTGAAGCCATAGGGGCGGCACCAGACCTCACCGCGGCAGATTTTGAATTCGCTTGCAAAGCTGGAACTGCCGCGATACAGACCTGCATGGGTCTTGTAACATCGGATATGGTGAAATATGGGATGGCAATAGGCGCGGACACATCACAGGGAGCACCTGGAGATCCATTGGAATATTCAGCCTCAGCAGGCGGAGCGGCCTTCTTGATAGGAAAAGATAACCTGATAGCGGAGATCAATCACACTGTGTCATACACCACCGATACACCTGATTTCTGGAGAAGGGAGGGACAGATGTATCCCAAACATGCAGGTCGGTTCACGGGCGAACCAGCTTATTTCAAGCATATCAATGCATGTTCACACAAGCTCTTTCAAGCTATGGGAACTAAACCTGATGATTACCAGCATGCTATTTTCCACCAGCCAAATGGCAAATTCCCATTGAGAATTGGAAAGAGTATGGGATTCGGGCCAGATCAAATGAAATACGGCCTGCTCACACCTATAATTGGCAATACCTACTCCGGTGCCGTACCTCTTGGCCTGACCAATGTATTAGATCACGCCGCTCCAGGAGATAGGATATTTGTCATGGCCTATGGTTCTGGAGCTGGATCAGATGGATTTGATATAACGGTTAAGGATTCCATTGATGATTATAGAACAGGTGATTGGTGCAGTCTCGACTGCTCGAATCAAGATCTAATATATCTGGATTATGCGAATTATGCAAAATTCCGTGGCAAGATAAAGATGGGAGGGGTCTAAGATGAGAGAAGTAGCAATAATCGGAGTAGGAGAAACAAAGTTCGGTGAATTGTGGGAGAGATCCTTCAGAGATCTGGGAATAGAAGCAGGATTCAAGGCCATGGAAGACGCTGGCATAGCTGGTGATGATATCGATGCTATGTTTGTCGGAAATATGTCGGCTGACCGTCTCATCGATCAGGAGCATATCGCCCCTCTCATAGCCGATTACTCTGGTTTTGGTGAAAGAAACCTTCCCTCGGTTAGAGTGGAAGCAGCAAATGCATCTGGAGGTATAGCACTCTCACAGGCTTATATGTCGGTAGCTAGTGGTGTTCATGATGTAGTTGTCGTTGGAGGAGCTGAAAAGATGATGGATGTTGGAGAAGAATCAGCAGCTGAGATACTGGCAAGCACCGCGGACCAGGAATGGGAAGCTGTATTTGGTGCAACTCTTGGATCATTGTACGCGATGATGGCAAGAAGACACATGAATGATTTTGGCACAACAAAAGAGCAATTGGCCTCAGTGGCCGTGAAGAATCATCTTAATGGATCCATGAACCCGGATGCTCAGTTCCAGAGAGCGATAAAGATAGAGATGGCTCTGAACGCACCAATGGTGGCAGATCCCCTTGGTGTCTTTGATTGTGCGCCCCTTTCGGATGGAGCCGCAGCTGTCATACTGTGTCCATGGGAGGATGCGAAGAAATACACAGACTCACCAGTGAAGATCCTGAGCTGTGGACAGGCTGGAGATTATATGGCTCTGCATGACCGACCAAGCCTTACAAGGATGGATGCCACGATCGAAGCCTCCAAAAAGGCTTACAAATACGCAGGTATCGGACCGAATGATGTCCAACTTGCCGAGGTGCATGATGCCTTCTCCATATCGGAGATTATGGCGATCGAGGACCTTGGATTCTTTGAGAAAGGCAAGGGCGGTAAGGCCACCGAAGATGGTGAAACTTCTTTGAACTCCAAGATATCCATCAATACATCCGGAGGCCTCAAAGCAAAGGGAAATCCGATGGGAGCCACTGGAGTTGGTCAAGCTGTTGAAATGACATTGCAATTAAGAGGCGAAGCTGGCGATAGGCAAGTGAAGGATGCTGAAAAGGGGCTCATACACAATGTTGGAGGAACTGGCTCGACTTGTATAGTTCATATTCTCGGGAGGGGATTCTGATGGAAGTTGCAAGATTCTGGAGAGAGAACCAGAGCAGGTACAATATGCAGGGAAAGAAATGTGGCGCATGCGACATTGTGTATTTTCCACCACGAGATCTATGTCCGAAATGCCGCAGGGAAAGCATTGGCAAGATGGAAAAAATAAAACTATCTGGCAAGGGAGTGGTCATATCATATACTGAAGTACATGATGGGCTTCCCGCATTCTCCATGCAGGTACCTTATACAATGGCGATAATCGAACTGGAAGAAGGACCCAGGATAACTGGACAGATCGTCGATGTCGAGCCCGGTGAGATAAAGATCGGAACAGAGGTCGAATCAGTCTTCAGAAAGCTTGGCCAAGAAGGAGAATGTGGTGTGATCCATTACGGTTATAAGTTTATACCAAAACCATAATTGATCAAGCTCGGTGAGCCTACTCGTTCGAAAATAAAAGAGCGCTGAGGAGGGGATTCGAACTCCTGAGGGATTGCTCCCACTGGCTCTCAAGGCCAGCGCCTTAAACCGGGCTTAGCTACCTCAGCATGTTTGCGATTGAAATAAAAGAGCGCGGGGAGGGGGATTCGAACCCCCGAGTTGTTACCAACACAGGATTAGCAATCCTGCGCCCTACCAGGCTGAGCTATCCCCGCACCTGCTGAGAGGGGCTAATATTATCGAATTAATAATGATTGCGTATATTATGAGTCTTCGACATCTTTTTAAATCAATTTAGCCTTGACCACTCGGGAGACAATAATATGGCAAAATCACTTTGGGAGCCAACAGAGGAAAATATCAAAAAAGCGAATATGACCAGGTTCATGGAATTCGTGAATCAAAGGCGTGGCACGAATTTTAAAGATTATGATGAATTATTCAACTGGTCCATCAATGAGATCCCCGATTTCTGGGCAGATATGTGGTCCTTTGGAGATATCAAACACTCCAAAGATTTCGATACTGTTGTCGATAACCTCGACATAATGCCTGGCTCCAAATGGTTCATAGGCGCTGAAATGAACTTTGCCGAGAACTTACTTCGATTCAAGGACGATAAGCCAGCGATAATATTCAAGGGCGAGGCCAGGATAAATAGAACCATCACCTATGCCGAGCTGTATGACGAGGTCGCGAAGCTAGCAAAAGCTTTGCGCGATATGGGAATTCAAGTAGGCGATAGAGTGGCAGGGTTCATGCCCAATATGCCTGAATCGATAATCGCGATGCTCGCGGCTACGAGCATCGGCGCGATATGGTCTTCCTGCTCCCCGGATTTTGGAATAAAAGGAGTGCTGGATCGCTTTGGCCAGATACAGCCCAAAGTTCTCTTCACGGCCGATGGCTATCTTTACAAGGATAAGGAGTTCAGCTCGCTTGAGAGGATCTCTGAAATAATTACCGAGCTTCCTTCAGTGGAAAGGATAGTCGTGGTCCCCTACACAAGGCAGTCGCCAGATATCAGCGGACTGTCCAATGCCATAATGCTGGATGATTTCACCTCCGAGGAACATGGGCTGGATATTGAATTCGAACAGCTTCCCTTCGATCATCCAGTTTACATCATGTACTCCTCGGGAACAACAGGAGTGCCAAAATGTATAGTGCATGGTGCTGGTGGAACCCTTATCCAGCACCTTAAAGAGCTCATTCTCCACACTGACCTGACCAGGGATGATAACATATTCTATTACACCACATGCGGCTGGATGATGTGGAACTGGCTGGTGTCTTCATTGGCTGTCGGAGCCACTATCATGCTCTATGATGGTAACCCATTCTATCCAGATCCATATGCGCTTTTCGAATTCGCAAAAGAAAAGGAGATGACCGTTTTTGGAACCAGTGCCAAATATATTGCATCGATCGAAGGAGCTGGAGTCAAACTGGAGGAGGGAGCATTGCCTTCAGTAAGAGCAATGCTATCCACTGGCTCACCATTGTCGATCGAGAGCTTTGAATATGTTTACAGGGATATCAAGAAGGATCTTATTCTATCTTCGATCGCTGGAGGAACCGATATAGTATCATGTTTCACCCTTGGAAATCCGATCCTGCCAGTATATGCCGGAGAGCTTCAATGCCGTGGTCTGGGTATGGACATAGCGGCTCTGGATGATGACGGTAAACCCGTATTCGACACACAGGGCGAATTGGTCTGCAGAAAACCCTTTCCCTCAATGCCGATATATTTCTGGAATGACCCGGATGATAAGAAATACAGAGCGGCTTATTTCAATACCTATCCGAATATCTGGCATCATGGAGATTATGTTGTCGTGACCTCAAGAGGCGGAGTGATAATGTACGGAAGGTCCGATGCGACCCTCAATCCTGGAGGTGTGAGGATCGGCACTGCGGAGATTTATCGTGTTGTGGAGAACATGGCAGAGATAGAGGACAGTCTTGTTGTTGGACAAGACTGGGACAATGATGTCAGGGTGATCATATTTCTGAAGATGAAGGAGGGCTATGAACTGGATGATGATCTTATCGCCAAGGTACGTGGCACCATCAGAACAAGCACCACTCCAAGGCATGTGCCGGCCAAGGTGATACAGATCGCCGATATCCCATACACGATAAATGGGAAAAAGGTGGAACTGGCGGTCAGAAAGGCCATACATGGCAAAGAAGTGAAGAACAAGGACGCTCTTGGGAATCCGGAAGCTGTGGACCTATATCGTGATCTTCCTGAATTGAAAGATTAATGTAAATTATTAGAACCGGTATATTTCCACAGGCTCATTGTATAGAATATGTAAACTCTAAATGACCTAGTTTGGTTTGATTAATTACTCAAGAGTGACCTTCACTCTTGCCATACCTGCAGGGCACTCCACCTTGCCATCCAGTGATAGGGTCTTAACGGAAGCCTTTTCTTTTATTGATTTCTGTGCTGGCTCGGGCTCCAAAAGAACAAGGTTTCCAATCCAAAAGAAAAATCGCCCTCACCTACTCGAAATCATATAGGTCACTCAAGAGTGACCTTAACTCTTGCCATGCCTGCAGGGCACTCCACCTTGCCATCCAGTGATAGGATCTTAACCTTATTCTTGGAAGCCAGTCCCGGTGGATAGCACAGCAGATAATGCTCGCATCCTCTCTCTATGCAGCTTGGTAACTCAAAGGCCATGGTAGAGCCATCAATGGCCTTCTTCTTGTCCATGACCGCCTTGAAAGGTATCTTCTCGATCTCGACGACCTTGACTCCATCTTCATGAACTTCACATCCATGCTTGACATCTCTTACCCCGACGATCTTGTAATGACTGCCCTTGTCAAGATGAAAACATATATTCTTGACCTTACACACCTTACATTCAGATAGGGGGCCTAGAAAAATGATCTCCGTGCCTTTCTTTGCCAGGCTTACGCCAACTACTGTCAACATACTCATCATATCACCATCGTGGTCTTGGCCAATTTCTCTGCGGCGTCTATGGTCATTCCCTTGTAGCCCAGTATCGTGTACCTATCGGGCTTTATCTCATGGGCTTTGACCAGTGCGTTTATCACATCATCATTTGATAAGCCAGCGGCCTTGGCGGTTGTGGGAGCTCCGATTATCCAAAGAGCTTCCTTGATCTTCTCCCAATCACCGCCGTGAAGATACATCATCATTATCGTTCCCAGCCCGCATTGCTCACCATGCAGGGCGGGTTTTTCACATATCATGTCAAGGGCATGGGAGAATTTGTGCTCGGAGCCGCTTGCTGGCCTTGAGGAGCCAGCAATGCTCATCGAAACCCCTGAGGACACAAGACCTTTGACCACGGTCCAGGATGATTCCTCCAGGCCAGGTCGTATATGTGACGCATTCTCAATTAGGATCTTGGCAACCATCTCGGAAAGCGTGGCCGCATAGCTACTGTATTCCTCATTTCTCAGCCTCTGAGCCAATTTCCAATCTTTAACTGCGGTGAGATTGGATATAATGTCCCCACAACCGGCCGCTAAGAGCCTATGCGGGGATTGTGATATGATCCCGGTATCAGCGATGACCCCCAATGGAGTATGTGCGTCAAGTGACTTCTTAACGCCGCCCATTGTTATCGAGGCTCGGGATGATACGATACCATCATGAGAAGCCGCTGTCGGAATACTTAGAAATGGTATTTTGATATTGAAAGAGGCGGATTTGGCAATATCTATTGGCTGGCCGCCACCAACTCCAAGAGCGAAGCCAGCCTTTCCTTCTGTTGCCAAAGAACTTACAGTGTTCACAGTGTCACCATCTGCGGCTTTGATCGTGACCACATCAATATCAAAACCAGCATCCTCCAGGAGTTCTTTGACCTTATCTCCCGCAATGGATCTGGTAGTCTCATCACATACCAGGATACCGGAGTTTTGAAGACCAAGATGTTTGCAGACCTCGGGAGCCTCATTTAAGGCATCGTGACCTACTACGACCTCTCGGGGCAATTCCATTCTCTTACTCTTTTCAAAACCAGACATGTGCTTCGGTACTGAGAAAGGTCTTTAAGGATTTATAGTTGTGGACATTACTTTAATAATAAATGAATATGGCTGGGCAATTATTTAAGCCCAGCCTTCTTCATCAGCATGAAGTTAAAGTGGGTCTTATTTGAGACCCGCTTTCTTCATCAGTATGATAAAAGTAGCTGATTATTTTAATCCTGCTTTTTTCATCAGCATCTGTTTCAGCTCTTCTGGCTTCGTCATCTCCAATCCAAAGAATTCGAAGAACTTGGGCGTGGTATTCAGCATGATGTTTCCCTGGGCACCGCGCTCGGCGGTTATCAGCCTGTGCTTCTTGAGCTCGTCCACATGAGGATTGGCTGGCCTGCCTATCATTTCCACCAGATCCTTCTTCTTCATTGGCTGGTAATAGGCTATGAGGGCGGCTGTTTTTATCACTTCATGAGGGAGCTCTCTTTGTGCGACAGTTTCGGTAGATTTCTTATATTCCTCTCTAAGCTGTAGAACATATTTCGAACCTATCTTGGCAATTTCAAGACTGGTATTGCGATTCTTGTATGATCTGGAGAGCTTTTTGAGAGCAGAACGTATCTTATCAGCATCCAGGTCGCCGGCTCTAGCAATATCAGGGATCGTCATCGGCTTACCGGAAGAGAACAATATTGCCTCCACTATCTCGACTTCTGTCAAATCACACCACCGCTAATTCTTCTAGGCTGATGCTTTCACCCTCAGCCGTCTGGGAGTCGGTAGCGAAGGTAACAGGCAGCTCGACATCCATCTCGGCCTCGATGGATGGCATCTCGGTGTTCTCCATGGTCTCGATATTTTTGACCATGATCTCACTATATGGAAATCTTTTCTGTGAAAGGGATATCTTCTTCATCTTGGCCAGGAAGAGACTGGACACGAACACGCGTACTCTATCCATGGGCTCGTCATTCCAAACCTGTGTAATTGGAATTGCTCCTTCGTCGCAATTACATATTCTCTGCCATGTGATACTGATATTCTCTTCCAGATTCTCCATATGCATATTGTCTGAAAGATTGAATTCGATCTCAGGTTCATCAAAGCGCTTACCCACCAATTTTCTCAATTCGATCTCCTGGCGAGCCTCGTCAAAAGCTTCGAGAAGGGACATGAGTGACACCTGACGAGTGGCTGTATTCCTGACGGCCTCCTGGATGATGGGGGCCTCACTTTGCAACACAGTCTGGAAATAACCAGAGCTTGATGGCTCCTCGGAATGCTCCATGATATCCCAGTCCTCGAAGAAGTATTCCTCCACTTCTTCGGGTCTGTCCGCATCCAACAGAACTTTATCACTCTGCATCTTGAGAACTGACCAGGCCATGAGAATGAGCCTTCCAGCTATTATGAAATTAACATCGTCATCATTATTTATCCTTTTCAAATATAATTTGGTGAATTCAGTAAGGTCCATGTCCCATGGATCGAACTTGCTCTCCATGACCAATTGGAATGCAATGGCAACCGCCTTTTCAACAGGATCCTCGATAATAACATGCATGCCTTCATCCAATTTATGGAGCAAAGACAGGTAATTGTCCATGTTCAGATCCTCATCGTTCTCCTTGATTATTGCCTTGTGAAAAAGCAAGTGGTTCAATATTTCCTCTGTGTCGTATTTCATTCTATCCCATCCCATTGTTCATACTTGGTGTATCTTCTTCGATATTATCGATATCAGTTCCTTTGATATCCTTGATATCGGCATCTTTGATGTCCATGATATCCTTCTTAACAGTTCCCAGATCGACTTTCATTATGACCTTGGAAATACCATCATTCTGCATGGTGACCCCCACGAGATTGGAAGCCTCCTTCAATGTAACCTCTCTAAGTGATATCTGAAGGAATTGAGCACGCTCGGAATTCCTCTTTATCATCTGCGCGATATTGCGTGCATTTAGAGCATCGAGGTTCTGATCTACCTCGTCAAGAACATAGAAAGGTGATGGCTGATATCTCTGGATCGCGAATATGAAGGACATGGAAACAAGGCCCTTCTCACCACCAGAAAGTGCTTCCAACCTGTGCACTTTCTTCCCCTTGGGTCTGGCCTTTATCTGCAGGCCACCCTGGAAAGGATCCGTCATATTCTCTATAAGAAGCTCAGCTTCTCCCCCATCCGAGAGATCCGCATACACATCCTTGAACTTCTCATTGATACCATCGAATACTTTGAGGAGCCCGGTCTTCTTTTTCTCCTTGAGCTCGTCAACCAGCTTGATCAATCTCTTTCGCTGATCCTTCAATCTCTTGACCTCGACCTTCAGTTCTTCATGTCTGTCCTTCTGCTCTTCATAGGTTTCCAAAGCCAGCATATTCACACTGCCGATGGTCTCCAGTGATACTTCGGATCTTCTGATGATCTTCTTCAGTGTTTCCATTGAAGGTATCTTGTCCTTATCTTCGATCTTGATATCTTTAACCGCTTCCTCTATCTCCTTCAATCTCTTGGAAGCATTCTCGTATTCGATCCTTAAACCTCTGATGAAGTCTTCCTTGGTCTCCGCTCTGTGATTGAGCTTCTCTATCTCGGCCTCGGTCTCCATCTTGGTTCGATAAACTTTATCTCGCCTATCCCTGGCAATGATAAGATCCTTGCCCATCGATTCCTGTAATTTCAATTCTGCTTTCAAGCTCACCTTAAGCTTGTCTGTCTCTTTGGATTTTGATTTGATATTATCCTGATTTACATTGATCTTATTTTCCAGTTCATCCAATACAGCTTGTATTTCTTTCTTCCTTTCCGTATACAGCTTGATCTGTGCCTTCAGAGATGATCCACCTGCTTCCAACTCGGACTTGATATTGATATGTTCGGATAATTTTGATTGAAGTTCATTCATCTCTTTGCCCATCTTTGCAGGGGTCAATTTGAAGAGATTCTTTTCCATCTCATCTTTCTGTGCTTTCAAAGTCTCCATCTTGTCCGCCTGGGACATCAGTTCGGATTCGAGCTTCGTGATGCTCTTTTCCACAATTCCGAGTTCCTTCTTCAATCCTGTGATATTGTTATCAAGGGTCTTGAGATTCGTCTGGAGCTCTTTCTTTTTTATTTTGAGGGCTTCGCCTTTACCCAATGATCCACCGGATGAGGCTCCTGTCTCTTTTATCTCCTTTTCAATTCCAATGAGCTCCAATCTCAATGAGCTTAATTCCCCGCTGATATTATCTGCTTCATTCGTGGCCTTTCTCAGCCTCTTTGAAACATCATCCAGAGATTTCTTATCCGTACTTCCGATCTTGAGCATAGATCGGGATCTCAATCCACCTATCATGGCACCTGATGCTTCAATAAGCTCTCCATCCTTGGTCACGATCCTGACACCGCCCATTATCTCTCTTGCTTCCGAGAGAGAGCCCATGACCAGGGTGTCGCCAAATACATAGGAGAATACATCTCGATATTTCTCGTCAAATTGAACCAGATCCAAGGCAAAGCCAAGTGATCTCTTGACAGCCAATTGAGCCTTGCCCCTTGGCTTCTGCATCACCATCTTATTGAGTGGAAGGAAGGTCGCCCTGCCTATCTTGTTCTTCTTGAGATAGGATATACATTTTTCAGCCACTGCATCATCATTGACAACCAGGGCCTGCATTCTTGGGCCAGCGGCCGTGTTGATCGCAGTTTCGAACTGATCATCCACATTTATCAGCTCGGCGATCGTTCCATGAATACCTTTGATATCTCCACGATCCCTTGCCTCGACCAATTTGTTAACAGCTGCTGTGTAACCTTTGGCCACAGATTGTGAAGCCTCGCTTTCTGCTTTTAATTGATTATATTGTCTTGTCAGGGATTTGATCGCGCTCTCAAGCTCCACCGCTTGCTTGGAGAGTTCTTCCTCCCTGCTCTTCTTCTGGAAGAAATTCTCCTGCAGTGCCTTCATTTCTTTATCCGAATTCTTCGTGGTGGAACTGTATTCCTTAAGGCGCCAGTCAGTATCCTTGATCTCGAATTCCAGGGTCTTCTTTGATTCTTCAAGCTCAGATATATCCAGCTTGATCCTTTTGCTCTTATCAAGTGCCCTGTCCTTATCTATGATAAGCTTCTGAACTTGGGTCGCGCCTACATCCATATTGTTCTTCATCTCAACAACATCATCCTGAAGTTTGGAGAGGTCGGTATCGGATTTGGAAAGCTTGGACTTGTGCTTTTTCAAAGACTTGTCCAATTCCTTCATCTCGTGATCATTGTCCTTGATCTTGATCTCTGTAGATTTGAGTTCAGTATTCAAGTCCACAAGCTCTGTCTCTATCTTTTTCATATCCAGAGCTTTTTTCTTTTTCTCACCCTTAAGCTCAGGTATCTGTTCTTTGGACAATTCTATAGAATCATTACTTCTTGCAACCTCGACGCGTAAAGAATCAATTTTATTCTTCAATTCCAGGTTTTCCTGCGAGCTCTTCTCGGAGAACTCTTTTTCAAGCTCATCCAACTCGATGGATATATCATTGAGCTTCTTGGAAAGAGCGGCTTTCTCAGCATGTGTTTTTGATATCTCCTCTTCCCTCTTATTGATCTGCTCTTCCATTCCCTGAAGCTCATTCTCCACACTGCTTTTCTTCTTGTATTCGATCTGGGCTCTGGCAAGGTCCAGTTTTTCCTTGATCTCCTTGTACTTCATCGCACTGGTCCTTTCGCCTTCCAATTGCTTCAGTTGCTTGCGTATCTCATCCATTATGATATCAATACGTTCAAGGTTGTCATCGGTCTCTATCTTCTCGACATTGGCAGAGTCGATATCCTTGTCAAATCTTGTTATTCCGGCTATCTCATCCAATATCTGCCTGCGCTCTACACCGCCCATGCTGACGATATTGGTTATATCACCCTGCTGTACGATATTATAGCCATCTGATGAGATCCTTGCATGAGAAAGAATATTGTCGAAGTCTCCCAATGTGGACTTCTTCCCATTGACATAAAAATTACTGCTATACCCGATCTGGTTCTTCGAGCGCTTGACAAGCCTGGTCAATTTTACTTCATTGGTCGAGATCGGTAGAATATTCTCCGAATTATCAAAGATCAAAGATACCTTGCAAAATGATGCTGGCTTACCAGTCTTACCACCATTGAATATAAGATCAGTGAGCTTACCCGCCCTTATGGCCTTGGAGCTCCTTGGCCCCAACACAAAAAGCACAGCATCAGATACATTGGATTTCCCACTGCCATTCGGCCCTGTAATAGCCGTAAATCCATCCATAAATGGTATGGACAATTTGCCCTTGAATGATTTGAAATTCTCCACTTCAAGTTGTTTGAGATACAAACTCGTCACCTATCCAAATTACTGGAACAGGCAAAAAAGGTCAACTTTCACTTGGCCTCGATTTATTTCATATTAGTCCTGAAAGTGCTTTCTACATCCCATCCCATGTAGAGTCCGACCTTTGTCAGACAAGCAACTATATCTATTGCTGTATATATAAATGTTTCCTTTTTAGGATAAATGCACTAAATATCAAGTATATGGATTATATTTGATTATCAATATAATGAAACTAATAATCTATTGATTAAATAATTACTGGCACCTTCTGTCAGACAATATAATTCTTCAATACATGAAAATGAGCAGAGGGGCGAGATAGGTTTAAATCAAATAACTTATTTCAGGGACATGTAAGGGCTCTAGTTCTATTTGACCCAACCAGGGGATGGAGTCACTTACCAAACGCAATGGGCCCATGGCTTAGCCTGGTTATAGCGCCCGGCTGATATGGAACAAACCTCAAATAAGGGGTTGTTCTCTCTGATACCGGGATGTCTCGAGTTCAAATCTCGTTGGGCCCACCTTATTTTATCCCAATATATCGGAGAAGGAAACCTAATTGCCATTTCAATTACTAGAGATGATCAGCCAACACTTTCCATACAAGGATAAAAATCTTATATCAGGTATGATTTGACCGCTGACAAGAAATTACCCAGATACAATATCCATAGGTGAAACAGATGACGGATTATATATTATCAAACTTGCTAAAGAGGGCGGCAGAGCGATTCCCTGATAAGACTGCCATCTATTTTAAAGGAATAGAGATGACATTTAGCGAACTGGACAGTAAAGCATCCAGATTCGCCAGCGGTCTTTTGAAGAACGATATTAAAAAGGGAGATCGTGTTGGTCTATATATGCCGAATTATCCCGAATGGATAATCGCCTTTTTTGGAATTGCCAGGATGGGTGGTGTCGTGGTCCCCATGAACACCAGATATAAGGCCAAGGAAGTTGATTACATAATGAACAACTCCCAGGCAACAGCTCTTGTCATGACCTCGGATTTTATGAGCTCTGATTATATTACAATACTTGATTCCCTCCGAGGCAAGATACCCGAGCTGAAGAAGGTTATCGTACTTGGTGACAGGGTGTTATCTGGAATGACTGCTTTCGATGAAATTCTGGAGGCTGGCTCGGATCATGCTCATGACCTGGCTCTGGAAGATATCATTAAGAAAGCAAAAGAAGATGACACGGTCTTCATCCTATACACCTCTGGAACGACCGGAGAGCCAAAGGGAGCTATGCTGACCAATCTGAACATCGCGAAAAATGCTGCCCAGGTCGCCGAGGTTCTTGAGCAAAATGAGCATGACAATACCCTCATTGTAGTGCCTTTCTTCCACTGCTTTGGCTGTGTGATCGCTCTCTCGGCTTCAGTCCATGCTGGTTCTGGTGTGGTTCCCATGCCTGTATTCGATGCCAAGAGTTCACTGGAAGCCATGGAGAGATACAGAATATCGGTGGTTCACGGTGTTCCGACCATGTTCATCAACTACCTGGATGTGCTCAAAAATAAGGATTACGACCTGGATGCTGTAAGGACTGGTGTGATGGCCGGAGCTCCCTGCCCCATAGAGGTGATGAAGGGGGCCATTGACAAGATGGGGGCCAATATCTCAATAGCCTACGGACTCACGGAAGCATCGCCCGTCATAACCATGACCAGGCTGAATGACTCCCTTGAGGACAGGGTGGAGACCGTTGGGAGAGCCTTGCCAGAACAGGAAATAAAAATCATCGACGTCGAGGGAAAGGAACTTCCCCTCAACGAGACCGGCGAGCTTGTCTCCCGGGGCTACAATATAATGAAAGGCTATTTCAAGATGCCAGGCCAAACAAAAGAAGCAATTGACGATGGCAGTTGGCTTCATTCTGGAGATCTGGCCACAATGGATGATAGAGGATACATCAGGATCGTGGGAAGAAAGAAGGAGATGTACATATCAGGCGGCTTCAATGTCTATCCCAGGGAGATCGAGGAATTCCTCTTCACCCTGCCTTATGTGGACACGGCTTCCGTTATAGGTGTTCCGGATAAGAGACTGGGCGAGGCCGGAATGGCGGTCATCAAATTAAAGAATGACCACAATGTGACTAAGGAAGATTTGATCAGCCATTGCAAGGAAAATATAGCCAATTTCAAGGTTCCAAAATTCATCTGGTTCGTCAATGAATATCCAATGACAGAGTCCGGCAAGATACAGAAGTTCAAGCTCAGGGAGATGGCGGTTGAGGAATTCAAACTTGAATGAGATTAAAGGGATAATGATGGATCAATGATCTAGTATCCGGCCTCAATATCCACTATATTGAGGTAGTCAGCACTTCCGTCTCTCACCCTCTTAATATTCTCAATGACCTCATCCCATCTCTCCAGATCATCAAAAGGCGACGCACATCTATGCGGCGACATCACGACATTGTCCAGCTCATGAAAAGGATGTTCGAGCTGGTTGTAAGGATATTTACGGCCTTGTTCGCCCTCCTTTGGCCTATAATCATACCACACGTCAATGGCTGCCCCTGTTATTCTTTTGTCCTTAAGGGCTGTGAAAAGGGCCTTCTCATCCACAATATCACCACGGCCAGTCTGCACCAATATTCCATCTGGTCCAAGCAAGTCCAGCTCGGCCTTTGCTATTAGACCGATGGTATCCTTCGTACTCGGCAAACTGATGAACAGAATATCGACCGTCCTAAGAAACTCGTCCAGCCCATTCGGACCATACCGGATAATGGGTGTCGGACCCTCATCCTTTTGCTTTGTCCAGTCCTTCCTAAGAGCGTGGAATTCCAGTCGGAAATTTGATAGAAATGAATGTACATGTTGGCTCACATGCCCGTATCCAAGGAATCCCACTTTTCTATCCCTCAGTGGGATGGTCTTGGCCTTGTCATCCAGGAATCGCCAGTTCCCATCCACCATCCAGTTGTGGTGAACGATGGTCTTGTTCATTAGAGAGAGCAAAATACCGACCGCGCCAGTGGCCGTGAAATAAGCATTGCCATGCCCATTCGCCAATGGTATGGTTCGTCCCTCTTCTCTCAGTTCCAGGAAGAGGTCGGTTATATGTTGCACACCGGCCCCGGGATTGATGAACAATTTAATATTACTGGCTGCAAGAAGAAGCTCCTTTGATGGTCTCCAGCCAACTATCACATCTACCTCACTGGCATAGGGCAGGTACATATCCTCTGTCACTGTGTCGAAATTATCATCCGAGCCAACTGGACAAGGGTATATCATCTGCATCTCTGGAAGGGCATCTTCCAGATATGATCTCAGCTCCGCGCGCACGTTCCATATGAAAAGAATCTTCATTGGCCTAATATCGATGAAGAAGATAATATGTTTTGCCTCGCTCACTTGCCACCGCGGATGATATCCTTCACATTATCTACCAGATCCTTGGACCCGGCCTTGGCCAGCACATCGATGGCTTTGTGAATATTCATGACCGCTAGGTCCACCCTGCCGATCTTCATGTATATGCTTGCCATCTCATACTGGATGACCCCGAGGTCATAGACCATACCCAAACTTTCCATACGCCTTTCGGCCCTGCGGATCCATTCTATTCCCTTTTCAGGGCGATCATTGGCCACTTCTATCAACCCAGTGACGAACCACATGCAGGCCACTGCGAATTTATCCTCACTACCCTCCAGAATGGCCTTGGCCTCACCAAGGCTGGCCTCTGCCGTGGAGATATCCTCCTTACGGACCTGGGATTCGGCCAAATTGGTCAAAAGATAGCCCAATTGTCTTTCCTTGCCAGAGCCCAGAATGGATATGCCCTCCTGGTACGAAGTTATGGCATTGTCGAATTGCTTCATCCTCTTGTATATCTCACCCTGATTGTTCAATGCCCGGGCTAGATCAGCTGGATTGACCATATTCCTGTAAGTGGACACAGATAACTTGGCAGCCTGAAGTGCCTTGTCGAACTCGGCCAGCTCATACCAGCATGAACATAGTATACCAGCAGCTCCAGCTGTAAGCATGTTCTCATCATTCGCCAGACCGATCTCCAAAACTTTCTCGGCCAGCTGGATCGCATCTCTATTCTTCCCACTTCGCCATAGAATATTTGCCTGGCCAGCCAATGCACGACCGTATTGCACCTGGTTCTTGAAGTTATGAACCAGTTTTTCAGCCTCCTTGAACCTCTCCATAGCACCATCACGGTTCCCCATTCTATTGAGGGTGAAACCACTGGTATTCAGCATCCTGGCCAGTGTCTCTCGGTCATTCAATTTCCGGGCACCGTCTATCACATGGTCCGAGTACATTATATTGTCCACTAGACGTCCTTCAATCCTTGTGATCTCTGCTAGAACATCGTATATGCTCATCTTATCGCGCAGGTCGGACTCAAGAGTTCCGGTCACATCATGGAGAATGGTCTTGCAGATGTCCTTGGCCTCATCAAAATTCCTGGCATCTAGTGCCTGCTTCGCTTTACCCAGTTCGGTGTCGATATCAAGCATATTAACATTTGTCAATATGATACAAGAATAATAAAACTTGCGCATGATTACGCATCTGAGTTATTGATATGATCACCAAATATATCGATCTACCGCGCTGGTGTCTTCCTCTTCAGGAGTCTGGATCTGAACGTCTTCACTCTCATTTTCTTCTTTTTCTATCAAACCCAGTTGATATGCCAGGCTCTTAACAAGTATTACAGCCTGATCCTCCGGATACCCAGCCTCCACCATCTTGGCCTCCACTTCTTCCATGGGTGTGCCTATGAGCAGCTCAGCAGATCCAAGGGTGGCCATCTCCTTGGCAAAACGATTGTCCTCCTCTGTTTCACCCAGCTCGGCTATCAGCCATCTGCCACCAAGTATGGTAGATTCCAGTGCCAGATTGAACTCTTTCTTATCCATATGCTGGGTGTATAGATCGGTCCTTAGGCAAAGGGTATCATCCTCATCCATGAGAAAGAACTTGGAAAGACCCATGGCCTTGTTCTTCTTGAGAAGAGAGCGGAAAACTGATTCAGCGATCTCCACTGGCTTGTCCTTTGTATATATGGCGGTTTTGACAGCAATGTAGGTAAGATCATCATCTACCTGAATGATTATTTTGAAGGGCATCTGCTCAGTGTCTATGACCATGGTGCTACCTTCTTCCTCTATAATCCATCCATGATCTACAGCTTGCTGGCTATCCTTTATGGTTTTTTCAAGCCATTTTCTTATCTTTTCCTGTGGGGAATCGAACATAGAATGGGAATTGATATCATGTGATAAATTATTTTCCAGGGTAAAGCATTATGATATTCTCTTAAAACATCAGTTGCATCCATTTACTTGTTAAAACACCCAGACCAATTATCCATGTAACTATTCATCAGTTACTTCTTCAGGCTCTAAAGAGACAACGGGTGTCATTTCAGGTTGCTCAGGTCCAGCATCCTCGGGCTTCCACCCAATGGGCTTCAACTCAGTCTCATCGTCAGCAGCCTCTTCCAGCATGTTATACCATTTGATGGTCTCACTTCTCAGAGTCGCTCTTTCACTTTTGTAAATATGTGAAAGGAGTGCGTATTCGCCTACGACCTTTCCTATAATGGTCGATACAAGAGAAACTGGGAATATCAGAACAATGGCTATCAGCATGTTCTGGATGACGAACACATAATAAAGGCCTACGAAGTCTCCAGATACACCAAACAATATAGGCGAGAATAGGGACAATATGATTATTGCCACTGCAGATATCGTCATCAATATGGAGGCAAATACCGAATGCTGTAATTCATCCATCGTTGTAAGGATACCTAGAATGAAACCACAGAAAAGGGGACTCATGACAAGGATCTCTCCCCCTGGAGAAAACCCGGTTGCAAATTTCAAAAAGTTACTACTGAAGAAGAAAGCCACCACAGTACCTGCCGATATGGACCATGCTAGAAGCTTCAACTTCCTCATATTGCTCATGCCCCCATCACCTTGCATTTACACCCACCTCGTTAATATAATAGAAAATTATAGAATCCTGAAGCCCACTAGCTCCAGTGAGCTTGTAATGAACCCTGCCTTGAATAAGAAGATAAGCAGAGCCATCGAGGGTGATGTCCTGTAATTTTGGATAATACTCATTGTCAGAATCTATCACTATCGGGACATTATATATCTGATTCTCCCCAGCCGGTACTATTTCATTCCCGCTACCTGAAAATGCAACTATTCCGATATAATCATTGTAATCTGGAAGATGTATAGGCTCATCAGAGGCATATATCGTGTATTCTATAAGATAGATCTCGACATCTATTCTGCTTACATTATTGAGCACCGCGATATTCACATTTATGGTAGATGTATTATCTGCCATAAACATAGATACAGATTGTGGATAATAAGGCACCACGGCATTGATGTTCATTTGGGTCTCTGTCACTTTTGCATATTCATTGGATGTGTAATATATTCCATAAGTAGAAATGAGAGCTGTTATTATTAAACAGATACCGATTATCTCGATAATATCACTTCTCTTCATCTTGCCAGGCTTACTCATCATATGGACAATGTTAGACTAATATAAAAGCAAAGTTGTACAATTTTTTGTATAATATAAATTCTTTGTGGTACGAACCTTTGTAATTGCAATGTGACTTACGTAGTAACAATACATAGATAATTAAATAATTAAATAATTAAATATTAAAATAATGTGGTCAGCTTCGGCCAATTGACCGAAGCTGATATTATGTCTTCCCTATCAGGCTACCTGACGAGCTACTGGTTCAGACGGCTCTTTTTCAGCTGCCTTCACCTGATCCTCAAAGGTTGGGATCTTGGGCTCATCTGTTCTGAAGGATATGTCACCTGCAAAGTGGCACTGGATAAAGTGACCGGTCTCGATCTCTTTGACAGCAGGTTTCTTCTCCTTACACACGTCCTTTGCATAAAGACATCTTGGGTGGAAGGAACATCCGGATGGGATATTCAAAGCCGATGGAAGGTCTCCCTTGATCTCGGTCCTACCACGTTCCATACCAGGATCTGGTATCGGAACCGCAGAAAGAAGAGCTCTGGTGTACGGATGGAAGGAATTGTGTATGATGGTCTCCGCTGGTGCGTATTCCACAATATTTCCCAGATACATAACAGCGATATGATCGCTCATGTACCTTGACACGGAAAGATCGTGTGTTACGAACATGAAAGGAATATTATATCTTTCCTTCAAGCCCAGCATGAGATTCATGATTCCCGCCCTGATGGACACATCCAACATGGATACAGGCTCATCAGCCACTATGAACTCCGGCCTCAGTGCCAGTGTTCTCGCGATAGCCACCCTTTGTCTCTGTCCACCACTCAACTCGTGTGGGTATCTTCCCATGTATTCGGAGGATGGTTTCAATTCCGCATACTCAAGTGCCTTTGCGACCATGTCCTCTCTTTCCTCATAGGATTCTCCAACACCGTGTACGAGCAATGGTTCCACCACTGTGCCGAATACTGTGAACCTTGGGTTTAGAGATTCGTATGGATCCTGGAAGATCATCTGAACCTTTCGCCTGAAATCTTTCAGTTCATTACCTTTCTTATCAGCAATATCCTCTCCCTGGAAGAACATGTGTCCGGAGGTTGGGTCTTCCAACCTAACGAGAAGCCTACCAGCAGTTGTCTTACCACAGCCGCTCTCTCCGACCAATCCAAGGATTTTTCCCTTCTTGATCTGGAAGGAGATATCATCGACCGCGTGAACGAACATGGATTCCTTGCTCATCAATGATGATAGGAAACCTCCAGACATCTCGAAGTATTTTCGTAGGTTTACAACATCAAATATTACATCTGAATCTGCCATCATCTCACCTCCTTCAATTGGCCATTGAACAGCTCAAGAGCGAAGTGACAAAGAGAGAAGTGGTTGGGTTCGACCTCGACCATATCAGGTTCCTGATCCTTGCATATCTCTTTCGCATATTTACACCTTGGATGGAATTTACATCCAGATGGTGGGTTTGAAAGATCTGGCGGTGAACCTGGGATCGAATAGAGTGGTTTCTTCTCACCAATGATACTTGGGAAAGAAGCGAGTAGACCCATAGCGTATGGGTTTGCTGGCCTCTCAAATACCGCATCTATGTCTCCGTATTCGAATATTCTTCCAGCATACATGATACCTATCTTCTCGGCCACTTCCGCAACCACAGATATGTCGTGAGTGATGATGATCATGGCCATGCCCAGTTTCCTCTGAAGGTCCCTGATCTCGGCCAAGACACGATCCTGCATGATCACATCCAGAGCAGTTGTGGGCTCATCGGCAATAATGAGTTTCGGGTTGCAGGCAAGAGCCATAGCGATCATACCCCTCTGTCTCATTCCACCGCTGTATTCATGTGGATATCCATCTACTCTCTCAGAATCAAGACCAACAAGCTTGAAAAGCTCAAGTACCCTTTTCCTTGCTTCTTCCTTCGTGATATCGTCATGGGCCCTTATGGCCTCAGCGATCTGGTCTCCGACCCTGAACACGGGGTTGAAAGCATTCATCGCACTCTGGAAGATCATAGCAACTTCATCCCATCGGAAATCCACCATGAGATTCTCCACGTATTTCTTTCTCTTTTTGGGAGAAAGAGCCATTTCCTCTTCGCTTCCGGCAATGACCGTACCGTCGAAGGTGATCGTACCTTCGACGATATCTCCATTATCGGGAAGAAGCCTGGTGATCGCATAGGCTGCTGTTGTCTTGCCACATCCGGACTCACCGACGAGACCTAAGGTCTCACCCCTGTCCAGCTTCAATGTGACTTTCTCGACAGCCTTAACTGTTCCTCTTTGAATGCCGTAATGCACACTTACATTGTCTATTTCTAACAGTGCCATTTAAATCACCTCCTCCTCAATCTTGGATTAACGATCTCATCGAATGCTCTTCCAAGAAGGAAGAAAGACAAACATATCAGAGTGATACAGATGCCAGGCGGCAATAGCCACCACCATGCGGTCAATGCATTCGCGTGCTGAACGAAGTTCAACATCATTCCCCAGCTCATTGTTCGCGGGTCACCCAATCCAATGAAACTCAATGAAGCTTCTGAAAGGATAGCACCACTAACATAGAAGGTCATATAGAGAACAGCCAATGGAAGAATGTTCGGAGCTATATGCCTGAACATGATCCTTGTCTTGCTGGCTCCAGAAACTCTTGCAGAGTCGATGAAAGGTCTCTCTTTCAATGTGAGAACCTCAGATCTTATAACCCTGGCAGTTCCACCCCAACCGACAATACCGATAATGAATACGATATTGAATACGCTGGGTTCCATCAGTGCCGCTAAAATGATAAGCAGTGGAAGACCTGGAAGCGTCAGGATAACATCAGTGAACCTCATCAATATTATATCGACATTGCCACCGTAATAACCTGATACCAGACCAACCAGCATACCTATGCTTATCGAGAATATAGCTGCTGCGAATCCTACCAATAGAGCGATCCTTGAACCCAGAAGAAGCTGACTCAGTATGTCCCTACCCTGAGCATCTGTGCCCAGAGGATAGTCTATACCACTTGGTGGCAGTTCCTCTTCACTCATTGTCCATGTAGGAGGCAATGGAGCTATCATGGTTCCAGTACATCTATATGAATACAACTTTGAGCGGACTCCTGATGATGGATTACCGTCCGCATCAAGCTGTGAGGTAGCTATTATCACTTCACCTTCACCGCTGTGTTGATCAGATCCAGAAGGATAATCATCATACACGATAGGAGTTCCATAAGCTACGCCATCCAGACTCTTTCTCCATTTGACTGCGCCTGTTGTATCTATTCCATAGACCAATGTGGAGTCATCTGTTGGGTCTGCTGTATAATTGGAGTTCTTCACCGTGGCAAATATGAGCCTCGAGTATATTGCATCATAATATGGCATTGCGACACAAGAAGTATCCAAAGCATCGTTGATAGATGTATCAAAGACCAGCCTCACCATTGATTCGACTGTGTCCACTCTTGGCTCTGTTGCCACCCTGTAGATATAGCCTGTGTCCGAACCAACTACAACCTCATTACCATCACTTCTCACATATGGGGTGGTAAGGTTTCCAAGATCAAGGTCTGCGAGTGTGGTGTCGACCTTGTATCCACCTTCCCAGCCAGTCAATGGCATCATGTCAGTATCTGATAATACATGGATCCTACCATCATCTGTTGATGCGAAGATCTTGCCTTCAGCAACTAATGGATATGAGGACCAATAGTCCCTCCTATCATTTGCAGCTGTTTCTGCAGGAGTGGTTCCAGTATAATCATAGGCTGGATCGTACAGATCATATGTAACACCGATCTGTGCTCCATCATACGTGTTGAACCCATAGATAAGACCATCAGTGGTTCCAACATATACCTGTTCCCCATCCAAAGATATAGTGGGGGCGGTGAGTGTTGTATTTGAAACCGACGTAGAGGATCTGATATTGAATGAACCATCCATGATGTATAATGAACTGGTGGTTGTTACGACAAAGATATCATCGCTGTCCATGTATCGATTTATAGACTCATAAATATCAACACCAACAACTGGGCCATCCAAGTTGATAGCATACACACTGGAACCAGTTGGGGGATATTGTGAACTCAATAAATCCTGGAGAACATACACGACACCATTCTCAGTTCCAAAGATCAGTCTGAAGTCCATTCCAGTTGGGTCTCTCTTGTGTCCGAAATTATGGCCTTCGACATTTGATGAGATTCGGGAATTGGTCTCGAATGCACCAGAGAAGCTCAGCCAAGCTTGACTACCATCACTGGATGATTTCGCATAAAGGCCATAAGGCGATAAGACCGAACCCTCTTCACCACCTGCTAAATATAGTCGGTCAACAGGCTTGGAATTCGCAGAAGGAACTATTCTTCCTACAGCGCTAGTAGTCACAATTCCATCTGCCTTCTGATTCAAATAGTTCTCAACATTGACCACGTCCTCATCCGGAGCAAACCAATCAATCGGGTGCTTCAATCCCATTAAAGGAGATGTAGCTGCGATCAATATGAAAGCCACCATTATTGCAAGGCCCAGAAGACCCACCTTGTTCTCCTTGAAGAGATTCCAGTTATGTGTGAATGAACGTTTTGTGTCTCTGAATTTTTCTTTTATTTGTTTTGATGTAACCATTTTTCTCACCTCCTCATAATTGGACCCTCGGATCTAGATACGCATACAGTATATCGGCGAACATGTTTCCGAGAACGGTCATGCCTGCCATGATATAGAATGCGCCCTGGACAATCGGGTAATTGTGCATCAATGTCCCTCTAACCAGAAGTGTTCCCATTCCTGGCCATGAAAAGATCGTTTCTGTCAAAACACCACCACTGATGATACCACCTAGTGAAAGTGCCATGGATGTCACAACTGGCAACATCGCATTTCTGGCAGCGTGTCTGTACACGACCTGCCTGGTCTTCAAACCTTTTGCCTTGGCTGTTGTGATGAAATCCTCACCCATAACCTCTAGCATGGAGCTACGCATCAGAAGGATGGTACCTGCCAAACCTAATACCGTCAAGGTCATAAGTGGTAAAGTCAAATGCCATATGACATCAACGAAATATTCCATACCAAGAAGTTTATCACCGGTCATGGAAACACCTCCGAGACCACTCAGAGGGAACCATTCAAGTTGAACAAAGAATAGCCATTGAGCTATCAAAGCAGACCAAAAGATCGGCATAGAGTACAAGAATAGAGTTGCAACAATAGTTCCTAGTTCAAGAGCTGTGCCTCTCCTCCATGCGACTACGACACCAACTACGATACCGATCATATAACTCAATATCAAAGAGCTTCCGAACAGTAATAGGGTTGGTGGCACTCTCTCAAGAATAACATCCCAGACTGGTCTGTTATCCTCAAAGGAATTTCCAAAGTCGAACAGAAGCATGGATTTCATGTAGTAAAGGAACTGCTCAAGCATGCCTCTGTCAACAACATCAACCGGATGACTGAGGTAGACAGTTGAGACTGCTCCATCTGGAAAGGTGATATGCCCCTCCAAATTGTCTGAGAACCTCTCTCCACCTTGGACTGCGGATACATTTACCACTATCTCGGGAATGGAAGCTTGATCGTAAATGAATGGATATTCATCTACCAATATCCCATTGACCTCTCTCTGCATCGTGAAAGCTGACAAGATCGTTGAGTCGGCTGGCAGGGACAGGCTGGAAGAAGCTGCATTGACAGGGAAGGACGATGATATCTCTATTCCATCGGCTTCGACATCTATGATAAACATTCCATTGATAGGAATAGCATAAGATCCATTGTACCAATTCGCACCCTGTGTAAGAGTGAGTGGCTGTGATGTCGTATTGTCTGGGGTCACCACTACCATCTCAACAGAGGTCGCACCTTCGATCTGAGCCATTATTGGCAAAGATTCGCCGTTAGCAGCAACATCACCATCAGATACTCCCACCATCAGGTTCCACATCTTGAATGATGGAGCAATGCTTGTAATATTGCCAGATGTAGCATCCACGGTTATCTCGAATGTCATTGCCGCGGTCGCAGTGTTCTGGTAAATATCACTAGCTTCAATCATCACACTGTAGTTTTTGTTGTTAGCTACTGATGTGTGCTGTATGATGGCCTCATAATGACCAGATGTGACCTCACTCATTATGATATCATAATTGGTAACAAATTCAGGGTCTGTGACACTGTATTTTATATTCTTTATTTCATTAGAATCAGTGGCATTGACCATCAAAGCTATCGTATTATTTCCTGCTGGAATAGCATCAATATCGAATATAGTAGGTGGGTTAAGATCAGTAATTGCAGGATCCATATTCACATCAAAGGACGTTTGAACCGTATCACTATCAGCTTCTATATCAATAGTGTAGTGTCCAATCCTGGTTGGATTGAAATTATACACGAAATGATTTCCTGGATAATCAACCTCTTTGGCAAATCCATATCTCAGGGCTATTTGATCCTTCTCGATATCTGTTATTCCTGGTGTCATGAAAAGGCCCATGGCCGCATCTCCAGGCATCAGCCTGAACAATACGAATAAGAGCACTAGGACGATCAACAAGGTAATTACCATGTGTATCGTTCGTTTGACCAGATATTTCCTCAGTCTCATTTAAACATCTCCGATTTCCTTCCTTTCTCTCTCGGACTCTCCGATAAAAAGGTAAAGAAGGATCTAGCTAAGCTAGACCCTTATTTTTCTAAACACTGCTGTTGCAACGGCCGTTATCGAGAACAGTGATGCAATAAGTAAGAACGAGGGGAACGGTGTCTCCTGTACTACTACAGCATCTTCTACATTGATAACGTTGATAGGCATGGATTGTGTTCCATTCTTGAAACCATCCTTGAATGCTATCACACTTACAGTGTATTCCTTGTCTTCATCTATATCCACGGCCTTGAATGTAAAGGTCGCTTCTCCATTCGAATCGGTGGTAGCCTCCGATGGTGAAACATCGGGTTCATTTGGATCTACCTTTACAACCACGCTTGCTCCACTGACTGGATTATTAGACTGATCTGTTATTGTAACAACAACACTTGTAAGTCCAGGTGTTCCTGTTGCATCTTTATCGTCTATAACATCCGGGTCGGCTTCCATCTGAACCGCAAGGAAATCTACACCTTCTGGATAAGCTGTCAAAAGAGTCAGCTTATTCGGAGCGATATCATATCCTTCCAATTCAGCACTCACTATCTCAATGAGAATACCAGATCCATTCTTATCGAATTCCGCATTTGACGGCACATATGGTGCTGTAAAAGAGGTTCTCAATTTTCCAGTTGAATCTGTTGTTCCATTGTATATGGATAAAGTTCCATTTGTCACTGCGAGCTCGACAAATGCATTCTTGACTGGCTCTCTTGAAAGAGTTCCGTCAGAGTTCTTTGTGATCCCGGTAACAAGTACCTCGACATCGGTGGTTGCATTGGATTCGATAGCAGATACTGTGTTGACGAATCTAGCATTCAGCCACTGATTTGATGGAGGCCTCAGCTCGAGAATAGATCTCCAGTTGTAGATAGAACCAGATGATCCGGTTACCCAGCCTGTGAACCTGTCTGCACGGTATGCTTCGATATTGGTCCTGAAATACAGGACATCGTATGGAAGATCATATGTGATAGATGCCTGGGCATCCTTGATGAGCTCCAGTCTAGCATCTTCATCTCCAGTCTCCCTTGCCTCATCGATTATAGAATCGAAACTGGCATTGGAGTATCCAGGGTAATTCTGACCTGCTGCTGCTGTGCTGGAATGGAAGAAAGCATACAAGAAATCTGTTGGGTCACTACCGATACTCCATCCAAGGATGTACATATCGAAATCCCTCTGGTCGATGTGGTTGACGATGGTTCCGAAATCCATAGCAATGGACTCTGCATAGATACCGATATCCTGCATTTGCTTGGCGATCATCAATCCAGCCTGAGCCCTTATTGGATCATAATCTGCAGGTGGTGTCAATATCTCTATCTTACCGCCATCAGAATTACCAATATTTGAGCCATCTGGGTTGAGCCACCAGTTACCGACGCCTGGCTCGGCACTTGGGTTAGTCAATTTGTAACCTGCCCTGGTAAGGATGTTCTTGGCCTCTGCAGGGTCGAAAGCATACTTTGGAATGGTCTCATTGTACCATGTACTAATTGATGACACAGGTCCATCTCCAGGTATACCGAAGTTCTGAAGCAGCCTCTGAACAATTGTCTGCTTATCGATACAGTGGGCTATGGCCTTCCTGAGTGGCATGCCTACATCCACACCATTATCATCGTATCCGAAGGATCTCTTGTTTGGCCTCATATTGTAAGACAGGTAGAAGAAACCTTTCTCAGCAGATTGCTTAACACCAAGATCCGGCTCGTTCATTATCTCTTGAACGAAGGTTGGTGGAATGGACCATGCTATGTAGTCCACATCATTGTTCTTCAGAGCCAAAACGGCCTGTTCCGCTGTCTTGTAGATCTTGAATACCATTGACTCAATGGTCGGTTGCTTTGCAACTCCATTGAGATCATAACTTGGGTTCCATCCCTCTTTGTAGAAATGGTCCCTATATGTTTCGATCTTGGAGCTTACACCGACATTCCATGAGTGGAATTTGAAAACACCGCTTCCAACTGGCTTTGGGTTGTCCCAAGCCAAAGCTGATGCGGAATCCCATGCCATTGGATTGTCCTTTGTGTAACCTGGGTCAGTCCATATGAGCATATTGTCAGATGGCTGTCCAGACTCGGTGTTTCCCCATATGTGATATGGGATCAGGAAAGCTGATAGTGTGTTCCTGAAAAAGTCTGCGAAAGGTGTCTGAAGCTCGAACCTCAGTCCAGCCTGCAGACCATCTGCACTCTCGTAAACCTTCTGGATGTGCAAATAGTGTGAATCTGTGTGGTTTGTACCGGCTTCTCCGCCCTTGTCCATAAGACACTTAACACTGGATACCCAGTCTGGAAGTTGTGACTGGATATGGTATGCGAACAAAACATCTCTGATGGTCATCTGTGTTCCATCATGCCATTTCACATCTGTAAAATCATAGAAAATTGTTGTCTCTGCAATACCTGTCATACCTATGTCCCAGTCATCCTCTGGTGTGAAACCAAAGACACCCTGGTTCATATCTTCCCAGCCCCAGGCTTCATCCGCGCCCTTGCCAGTTCCGTTGGCAGAGCCAACAGCGATATATGGTATCAATTCGTCTGTATTAGGATCGGAGTTAAGTGGGCTCTCATAGAGATATCCAATAACATTCCATGTCCAGACATCTCCTGCAACCAATGGGTTCAGGGTCTTGACATCATCCTGCATAGCTATTCTCAACACGTATGTGTCATCTTCCTGTCGAGTACCCTCATCCGGGGCTGCGACAGCTGCTGGGAAAGCGCTCAATATCATCACAAATACAAATGCTATTGATAAAGCTGCTATCCTTTTGCTTTTATTCCTCTCATTTTTGACCATTGTCATTACCTCCTTATTATGATATCCAGCAACGTAAATTCTGATGGAATTCAGTCCGCTGTAAGTGGTGACTATATATATATTTTATTGGAATCTTGTTTTAGTCATCATTAATTGATATAACATTGTTTCATGGTATAAAAGCAAACTTGTACAGATTTTTGTCTAATATAAATGATTTTTGGTACGGACTTTTGTACAAAGCATTGTTCTAACTTTGTTTTGGCGGACGATATTAGCCAAATATGCGTATGTCTAAAGCAGTATATTGGAGATGTGTTGGAGTAGTGAAAACGATTGAAAAATATTAGATTATTAGATTATGCATATAAATCCTTATATTTCTAAATTATCTACTTAATTTATCCAGATATAAAATATACTCAATGTTTTCATGTGTAAATATCATCATTTATGAAATAATGCTTTCTGACACCATTTCTCTCAAATCTAAGAATATCCTTTCTGACGAGTATATTCAAATTATAACTAATGGACTGCTGGCTCATACCTAATCCAGCCGCGATATCGGATTGGGTCATGCCCTCTGTCTGCCTGAGGGAATCGATTATGCTGAGTTGAAGATCACTCAGCCTTATTCCCTTGTCCTTCGAATGCTTGGCTCCCATTGGGTAGAAACGCTTGTATGTTCCATCTCTCTGTGATTTGACAAAGCCCTGCATCTCCAATGTCCTAAGATGGTGAGACAGTGTGCCATTGGTCACTTTCAGTTCCTGCTTTATCGCATTATAATGAGATCCTGGGTGGGACATGATATGCCCATATATCTGACCTCGAACGAAATGATCCAATACCTCTTCTTTCTTCACTCGAGAATAAAGTGGTATGAAGACTAACTTAAGAGCTCCATATTTACCGACCTCGGTGGCTATAGCTCCTATTGAAAGTAGTAAAAGAGCACTTGCGCCTATGTACCAAACTTCCCTATTAATTACAGGAGTTGGCTTTGAGAGTATGGTGACCTCTTTTGAATCCAGAGCGGCCTCATGACCGTTATAGGTGGCTATGGCATTCAGAAGTATGCTTCTATCCTCATGTACCTCGCCAACAATTATGAATTTAGCCATACCATCCTGATCAGTGAGGTCATCGATAACCTCGATGGTGACATTGTCCGAATAGGTGGACAATAACTGAACAGTGGCTCCCTCCACGGGATAATCATTTTCCAAGACCAGTACTGATATGTAAAGAGAATCACCGGTATTGACAACATCCAGGTCAAGAACGAACTCAATGTCCAAATAAGCACCAGGATTTGCATTGTCTGATGGTGATACCATATCGTCTGCCAGAACACCAGGTATGATGGAAAAGGATATAATTAATAGAGCCAGTACTAAAATGATGCCTGTAAAATGACCTCTATTATCAGCTCCGCTCTCGTTCCATCTCATTAATATAAATATGTGACCGGGAGTATATAAAGAGATTTGTACGGGATTTTGTCTAATATTTAAACTTTACGGTTTATCGTTCCTAAAACTGCAGGAATTATACCCATCGCGGTGCAGGTCTCCAATGATAGGCCTTTCTGTGTTATATCCAGATGGTGATTTCCAACCTCGAATACCTTCTTCGGCAGACCATGAGGTCCAAGGCCGATAAGAAGTAGAACAGATTGGCCTCTTTTGACCCGACTGGCCACTTCATTAGGGGTGATATTCTTCTTTGGTTCTGGCTTGCGGGTGGTGACGATCACATCACCAAATTGCGGAGGAAAGCCTTTTTTCGGAATATCAAAAGCCTGAAACCTTCCAGCTTCGGCCAGTTCTATCAAATACTGACCGTTGTCGCCTATCGACGTGGTATCCGAGATCCATTCCACAATGTCTGCTGGTGTGCGCATTTCCCGGTCATAGGGAAAGCCAAATGTGACAAGATTGCAATCAAATGCCAGAGCAACAGGACCAGCTCTGGCCAGTGCTCTCCTGTGGGCTTCCCTTATCTTCTTCAGATCATAGCAATTGTAGAGACCGAGGGTCATTCTTCCAGACATTGAACCCCCTATTCCCAACGTTAAAATAGACTTTTCCCTATATTCCACGGGATGACAGCCGAGATAATTGATGGAAAGGCAATTGCCGCCCAGGTGAAGGAAGAGTTAAAGCCAGCCATTAAGAGCCTGGGCGAGAGAGGAATAATTCCAGGACTGGCTGCCGTCATAGTGGGTGACAATCAAGCTTCCAAGACCTATGTGGCCATGAAAGAAAGGGCCTGTGAAAGGCTGGGTATCAATTCCTTTGTTCATCGGCTTCCAGAGGAGACCACGGAATCTGAACTTCTGGCACTTGTTCAGGACCTGAATACTGATGATAAGGTTCACGGCATTCTGGTTCAGATGCCAGTTCCAAACCATATCGATTCCAACAAGGTACTGGATGCGATAGCCCAGGCAAAAGATGTGGATGGTTTCAGCGCCGATTCCCTTGGAAAAATAATGTCTGGCAGGGAATATTTTGTCCCAGCCACCCCCCTTGGGATCATGGTCCTTTTGGAAAGAAGTGGCATCGACCCATCTGGAAAGCACGCGGTCATTGTCGGTCGAAGCAATATCGTGGGAAAACCACTGGCTAACCTCCTGATGCAGAAGAAGCAGGGGGCGAATGCAACAGTTACGATATGCCATTCAAGAACTCCTGACGTGAGTGTTTTTACACGTCAGGCGGACATACTTATCGCGGCCATTGGAGTGCCAGGTTATATCAAGCAAGATATGGTAAAGCCTGGTGCCGTTGTCATTGATGTGGGAATAAACAGCGTGGATGACCCAAGTGCCAAGCGGGGCTACCGTCTTGTCGGGGATGTTGATTTTGAGGGTGTGAAGGAAGTGGCCAGTGCCATCACCCCTGTGCCAAAAGGTGTGGGGCCGATGACGATCGCGATGCTGATGAGTAATGTGGTGAAGGCTGCTGAAAATGGCAGCCTTTAAGATACATTATCATACGGATGAGTAATGTGGTGAAGGCCGCTTTGGAAAAAAGTTAACACCCCGTTAACTTTTTTATTTACAGATATCTGGCTCACAGAAGTTTTCCCCACCTGGAAGGTTCTCTGCCCTTCCAGTTGCCCTTGTTATAAGCATATCCGGCTATAAGCGGAAGTGCGATGGTCGCTTCTGCCCAGACCATCTGCTCATGATTTGTCTCAACCTTTCCCCAGGAGCTGGCTTCTTTCAGGGTGGAGCCCGATAGCGCACCGTCGCGCTCGTCAGCTACTGTGATCTGTATCGCGTACTTGTGCATCCGGACATCCTCAAGAAGCTTGCCGGATGGATCAACTTCCACTCCGAGGACAGTGTCCTGCACGAAGTTCTTCGGAACTCCACCGCCTATCATGAAGATGCCGCTCTGTTTTGATGCTGTAACAAGAGCTACCAATTCTCTGAAATCTGCAACTGAATCAATGCTCAGGTGCTTGTCCGGATTCTGCCGCTGGTGGTCAAGAAGTCCGAAGCCCGCACTGCAATCTGAAAATGCTGGGCAGAATATCGGAACATCCATCTTGTAGGCCGCGTGAATGACCGAATCGTCAACTTTCGGCCCCTGATCATCCAGATACTTTCCCATCTCCTTGATGAACTCACGGGATGAATATGGGCGCTTTTCCAGCTTGTCAGCTATTACCTTCACTGTCTGGTCGCACACGCGCAACTCTTCTTCATCTATGAAAGTATCATATATTCTGTCAATGTGCAATTCGCGGAGATCATTGTCGTCCACAAATGGGGTTCCAATGTAATGCTTGAATCCAATGGCCTCGAAGAAATCCATATCGACTATGACCGCGCCAGTCGAGACAATCGCATCGACCATATTGTTCATTATCATGTCATGAACGATCTTCTTCAGACCCGCTGAAAATAAGGAACCGGACATACAAAGGATGACTTTGCAATCATGGTCAGCCAGCATCATGTCGTATATCTCAGCAGCGCGTGATAGATTGCGGGCTTGAAAAGCCATGGTGGACATGGATTCCACGATGTCGACCACGTCATGTTCTTTCATGTCATAATGCACTATCAGGTCTTTGAGAAGGTCTTCTTTTTTTAGGTTCATGTGATCACTCCAATATGGTGTATCAAGATAATACAATGAAAGAGAGAGAGATATATATTATTTTTTAAAGGACGAGAAGGTGATGCATTAGGGACTGTGCGAGGTTAAACTTTAATTATTCGATAGATATTACCATCGGACATAAGGGATGCATTCGAAGATTGGTCTTTATTGCAAGGCCAGCTTGTCTAATTAATATGGCGAATGCCAGCATTCCTTAATATTAACAGAGTGAAGGGATGGAAATGGCAGTCTCAACAGCAGAGAAATTGGCACAGAGTCAGAAAGAAATATCGATCGGAGAGTTCTTCCAGAGAAACAAGCAGATCCTGGGATTTGACTCATTGACCAGAGCTTTATTGACATCCGTGAAAGAGGGTGTGGACAATTCCCTGGATGCCTGCGAGGAAGCCGGAATTTTACCAGATATTTATGTCGAGATCGAACAGATATCCAAGATCGAGTTCAAGATCACGATGGAGGATAATGGACCAGGTATTGTGAAGCGCCAGATCGCCAATGTTTTCGGCCGACTTCTGTATGGTTCCAGATTCCATTCAATTCGACAATCCCGAGGCCAGCAAGGCATTGGTATTTCAGCCGTGGTAATGTATGGCCAGTTGACAACCGGAAAGCCTACTTACGTTATTTCCAAGACCGAGAAAGAAGAGGCCGCCCATTGGATGAACCTCGTGCTCAATACGAAGAAGAATCGAGCGGACATAATCGAGGAGGATTTCAAGATCTGGGAGGGCAAGGAGCATGGAACCAGAATTGAAGTTTACATCAATGCCCGATATACCGCGGGCAAGCAATCGGTCCTCGAATATCTGAAGGGAACCGCCATTGTGAATCCTCATGCCCATATTGCTTTCAAGGATCCGGCTGGGGAGATTCATGATTTCAAGCGGGTGAGTGAGGAGATCCCACGACAGACCAAGGAAGTGAAGCCACATCCAAAAGGAATAGAACTTGGCCATTTCCACAATATGGCCAAGGCATCCAGGCATCGCCGCATGGTGGCTTTCCTAACCGACGAATTCTCCAGGGTGAGCCCCCGAGTTGCCAAGGACATTCTCGAAAAGGCCGGGGTTCGAGAAAAGAAAAGCCCCAAGACACTGAGCATCCAGGAAGCGAAGGCAGTTGTCAAGGCCATTGATGAAGTGAAAATAATGGCGCCGAATACAGATTGCCTATCACCCATTGGCCCCACACTTATCAAGAAAGGCTTGCGGAATGTTCTGAGCGGTCTGAAGCCGAAGTTCTACGCGCCCCCGATCACTCGTGATCCAAGCGTGTACTCCGGCCACCCATTCCAAGTTGAAGTTGGTATGGTCTATGGAGGCCAGCTACCCAAGGACAAGCAGGTTGAAATTCTAAGATTCGCTAATCGCGTGCCGCTGTTGTACCAGCAGGGCGGGGATGTGATCACCAATGCCATCTCCAAGGTGGACTGGCGACGCTATGGACTTGAACAGCGTGGCGGCAAGGGAATTCCCTATGGACCAGCAGTTATCCTTGTGCATGTGGCTTCCACCCAGATACCTTTCACCAGCGAGTCCAAGGACGCGATAGCAAATATCAAGATCATCGACAGCGAGATAGAACGGGCGCTGAGATTATGCGCCCGGAAGCTTAAGTCACATCTTAGCAAGAGCGCGACCAAGGCCAAGAATCGAGAAAAGTTCAATATTGTTCAGATATTACTTCCGGAGATTGCCAAAAAATCCGCGAACATCGTGGGCAAGCCAGTGCCCAAACTTGGCAGGACGATCACCAGCATCATGGATGTTATCTGGATAGATGATTCCATCGAATATGACAAGAAAAGGCACAAGGTGCAGGTTGACGTATATAACTACACATCGACCATCAAGAAAATGAAACTGTACGCGGAACTTCCGATGGATGATATCGATGTGAAGAAATTCGATCCAGAGCCTGATGACATCAATGGCGATAAGGTGCAGTGGAATATTAATCGGATAGAGAGTACTGGTAGCTATCCTATTAAGTTCGAATTAAAGGGTCTGGAAAAGGAAGAGTTCGGTGATGTCGAGGTTTATTTCAGTGATATGAATCCAGCCATCGTGATCGGAGCCGACATGCTACCGGGTGATTGGAACCTGGATGATAAGAAGATCACGGCAGCGGCACAATCCCTCTTTGATTATGATGAGGAAAAGGATAGACCAGTTGTGAAGCCAGCGAATGAAATTGACGATGTTGATTATGACGATGTGGCCGAAGATCTGGATGATGACGATGGCATTGATGACGATGGTAAGGCGGAGGTGAGCGACGAATGACATCTAGTGACGACAAGCAGACTGCTGATGACAGATCCCAGAAAGCAGTGGAAGAGCTTTACAAGATAGCCGATAGTGTTTACAAACAGATAGACAAGGGCCAGATACCGAAGATGGAGATCCCTCTCAGGTCGAAGAAAAATATTCAATTCGCTCCCAGAAAAGGCGTGTGGAAGTACGGGAACATGAAGGGTGTGAGAAGTGCGAAGAAGCTCAATGGCGCGTACATGTTGCTACGCACGATGTACATGCTGGAGTTCATCCAGGACATGATCAAGGACAGCAAATCATCCACCCTGAGAGAAATGTACTACATATCCGAGGGTTGGGACAAAGGCAAGTTCGGATCACAGGACGAATCGAACAACCTGGCCGAAGACCTGGAAATAATAACCGCGTGCATGAGGGAGGACTTCAAGCTCAGGCCGGAAGAGGATGGAGCCAGAATCATCGGCAATATCACCCTGGACGAAGTGAACAGAAAAGGTATCAAGAAGAGGATCAACTGCCAGGACGATGTCGGTGACAGTGGTTACAGCATTCCGTACAATGTAGAGAGCGACAAGGTGAACTTCGTCGAAACAGATGCGAAGTTCGTCATGGCTGTCGAAACTGGTGGTATGTTCGACAGGTTGGTTGAAAATGGATTTGACGAGGATTCAAATGCAATTGTACTGCATCTCAAGGGACAGCCAGCCCGTTCCACTCGCCGCATGATGAAGCGTCTTAACGAGGAGATGAACCTTCCTATTCTTGTATTCACTGATTGCGATCCCTGGTCCTTCAGAATTTACTCTTCAATCGCTTATGGCGCGATAAAGACAGCTCATATTTCGGAATACCTGGCATGTCCAAGTGCGGTGTACATCGGCATAACGACCGACGATATACTAACCTACGACCTCCCCACAGATAAACTGAATGCGCAGGATGTGAAAGCTCTAAAATCAGAATTAACAGATCCGAGGTTCAAGGACAGGTTCTGGCGCGATGAGATCGAGCTGATGCTAAAAATAAACAAGAAGGCGGAACAACAGGCATTGGCAAAATACGGTTTGAACTTCGTGACGGATAAGTACCTGCCGGAGAAGCTGACCGAACTGGGGATGCTGGACTGAAACTAAAATAATACAAATAAAGATTGAGAAATTTAGGATAGACAATTTTCTAACTGTGTTTGAAAATCTTTAAAACAGGGTAAGCATTCCAATTTTTCAATCAGATTATTTTGTCCAGTAATTTGATTAATGACATTAGTTATTGCTTGATCATCAATCATCCATCCAAAATGAATATTCTGTTCCCCATAGGTTAATGATTTAATTTGGGCCTTGTTTATTTGTCGAATATTCAATATTTCTGTACAATTAGTTGTTCTCATTTTAATACATTTTACCCAATAATCTAGAGTTTCAACTGGCACTATAATAATAAAGCAAGGATTGACTGTTGGGTATATATACTGATTTTCAAGTAAAAATTTGTTTTTATAGCCTTCAATAATCTCTTTTCTTTCTATGGATATACCAGTTCTATCTAGCTCATGAGCGTCATTATCAAGGCAAGTAATAATTACATCAACACTGTGATAAAAGGCGTAATGAAGAAATTTCGAAAAAAAAGCATAATCGAGTAATGAAGAAACACTACGATTTTTTTTTTGTGTTTTACTTTCAGAAATTAAATGGGGTTGCCTTTCAATCATTCTATTAAGTAAAGCTTTCAGTATTAGTCTATCCGTTGGACCTTCAGTAATTAGATGAATTTTCAATTATAAACCACCAATAAGACCATTAAACCAAAGATGGAATAAAGATTCGCCATGCTGGTATTCTGAACCAAATTTAAGAAGCAATTCATTTAACGGTAAATATTCAGACTGACCATCTTTTTGTTCACATACGATTACATATTCGGGATTATCACTCATAAGCTCAAGAAGAATGGGTGAATGAGTTGTAATAAAAAATTGAATTCCTTTTTTATTTGATACACTCACTATTTTTTCAAAAAGGATTCTCAATGTATTCGGATTAATGCCATTTTCTATTTCTTCCATCAGTATAAATCTAGGGGGTTTTGCTGAATTTATTAATGTAAGAATAGCTAGAGTGATTGCTAATCCATCTGATATTTGAGGTGCCATGAGTTGCCATGAGCCTTTTGATGTCTTCTTGTTAAAAGATAAACCATAACGTTGTTCACCAAGATGTTTGAATGAGATATCTGTTATATCTGGAAATATTGATCTAAAATCATTTACAATTTTACGATAATTTTCAGGATTGTGATCTCTTATATGAAACAGAACTTCAATCAAATTTTCGCCACTATATCGTAAAAATGGAATATCAGGTAAAGCAATATCTATCTCCTCTTCTTTCTTAATTAATTTTGGTGAAAATTGAAAACGCCGTATTGAACGACATTCTCTAACATATTCATATAAATTTTGATTTGCAATAGATCTATTTCTATATTGTTCATTTAGTATCGAAACAGTTCTGTCTGTATAGCTCTGATTGTCGCCATTTAATGAAACATGTTCATGTTTAAAACGAACACCAAATCTTCCTTTTGAATTTCTGAAATTTTCAATTCCATATTCATGGGTTATTTCCTTTCCTTCTCGAGTTTCACTAATAAAACTACCTTCAATAGCATCAGTTCTAAAATCAGAAGCCATACAAACTATATCTCGAAAATCAAATGGCCTAGGACCAAATGCTTCTTTCAATTCAAAGCTCAAAATAGTCTGATAAAAATCAATGAAATCAAGAAGGTTGGATTTACCTGAATTATTAGGGCCAATCAATATATTTACATTATTGAGGTGAATTGTTGCATTTTTAATACTTTTATAATTTTTTATCTCAATTTTCTTGAACATCACTTAGTGAATTAATATCGAGTTAATTAATCTTTGTGTTGTAGCATTCACTAAGCAGAGAGAATTTATTGATACGTACATGGCTATATTTAAGATTGTAGCATTCACTACAATGAGAACATTTAAATAGTTCATATTTCATAGTGTTTATTGCACCAAGGTTAGTAGCCTTGGGGGGGAAAGTAATGATCGCGAGTATGGATCTCGTCGAAAAAAATCCATTAGTCTCTCATAGAAGGGAAATATGCAATACGAAACTTTCGTAAAGGTTTCGGATTAATGTTTCACCTCTTTGGATGATGAGAGGCCATCCAACAATCATAGGAGGTTGAAACATGAATGAAATCATGATATCCGCTATGCAAATAGTGGCCCAGGAGATTACTAAAATTGTGATCAAAAAAGCTAAAAAACGCTTTAAAAAGGGAAACAATGAAAATAAACGAAGTATGGATAAAAAATCAGATAATTAAAGACACATTAGCAGTCTTTAGAGTAGGGTCTGATGAAAAGAACTATAGAATATTAAAAATGCTCCCTTCATCTATAGATGAGATTCAAGGAATTTTAAAAACGAAGGGAGTCAAATCCATAAATACAAGAGTAAATAATCTTGAAGAGGTTGGATTATTAATTAGAGTTAGAGGAGAAGGGAAAGTTATACCTTCAGCAATGACTCCAGGATTTTTAGCAATAATAGATGGCTTATCTAATCAAGTTGAGAAAAACATACCTAAATATTTAGACGATGCTGATTTGGTATAAATTATATCTAGCACACCGAGCAGGCGTTGGGGATGGGACCAGCGCAGGGGCATCGTGGGAAGGGGATGGTTAGGGCATATCCCGAGCGAGCAGGCTCACCCGAGTTTCTTTATTTGTCCGTCTTTTTTCTTTTTGAGGGTGAGCAAGCACAGCGAGGGTTAAAAGAAAAAAGTGGTGCTGGACTGATCTGTGGATAACCCAGGGATTTCCCAAGACTGATTTAAATACAGAAAATGTATTGTATAATATATGGACCGGGGTAAGCTATTAATTGATTCTTCAAAAAATTGGCGAGTTATTTATAAACATAGAGAAATGCGAAATAAAGTACTGATAGTGATGGCCGTACTCTTCGGTTTGTCAGTAATTAGTTTTGTACTTGAGGTATCTATTTGGCCATTTTATTTATTTCCAGCCACTATTGTCCTTTACATTGTGATCAATTTAGATTATGTCCGAGTCTATGAAAATGGATTTACATCAGGGAATAAGCATTTTGGAAAAGAAGTTTTTATTCCTTGGTCCAATATTGAAACTATAACTAGGCATTATATCAAATATAAAAATGGGGTCAATATAGAAAAAAAACCTGATTATTTTTTCATAATCGTTCTGAGAAATAAAGTTCCCGGGCTCTTAAAAAGTTTCTATTTGGGTTTAGACGAGGGGGCATTCGCAGACACACCGAAATTCGATATCATTGTCTCAAAACATATTAGCATCATAGATGGCGATAATAAGCTTTAGCTCCGAGCAGGACATCGGGGGTTGGGGATGTCCAGCACAGGAGCTGGGTGGGGGGCTATCCCAAAATTTGGGGTGGGCTAAATACCGAATCTAGAACGCACCAATAATCGTATCCAGATCTTCCTTCGTCAATCCCGGATGCACCGGCAGGCTGAGGACTTCTTCCGCGGCCTTATCCGAATTATCCAGTCCCTCGCTACCGTAATCCGATAGCAGGTCGAACTTATGCAGAGATTTGGGGTAATACACACCCGAGCCCACACCATTATCCCTCAGCTTCTGGATGACATTGTCCCTATCCTGCACTCTGATCGTGTACTGGTGGAAAACGTGGCGGTAGCCATCCGGCACGAAAGGAGTGACAATGCCCTTGGCTTTCAATCCTTCTGTGAGGTAAGCCGCGTTTTCGATACGGGCCTTCGTCATCTGCTCCAGCTTGGCCAACTGGACCACGCCGATTGATGCCGCGATGTCGGTCATTCTGAAATTGTATCCCAGGAATTCATAAACATAGCGGTCGGCCATGCCGTGGTTCCTGAACTTCTTGGCCAGGTCGTTTATCACATCATCATTTGTCGTGATGATGCCGCCCTCGCCAGTTGTCATGTTCTTTGTTGGATAAAAGCTGAAACAGGCTGCATCCCCCATCGAGCCAGTTGTCTTCCCGTTCATGGAAGCTCCGTGAGCCTGGCAGGAATCTTCTAAGACTTTTAATCCGTGCTGGATACCGAGCTTGTTAATCTTTTCCATGTCAGCTGATAATCCGAAAATATGGACTGGCATGATGGCCTTGGTTCTTGGAGTGATCTTCTCGGCTATTGAATCCGGAGAGATATTGAAGGTCTTTGGATCGATATCCGCAAAGACCGGAGTAGCCCCTGTGAATAAGATGGATGTCGCACTGGCCACGAAGCTGAAAGGAGTGGTTATCACTTCATCGCCCTTGCCGATGCCCATTGACAATAGGGCGAGGTGAAGGGCCTGGGTTCCGTTTCCTACCGCGATACCGTGTTTGGCTCCGCAGTACTCGGCGAATTTTTCTTCCAATTCGGCGACTTTCTTTCCCTGGGCCAGCATGCCGGATTGCATAACGGCCTTTACTGCTTCAAATTCTTCATCCCCTATCTGGGGGCTTGCTACATTTATCATTCTACAGTCTCCTGTGATCTTTTGGTGTTTCGCTTATTTGTCTGGCTGGCACGCCGGCCACAATCGCGAAGTCTGGCACGTCCTTCGTGACTACCGCGCCAGCTCCAATAACTGTGTCCCTGCCGATCTTCACGCCCGGCAGGATGGTCGTATTTGCACCAATCCGGGCATGGTCACCGACTCTGGCTCCTATCAGATTGATATCGCCACGGCCCATGTACTTGTCATTTGTAAAGCACGCGCGTGGTCCGATGAAAACATCATCACCAATTATCGTGTTAGTTGGTATGTAAACACCTGTCTGGATAGATGTTCGGTTTCCTATCTTGCACTGATCCTCGATGACCGTGCTGGTTCCGATTATGACCTGATCGCCTATTTCTGTTTCTTCCCGGATGAGAGCGTGATGGCCAGTCTGGCATCTATCGCCCATTTTAACATCCGTGTATATGATCGTGTAATCCCTTATGACGCAGTTCTCTCCAAGTACTGCACCGCGAGTCTCATTCTCGCGACCAGATATCATAAGTTCCTTGTCATGCTTTCCAGGATGACCGACGACAGCAGTCTCGGCCACATAGGTTCCATTTCCTAATTTGGTATCTCCAAGTATCCTTCCCATGTCAATCACTCCAAATCTATAGATCTATTTTTCGTCCTGACTTGACAGATTCTATCGCGGCCTGGCACACCTTGATGGTCTCCAGACCGTCCTCACCAGATACGAGCGGTTCCCTTTTGTCCCGAATCGCTTCCAGGAAATCCACCAGCTCGTTCATGAGAGGTTCTTTCTTTCTAAGTGAGATATCACGTATATCGAATTCAAGTGGGATGTGCGACATATCTGAATTGTCAAATGCTCGTACCTGGGAGGATGATATCCTCGCACTCTGAGTAATATAATCAAGCTCGACGAAGTTCTTCGTGCAAGTTAGAGAAAGTTTTCTCACTTTCATGGGTGTCAGCCAGTTTATTTCGATAAATCCAGTAGTGCCATCCTCGAAGTCAAGAAGTATATTCGCATGGTCCTCGAAAACATCATTGGCATGCTTTCCACCAAGAGCATAAACACTCTTGATCGGACTACCTATGAGATAACGAAGAGCATCGATATCATGGACACCAAGATCCATGACCACTCCCACATCCCGTATCCTTGCAGGGAAAGAACTGACACGCCTGGCGGTTATGGTCACGACATCGCCAAACTTCTTTGACTGGATGGCTTCTTTTCCAAATTTCACGACGGGATTGTGCCTCTCGATAAGACCGACCGCTAGAGTCAGATCCGCTTCTTTGGCTGCATTTATCAGTGTCTGGGATTCCTCAATGGTCGAGCATATTGGCTTCTCTATGAGCACATGCTTCCCGGCCTTGATGGCATCCATCGCGATCTGAAAATGAGTGAGAGTCGGAGTCGCTATGGATACGGCTTCGATATCCGAGGCGAGAAGTTCATGATAGTCCTCGTATGCCTTTGCCCCGAATTTCTCCGCGAGCTCACTGACTGTCTTGAAATCCACATCAGATATAGCATCCAGAACACCAATATCGGAATATACACGAGCATGGTTTCGGCCCATTGAGCCAACGCCTATAACTCCTACACTTATCTTACCTTCAAAGCTAGTCATCGCGAGCACCTAAGATACAATAGATATAAAGTTTTACCTTTTATGACATAAAATGATACATAAACAAAAAATTATTAGTGGGCCGAGGCGGATTTGAACCGCCGATCTTCGCCTTGCTGATTGCATGCCAGAAATATCTGACATGCAAATGTAAGGGCGACGTCAGATGGAGTGGGATGGAAGCGAACTTGCCATTCCATAACCCCTAGACCACCGGCCCGCGGTATTTTGGGGATTGATGAAGTGGTATTTATTTATGTGGTTTGATATGTTTTTTGTCAAAACCTTTAAAATGATGATGGATATCACCTTAACATCCACGATAAAAATATGCGAGGGTAGCTAAGCATGGTCAAATTGACCTGCAACCACTGACGAATCAACAGCGTTTGCAATCAAGGCTAACGGCGATAGACTCAAGATCTATTCCTTAGTGGTTCGCCGGTTCAAATCCGGTCCCTCGCACCTTCATACTATCTTCGAGCGAGCATGCTCTGGCGAGTTTTTTCTAATGTAATTCTTTTTTTTAGATGCGCGATTTTGCGCATCTATTTTATCAAAAACATATAATGGATTTGATTCTATGAGCCAGAGCCAGCGCAGTGAGAATAAAAAAAGACTTACGTTCTGAATCCGGTCCCTCGCACCTTATCTTTATTTTTTGATAGAGCAAACTGTATTTCACACATATACAGCAAAGGTATGAAGCGAACGAGCAGGGTCACCCGAGTTTTCTTTTGCAATGGAATACTTGTTCTTTTGGAGGGTGACCCAGCGCAGTGAGCGTAAAAGAAAAGGCTTCCGTTTGAATCCGGTCCCTCGCACCTTATTTTACCATATTTTGTATCATCTCAACCAGTCTACCAATAATGACCTCATTGGCCCTCTCTCCGAACTCCTTCGAGGCGAGCTGGGGATCGCCCATGACACCAGTTGGGAAGTATTTCTCAGGGTGCTTCAATATCATAAAAGGCGGAAAATTTGGATGATTGGACTCGGCAGTTCCCTTTACCAGATCTGGGCGTATGGCCATGACCCTCGAAGTCTCGATCATACCCGCGTGTCCGTCATTGACCGGGATCTCGATCTCGTTCATCGTGTACGCGATGTCATAATCAGAAAGTACCATGAGATTGACATCTTCTTCGTGAGCTTCCAGAACTGTTTCACCTGCAAGCTTGAGCGCGGTCATATGGGTTCGTCCAGCATGTCCTGAGAGTACGACAATATTCCTGAAGCCCATCCTGATAAGCTCGGACAGGATGTCTTCCATTATCATCCTCAAAGTCTCGAATCTGAGTGTTATAGTGCCTGGAAAGTTCTTGGTGCTCGAACACTGCCCGTATTTCAGAATTGGAAGGAGATAAGCTCCCAATCGTTCAGATACGACCTCTGCAACATACTGGGGTTGCAGACAATCGGTTGATAGCGGCAGGTGTGGCCCATGCTCCTCTATTGCTCCTAAAGGCAATAGAGCTATCGAGCTCTCATTCACTCTTTCTCTTATCTCTTCAGTGGTCATTTCCTCCAATAGCATGATGAACCCTCTTTTGATTTGGAATCGTCATGGAAATTAGAATTACAGATGATCTCCACTCGATCCTATACAGGATATACGATTGAATCCTTATAATTAACTAACTAAAAATTAGCTGAATATTGTTAAGGTAATCTTTATTATCAGTTAGTCCATTATTGATTGTATAAACAGCGCAACGGGAGGCTATTAGATAACACCAGCAAACCCGTCCGCCGAGGCTTCGATAGTCTTTGAGCGTCTTTTCTCAGACTATCTTCAGAGCCTCTCCAAGGATGGAAGTATTCTTCTTCATGTGAAGAAGATCCAGAAGATGGCTGAAACACTCAGCATACTGAAAGGTGTCAATATAAACGATGATGGCCAGACATCCATGGATCTCAGAGAATGGACCATAGAGGATATTGTAATGACCATGAGCAAGGTCTTCGATTCCTTGATCGCTGTTTCTGCTATCACCAAAGGTGATCAGAAGGCTTACCAGGAGGCCTATGATTCCGTAATGAGAGTGAGGAATCAATTCAAATCACAATTCATCTCACTGGATATTGAGAGGCATATTCTAAAAGGCGGCCTGAGAAATAACCTGGATTCAGGGATTGGTGGATTGGATAAGGTTCTGGGAGGCGGAGTGCCAAAGGGCAATACCATATTGTTATTGGGACCGCCAGGAAGTGAAAAATACATATTTGCGTATCAATACATCATTCAGGGATTGAGGGATGGGGCAGCATGCCTTGTCAGCACATCTGTCACCGATCATAAAGGAATGAAGAATAACCTTTCAAAATTGAAGATCAAACCATCCACATTCGAAAGCCGTGGCTTACTGAAGACCATTGATTGGTATTCGTATAAAAAAGAGAATCTGGTGGGTATCGAAGATGATGGAAACGTATCCAAGGTATCCAAGGATATCACCAATCTCGATATCGCAATAGGAACGGCCATCAATAAGCTATCTTTCGCCCCTACAAAGAGAGCGATGCTTGATGTGATCTCACCCGCACTCAATATATATGACCAATCCACGGTGATCGAGTTCATTCAGAAAGAGAAGAACATGCTGAAAGCGAAGGGATTCACCACACTCTTGGTGGTTGAGAGTGGGGCACATGATGAAAGGACATTGTCCACCCTGAAGCATCTTTCAGATGGTGTAGTGGTCATTAAAAAGAGTGGCAAAGGCGAACTCACACTCCAGGTGGAGGCATTCTCTGGTATGAAATTCGACCAGAATGTTCATCGTGTCAAGGTAACGAAGAAAGGACTGGAGATTGTTTCCGGAACCAGGGGTGCGAGCACCATTCTCAAGGACCTTCAGGATATTCCTGCAATTGACAAGAAGATCGCTGAAAAGCTTGTCGAGTTCGGCTTCAGCAATATGGAAAAGCTTGAGAAGGCGGAGAAGGCGGAGCTGGAAAGTGTGCCAGGGGTCGATAATAATGTATCTGCCAAGATCTATGAATATGTTCATTCTGTTGAATATTCTAAAAAAATAGTCGAGAGAAAGAGCCAGAATTGGGTAAGTAAGGGATTGGAATTCATTGGCAAGAGAGAGATCGACAAGGGGATGCAAAGTTTCCAGAGGGCGATAGAGATACATCCAAAGAACTCGAGCGCGTGGTTCGAGATGTCCAGACTTCTCTTCACTGAAGGTAATACGGACGATTCCAGAAAATGCTTTGACAAGGCTGTGGAGATAGATCCCTCACTGGCAAAGGAATGGTTCGATAAAAGTGAGATACAGGAAACTGGGTGGGGCTGTCCAGTATGTGGATTCAGCATTAAGGAAGAAAACATTGAATGTCCAGAATGCGGAATAAGCTTCACCATAGAAGAAAGGAAGAGCCAGAGGGATCAGGTATGAGCTCGAGCAAAAGAGCTTCCGCCTCAGCGCCCTGCAATCTTACGATATTGGGATATGATCTTCATGAGCATGGAGGTACGTCCGTCGGGGTCGCACTGGATAAGCGAATAAGATGCGAGACACAGATATCTGACAGCTTCATGGTAAATGGTGATATCTATGATAGGAATAGATTTCCCTATGTGAGGGCGGCTCTACTGAATGGCTGGAGTGATATCGATACTCCAGTCGCATTTGAGATCGATGATATAGAAGTGCCGGGCAATGTAAGTGGGTATAGGTCCGCGCACATCGCTTCAGCTCTGGGTTCCCTTTCGATCATGAATGACAATCTCATGTTCGAGGATATTGTTCTGAAAGGCCATGCTGTATTGAAAGAGAACAAGAGCAGGGCGGGAATACTGGAATTGTCCACTGCCATTAATGGATATGGCACGGTATCGTCCAATGATATCGGGGAAGGCCATCTATGGAGCATCGGAGAGGGGAAGAAGGCGGTTCATATCCATCATCTGGATGTGCCGGATATGACCTTTGTCCTTGGATTCCTCAATGAAAATGTAGCAAGCAGGAATATGTCTGGAAAGATCGATAGTATTGCCAGACGTCAGGGTGGATTCATTAAGGACATGTACAAGGATTCTGCAAAGCTTGCGAAGCAAGGTCTGGAGGCTTTGAAGCGCGGGGACATGGCAGGTGTGGGGCATGCCATGAATGAGACTGACAAGTTGACGAAGATAATGGGCATGTACACGCCAGAACTAAAAGTTCTGGCCAAGACTTGCAGGTCCCGGGCATACGGAGTGAGGCTGTGCGTATCGGAAAGTCATGCTTATGTAGCGGCATTGACCAATGAGCCGGAAGAACTGGCCAGCATGATCAGAGAAAAGGGACATGTAGCGATGATCGCTGGCATATCCCGTGATGGATTACAAATATAAACAAATACTCTGAAAATATAATAAATATATGCGTATTAGTTTTTCTAATCGCTAGTGATATACATATTATAGGCGATTAGAAAGAATCTAGGCGATTAGAAAACCCCATCAATATCATTCAAAACTCGTGGGTGGGTGTATTCAATTATGATTCGAGGTGGGGGCGGAGCCTGGTGGGAGGAATAGGTGATAATAGAACATACTAGCCTAAAGCCAGCTTACATTTCCTCAGGGGCCACAATTCCCAATGTGTTCAGCGCGTTCTGAAGTACCATCTTCGAGCATTTTACCAAATTAAGCCTCGATCCCATGATATCTTCTTCCGCGCTAAGCACGGGACAATCCCTGTAAAATTGATTGAAGAGGGATGCCAGCTCATAAGCGTATGAAGCTATGATATGCGGTGTTCTGTCATCCGCGCATTTGAATATAAGGGAAGGGAATTTGGCCAGTGTTTTGATCAGATCGAGCTCGGAATCATGTACCAAAAGTCCGGGATCGAAATTCTCAGGCGGTGTTGTCTTTCTCAGAATACTGCTCGCCCTGGCATGGGAATATTGAATGAAGGGCGCACTGTTCCCTTCAAAATTCATGGCCTCCTCCCATTTGAAGGTCATCTGCTTTTCCGCCTGCACCCGGATTATATTGTAGCGTATGGCACCGACACCCACGATCTCCGCGATGCCGTGTTTGATCTCATCCGGAAGCTCCGGCCTTTTCTTCTCCACTTCATCCAGTGCCCGGGACACGGCCTCCTCGATAAGGTCGTCCATGTAGACCACGTGGCCCTTCCGGGTGGACATCTTGCCCTCTGGAAGTGAGACAAAGGCGTAGAATAATATCTCGACTGGGTCTGAATCACAGGAACTGATATCTACAGATCCCTTCTCAAGGATCTGTAGGCAGGCATTGACAGCCCAGGCCTTGAGCTTGTGGTCCTCGCCGAGTACATTGATGGCGATATTCGAGTTCGCCAGCTTCTCAAGATGATAGCCTATGTCTCGAGTTGTGTAAAGTGAAGTTCCATCGCTTCTTGTCAGGAACAGTTTATTCTCCCTGCCAGCCTTGTTAAGCTGCTCATGGGAAAGGTCCAGGAATAAAGCTCCTTCATCCTCGCCAGTGAATTCACTGGCGCGAAGCTTGTCGATGACCTGCTTGACACTTCCATCCCTCACGTACTTGGATTCCCATGCGAAAGAATCGTAATGAACATCCAGTCGTCTCATCGGGGCTAGCATTCCATCCAGAATATCCTCGCAGTTCTTCCTGACCTTTTTGGATATTTCGGCATCTCCATCTTCCTCATAGATGGAGATGAGCTTATTGATCTCCTCATTGATGCTGGTATCCTCTTCCATGAGCCGATTGGCTTCCTGGTAGTACTTGACGAACTTGTGATCCGCCCTGTCGGATTCGACATCCAACCCAGTGATATTCTCATGTCCCCAGGTGAGGATAACAAGCTGTTTACCCATATCATCGACATAGAATTGAACATCCAGATCGTATCCTCTTTTCCGGAGGATACGCGCCATCGTGTCTCCGATTATCGGATTCCTGGCCCGGCCGACATGAAGCGGGCCAGTTGGATTCGCGCTGGTATGCTCCAGGATGACCTTCGGTGGCTGTCCTTCCATATCGAAGGAACCGTATCTGTCCTTAGTCCTGGTCACCATTTCCATTGTTCTTAATGCCAGTTCTTTCCTATCTATGTAAAAATTAACGTAAGGGCCCACATTCTCGATCTTTTCAAATAGAGGATTGTCACCAATGCCAGCCACCAATTTCTCGGCCAGCTCCTGCGGCTTCATACCCAGTGGTCCAGCTGTTGCGAAGCAAACGAAGGCATAATCACTGTGCTGGTGAAGCTTCAATCCAGGTAAGAGTAAATCTTCTTCTGCACCTAAGGAATTCAAAACCATTCTCATCTGATCTTTAGCTTCTTTCTCGAATATATATAATGGATCGAATTTTGCCATATATTTATAGAACTCAGGCCACGTTCCCATATCTATCCCACCTTGTATCGGAGAATTGCTGCCAGCCCATTGAAGGCCTTCATGAGCATCTCTCCTTCTTCCGAATCCATTGAAATTAATTCCACTGTCGAGCCATAGCCTTCGGCATTGACATAAAGCCCCTCTATGACATCCGCTTCCTCATCTATGGCCACATCCCCAGAGCATTTTTTGCATTTTATCTGATTGGGGTCATTGATCATTACCTGACCGGATACGCCGCAATCCTTGCAGGTGTATTTCACCCGGTATCTAGCCACTCCTTCAGATACCATCAGGACGTCCACCGCCCCGGCATTCAGAGCGTCATATACCTCGACCTCTCCATAAGCCGCAAGGCCACCGTCTGGCTTGCGAAGCTCGTCCATGAACCTTCGCATCAGCTCCTTTTCCTTCGATATGTCCATGTCCTTCAGGGTCAATGTGGCATTTTCCAAGAGCTCCTTCAGACCGTATTCGTCAGTATAGCCAGTGTCGAAAGTGTTCAATATTTTACTGTTTAATGAGTGATTGAGATAATTCTTATCCGCGAAGAAATTCTTGGTACTTCCTGGTCCACCAAGGATAATGCCTTTCAGGCCTTCGATCTCCAGGAAAGCGTCATCCGCGATGCCAGCAACCTTCTTGTAATACTCATGGGCTGATATTTCGATCAATCTTTCGAACCTCTGGGCGGACTGGCCACCTTGCCGGTGCTTGCCCATAATTCGGGATTGGATGTTCTTGACCACCTGGAGTCTTTTGCCATTCAGGATACCGATGGTTGCCTCGCTCCTGTCGATCACTATGAGGCCCAGGGTTTCCTTTTCAATAAGCATGTCTTCCAGAGCGTCCAGGTAAAAATACGAATCGCATCTGTAAAGAAAAGTGGTGATTGGCTCCGGCGGCTCGATGATAAAACTAACAGCAACTGTCTGATCCCCGCCTGCGGCCTTGTGCCCGACGAAGAAAGCCAGGCCGTTTTCAGGCACCTGTTTAAAATTCTTCAATCGTCCCATTATGGACTCGATGGCCCAGGACACGTTCTTCTTTGTTGTTCTGGACTTGATATTGGATGACTGGGAGGCCTCGTTCCTGAGGTATGATACGACATCGTGCACCATCTTCTTCTGCGGGATATGGAGGGATATCAGCTCGGTCGCTCTACCCTTGATGCTCTGGATCTCTCTGATCTGTCGCTTGAACTCGTATCTCGCTAATGCATCTGGCTTCGCCATGTATCGTCCTCGGTGTTATATCGGGCACAAGGTATCCACCTTTATATATTTTATATGTTTGAGTTTGAGCACTCTCTTACTCATTTTCAATAGCAAGTATGAAATATTGATGGCGAATTGTTCATGCGATAATATGGAAAATGTAGTTATCTCAATAGGCGGCTCGATACTGGTCCCCGATGACCATGATACCTCTTACATAAAGGAACTGGCAGACATGCTTCTGAGGATCAAGAAGGATGCGAAATTATTCATCGTCGTTGGTGGTGGTCGAATAGCCAGATATTATATCAGACTGGGGCGGGACCTTGGAGCTGATGAATCCTATCTGGATGATGTGGGAATTGCTGTCACGAGGCTCAATGCCAGGATGCTGATAACCGCACTTGGGGACAGCGCTTATCATGTTCCAGCTGTTAGTTTTGACGAGGCCATCATGGCTGCTAAGAACCACGACATCGTGATAATGGGCGGTACGCATCCGGGCCACACGACGGATGCGGTCTCCGCCATGCTGGGTGAGCGTGTTGGAGCTGTCAGATTGATCAATGCTACTTCTGTGGATGGCGTTTATACATCCGATCCGAAGAAGGATCCGGATGCAAAGAGGCTTCCAACCGTGAGCTTTTCCGAGCTGGTGCGTATCTGCCTCCAGGTGGAAGGTGGCGCGGGGCCAAATGTTGTTTTCGATCCACTGGGCGCGAAGATAATTGCACGATCTGGTATAGAGACCCGGATAGTGCACGGCCGTGAGCTGGTGGAACTGGAGAAAGCCATACTTGGAAATGATTTCCACGGCACGATTGTATCTGATTGATGGAGGTTTGAGATATGAATGATAAAATAAGGAGTTTTATTGCTATCGATATAGGCCGCGTTCCTGAGCTCTTGAAGTTCGTTAAGGCTTTGAGAGAGATAGATTCAGATCTTAAGTTCGTAAAGCTGGACAGCCTTCACATCACCTTGAAGTTCCTGGGTGATATCGACGAGGAATTGGTCCCGGAGATCGAGAGCTTTATGAGGAAGGCTGTCGAAGGACATGAGCCCTTTGAAATGGACCTGAAAGGTACTGGTGTGTTTCCCAATTACGAAAGGATATCGGTGGTATGGGCTGGCCTTGAGAACACAGAGATCTTGTCCAATATCGCGGAGAAGCTGGACGACGGCTTGACCATGATGGGCTTCCGTCAGGAAAGAAGGAAGTTCTCACCTCATATCACTATCGCGAGGGTGGGGAACACACTCGATACGATCGGCTTGCCGGAAACCGTCAAAAGGTTCGAGAGCTCTGAGTTCACCACACTTAAGGTCGAGAAGATCATTTTGAAGAAGTCCGAGCTTACACCAAAAGGTCCGGTCTACTCGGATGTTGTAACTGTTGAGCTATGATGGATGTGTACGGTCAGCAGGAATATACAGATCATCACTTCTTATATTTGTGGATCAACATCTTGTCCCAGTCCACATCATTCTCAAAGCCCTTGCTTTTCAGAAATCTACTCATGGATTCAGTGACCCTGGCCACTTCCAGTGATTTGGCTGAGTGGTAATGACCGTAGATGTAAACTTCCAGTTCCTCTTTCTCTTCCTGGATAGGGAATATCATTCTCATGCGCCCCTGGCGATTGTAGCCCTCTGGCTTCTTGTTCCTCTCCAGGTCGATGAGATTCTCCTTGATCATCATGTGCACTACCTCTTCCTCTTCGGGAGTCTGGTCAGTGTCTTCCAGGAACTTGAGGTACATCTCCGAGAATATGGGTATGAAATCCTTGTATTGAACACCCTTGTCAAATTTTATGTGGCCGCTTCTTACTTTCATATAGATCACTTTTCTGTATTATCCAAAATAGGATGGATTGATATTTAATGATTGTGGCTGTAAATTCAATATTGTGAGATATTTGAACTTGAAAATACTCTCACTAAGCATATATCAAATATAATGGCTCACAGTAGACATTATGGAAGGGTCTGGATAGAACTGCTATCGCCGGTCATCTGTATGATCTGATCAGATGGTTTGTGAAATACCCTGACAGTGTAGACAGTATCTGGCTGTAGACCACTGATGAATAGTTTATCACCACCACCTATAGTATTGGCCCCCCAGTTATTATCCTGATAAGTGATGCTCATTGTATCCGTATTATTGCCTGTCAAGAACATAGGGGTTGTTTTGTTCTGCAATCTCCCTGTGAACTCGGTGAAGGTCTGATTATCGCCTTCCTGCACAATGATCTTGATATCTATTGGTATGACATCATAACTGAAGCTGCCAAAAGTGTATGTAGCTGTGGTATTCCCTGTGATATCCGAGGATGACCATATTCCTAGAGGTGCAAGATCGGCAGAGCCACTTCCCATACCGACTATCATGACATAAAGAACACTGGCTAGAACGACCGTGACAGCTACCATCAATATCGTCGCTATGATAGGAGAAACTCCTGCCTTCTCTCTAATGAATTGATTATATCTCATATTTACACTTCCCTGTGCCACATACTACAGATGTGTTAGTTATATAAAACCGTTTCGATATTAAAACACATTTTTATTACTAATAGGCTGGCAATCTGTGGCAATGTGTAAGCGAGGCATCAGAATGCAAGGCGATGTCCATGCAAGGCATTTGTATGCGAACATGCCCCGCCTGAAGAAATTCGTCATATATTCGACGAAATATCCCGAATTTCGAAGGTTGCGAAGCCGTTCAGTAATATGCGCCAGGCGGAGCAATCCCGAAAAATACAGGGGCGGGGTACTATGTTCTATATCTCGACGAGTGACAGTTCTATATTCGAAACCCCGTTAGAATGGCGGGGAGGTCAATCTTTCTAAAATACATAACACCCTCTAAGAAGAGAGAATTTTAAAAGAAAAAGGAAAAGAGTGTGAGCCGGTTAAGGCTCACATTGTCCAAATCGTCTAGCTTAGATTATCTATGCTGGTGTCTGGAACTGGCCGTTTGTACCAGTCATGGAGACTGTTGCATCAGACGGAATGTGGAACACTTCAAATGAGTAAGTGGTTCCTGCACTGAGACCGGTGAATGTTATGTAATCACCAGAGTTTACCTCACCGTTAGCTGCATTATAATCTGTGTATACTGCAGTTGCAGGTGCACCAGCTACCCATGTGAGCGGCTGAGGTGATAGTGTGTTTTGTGTGAATGATATCTCACCTAGTGCTGTTCCGTTAGCTTTAACGAATATTTTCAAGTCCAATGGTGCAACATCTGTTGTAAAGGCACCAAAGGTCAATGTTCCTTCAGTCTGAGAGTCTGCAGCGGCTGCATTCCATGACCCTGCTGGGGTGGAGCTACCGTCACCGCCGAACCCTATGACCATAACATAGAGCACAGCAGCCAATACCACAGTTATTGCGACCATCAAAATGGTAGCGATAACTGGAGACACTGCGTCTTCCTTCTTTCTTATATTCCATGTGTTTTTCATGTTTCGTCCTCCTGTAAATCAAAACCTGAGTTAAGATTTACGTGATATTGGATTACAAGTTCAATATATTTATACTTTTCTTAAAATATTTCGTCTATTGCCGTATGCATATACGTCTATTGACGAGTTACAGGCGTCATAGGGTTTTCGCAGATATACCCTTTTCATCGATGTGACATGAAAGGATCTTTGTTTTCTCTGGATGATTCCTTACTTTTCTGATCAATATGTTCCTCTTGAATTCCGATCCCTCTCTCAGTCTTTCGATCTCTATCGTGATATCCACAATATCCTGGACACCGCTTTCCACCCGATTGTCAAAGACACCTTTCAGCATGGTGACAAGAGCTATGCCATTATTGAGATGAGTATGTGCCTTGATGGTCCTGATAGCGGAGAGCACATCGGGTTCATCATAATATTCAAGAAAGAAATCCAGAGAATCCAGAACAATTCTAAAAGGAGGCTTGAGCTTCGATATACCATAAGTCAGAGTAGTAAGGAAATTGACATCCTGGCTTTGCTCGGCCTGGCTGGCATTGAATTGCTTGATATCACGCATCTTCAATCCTTCCTGGCGATACTTGCTGACCTCGAGATTCTTGGCCAGAACTTTTTCATAGTACATCTTGCCAATGTTCACGACCCTTATATCCTGCTTCCATCCGAACTCCTTCATGGCATTCTTCACAGCTTCGTCACTTTCAGTGGTGGAGAAGTATGTGACATTCTCCTTTCCAATGCCAGCTGCTGCGAACTGTTTGGCAAAGAGCTCGACGCCAGTTCCGGGAGTGCCAGTGACCAGAATAGTGTATCCTCTTGGAACTCCATTCATTAGGGATTTGTCCAATTCCGCAACACCTATACTGGTAGTTTCAGCCATCTCCACCACCTCCGATGGTTATTGTGGTATCGCAAACCAGCTTCATCATATTGGATATCTCATCAGTGCTGAACTCTTCCATCGTGAAGACCATGGAATAAGCATCCTTCGCCCTCAGATTGTTTATAAAAATATGCAAGAATTCAGATAGTATCTTCATATTATTGTGAATACCCAGAGCATTGATCGCGTCAAGAACTATCACATTGTTCTTGCCCTCGGACTTCCTTATGAGGTATTCCACTTTCAGCATGATATTCTCCAACATCGTGGGGCTCTCCACATAGAGCACGTTCTTGTATTTCTTGGCTCCACCTATCATGATATGGGAAACACAATCCACGAAGTAGATATTGGTGAGGTCGATCTCCAGTATCTTGAGGACATCGATTATCGAATGTGATGGAATAGCCACGGTGATATAGATCACATTTAAATTCTTCTTATTGGCGAAGATATCCACTATTCCCCTTATGGCATCGAAATAACTGTCACTGACTATCTTGAGATTAATTGCAGAAGAAGGAGGGAGCTCATGAAGCTCATTCGCCAGATCACCAGGTGATTTGATCATATACCTCCACCGCCCTTGAGCAATGGAACAAGAAGCACACCCGCAGGTGTCAGGTCCAGGACATATTTGGCTCTGGAATGTGTTGTCCCCCTCATCTTGACCACCTGCAATGTTCTCAAAAGATCTCCCCTGCGTTCATAGTTCCCCATTAGGACGATCCCATCTGCTATGGCTTCCTCAACCCCGTATAGAGAATATCTATCTGCGGATGGTGATATTTCGGATATCAAGAGACTGGTGCATCCCCTATTAGAAAGAGCCTTTCCTATCTTCAATATGAATTCCCTTATTTTTTCCTCTGTTTTCAATCTATAGCAAACAGAGGTTATGGAGTCAATGACGAGTCGTTTCACAGAAAGCTCGTCCACAAGATTCCCCAATGCTCGTACCAGGGTATCCACATCCTCCAGACTGAACTCCACATTTGTCAAGCCAAGTCTCTCGTAGATGACTGGCATATCGACAAAGGCCAATTTTCCTGTCTTGATCAGGGATTCCTCGAAGAAGTCGTAAGGAATGACATTGGTTGTCAATTTATCTGATGACTCTGTGACAGATACGAAAAGGGAATTCTCATCGGCCAGAGCTCCATGCACTAAAAATTCAAGGGACAGTGTGGTCTTTCCAGTACCGCAACTGCCTGTGAACAAAATGGTATTTCCTCTGGGTATCCCTCCATTCAGAATATTATCCAAACCATCTATTCCTGTAACGCAACGTTCTCTTTCAATAATATTTTCTGAGGGCATGATTTCCGTTCTCCAATATAGCTAACCATATTTTAATCATTTGCATAAGATGGATTAATTTATAATTATTCTGCAAATCTATTTATAAGTCTTAACAGATATATAAAAAACTGTCCGTAACATCAAACAGGAGACTATCACTTTGAGCGATTCCGCACTTTATCTATGCCCATTTTGTGGCGCCTTCATAAACGAGGAGGCCTCTATTTGTCCCAATTGTAACAAGCCATTGGAAGAGGAAGTGGATGAGGAGTTCGATAAGGGTCTGAATGATCTGATAGATGAAGACTTAGATACCTTAGGGATTGCTTGCCCAAGGTGTGGAGGATCATTGGAAAAAGGAGCACGGGAATGCTCCAATTGTGATATGAAGATCGAAGAGAATGACAATATCTCACCAGAGGGGGAAAAGGAAGCCGTCACCCTGTTCCTTTGCTCCGGGTGTGGAGCCTTCATCAGCTCGGATTCCAATGAGTGTCCCAATTGTGGAATACCCCTCGACGAAGAGGATGGAGAAGATACGGATGGGATGGAATATGATAGTGACCTGCTGAACCTTCTCATCGAGAATGATGTGCAGGAAGAGGATGAGCTTATTCTGGAACTGGATAATATAGATGATCCAGATGATCTGATCTCGGTCATTGACAAAATACCGGATATTGAGGACGTGGATCTATTCGATGAAGATCCTGATATCGTGCTCGATATCAGGCCAGGCCTGGCAGGTGACGAACATGAAGGTGACCATGCTGATGATGCCGACATACTTCACATCAATATCAGTGAAGAAATAGAGAAGACCAGGATCGTGGAATCCATAAGCGAAAGAGTGTCCAGAGATATATCCATAGAAGGAGATGGTGGCGATGAGATCATGCTATGTGGCGAATGTGGAGCATTTGTTTCCCCATCCTCAAAAGAATGCAATGTTTGTGGAAATGACATAAGATCCGGTGGATATCTGGGTATTGAGAAAGATGATGAGATTGTGGCCATTGAGGATGATGGAAAGAACACGGAGACCGCTTTGAGATCCATACTCGGAATACTGGATGATGTCATACTGGATCCGGACCCAATGGCCGAACATATTGATGATATCGGAATATGTCAGAAATGTGGGGCTTTCATTCCACAGGATGAGCAAAAATGTCCCGTGTGCCAGACAGAAAAACAAGACCTTCCAGATATCATATACACGGAACTGCCCACTGATGGGCATGATGAAATGTCCATCTGTGGCGAGTGTGGGGCTTTCATCAGAGCAGATTCAGATTCATGCAATGTGTGCGGAGCCGATGTCGATGTAAACCTACTGCAATCCATCCAAGCAGATGATGTCCTGGAGATGGGCAAGGACGCGGATGACCCAATGGATATCCTGAAAAAAGCACTGGGAGTGCTGGAATTACGAGATACATCTCCCGAGGAAAGGATCGGTGGCGAACTGGAACTCTGCCCGGATTGTGGAGCATTTGTTTCAGCGAATGCCGCAGCTTGCTCGGTCTGCGATTCAGACTTATCGCGTGGCCAGAGCCTGGATGATGGCATCGTGATGGATCTGGAGGATGACTCTGTCATTCTTTCAGACAGTGTTTGTCCCAACTGCGGATCGAAGTTCGGGGTGGGGGCTGGAGATTGTGAAGTATGTGGCTTCACATTCCTCGATAATGAAGTAGATATTGAAGAGGAGATGTCCTATGATGACAGGGTGGACATATCGGATATCATCGAATTGGGTATTCCCGATCTGACAAGGGAAAGTGCCATTGATCATCTTAATGAGATGGAAGATGATATGGATGATCTCATCCTTGAAAAGAAAGAGCCTGAATCACCGGGTCAGAAAAAGAGCCCGGAACTGTCAAATGAGGAAAAACTGGCCAGGATAGAAAAGGCCTATGAAGAAGGGCAACTAACCAAGGCCAATTACATAATTAACAAGGCCAAATTCTATGGCCTTGTTCAGGAAATGAATGAGATAGAAGACGATCTGGATGAGCTTTTGATAGACATTGACGAGACGATGGCCGAATCAATAGTTGTGCCGTCCGAAGAAGATGAATTGGAAGGTTTGGACCTGGTAGATCTGCACATAGATAAAGATGAAATAAAAGTGGATGGATATCTGGATGATGATGATATCCATCAAGATAGAGATGTGGAATATGATACTCTATCCCTCTCTGAAGAAGATATTAAAGAGGGTGTCCACCACGGTGACTATGAGGAAATAATCGAATACGATGATTCCGAAGTGGATGGTGAGATCGAATCTGAGAAAGTTGAGACTGATGACGATACCGAGTATGAAGATGTCGAGGTCTATGTAAATTCAGATGGGGATGAGATCGAATACGAAGAGGTAGAAATTGATGATGGAATAGAGTATGAGGAAGTTGAGGTTGACGACGACATCGAGTATGAAGAGGTCGAAGTTTATGAGGACGAAACTGAGGAAGATCCGACCACGACCATTCCCACAAGCCAGATAGACATCGATGCTGGAGAGGATATGCTCGATGATACTCATGACGATGTCCACGTTCCCTTCAGATCCCATGCCATGGTGGAGACCACTGGAGGGCCACAGTATCTCGGTCACTCTGGATGGGAATACGGGGTCATCGCTTCCCTTTTGACATCCATATTCTATGTCGCACTTGCATCTTACATACCAGTGAATCCAATTTCACTGGCCATAATATTCGGTATTATCCTGATATTCGCCATCATCATGCTGGTCACATCAAGATCCATATTCATGAAAGGCGATCTGTATAGAGGATCCGTATTCATGATCGGGGGGCTGATAATATCCTTCATTCTCCTACACTGGTTCGCGGGTATGATGATCGAGGACCCTCTGGTGGATAAAATGCTCCTGTCCACTGGTATAATCATGATCGGCATTGGCATAATCTGGATAAGGAGCAAGGTTCGCTATATCCATCTGTGGTTATCTGGAACCATATTCTTATTCCTATTCGCCATCGGAGAGCTTTATTATTTCGAGCAGTGGGCGTATTCCCCCATCCAGCCCCCGGGAGCGATAATAGCCGGGATAGGCATATTCCTCATTGTGGCCAGTGCCATACTCCTTGCCTATGAGAGAAATCTGCATACATCGATAGAGACAGAGATCGTTCGAGGAGACTTGGACTATCTCAATAAAGATTACAAAAAGGCATTGAGATCCTATGATCGCGCACTTGAGAAAAGCAATGATACAACCGTATCGAAAGTCAGTGATCCGAGGGAATACGATGTCCCCTGGTATAGCAAAGGTGCGACCCTGATATTAATGGGAAAATTGAAGGAAGGGATCGAATGCCTGGACATGGCCCTTTCCATCAATCCCAATAACGAGGTCGCTTGGGTGAGCAAGGGAAATGCATATTCCAAACTTGGGAACATGGACAGTGCCCTGGAATCATACAATAATGCATTGATCGCCAATCCCAGGTACATAATCGCCTGGAACAATAGAGGAAATGCATTTGCCAGAAAGGAGAATTATATCGAGGCCCTGAAGAACTACAATAGGGCGATCAAGCTTGATCCGAATTATAAGGATGCCTGGATCAATAAGGGCTATGTACTTATGAAGATGGGAAAGCAGGACGAGGCACTCAAATGCGTGTCGATGATCGGGAAAAAGAAGTCGGACCAGCAAGGTGTTAGTGCAGGTGCTAGTGCTAAGGCCTCTGCCTGATCTGCATGATGAAGATGCCTGCGATTGTTATTAAGATAATTGATAAGATATTACTGAACTCATCAATTACGATTATATTGATAGATGCCACATCATTGTCTGGCAAAAGCATGTAGCCATTGGAGGCCGTGTAGTTCAAAAGAGCCCAGTTATCGATAGAACCAGCAAGTGGAGTGGAATTGACACTCACATTGATGAAGATCGCATGTGAGCCAGGCGCGACATCCGTGAAGTACCAGCCAAGATCCTGGCCGACGATCGTCGCAGGAGCTGGAACCGCACTATCGAAGATAATACCAGAAGGCAATGTGTCATTTATCCATACATTGCCCGCATTGTTGGATCCAGTATTATTGTAGAATATGGTGTACATGATGGAATCATTGGCATAGGCCGATGTGACATTGGCGACCTTCTGAATATCGATAACAGGTCGCTGGCAGGTGACATTGGCCCATGATGCATCTGCCCCCAAGGAATGGGTCAGGATAACGGAATTGGACAGCGATTCCAGATCGGTCGCATTGGCATTCACCTGCACCTCGATAGTTATAAGGTTCGAGGTCTGCCTGGCAACCTGATTGAATGTCCAGCCAAGATCCTGGCCAACTATCGTCGCGGGCAGTGGATTGGCAATAACATAATCAATATTCGCTGGAAGTACATCATCGATCTGAACATCCCAGGCCTTCCCAGCACCAGTATTGTTGTACCATATTTCATAGGTTATCAGGTCACCTGGCTGGGCGGTAGTCACATTGGCTGTTTTGGATATGGACATATTGGGTAGCTTGGGAGCCATTGGATCGATTGGATCTGAAACAGGTTCCTCGGGGCCTATCGATCTGGATGATCTGACAGCCTCGGCAATGTGTCTGATGCTGTTCGTGGTATCCACTGTATTTCTCCAATCGGACATTTCCAGAGCGATGGAGATATCGGATTGTCTTGACACACCGACAAGTTCGATAGGGATGCCGATCTCCATCCGGGATAGGTCATTGGCCCCGGATGCTTTGCCGGAATAGGTCCATGGTATCCCATTCGATGTTTCATCATAGAAATATACCTCACTGGAGATTATCGTATTCGATTTGCCAGTAAGAAGAACTAGATGATCCGCACCCAGCAAGCCATCTACATAATGGCCTGTTTCGATATCATCATCCGCATCTATGAATATCTGCAGATGGTCCATGCCCTTTTTCTCAATGTGCTTGACAGGGCCAATATAACGGCTTATAGACCTGCCAGAATAATTGCTGTCAAAGCTCTGTGGGATGGTGGTATTGAGCCAGTGATCCGCACCTCCAGAGCTATAGTCGATAATATTGTCACCATCACGATCCCCGCTGGAGGATGCATCATCAATTCCATCATTATTGAAATCATTGGCAAGAGAGCCGCCAGGGCCATCCACGATATCCGGAACACCATCATTGTCCGAGTCCACTGGAACCACGGGCGGAGGTGTTATATTAGAGGTGGATGGAATTGTACGATATCTGAGCACTGGTATTGTCGAACCTCCCATCGCGATCCCGGCCACGGACGCGTAGATATTCAGCTCATCATCCATACTTATTCGATAATCCCTGATATCCACATTCCTGTTCACGAATTTCATCTGGCTGATATCCTGACCGGGAATCGCCTGGTCATTGGCAGCATCGACATTCGGTGATATGGACTGCCAATCACCGAAAGCGCCATCTATTTTTGTATCAGATGGCGTGCCAAAATGATGAATAAATGATATATCAGTGTCAATATCCAATATGATCTCATTTCCGATTCCAGCATCCAGAGGCTGGAAACCAATGGTCTGGCCATTCTCCGCTCCTATCAAAGTGGATGAAAGAATGAGCACCGTCCTCTCAGATGGTGATAGGGTGATAGGATCTGCGAATTCCAGATGGAGTGAGCGATCTATCGTGGTGGTTTGCAGAGCGATCAACTCGTCGATCACTGGCTCCACTATTCCATTGAAATTCATATCCTTGTAAACTGATAATTGTGAAAGAATATTCGGGCTGGCTGTTCCCAATAATCGAATATCCAATGAATCAAGCTCGATATCATCCCCATAAGACACGAACTCGAAGGAAGATGAAAGGATCTCATTTGAGAATAATATGTCATTCGAATTGCCAGCATCCGATCGGATGGAAAGGGATGCCATATCCGGCACCATGATTCCATCAGATATATCCGAATTACCTTCCGAATCCCTGGTGATGACAAGGATGGACGGGTGTTCGGGATCCATTATGCTATTCATCGCCACCCTCAGCTCGATCATATTTTCATTGATCTTACTGGATACGGGTCTTTCAAACCTGAAACCATTCCAGTCATCATTATCATTGGCATCATTGAATCTAAGCATCTCGGACCCTGCTACATGATTTCCATAGCCCTGGATATCGATCAAAACATCCATGCCCATGTGGTCGATGGAATAGCCAGTATCGGGATTTCTATCTGCATCCATTAGAACGTAGATGGAATCCACGCCAGTACCATTCGCACCATCGCCCCCCAGGATGGTTCCATCCACCTGAAGGAATATATCAAGATAGGGATCATCAAAAGAGAATTTCGTATCCACCAGATCTATATCCTGATTAATGACATCCGACACTCTGTCCATATGAGTGTGGAACTTGTTCCAGTCATTGAAAGATCCATCTATCGAGATGTCCCTTCTGTCGATCTCGCTCATATTATCGGTGAATATCGGAACATACATGATCAGGGATATCACGATGATCATGGATAAAAGGCCAATTTTCCATCTACGCGCTCTCTGTCGATTTTTTCTCAATATGGATATATCCAGCTTTCTTTCAGCGAGAGAATCACCATTTAAGAAGCCATCACCGTTCACGAGGCCAGAGCCATTGACCAAACCATTGGTCAGGCCATTTGTAAGGCCGTTCGTCCTGCCCATGCCATTGGTGATCCCATTGGTTCTACCCATACCGTTTGTAAGGCCATTGGTGCGGCCTTGGCCATTCGTAAGACCATTAGTCCTGCCAACACCATTGGTCATACCGTTCGTTCGACCTATTCCATTGGTCAAACCATGGGCAACACCTTGGCCATTGGTCAGGCCATTAGTACGTCCCTGACCGTTGGTCAATCCATGTGCATGGCCAAATTCCCTTCTCATCTTTTCAGAGAGTTCGAGGTCACTGGAATGTGATATCTTCTCAGCAGACACATCGTACACCAGGGAATCCAATACATCCTCCAACTCTTCCTCGGTGTAGTCATCATGATGCTGGCTTTCATCAAGATCGATGATCTCATATTCCTGATCATCATCATCATCAACTTCATCATCCATGGTGAATTCAAGAGAATTGAGAAGATCCTGGATCTCTTCATCTGACTCGACTTCCTCCATATCCGTATGACCCAATTTTATTGGATCTTCAATTATTTCTCCATCGATACCAAAGACAATGGGGGTCGGTGGAGCATCTGGCTCATCAGCTTCATCAAAATCAAAGACAAGAGAATCGAGGAGTTCATCCACGTTCTCATCTGGCTCTTCCTCGAGGATTGGCTCAGGTTCATATTCTGGATCATCTACCAGATCCAGATCGAGGTCATCCAGGTCAAGTTCATAATCATCGGTAGATGCAATATTTTCTGTCGCATCTGCCGATGATAAATCAGCCAATAATGCCTCTTCCAATGCATCGGGACCCGTATCGGCCAATGCCTCCTCCAGGTCATCCAGTCCATCCAATTCCAATAGCAGCCAGTCCTCTTCGAATGCCGCATCAGGATCATGCTCAACGGATACGCTTTCTGTATCATGTTCGACAATATCGACCTCTTCCAGATCCTCATCCTTCAACTCCAATAGATCCAGGGAGAACATCTCGTCCTCGAGATCCTCCATATGCGATCTGAGAACTTCGTCCTTCAGTATATCCTTCTCTTCGACCGCCATTTGTTTACAATTTGGGCATGAACGGGAATCGCCCATAACGAAAGTTCCACAGGAATCACAGACCGTGAAACCAATGGTAGGAACCGTTTCGAGAAGGTCGATTTCTTCCTCCGGATCCTCATCTGGAATATTCAGATCCCTGGATAGAACACCAGTCAATTCTTTCGACAAGGGGCCGATATCCCCCATCTCGTCCTCCAGGTCTCCCAAAGAATTGATGAGGTCATCATCCAGTCTGAATTCCTTCATGTCTAGGATCTCATCGCAATTCGGACAACTCTGGGATCCCTTGCCCAGGAATGCGCCACAGGAATCGCATATGCCGATATCGAGGTCAGGAGCTGTCTCCAGCCTATCCATATCTGGCTTTTCCTCCAGGTCCATATCCAATATGTCATCATAGACCTCGGTGGATATCATCTCCCCGCACTTTGGGCATATTTCCATATCCCCTTCCACAAAGGTCCCACAGGAACTGCACATTTGGAAATCGATCTCCGGTATCGTTTCAAGGAGATCATCATGCTCCTCCGCCAGCTCCTTACCCAATGCTTCTGCTGCCAGGTCCTGGCTGAACATCTCCCCACATACTCCACAATCCTGGGAGATGGAACTTATCAATGCCCCGCAACTCGAACAGCGGGACAGGATCTCGTCAGTTACCGCGTCTTCCTCCACCGCGAAGTGGCATATTGGGCAGAACACACTGCGCTCGTTCAGGAATGCCCCACAGTTCCCGCACAAGTAGAATTGAATATCGGTAGAATCCTCACCGACAGAAAGTCCAAGGAAATTGATTATGTTCTCGATCGTGCCCTTATCATCCAGTATCAGGTCCGAGGTCTCGATCCTGGTTCCGACGATCGATCCAACATCGACTGGCTGACCTAACTGGACATGCATTCGATTAACTATATCATGCTCCACGAAGCTGGGGGATATGACATGGACGGATGTGATATTCTTATCATGCATCTTGCTCATGTTCTTTCTCATGAAGTCCATCGCGGCATCTGGTCCGAAGATATCCACAGATTGTTGGAGAATATCGGTTATAAATACGATATTCTCAGATCCTTCCAGCATCTTGATGGCCTTGTTCACGGCCATGTTCACATTCAAAAGAGCCCTGGCACATAGGAGTAAGTTATCTTCCTCCTCAACACCGATGACCTGGGATATCTGATATGAGAACCAGTCTATCACAATGAGCTGGTTCTTCTCTCCAAGACCCTGCATTTCCGGGCCCATGCCCTCCAGGACCTCGATCAATTCCTTTCCAGAAGAAGTGGCAACGAGCGTGATGATGGTCTTATCCTCATTCACATATTTCTGAATAAGGTGGGCCATCGACAGGTAGGTTTGTTCCTCCAGAGCCATCACGGCATATGATCCGGTTTTTTCTTCAGGCATTATTTCTCCAGTTAAATATGATATTTAGATTAACAAATTATGATTTTAAGACAATCAATTATGATCTACAGATCGTCAATATATTGTCTCCTGGCTGTCTATCTCGATCCCATCGCTCATGATAAGGAAGGGATGTTTGTAGGGATCATGACGGGCGAATCTCATCTTGTAGATCGTTATCGTACGCCTGTACTCGCCCTCGACATTCTCATAATCCAGAACTATTATGGAATCGGAAATGAACTGCTCGATGCCGAATCTTGTTTCCCCGCTCTTATTGGCCTCGGTTATCAGCACGGTCGTCAGGTCGTGATCCTTCAGTATACGGCAGAATCTGAACAACTCCCTTCTGAACTCATCGACATCATTGTAATACAATCCCATGGCGGAGATGGAGTCGATGAGTAGCCTGGTTGCTCCAGTCTCTTTCACTGTCTTGATTATAAAGTCCAGCAAGTTCCTGAGGCTGACTATTCCAAGGTCCACATCCTCCTCCAGGTCCAGATCCTTCCTCATCTCGCCAAAATCCACGAGCTGGATATCATCTGTTCCATTAAATTTGTCAAAGTCCATTCCAAAGGCCTTGGAGGCGCGAAGAAGATTCTCCCTGCTCTCTTCCAGGGTGATGAATAACCCTTTTTCTCCATACTCTGTAAATCCCTTGAATATGAACTGCATTCCGAACAATGTCTTGGCACTCCCAGCAGGCCCGGATATTAGATTGATGGTCCGCTCGGGAAATCCCCCGCCAGCAAGTTCGTTCAAGCCGCTTATTCCAGTACTTATTGTCATTTTTCCACCTCTCTTGTCGAATATTTTTTATTGATCAATTTGTAAAGTGAGGAGTTGGATCCCTCCTCCTCCATTTTCATATCTTTGAAAGCCCGGGCCAGTGAAATATTGACAAGAGAGATCAATGAAGACCTGCCCATTGTTCGCTCTTCGAATTCGAGGATCGAGTCAATTATCTGCAAATGGTCCAAACCATCCATCTTATCAGCCAAACCAGATGATCTATTCTCATCATCTGGTTCATAAGAATCAATGCACGTTCTCAGATGACCCAACACGGCATCATCCAAACCCAGATCCTTCTTCCAGGACTCAAGGAGCGACCCTGTCGTGTTACCAGTGAACCTCATAAGACGCTGGGAGAATTCACACAAGAAGACCATGGAAAGATGGAGATCATTGTCCTTCTCCATCTCACCCTGGCTACCCAAAGACATGATGTCGATATCGTAGAATATCCTGGAATTTTTTATATTGTATTCCAGGGCGCTTCTCGTCTTTCCCTTTCTTGTTCTGGACTCCAGCACATCGATCGATTCCAGGTCCTGCAAATGCTTAACTGCGGTTGCCACGTGCATGTCCAGACCATGAGATATCTCGGTTGCTGTTGACCAGCCATGGTCAACAGCAAACGAAATAATGTCCAGCGACCTCTCCCTGCCCATTATGGAGAGGCTTGTTTGAAGTTCCTTCTTGTTCATATCGTCCCCTTCTTTTTCAGTTGCCAGTTGCTTATAATTACCTAATATTTCAAAAATATTAAAGTATTAATATGTTATTATAGGTTATTTGAAGTATTGTTAATAAAGGTTTGGGAAAACTTTAGTTTTGTTAAATTAACTGGCAAGACGTGTATTGATGATCTTTCTTTCTCAGCCCTTTAAGCCCATTATCTCACACCTCCGCCTGACTAATCAAAGCCAACAAAACTGCAAAACCTTTAATTCACTTGAGTGTATTGGGCGGCTTAATGGCTCAGACAATAAGCAATATAGACAGGCTCTTGACCCACTTCAGAAAGAACACGGATAGAGTTATTTCCGTGCAAACCCTCTCTGAAAAGATCATGCTCGGAGAAGACGAGCTCCAGGATGATCTGAAGAAGATGGTCGGGGGCGAGATGGTGTACGAGATCGGAGATGGAAGGTACATGCACTCCAATAATTCCGAACTGGTGGCCTTTGAGATTTTTCGAGACATTGCTCCGAATATTTCCTTCGAGGAGTACGTCAAATACAAGGATGAGGAACATGTCCTGATGAGAATGTCCAGGGACAGGAACATGGCCATGAGCTCCACGATAGGAACAGGATCTGAGGAAGAAGAAGGCAAAAGAAGGGGGAATCACCTTAGCCAGCACTAGATACAAAGGCAATAGGAGAGATGCCCGCCCAAAGAAGAAGACCTATGTCCCGAAGAAGAAAAGGCTCAATCTTAGGAAGATCGAGGAGTTCAAATTCGAGATGAACGATGTCCTGCAGGGACTGGCTCCGAATCTCGAGGGGACAATAAAGGGCTCGATAATCGCGAAAGCGGATAAGATCGATATAATCGCCGCATCGGACTTCATTCTGGAGAAAGAGAAGGAAGGGCTTCTGACAGCTGACCAGGTCAAGAGATTGGGGCGCATACTCAATCACTACAGTTTTTACAGGTAATAGGACCATTGTTGAAATTAAAGACTTCACAGCCTATTATTGAATTATTTAGGGCTCACAAGTTATATTCAATGAATATGTGGAAGTATTTGAAGAGTAAACGGTAGCCATGGAGTAAATACCCAGATAGGATTAAAATGAGATCGTATTAACTCTTCTAATCTCTAGTGGGATAGAGAACTAAGGCGATTAGAAATCCCATCGTTTTCTCAGTAATTGGTCGCAGCGATAATACCGCTGCGTTATTGGGACTATGGCCTATTTCTGGGAACTTTCAGATCCTTTAGGGCCTGATAGTTCACATGCAATGTTTTTAATTTACCATTCCTTATGTAGTCGGGATGATCACGATATCTGGCATGATCTATAAAGATAGAAAGTTCGAAGAGGGGCACATTGTTATCTCGGATAATGGATATGAGATGAGGCCAGGCATCCTGGAAGGAGCTGATCATAATGGTATCATAATTCCAAAGCTCATCAACTGCCACACACATATTGGGGATTCCGCGATACCAAGACCTCTAAAAGGCACAGTTGAGGAGATCGTGGGACCACCGGATGGCTACAAGCACCGGATGCTGAAACAGACCTCGGAAGAAGATATTGTCAGAGGTATGGGGAAAAGCATCAGGACGATGGAGAGCAACGGTATTGGTAGATTCATTGATTTCAGAGAAGAGGGAATAATGGGAGCCAGACAGCTTTCCGAGGCCATGAAAAATGAAATTAAGCCACCTCTGGATGGAAGGATCAGATGCGATATCTATGCCCGGCCAGGAAGCAATGCTTTTGATCAGGATGAGATAGATGGTTTACTGGAGATATCAACTGGCCTGGGGATCAGCTCTGTTTCTGACTGGGACCATGATGAACTAAAGGCTATAGGGGAATATCTGGCTGGCAAAGGAAGGGCTCTGGCTTTGCACGCGAGCGAGAGATCGAGGGAAGATATCGATCTCATACTTGATCTAAAACCAAAGTTTCTCGTTCATATGATACATGCAAGCGATGATGATCTGGCTCTGTGTGCGGATAAAGGAATTCCCATTGTCATATGCCCCAGTTCCAATGCTTTCTTCGATATGATTCCCCCGGTCAAAAGGATGCTGGAAGCAGGTGTCGATATATGCCTGGGGTCTGACAATGTGATGTTGGCAGAACCGGATATGTTCAAAGAGATGAGAGTTCTCAAAGATATGGTGGGAAACTTGGTGTCAGATAATATCATGGACGATGAGAAGTTATTAAATATCATGATAGACAATAGTAGAAAAGTATTAAAATCGAATCCAGATATAGGTGTCAAACCCTGGGGGCAGGATGGATTCATTGTACTGGATTGGTCTGCTGGGAAGCCAGCAAGCCAAGTAATCGGTTCTACCCCGAAAGATATACGCTTCAAGTGGAGATCACAGGGTTAGAAAAAGCATATCAAAATTCATACCAATTGGAGGTGAGAGATTGAAAATAAAAGAGCTAATGACGACGAATCCGATCGTTGCAGAATTGCCTGGAAATAGAACAGATCTATTGAGACTGCTAGTCAATGAGAACAAGACTGGAGTTCCAGTTATAAAGGCAAAGGAAGGAACTCTGATAGGGTTCGTGACAAGGCAGGATATCACAAAAAAACCAGAAGAGGAGCAACTGGCTCTGATAATTAACAAGGACTACCCCACACTTGGACCATCTGATGATATAATTGAGGCAGCGGAATTGCTACTCACCCATGATCTGCACCATCTTCCAATAGTCAAGAATGACAAGCTGGTGGGCATCATCACCCCTGCTGACTTTCTACAGATAATAGAGGATATGGATATTAAGACCCAGGTGGATAAATACGTCAGAACACCATGTGTTCCAGTCTATGAAGGGTCACCACTGCCTACCGTGGATGCGGTATTCAGGGTTGCTGGCCTTGTAGCCGCTCCCGTTCTTGATGAGCATGGCAAACTGAGCGGTCTTGTGACCGACAGGGATATGTTCAACCTATCGACCATCAATGTCAGCGCGGCCATGTCAGCCCTTGGACTCGGAGAGGACGAGGATGAATGGAGCTGGGAAGGTCTCAGGAACGTCATGAAATTGTACTTCGATGTGAGAAGGATAGAATTACCTAACATCCCTGTAAAAGATGTCATGATCAAGGAACCGCGAACCGTATTCAGGAAAACATCGGTCAGCGAAGCTGCCAGGATCATGAAGAAGTACGATTATGGACAATTGCCAATAAGGGATTCCAAGGACAAGCTCATCGCGATGATATACGAGCTCGATCTCCTTGAAGCCATGCTACCGTGATACCATGGATCCAAACATCATTCTTGGGCTTGCAAAGAGGCGAGGTTTCTTCTTCCCATCCTTCGAGATATACGGCGGTATGGCCGGACTGTACGATTACGGCCCTCTGGGATCGACCATGAAGACCAATATTGAAAGTCTATGGCGAAATAATTATGTTATGAGAGAAGGAATGTCCGAAATATTCTCACCCATTATCTCACCTGAGGATGTGTTCAGGGCAAGCGGCCACCTCTCAGAATTCACGGATTTCTCAGTCCAATGCCAGAAATGCAATCAGGCCTTCAGGGCGGATCATCTTCTAGAGGAGGTGGAGGATAATCCAGATGCAATGAGCCAGGATGAACTTCAAGAGGCCATGGTGAAGCATGGGATCAAATGTCCATCCTGCAAAGGCGGATTATCAGAGCCAGTATCTGTCAATCTTATGTTCAAGACAATGGTCGGACCCATTGGCGGAAGGGACGGTTACATGAGGCCGGAGACCGCGCAAGCCATGTTCTTCAATTTCCATTTGCTTTACAAATTCAACCGTGAAAAACTACCTTTTGGAATAGTTCAACTTGGTAAAGGTTTCAGGAATGAGATCTCTCCGAGGCAGAGCATCACAAGAGTCAGAGAATTCAATATGATGGAGGCCGAGGTCTTCTTCGACCCCAGCAACAAGGTCTGGCCTGGCTTTGACGAAGTGTCTAGCAAGACACTCAGATTATTGCCCGACGGTGCCGATGAACAAGACATCACCCTGAGAGATGCAGTGGACAAAGGCATCATTGCCAATGAACCACTGGCCTACTTCATGCACCTTACTCAGCATATTCTTACCTCTGCAGGTCTGGACTCGAAGAAGCTGAGATTCAGACAGCATCTGAAGACCGAGATGGCGCATTATGCCGAGGATTGCTGGGATTGCGAGGCAATGACTGGCTATGGTTGGCTGGAGTTGGTCGGCATAGCTGATCGAGGTTGTTATGACCTTCAGAGCCACATTGATGAATCTGGCGCGGAGCTGACAGCATTCATCAGATTCCCTGAGCCCATAGAGATGGAGGCCACGATCATAGTGCCCAATCTGAGCGCCCTTGGCCCATTGTTCAAGGGCAAGGCAGGAGCCATAGCCACAAAGCTTAGTGAGATGCCTTGTGATGGCCTCGATACCGCCATACCGATTGTTCTGGACATGGATGGGGAAGAAGTATCCATACCTCCAGAATGTTTCACCATATCACAGGAGAAGAAGAAGGTCAGCGGCAAGAGGATCGTACCCCATGTCATCGAGCCTTCATACGGACTGGATCGTATCTTCTACACCGTGATGGATCACAATTACAAGGAAGATGGAGAGTACGTGACACTTGGTCTGCCAGTCACCATAGCACCGATCAAATTCGGTGTGTTCCCGCTCATGTCGAAAGATGGCCTGGATGACATGGCCTCTGATATCGACAAGAAACTGAGGCAGAAAGGATTATTGACCTACTATGACGGCAGCGGAACCATTGGCAGAAGGTATGCCAGAATGGACGAGGCTGGAACACCGTTCTGCATAACCGTGGATTATGAGACAAAGGAAGATGGCTGCGTCACGATCAGAGACAGGGATACGAAAGACCAGAAAAGGGTGAAGATGGATGACCTGGAGAGGATAGCCATATCTCTTGCGGATTCCTCACTGGCCTTCGAAGCCATTGGTTGATACCTTGACAAAAGATCCAGATCTTCAGAAGAATATTGATGACACACATCGACTTATTCTGGGTCATCTTGAAAAAGAGCTGGGCGATGATCGTCGCTATAATCATCATGATCAGGACCACCAAAAGAAGACCGCTGTTCTTTTCTCCGGTGGTCTGGATAGCGCTTTGCTGGCTCATATTGTATCGAAGGAATTCTTCACCCCGAAATTATATTCCATCGGGTTCAAGGGATCGAACGATCTCAACTGGTCGAAAGAAGCTGCAGACCTTATGGGGCTGTATATAGAGCAAGTGAAGATCGATGTGGAAGATGTTGAAATGGCGATCAAGCACATTGTCCATGATATCGGAATGGACAATCCAAAATGGATGGCTGTCTTCATTCCTTTTTATCTCATACTTAGCCAGGTGGAGGAAAGAACCCTGATATTGGGCCAGGGAGCTGACGAGGTCTTTGGCGGATACAGGAAATACAGGGAAGTTGATGAGAAGGAAGCACAGGCCATGATGGATCGGGACATCATGGAAATAATCGAGAGCGAGGCTTCCTTTTACCACAAGATGGCAGGGTATTTTGGCAAGAAGCTGATTCTTCCGTACCTTGATCCAGCGATCATCGAATATGGCAAGACCATACCTTTCATTCATAAGATAGATGAGGATCAGAACAAGAAAGTGCTGAGGCATCTGGCAGAGGATATTGGAGTTCCCTCCCCGATAGCGCAAAGGCCGAAGAAGGCCATGCAGTACGGGACAGGGGTGTCGAAGGAATTGAAGAAGATCCTTAAAAGATCAGGAACTGGATTGGAAGAGTATATTGCTGAGTTGAAATGATTTTCAAATTGATTTAAAATTATTAGTAATCTATATCTATGGTAAGTGCCATGTAGTTTCATTATTGGATTATCTCCAAGCTTGGCTTGGATTGAATTCAATAAGGGCTTCCAAGGCTTTTGTCTTGTGAATCCCTCAATTGGTTGAGGAAATAGTATGGATGTTCGTCGTGTAAAGAGAAAAGTACTCATGCTTGGAGATGGGGCTGTCGGTAAGACCAGTCTTATCCACAAATACGTGATGGATAAGTTCGATGACAAGTACATCACCACCATTGGAACAAAGGTCACGAAGAAGGTTCTCAGCCTCGAACATGGTGATGAAAAGGTCGACCTCACACTCATGATATGGGATATCCTTGGGCAGAAGGGTTACACATCCATCCAATCCACCAGCTACAAAGGTGGAGAAGGTGCTCTGATGGTATGCGACCTCACAAGGAAAGAGACCCTTGCCAGCCTGGAAGATTATTGGATACCGGAGGTTAGGAAGGTGCGCGAGGACATACCTTTGACCTTTGTCGGGAACAAGGCCGATCTGGTAGATCAGAGGCAGATCACGAATGATGATCTTCAAGAGCTGGCTGACAAATATGATACCAAATATTTCCTCAGCAGTGCGAAGACCGGAGAGAATGTCGAGGAGATGTTCGAGGCCCTCGGCATATCCATAATCTCAGACCAGGCCATGGAAAGCTCACAATCACAAACAGTGACAAAGAAGGAGATCAAGAACCTTGTGGATGTCACTGATGTGATAATCAATGAGTTCTGCGAATCATTCGGGGACAGGGACACCGCGATGGCCATGGTGAGGCAACAATTCTCAAGGGCGGGACTGGATGTAAAAGGCCCTGTAAAGGAGAACCTGATCCAGGCAGTGGAAAATCTGGCTCAGGTGGAAATGGGCTTCAAGGACGAGTTCACGGTCAAATCACATTTGGCCAAGAGGAAGAGAATGATCGAACAATATGGGTGATTGTAATGGCTAAGAAGTTGATGAAGAAGATATGTTTATTAGGCGACGGAGCCGTCGGTAAAACCAGTTTGATCAAGAAATTCGTGGATGACTCATTCGATGATAAATACATAAAGACATTCGGTACAAAAGTATCCAAAAAACAGGTCGTCATCAATAGGCCAGAGGATGAGTTCTTTCTCACATTCCTTATCTGGGATATACTTGGCCAGAGAGTTCACAATAACCTTCATTCGACGTATTATAAGGGCGCTGCGGCGGCCTTCATAGTCTGCGATGTCACCAGAAAGGAAACAATGGACAAGCTCGAAGACTGGATCAGTGTTTTCAGAGGTGTTAATGACGCCGCCCCGATCGTACTCCTTGGAAATAAATCCGATCTCCTGGATGACAAGGGGCCAGCCGATGCGCAGATCAAGGCAGTGGCTGACAAATTCAATTTATCATATCATCTGACCAGTGCGAAAACAGGTGCAGATGTGGAGGAATCCTTCCTCGAGCTTGGAAATGAGGTCATAACTTCCTTCCTGAAAGGAGGTGCTTGAATGGATGATGATGGAACTGTCAGCTTCTTCGTCATTCCTGGAGATGCTTTGAAGAGTCTGAGCGATGAGCTTCAGATAATCCTTGGTGAGGATCCATCCAAAGAAACAATGGAAAGGTACGGATTCAGATGCGGAGAAGGACTTGTCCGCAGCATTGGATTCGAATGTGAGGATCTCGATGAATTCCAGGAGACGATGCCTGGAATAATGATCGAGACTGGCCTGGGGAGAACAAGATCACTTAAATTGATTGGAGACCAGATCATTATAGAATTTGAAGATTCTGTAGAGGCTAATGCAATGGGCAAGGGGGATGTACCCAGTTGTAATTTCACCAGAGGTTATCTTGCAGGTGTTGTTTCAACCCTTTTCAATAAGATCTACGAATGCGTGGAGGAAACATGCATATGCAAGGGTGATGAACTTTGCACGCACAAGCTCACATTGAGCAGCCAGGATATCAAGCCAGAGGCTGAGAGCGTGGAGCAATCGGACCTGGAATACGAGCTGGAGACCGCGACAAGCTACCTGGTAAAGGAAGAAGCTCCTGATATTTCATACAAGATATTCAAGGATTATGTCACGCACGGCCATCAAGGATTGTGCATAACCAGGGACTTCCCCGCGAAAGTAAGAAAGAAGTTCGATCTTCAGAAGACGCCGATCATCTGGCTATCGACATCGGATACCGAGAACACGGTGGCTCCACAGAATCTATCTGCACTTTTCTACCAGATAGAGAATTTCCTGAAGAAGAGCGAGAACGGCATCATAATTCTCTCTGGAATGGAATATCTGATATCCCATAACTCCTACCAGTCCGTTCTGAAATTCGTTCAACTTCTCAATGAGCAGATCGCTATCAGGGATTCTATCCTGATAGTTCCTCTAAGTCCTTTGACACTTGATGAGAAGGACCTGAAGATGATCGAGAGGGAATTGGAAACGTGGCAGAATTAATGTGAACTATCGGCCTTCCAAAGCCAAATATTCAATAGGCCAGCCAGCTATATTATTCTGGTTATCGACTATTCACATCCACTATAACTACATTTATATAACATACTATATAATACAGGATGAGAGGAGAAACTATGAAAGGAATTGATCTACTGGTCAAGAAGTCCAGGGAATTGAAAGCAAGTGGTATGAATGACAAGGAAATAGCCAGAGAGCTCCACCTATCGGTTGGAACAGTGGTCTGGCTTTTGACCAGGGACGTCAAGGTAGAGAGCCCACCAACGGATGTTAAGATCGGATGGAGGTCCATCGGTGTATATGGACATCGTATCTCTTACCTATCCACAATATTATCAGATATCATACTGGAAGAATGCATGAACAGGAAGATGGAGGTGGACACCATTGTGGGTCTCGCCATCAATGGTATTCCTCTGGCATCTTACATTTCAGAAGAATTGGAATTGGAACTGAGCATCTACAGACCTCCCCAGGAAGAAAGTGGGAAGGGAGCTCTAAGCTCGAACTTTGCAGATGTGGATGGAAAATCCATCGTTATCGTGGACGATTTCATCGGCAGCGGAGAGACCATGAGAAGTGCTGTAACCAATCTCAAAGAACACGGTGCGAAACCAGCACTTATTCTCACTATTGTCAATAAAACAGATAAGACCGAGATCCAGGGAGTGCCTGTCAGGTCACTTATCAGAGCCAGATCCATTGGAATAGAAGAATAGAGGAATGGGCATGCACTGGGTCGATGTATACGCTGAGAAGCTTCTTAAATTGAGTGATAGCCATCTGGTACAAAGTGGAACCGGAATATCTGGCCAGCCACATCTTGGCAGTGCCAGTGACATCATATACGCTGATGGGATCCACAAAGCCATCATCGAACAGGGTGGAAAGTCCAAAGCCATCTGGATAATGGACGATATGGATGGATTCAGAAAGGTCCCTGGGCAAGTGCCAAAGGATTTCAAACAGTATCTGGGCCTTCCAGCAGCAGATCTGCCATGCCCGGATGGATGCTGTGGTTCCTTTGTCGAGCATTTCACAAGACCATTTCTCAAGAATCTTGAAAGAATAGACGTCAGACCAGAAGCGATATCAGTCGCTGGTATGTACAAAGACGGGAAATATGACGAAGTCATCAGAACTGCCCTTGAAAAAGCCGAGGAGATCAAGACCATATTGTACGAGGTCTCTGGAAGCAAGAAAGCCGATGACTGGCTTCCTTTTTTTCCAGTTTGCGAACAATGCGGAAAGGTCCTAACGACCCAGGCTTATGCTTATGAGAATGATAAAGTTCAATACAGGTGCAGTGGCGGAGTCGCGGGAAAGACCAAATTCCCTGGCTGCGGTCATGAAGGCGAGGTCGGAATAAGAGATGGAAAACTGCCCTGGAGAGTGGAATGGGCAGCTAGATGGAGCCACCTGGGAGTCACATGCGAGCCAATGGGCAAGGACCTGGCAGCCGCAGGTGGAACATATGAGAGCAGCAAGATCATATGTGAGAAGATATTCAATAGCCAGGCTCCCATGCCAGTACCCTATGAGTGGATAGTCATAGGAGGTAAAAGACTGGGTAAATCCGTTGGCAGAATATTGACCATCGGGGACATGATAGATATTGTGACCCCCGAGATAACCAAATACTTCTTCTTCCGTTCACAGCCAGCCAGCCATAAGGAGATCGATTTTGAGTTCGCAATTCCAAAGCTAGCTGAAGATTATGAGAACAGCGAGCGTGTGTTCTTCGGGGATACCAGCAATGTTCCGGAGAAGGAAATTGATGATATCAAGCGGAGCTATGAAATATCCCAGATAAATGGGGTGCCAGAATATGCATCTCAGGTATCTTACTCTCATTTGACATCATTAGTTCAAACCAATCTGAATCCAAATGGAGAGATCGATTGGGATGGTATTAAAAACTCATTGTACCGAATAACTGGGGAATATACAATATTTGACCTAAAAACCAAAACAACAGGTGAAGTTGCTCTAAAATGGCTTGATGGCCACGCTCCAGAGAATGTGAAATTCTCCATCCAGAAGGATATGCCAGAGGTCGAGCTTAGCGAGGATGATAAGAGATTCCTCACTGCCCTTTCCAGTGCCATCAGCGATATAGAATGGGAAGCCAGCCAGATCCATGATACGATCTACGAAACATCACAGACCTGTGAATTAAAAGCAGGAGCGTGTTTCAAAGTCCTGTACAAGATATTCCTTGGCAAAAGCCGCGGGCCCAAATTGGGATTCCTGCTGGCCTCGCAAGATAGGGAATTCGTCGAATCCAGAGTGAAAGAAGCACTGGATTAATGATCACAATGTGATATGATATGAATTATTCGATTGCCCAAGATTATTTTATCACGTTTGGATATATGGGTATGACTCACCATGAAGGAGAAGGCCAAGAACAGTGATAAGAAAAAGAATGGCAAGAAGATCGCGATCATTGCCAGTTCATTCCTTGTAGCTATTGCCAATACCATTGCCTTACTGTACATCGCGAGGAATCTCGGCACCGAGATGTTGGGGGCACTGGCCTTCTTACTTTCCTTCGTCGGTCTCTTCGCCATCGTGGGGGATCTTGGAAATGCCTTCGCTTTCCAAGCGGCTGTGAGTGATGGATATCCCTTTTCCAAATGTTATTCCAGATTTAGAAAAAGTAAGGTCAATCTCACACTCTGGCTCACCCTGATATCGGGTGGGATGATCCTGATATACAGTCAATATTTTCAACCAGTTGATGTCAAGTACCTTCATGCGGCCGCGATGATACCCATATTGTGTTATTTCGCATCCAATGGTCTGGCTCAAATATGGATCACTGGCTCCAATATTAAAGGCAAGAAAGAGGCGGAGAAGGTTTATGAAGGCGTGGACGCTTTCATCAAGCTCGCTCTTATAATCGGTGTCATTAAGATCGGCCTCCTCGAGAATAATGAGGAGGGCGTATTCGTTCTTTCCTTCATTTACCTGCTGGCATCCGTAGGCGGGCTATTGGCATTGATGAATAATTCCAGAAGATTGAAGAAAGGAGATCTGGACAAGGACATAGACAGATTTTTTGTCGATGTATCCAAGAAAATACTCCCGTACCTTTTCTTCACTTCCCTGGTGCTGAACCTGGATAAGATCCTGATCTGGTGGTGGTGGGATCTGGCTGACCTTGGTCTGTACTTCGGAGCCCAGAGGATAGTTATCTTCATAGGGGCATCATCGGCCGCGATCGGGATGATCCTAGGAGGGGCCGTGGTTAAGTTCCAGAACGATCGCAAAGTTCTGGCAGAGTCTTTGAGACTGACTGAGAGATACATCACCTTGCTCGCAGTTCCTGTGACCGCCTTCTACATTGCTTTTTCATATCATCTACTGACTCAATTCCTCGGACCCAACTTTGCCGCGGCCGAACACGCGGTCATCATCCTGGCAGTGTCCGGGCTTTTCATGGCCTTGACAACCCCGTCATTGCTTTATCTTCTTCAGAATCGATCTTACAAATATCTTGGAACCATAGCCGCACTGGCATTGGGAATTAATATCTCCCTTGGTATCATGCTCATACCCTCAAAGGGAATTGCCCCGGATATAGAGTGGATACATGGAATAAATGGAGCCGCACTGGCTCTGTTGGCTGCCAATGCACTTGCCTTTTTCGGATACAGATTGAAGGTGATGGCGGAAATAGATTTCAAGCCCCATCCAAGGATCGCCTTTCATTTCCTGGGAGCGGGCATACTTTTCGTGACCATGAAGTTCATGATCTGGCTATGGGAGATAGATATCGAAGCAAAGCACATATTCATGTTCGCCATCTTCGCAGCCATCGTATACTTTTTCCTACTCTATCTGGGTGGGGAGATGCTGAAGCATGATTTCTACAGGTTCAGAGATTTGGTCAATAATGAATAAACGAATAAGGCTTTGACTTGGTTAACAATGAATAGATACTGAGGGCTTTAACTTGGTCAATAATGAATAAACGAATAAGGCTTTAACTTGGTCAATAATGAATATAACTATCCCAGCGGCGACATCATCCTGAGCTTCTCGATGACCCCTGGTAATACCTCAAGCACCTTTTCAATATCAGCGTCAGTGGTCTGGCGACCCAGTGTGAGCCTCATGGAGCCATGAGCTTGCTCGGCTTTAAGACCGATAGCCAGCATGACGTGTGAAGGATCCAAAGATGCTGAAGAGCAGGCAGATCCAGTGGTGACAGCTATGCCATAATAATCCAGATTGAGAAGTATAGCTTCTCCCTCCACATGGGAGAAACGAACATTGACATTATTGGGCAGGCGGTTGGTCCTGTGACCATTCAGGTAGGTCTCGGGTATCTTGGCCAGTATCTCGTCGATCAGGTGATCGCGCATCTTCATTTCTCTGACAGTGTCCTCTTCCATCCTCTGGCCACATAGTTCCGCAGCCTTGCCAAGGCCAACTATGGCCGGAACATTTTCTGTTCCAGAGCGTAGACCTCTTTCATGGCTTCCGCCATGATTGATCCTGGAGATACGTAGGCCCTTACGGATGTATAGCGCGCCTATTCCCTTTGGAGCGTATATTTTGTGCCCGGAGAGAGATAGCAGGTCTATACCCATTTCCTTCACATCAATGGGAAGCTTGCCATATGCCTGGACAGCATCTGTATGAAAAACAGCTCCCTTTTCATGAGCGATGCGGGCCAGTTCCTTAATGTCCTGGACAACGCCGATCTCATTATTGCCGAATATGATGGAGACAAATGATGTGTTCTCCCTGAAGGAATTGGTATATTCATCGATCTTGATCATGCCTTCCTCATCCACAGGGACATAGGTTACCTCGAAGCCAGCTTTTTCCAGGTGCTGGAACGTTCTCAGTACCGCAGGGTGTTCTATCGAGGAGGTCATGATATGTGTGCCATCCTTTCTCGAGCCATTCAGATAGCCCTTGATACCCATATTATCAGATTCTGTTCCACCAGATGTGAATATGATCTCCTCTGGTGCGGCTCCAATGAGGTCCGCGACCTGTTTCCTCGCCTTCTCTATGCCCTCACGGGATTCTCTACCAAAGGTATGGATATTGGATGCATTGCCGTATATCTCACAAAAATATGGTATCATCTCATCTAGCACTTGCTTATCGACCGGGGTCGACGATGCGTGGTCCATGTATATGCGCTTTCCTTCCATCTCAAACACTCATTCCGGGGTAAAGATTAATGGTATAATAAATTAGAGTTTGAGAATAGTTAAATCATTCTGGACATCACTCCGGACAATTCCCTCCAAAATCCTTTTATCTCTTATTTACATGACTTGGATCGTGATAAGATGACCGAAGTATTGTACATGAAAGATGGTGATTCGAATTATATCAAGGAATTCGATGCAAATGTCATCAAGGCCAAGGATAATTATGTGGTACTGGACAAGACCGCTTTCTACCCGCTGGGAGGGGGGCAGCCTTCGGACACTGGCCTTCTCCGCTGGAATGGAGGGGAAGCAAGGGTGAAAGAGGTTACCAAAAAAGGTATCATAAAACACCATCTGGAGGGAGACCTCCCTCCATCGGGCACTGAAGTGCATGGTGAATTGGATTGGGAGAAAAGATACGGCCATATGCGGATGCATACAGCCCAGCATATTGTTTCAGGGGTGGTGTTCGATGAATATGGAGCCAGGACCGTGGGAAATCAGCTTTATCATGACAGGGCCAGGGTGGATCTTCATCCGGTGAAGTTCGATGATGATGATATTAAAAAGATAGAGAGAATGGCCAATGACATCATCTCACAGGAATTGGAAGTGAGCATATACACCGAGACTCGCGACATTCTACTATCCAGCGTGGATGTGGAGAGAAGCAATCTCGATCTGATACCCGAGAGCATCAAGGTATTGCGGGTGGTGGATGTAAAAGGATTCGATATATGCCCATGTGCTGGCACCCATGTGAGGAATACCAAAGAACTGGGTAAGGTTAACATAATAAAGAAGGATAATAAGGGCAAGGAACGTGTTAGAATTACCTATGTGTTGGAGTGAAATTCGCCATTCATATAATTGAATCAATGGATGATACCTTAAATTCACAAGGGATCAGCCATGAGAATTGGCTCCACCCAGTGACATTTTTGGACCCCGCTTTTCGATTATCGGGGTCTTCCACGTGCCCTTTGCCGCCCAGGCTATCGCTATTATCGCACTTATGACATTGCTAAGCATCATGCCGACCCAGATACCAGTTGAGCCACCATCAAGAGTGAAGGCTAACAGATATACCAAAGGCACTCTCAAACACCATAGACGTATTATTCCAAGCACCATGCTGGGTATTGTGTGGCCAGAGGCTTGGAATGCGGATTGCACACTTCCAAAGACACCGAAGAACAATATGGTCGATCCAAAGAACATCAGGAATCTACCACCCTCCTCGATCACCTCTGGATCATCAATGAATATCTCGAATATGGGCTTTCTGAATATGTAGAAGACAACAGAACAGAGGAAAAGCAAGAAAGCGGTAATGGCCATCGTGGTATTGAGCACCTTGCCCGCCCTTTTAATATTCTTGGCTCCGAGATTCTGGCCTATCATGGTGATCGAGGCTCCCGTCAATCCACCAGTTATGACAAAGACCATATTGATCACCCTGTTCCCGATGCCATAAGCAGCCAGAACGACAGTGCTGGTCTGGGCCACCAGCCCCATGAGGATCACAAAACCAAAGGCCACCATGGCCTGACCGACCGAGGCCGGGATGCCTATCTTGAATATCTGGATCACTCTTTCCTTCTCCAGTTTCAAATGTCCCATAGATATGGTCAGACTATTGCCTCTGAAGAGGAGATAGATACCTATGATAGCTGCGATCACCCTGGATATGAGGGTGGCATAAGCAGCACCAGTGACCCCTAAGGCTGGAATTCCTCCCCAACCAAATATCAAGATCGGATCAAGGATGATGTTCAACATAACGCTGAAGGCCATGATGTACATCGGGGTCTTCATATCACCCCAGCCTCGAAGTATGGCGGCATAGGTCATCATCATGAACATGAAGGGCATGCTGACGAATATCACCTTGATATAGGGGGAAGCCAGCTCTACCAGGGCAGGTTCGGCACCCATGAAATCCAGCACAAAGTCCGTTGCCAGTATTCCCACAAAGCATATCGCGATCGACAGCAAAGTGAGTAATCCCATGACCTGCCCCGCGGACTTTTTCACTTCCTCTTCATCCTTCGCTCCCGTGTATTGAGATACCAAAGCCACACCAGCAACTGAAAGTCCTGATGCCAGTGAAATAAATAGAAATACAATTGGCCAGGCCAATGAAGGCGCTGCTACCGCCTCTACAGGATTAAGACCCAAGCTTCCTGTCTTGCCAAGCCAATAGGTGTCAATGAGATTGTATGCCATCTGGAAGAATTGCGTAAGCATCATGGGCCAGCCCAATACGAAAAGGGTCTTCGCAATGGGACCATCAAGTATCATATCCTGCATTTTCTTGGAGGTTTCAGCCGTCTTGCTCATTCAGACACCTCCCTGACCCATCTCAAACAACAACTGCATATACATGCATATATTTATGAGAATATTTAAACATTTGTATGTATGTGCATATATGCAAATCGGAGCAGATTCCGACATCAAATCTTTATATCAATGAGCAATGTTCAGACCATGGAATTCGATCCGGACATTGACATCCAGGTGCTTGATGGCGTGTATGAGCCAGCAGAGGATTCCTTCCTTCTGCTGAGATCCATCGATATAAGACCTGGAATCAGGATACTCGAGGTCGGTACTGGCTCTGGCTTCATCGCCCTCCATTGTGCCAAGGCCGGAGTATTGGTAACTGCCACGGATATCAGTCCCGTGGCTGTTGAAACTGCCCGCTCCAATGCAAAGCGAAACAGCTTACAGATCGATATTGTACAGACCGATCTGGCTTCCGGAATTTCTGGCAAATTCGATATCATCCTGTTCAATCCACCATACATCACAGGAGAGGATGGTGATGTATTGACCAAACGGGAGAAGGAACAATTGGTCGGTGGTAGCGGGGGGCATGAGATCTCGATCAGATTCCTGGATGAGGTGCATGATCTTCTTTGCGAGGGAGGGGATATATTTCTTCTGACATCATCCCAGTCTGAAAATAATATATTGGAGTATGCCAGAGGTATTTATGAAATGGAACATATGCTCAATAAAGAATTGTTCTTTGAAAGATTATCGGTTTACAGATTCAATAAAACAGTATAAGTAGTCTATATATACCATAGGTATTTTTACTTGCAGATGGAGAAACTATCATGATTGCCAAAAAATCATTTATAATCATGGCATCAAATGGAATATGCTCAATTATGGGTTTATTAGTGCTTTTTATCATAGCAAGACTATGGGGGGACTTCGCAACCGAGGCACTTGGAGTGATCAGCTTCAGCATGGCCTTTGTGGGCACATTCTCTTTCATTTCCGATCTGGGTTTTGGAAACGCACACATAAAGAAAGTATCAGAGGGAAAAGACCTGGGCACTTGTATCGGGACCTATTTGACTATAAAATTGATCCTTACTGGGATATTAGTGTTAGTCGTAGTTGGTAGTATTTTCATATGGAAATATGTACTGCATAATGGATTTTATGATTCTACCAAGGAAAGTGTTATTTACATATTCTTGGCATTTTATGTGGTTCTAAGCCTTTCCCAAATTCCCATTTATACCTTCAATGCAAAAAAGGACATTGTAAAGAGCCAGATATCCTCCCTCACGGAAACAATAACCCGTGTCTTATTAATGATCGGTGTGGCACTTGCCGGTGTTTCCGGTGCGTATGTGGGCATCAACAGTCTTGACAGCGGGGTATTCATATCTCCTAAATATCCCTGGCCCGAGTTTCTCCTGCCATTTCAAACATTCCTGGCCAATCATGCAATAGGCGCACTGGCCACCACATATTTATTGGGAACTTCAATTGCTTTCATTTTAGCATTGATAATGTTCAGAAAATATCCAATAAAAAGACCAAGTAAAGAATATGCAAAAAGCTATCTTGTCTTTGCATTACCAATGATGGTCGTTTCTGCTTTTGCATTAATAACATGGAATATTGATAAACTAATGTTGGGATTTTTCTGGGCTGCCAGAGAAGTGGGGTATTATTTCGCGGTACAAAGAATATCCACCAGTCTACTAATGTTCTCAACTGCAGTAGGTGTGCTTTTATTTCCCACCATTTCATCATTGCATATAAAAAAGAACCTGAAAGAGATAGGACGTATAACAAGAAAAGCAGACCGATACCTGTCTCTTTTCCTGCTTCCTTTGGTTGCTTATATTATTGTTTTCAGCCATGAAATAATCGTAATTGTCCTAAGTAATTCCTTTGAACCTGCAACAAATACCTTGCGAATTCTTACAGTGTTTGCTTTTATCAGTTCTTTAAATATACCTTATACCTCTGTAATTGTTGGCATGAATCGGCCAAAACACTATGCGAAATTTATGGTTATTGGTGCTCTGGTAAATATTGGATTGAACATTCTTCTGATTCCAAAAAACGGACTCCTGAGCAACTATAATATAGTGGGGCATAATGGTGCGGCTTTGGCTGGGCTAATCTCGGTTTTGGTCATGTATCTCATGCTCAGGGCAGCATCCAAAAAAATAATAAAAAATAGAATAATCCAACCACGAATGATAATACATATCATATCGGCTACTTTGATGGGATTGGTTCTTCATTTTATCAACACGCAGGATTTTGCCACAAGATGGTACCATCTGATAATCTTTGCTTTTGTCGGTATTGGTATCTATTCCGGAATATTATGGATATTGAAAGAATTGAAAAGAAAGGACATTATGATGATCCTAGAGGCTATAAATATATTTTCAACTGAGTGAGATATGGTTTTTGTAATAACATATAAGGTGGTATTGCTAAGCTAAGAACGATAGTGACAAATTCATTTCTCTTCTAGAGTTTCCCAATAATTATTTGTGTAATTCACACTCTTTATATTTTGAATGCCCCAAGTTGTTAACTCCAAGTTTCTTCTGTCAATAAGCTTATCAATGTGATCCCGTTTAAATCCTAATATTTGTAAATGTTCTTTAAGATCTTCATCTGAGAATATTTTTTTTATTGGCTTGCATATATTCCCTACACAAACGGTAAATGGCGGTAATGATTTTACAACAACAGAACAGGCTCCGATCACACTTCCTACACCAACGGTAACACCATTGAGCAGTGTTACATTTGCCCCGAGCCAAACATCATCTTCTATATTGATTTTCTTTGCATTTTCTCTATCCTTAGGGTGTAGAAACCTATGATATTTCCCTTTCACGGCAAAATAATGATTGCCACCTATAATTGTTAATGACGGACCTGTTATGACATTGTTACCAATAGATACTTCAGCTGAAATATAAGCATTATTTCCAATAAATACATTATCGCCAATTTCTAAATGCTGCGGAGTTATAATATCAGATCTAGGGTCGAATAAAAAATTTTCACCTACCTTTTTTATATTTGACATTAACATTTTCCTTTTCAAAAACAAATAAGCTTTTACAAAAAGATTCATTGATTTAAATAAGATTGCCATATGTTATCTCTCCAATTTCCTAAAATGATCCAGTATAGTGTGCGAAGCATTAATATCAGCCTTTGAATCAACCTGTACTGACTCTACAATATCCACTTGATCTCCCTTGACCGGCATCATCCCTTTGGATATATACCTGGATTTTAAATGTTTCCTTTTAGACATGACAGATTCAGAACACCTGAGGAGTCCGAAAGCATTAATATAATTATATACTATTGGAGAGGAGAGAGAATATTATGAACCAAGAAATAAATGCTGAAATAGGTGAAGGAACAATTATAAAGGGCAATGTTACCATATCGAACAATGTCACAATAGGAAATTACTGCCTGATCCATGGTACAGAGAATCAGGAAACAAAAATAGGTAATGATGTGGTTATTCAGGATTACACCACTATCTTACCAGGCGTGGTCATTATGGAGAATGCGAGAATAGGCTCGTATGTAACACTGGGTCATGCGACCAAATTGACCTTGGGTGGAGATGATTCATACAATTCAAGCAGAATAGAGAAATTCATTGTTCACGAACCTAAAACAATTATAGGAAAGGGATCGATAGTTAGATCTCATTCTATAATATATTCCAATGTGATCGCTGGGAGATTGATCACTGGCCATCATGTATTGATAAGAGAGCATACTACTTTGGGAGATAATTGCTTAATAGGAACTGGTGCTGTTATTGACGGATACTGCATTGTTGGAAAAAATTCGCAGATACATCAAAATTGTGATATTGGTCAAGCATCGAGAATAGGCAATGGTGTGTTCTTAGGAGCTCATAGTATATTATCAGATAACAAAAATATGAATCGCAATGTGAAAGATGACTTATCGGGACCTACTATTGAAGATTTTGTAAGAGTTGGTATCAACAGTATGATCTTGCCAGATGTCACTGTCGGCAAGTATTCTTTAATTGGAGCGGCCTCTGTAGTGACCAAGAACATCCCGAAACATTCCCTTGCTTACGGCAGCCCCGCCAGAGTTATACGGAACCTTACTGAAGAAGAAATAAAAGAGTATGAAAATTCTATATGAGTGTGGAAAGTCATTATCAATTTATTGTCGTTTTTGAATGTTCCTAGAACTTCTGGTCCAAGGCATCTACACCTACTGTAACGATTTTTCCTCATCTAACTGCCATTTTTATTCTCCAATAAATCCAAATTCGTCCTTTAGATACTCAAGAGCTATGGTTTCTAATTGATCTTTTGACATCATTTCTGTATTTTCAGATGTGTATGTTTCTGTTGCTGATTTTTTAAAGCTAGGATAATCTTGAATTACATCTTTCATGCTTTTTGTATTAGGAGCTATAAGATACATTTCCTCGTTTTCATATAGATTTATGCAATCCATCTCATTAAGAAGTTCTTCATGGAGTTTTTCTCCACGAACCAATTCAGTATATTTTAGTTCAACTGGTTTTTTAACCATTTTTGGTCCGATACGTTCTTTCATCACTTCTCCAAGATCTCCCAGCTTGAAAGCCTTCATCTTCAGGATGTATAGCTCTCCACCATGTGCAATTTCCAGGGTTTTCATTACAAGTTCCACAGCATCATCTATCCGCATAATGAACCTGGTTACATTTGGATCTGATACCCAAATATACTTTCCATCAAGTATTCGCCTGACCATTAATGGGATTACAGAACCTCGTGAATTAGCTACATTGCCAAATCTGACACATGAATAAATTCCATCTCCTGTTTTTACTGCATTTAGAATCATTCTTTCTGCTATGTATTTGGAAGCGCCCATAACATTTGCTGGTGAAGACGCTTTATCTGTGCTTATTCCAATAACATGCTCCACCTTGTATTGCTTACATAAACGTATAAGGTTATCAGTTCCTATGAGATTGGTTTTAACACATTCAGCTGGCTCATCTTCACATACAACTAAATGTTTCATTGCAGCGGCATGAAATACAATATCTATATGGTGTTCCTCGAATACCTTTCTTATGCTTTCCAAATCTCTTATGTCCCCGACAAAAGAAATCAGCTTTGGGTCTGAAATGCGTTGCTTAGTAAGAAATTGCTTTATTTCATCTCTACTGAACATTATTACCTTATTGGCACCATTTGCCAAAGCATTACGAACTATGGCTCCGCCTATTGAGCCAGTTCCGCCAGTCACCAATACATTTTTTCCAATAATTGAAGTCATTTTTAACCCTCACTTATTTTGTTTATGGGATTCCGGATACTTTTAGTTACATATGATACTTCTTCTTCATTCATTTCAGGATACAAGGGAAGAGTGAGAACACGTTTTGCAATATCTTCTGTTTGAGGTAGTTCACCAATTGTATATCCCATGTTTTGATAGTGTTTCATGAGATGGATGGGATCAAAATACACCTTTGTCATTATTTTATCTTTGGTCAATGCTGACTTTAATTTATCTCTAATCTCTTGACTTTCTAACATTATGGTGTATAATTGATATACATTGAAACAACCTGGCCTTTCAATTGGTAATGTTATTTGGGAAATGCCACCCAGATTTTTGTTGTATTGTTGAGCGACATTCCTTCGCATTTCTATGATTTTATCAACCTTGCTCATTTGTGCAAGGCCAAGTGCTGCGGTTATACTTGACATTCTAAAATTGTAGCCCAGCGAAATATAGTCATTTGTCTCTGATTTAGAAAAATAATCCGCATCATCTGCACGCCCATGTGAGCGGAGGAGTTTAAGTTGATTGTATATGTCCTTGTCATCTGTGACTAGCATGCCTCCTTCCCCAGTTGTGATTATTTTGTTCTGACAGAAACTGTACATTGCGATGTCTCCGTGGGTACCTACCATTTTTCCATGAACCTTCGCACCAAATGCTTCAGCTGCATCTTCTATTAATAATAAATCATGTTTTTCAGCAATTTCTTTCAATTCCTCTATTAAACATGGGGCTCCCCCAACATGGACTGGCATTATTGCTTTTGTCTTGGAAGTTATGCGTTTTTCTACATCCTCTGGGTCTAGCCCATATGTTTCAGTATCAATTTCTGCAAAAACCGGCTTAGCGCCCACAAACAGTGGGACATTTGCTGTACTTATAAATGTGAACGAAGGAACAATGACTTCATCATCCTTTCCAATTCCATAAGCCAACATGGCTGCATGTAGGGCTGCGGTTCCATTAGTGAATGAGACAGCATATTTCAGACCGACATATTTTGCAACCTCTTGCTCGAACTTTTCAACCTCTGGACCGGTAGTCCAATATGAACCTCTCTTGATAACTTGATGAATTAGATCATAGTCCTGTTCATCTGAAAATATCTTAAACAATGGTATATTCCATTTCATGTTATATCTCCTATAATATCTATATACAAGTTTTCCATCTTTTTTGCATTTATATCCCAACTTTCTTTTTCCTCTATTATTTTTTTATTTATTTTATGATAATTCTCTTTTAGTTGTTCATTCTCTGCGTAATAAAATATTTTATCTGCTAATTCTTTCGGGCTATCTGGATTAACGAACAAAGCATTGGAATAATCTTTCAAGTACTGTTTATATACATCTATATCACTTACAATTGGAGCAGGGCCGCATGCCATTCCTTCCATCACACTAGCACTGAACTGGTCTGTTTTTGGTATTGAAATAAATATATCAGACATGTTTAGAAAAATAGCCATTTCGTCTGACGAAATATCATTTGTCAGAAATATGGTGTTCTTGGCCACGCCCAATTCATTAACTCTTGATTTCATTGATTTCTCAAAATCAAGGTCTTCATAACCTTTTAAACTTTTTATGAATATAAATATTGAATCTGGGTATTTTTCAGTAACATATGGAATTGCCTCCACTGTGGTTTGAATTTCATATTCAGGACGCAATTGCCTATTGCTTATAATGACTAAAGAATCGTCTCTTATTTTCAAATTTTCTCTAAGTTTCTTTGCTTCTTCTCTGTATTTAGAATGAAAAATCTCTAAGTCTATTCCCCATGGAATCCTTTTAATTTTATCTTTTGGCAATCCATATTCCTTTTCCAAATACTTGCCCAAAAATTTGGCAGTGGTTGTTATCATGTCGGCCTTCTTAAATATGAATTTTGTTATTAATTTCTTAATGAAAAAACCTTGAGTCTTTCTCAATACTTCTCCTCCCCAAACACTTACAACAAATGGGTGAAATCCAGATAATGCACCATACGTTGCATATCCCAATGCTTGATGGGCATGCAATATGTCTGGTTCGATATCCTTTATAATTTTCTTTACTGCTCTGATTAATCTCAAACGAGGTATATAAAATCCCTTGTCAATTTGGATAATATGTATCGATATTCCCTCGATCGATTCACATTTACGTGTGATCAAATGCACGTCATGTCCCTGTTCCTTAAACCACTTTACCCATCTGATTGTATGAATTGATCTTCCATTGCCAATATAGCATATTTTCATTCTAATGCTCCTAATTTCTCTGTTTATTGAACTGACCCAAATCCATCAACAATACATTTAACTTTTGGAATAAAACACAAATTAAATTACGACCCGATACATTGAAACTCTTCATTTACCATAAACTATAACTCATCAAATTCAACCAGGTTGCCAGTTCTCATACTCTCGATCGCTTTGAACGAACACATGGTCGGCCACAAGTAAGATTCATAACTAGAAGGTGATTTCTTTCCATTCACCGATAGAATAAAATCCTCAAGGCAGGCATGAAATCCCTTGTCCATTTTCTTGAGCTTGTGGTTCTCGGACTTGGGGCCAGAAACATCAAGGGATATGAAATCCTTGAGCACCAGTACTTTACCACCGCTGAAAACAGTGATGATTTCCTTTGGATGGGAAGAATGGCCCTCGCTTGAGTATGTTAAATTTCCGACAGATCCGTCCTGGAACTTGACAGTTGAAACAAAATTGTTATCTGAAGGTTCATCTGGGCCACCGGAAACAGAATGGGTAAAAACAGATACTGGCTTGCTTCCTGTAAGCCAACAGAAAAAATCAAAGAAATGGCAAGCTTCACCTATGAGCCTTCCACCACCCTGGACTGGGTCGTGGACCCAGTGATCCTTTGGTAGTTTTCCTGCATTCACTGTGTAGTTGATCGTGATTGGTTTTCCCTTAGCCAGATGTTCCTTCATTTTCACTGAAAGAGGTGAAAATCGACGATTGAATCCAACAGCAAATGGAACTTTTTTTGATGCCAGTGCTTTAGTTATTGAATCACATTCTTCCTGGTTCATGGCCATTGGTTTTTCTGTGAAAACTGCTTTACCTGATTGAATGGCCTTGACGGCAAATGGTGCATGAAGATCATGTCGAGTGGCAATTACGATCATGTCAATATCCTTGTCTGCAATTAGTTTGTCATAATCAGTTGTACAATATGCCGCGCCATACTTCTGCCCCAGTTGCTTTGAGTTAAAACCTTTATTGCTAGCTATTGCCCTGATATAGACATCTGGCATTGAAGCCAGATTAGGTAAGTGGTATGATCTGGCGAAGTTTCCAGCTCCCAGAAGGCCAACATTCAGGCCCTTTTTTTTCCCTGAGCCAGTTATTTTCACGATCTCAGAAACAGGCTTCAGTTTCTCAGCATTCTGATACCTGAAAAGAATGCCCATTGCCTTTTCTACAGGATCTCTTGCATAGGCATAGGCATCTGATGCCTTCTCTACTGGAAAGATCTTTGAAATTAATGTTTTTAAATTTACCTGGCCATGTGAAATCAGTCGTAGGAATTCTGCCATGTTACGATTCTGTGTCCATCTGACATAGCCAATTGGATAATCAAGACCATTTTCCTCGTATGAGGGGTCGTACCTGCCAGGGCCGTATGAAGTGGAAATAAGGAAATCTAATTCTTTCTGGTAGAACAATTTTCTGTCTATATTCATTGGAACCGCCCCAACAACAACGATTTTCCCTTTTCGGCGAGTCATTTTCAAGGCATCGTCCACAGGTGCCTGGCTGCTGGTTGCCGCACATATCAGGACAGCATCAACTCCATGACCATCTGAGAAATGCTTGATCTTGTCAACATAGCCCTCTTCGACCTTGAGGGCTAGATGTGCACCAGTATCTTTAGCCAATTGCACACGGGAATCATCAATATCCACTGCAATAACCTGGCATCCGGCGGATTTCAAGATCTGCACAGATAGTTGTCCGATAAGACCCAAGCCAATGACAGCTACAACACTTCCCAAATGAGCTTCCGAACGCCGAACTCCCTGAAGAGCTATTGAACCTAATGTCATGAAAGCGGCATATTCTGGTAAAACATTCTCTGGAATCTTAACAGCCATATTGACAGGGATACTTACAATTTCAGCGTGATAAGCATCTCCCGCACATGCCACCAGATCTCCTACTTCAAAGCCATGGACATTTTCCCCTTTGGCTATGATGATTCCAGAACTGGAATAGCCCATTGGAAGAAGCTTCTTGCCCTCGTCCTTGACTATGTCAATTGTCTTTTTCAGGCCATCCTCTTTAACCTTGTCAATTGCCGTTCTTATAAGTTCCGGGTTATTCAGGGCCTTGGAAATAACACTGCCAGATACATTTTTCAGATTCTGAGATTCTGTACCTAGACTTATGACTGAAAAAAGATTAGCTACAATAATTCTGCCTGGTCTGACTGTGGGTGCAGGAACCTCATCTATGATGACATCTCCACTTATGTTGAAAACCTGCTTCATTTTTCTGCCTCCTGATTCACAGTGATATAGGATAATGCCAATAACATCCAGGCCTGACCCCATCTGATATACGGCATTCTATCTACATAACCTTTTCCATTTATCAGGTGATAGAAGTACCCGGATTCATCCTGCATATTCTTCACTGTCCATTTTGCAACCTTTGAAGATATTTCCTTATTAGTTGCATCAAAATCAGCTAGTTCGATGAATGTGATAATACCCTGGGCGCAACTGTGAATATTGATCGGATATTTATTTTCAGTAGATATTACAGCCTCGCCAGAATCTGTAAAAAGCTTCTTGGCATAGAAATCCAGACCTTTTTTTAGCTCCATATTATAATTAAAATCTGAACCTAATGCTCTCCTACAAACATTCAGACATTCAAGAACAAAGCCAGTATGGTAATTATCAACAAGTTTGAAAAGCTTGTCGGGTGGTGCCCAGTAATAGAATGAACCATCATTGTTCTGAAGGCTCATTGTGAAGTTAATGCTCTTGATCGCCAGAGTTTTCAATGCATTTTCCTGAGTAATTGCATATACTCTGGCAAGGACAGATGCGCCGAACAAATTGGCATTATGTACATGAAAATCGTCCGCCGGAGTGTAACTGAAACATAATGAATTATCATCTTCATCCCTGTTCAGGTCATTCATTATGAAGTCACATGTGCTTCGAGCGATGTCAAGATAATCCTTGTCTCCGAGTATCTCGTAGGCATCTAAAAACGCATGTGCCCCGATGGATGAAACAACTATTGATGGTGTGTATTTAGGAATGAACACCCTGGACTGCCAATCAAATGGATATCCCCAGCATTTTCCAGAGTGGCCTGGTGAGCTATTTTTATCAAGCCAATCCAGGCATTCTACAGCCAATTTTTTGTAGAGTATATCTCCGGAATTTTTAAACATTCGCAAATAAGCCCTGGCCATAAGAGCCATTGCCTTTGCATTGATTTCCTTTTTTACACGAAATAGCTTGCGCATTCCCATAGGAAATCTGCCAAGCATCTTCTCACTGGCAAAGCCCAAATACTTTGATTTGGAGAAAAGCAGAAAAGGTTGTTGTCCTTTTATGTCATAGGGATCGTAGCCAGCCCAGCCATTTTGCCTTATCCAGGAATCCAGTTTTTCAAGAGCTTTATCCATTCTTCACCCCCAGATCATTATAGGTGTCAAGTAGCCTGGCTTCCTGAACTTCCCAATTAAATTCTCCCTTGGCAGCCTCCAAAGCATTCTTTCCAAGTTTTTCACGAAGCTGGGGATCATCACGGAGCTTTATCAGTGCTTTGGTATAATCCTCATGATCAAATTTAACAGTTTGTCCCATTTGATATTTGTCAACCAGATCACCGCTGTAAATATCCTTTGTGGCCAATACTGGCCTGCCTGTTGCCATTGCCTCAAATACTTTATTGGGTGGACCGATCTGATTATTCTTGTTTGATGGGTTGAACACGCAGTGGATGATATCGGCCTTCAGTGTCAGGGGAAGGACCTCGGACATGGATATCTTGCCCAGAAAATTCACATTGGAGATCTTGCTGGCCAATTCCTTGATATCTGACTCTATAGAGCCAAATCCAGCTATGGTGAAATGGATATTATCGAGGTCTTTGCATATGTCAATAGCCTCCAGAAGAAAACGGCTATTGTTCAAACCGCCTATGTAGATCAATGTGGTCACTTTATTTGATGGGGGCTGATATTCCATACTGGCCAGTGGCTTGCTGTTCCGCACCAGGGTGACCTTGCCACATCCCATTTTCTTGAAATAGGACTGATGTGGCTCTGCGACAGTGATAATATGATCTGCCCGGGGAGCCAGCTTACTTTCCTTTCTCAGAAAATGATTGGCCCACCATTGAGGAATGTCCCTGGCAACCATGTAGCCCCATATTTCATGGGCATCATATACCAGATCGATGCCCAATTTATTCTTTAGTTGGACACCTGCTGGGAGCGTGTCCAGATCATGACAGTGAACTGCATCGAAGGGATTTTTTTCATGTAGTAGCTTACCTGTTTTGTATAATTGTCGCCACCATGGTCTCAGCCTGAATATGTCATAGGGCAATATTCTCATGTAGCCAGTATTTCTTGTTCTTACTACCTGGATATTGTCTATTATTTCCTTTTCAGGATGCTGTGAACCTCGATCCCATCCTATAACTGTGACATCATGACCTGCCTTGTGAAGCGATATAGCCTCATTGTAGACCCTGGGGTCATGGGTGAATGGATTAGAGAGGAGCATTAGTACTCTCATGTTTATATGCAACTTCTAATATATTATAAATGTATTGTAATAATTCTGTTGCCGTGTTCATATGTCGATTGACGCCAGTATATCCACTATCTGTTTTCCAGCTGTGCCGTCACCATACGGTGACCTATCAGCTAGATCATCTATAGTGGCGAAGGCTTTGTCAACTGCCGCCAGTACCTCTTTGGGGCTTAATCCAACAACCTGTGCGAATCCAGAATCAACAGCCTCTGGTCTTTCTGTGGAATCTCTGATGACCACTATCGGTTTTCTTATTCCTGGAGCTGTGACCTCTTCTTGTATACCTCCGGAATCAGATATGACCAGTGAGCATTCCTTTTCCATTCCAAGGAATTCGAAATATCCTACTGGTTCTATCAAATGAATATTATTCGAGCTGTCAATACGACTCATAAGCCCGGTATTTTCCAGGTTCTTCCTTGTTCGGGGATGAATGGGATAAACAACTGGCATAGGGCATTTTTCCATGATAGTGACAAGACCTGCCAATGATATTGGATCATCCACATTTTCCGCTCTATGAGCGGTCATCAGGATGAAACTATCGATATCCAATCTTTCCTTGATATCTGTTTTTGCCTTTGGAAGATACCGGATCAATGAATCGATCACTGTATTTCCTGTGATGTGGATGTCCCCCCATACATTTTCATTCTTCAGAATGTCCGCCGAGTTCTGTGTCGGGGCAAAAAGTAGAGTGGATATGTGATCGGTCAACCGTCTATTATGTTCCTCTGGCATTCGATTGTCATGACTTCTCAGGCCAGCTTCGACATGGCCGACCTTGATTCCCATCTTCACGGCTGCCAATGCCCCTCCAAGAACCGCATTGGTATCACCCTGGACCAGAACCACATCAGGCATATTGTCCAAAAAATGTTTTTCAAGTCCAAGCATTGTTCCTGCAACCTGTTCAGCCTGGGTGCCAGATCCGATCTTCAAATTTATATCCGGCTTGGGTAATTCCAGCTCTTCAAAGAATATATTGGACATATTCTTGTCATAGTGCTGATCTGTATGGATCACCTCAAAATCCATGCTCCTTTTCTGCAATTCCAGAATAATAGGAGCCATCTTTATGATCTCAGGCCTGGTACCAAGAACTATTGAGGTTTTCATTGGTCATCGTAACATAACTGCATACATAATCTTTTTTATCTTCAAGTGCTCAATCAAAGTTATATATGGCTTCCTGTTTTCTGCATTCACCATGAAGAAGATATGCATAATCGGACTGGGCTACATCGGATTGCCAACTGCCGCAATCTTGGCGACAAGCGGTCATGAGATCATTGGCATGGATATCAATGAAAATGCCAGAAGGAATTTGATAGAAGGAAACCCTTATTCTGAAGAGCCAAAACTTCAGGACCTGTTGGAGAAGGCCAGAAGCAGTGGCAGATTGAGTGTCTCCGAAACCCCAGTGCCAGCAGATGTTTTCATCATCTGCGTCCCCACTCCCTTCAAAGCTGATAAGAAGGCAGATCTTAGCTATATTGAAAATGCCTGCGCCAGCCTTGTGCCACATTTGAAAAAGGGTGATCTGGTAATTCTTGAATCCACTTCTCCCCCAGCAACCACCCGGGAGGTCGTTTGCGGGGCAATAAAGGATGCTGGATTCGCAATCGGTGAAGACATATTGGTCGCCTTCTGCCCAGAGAGGGTGATGCCTGGTAAGATCGTCAAAGAACTGGTTGAAAATGACAGGATCATCGGAGGCATAGATAAGGCTTCAGGCCTGGCTGCCAAGGAGATCTATGCTTCATTCTGTACTGGTACATTATTCATCACCGATGCCACGACAGCCGAGTTCGTGAAGCTCATAGAGAATACATTCAGAGATACGAACATTGCCCTTGCCAATCAGCTAGCCGTACTGGCTGAACGATGGGGGATCAATGTATGGGAAGCCATCGAATTGGCCAATAAACATCCTCGTGTCAATATATTGAATCCAGGGCCAGGGGTCGGTGGCCACTGCATCGCTGTGGATCCTTATTTCCTGATCCAGGACGGAGGGAACGGCACCGAGATGATCGAAGCATCCAGGACCATAAACAATCGGATGCCAGAGCATGTCGTGAGCCTTATCAGGAACCTAGTGGGTCCAGCAGACAATACTAAGATCACCATCTTCGGAGTCGCTTACAAAAACGATATCGAGGATGCGCGGGAAAGTCCTTCTTTAGAGATCATCGACCTGGCTGGTAAGGCTGGATATGATGTGGCCGTGTACGATCCGATAGTTGGGGATAAATACCCCGGCCAGAACCTGGAGGATGCCGTCAGGGATTCCGAATGTATCATCATAGCCACAGACCATACTGTCTTCAAGGATCTGGATCCTTCTACAATCGGAGTGAGCATGAAGAAGAAGAAGGTGCTGGATACCAGAAATTGTCTCGATCATGATAAGTGGGCGGACTCTGGTTTTGTGATCATGATACTGGGAAAGGGAGCTCAAAGCTTCGAATAGGCTTCGATCAATCTATTCGACATCTCCTTCCAATTGTACTTTATCTCCGCTGCTTGCCTTCCATTGGCCTGCATTTGAGAAAGGATATCTTTGTCATTGGATATCCTGTCCACACCTTTCAAAAAATCTTCTTCAGAATAGCCAACTGCGAGGCCGACCTTCTCTTGAGTGGCGATATCACCACTCAATATTCCCTTTGTGACAATTATCGGCTTTCCATTGGCCATGGCCTCGAATAATTTATTAGGAGTGCCTATCTGATTGTTAAGATCCCCGGGATTGAACATGCACAGAACCATGTCAGATGCCGCCGTGTATGGCATCACTTTATCAGAGGGGATGCGGCCAAGGAACTTGACATTGGCCATACCTTCGGAGTTCTTTTTAATTTCATCTTCCAGAGTTCCGTAGCCTCCTATCAGGAGCAAGATATCCTTGTCCTCGCTCTTTTTCATGGCTTCGATAGATTCCAGTAAGAACCGATCCTTCTCCAGAACTCCGATATAGATCATGACGAATTGGTCTTCGATACCCAATTCGTTTCTGATATCCAGTCTATTGGTTTCACCAGCCTCTGGAAGGAGTGGGCAATTCATGACGACAATGGGCTTTTTTCCCGATGGCTCCAACATCTTCCGCAGTCTGTCATTCACGGTTATGATGATATCTGCCTTGGATGACAGCCAGCGCTCTACTCTATCTATAAGTTTGATTATCCACATGGACGGGGATGTGCCAGATATCATCCTGGAATAGCTCTCATGGGCATCATACACAAGTGGTATCTTCTTTCGCCGGCTTATCTTGACCCCTGGCAACAGGGTATCCAGGTCATGAGCATGAACTATATCGATATTCATTTTCTTGGCATGGGATCTAGCCCTCTTCCAGAACCTGGGAAGATTTATCAGATGATCAAAGAATGAATCATAGCCAGATTCGGGTCCAAATCTCTTTATACTAATGCCATCGACCATCTCTTCCTCCGGGGATGTCATATCCCTATCCCAGGCTATGATCGATACCTTGTATCCTGCTTCTATCAGGGACCTAGCTTCTTTGTGAACCCTGGGGTCTGGCCTGAAGGGATTTGTCAGTAACATCAATACGTGTTTTGGCCGGTCCGCCATAAATAGCCCATTGTATTGGATATTAAAAGTCTTTTGATTGCTAGACAAGCACTAGTTTAGTTGTCAATAGCATCAAATTTCATGTGAAATGTTTTTATCACCCCTAAACCATGAGGGGGTGATGATCATCGCGATAACCGGTACTCCTGGGGCTGGAAAGACCAGCGTGCTTTCTCAACCCATCTTCCAGGGACGCGGATATGAGATCGTTAGCGTGGAGGAACTGGCCACACAGCATTGGGCGATCTCCGGAAAGGAATTGCGGGAGGTGGATGTCGATCTACTTGCCTCCAAGATGGAAAAGACCGAGAGGACTGTCATACTGGACGGACATCTTTCACATTATCTCAATCCAGATATCTGCATCGTATTGAGATGCAATCCCATAATTCTGGAAAAAAGGCTGAGGGAGAGGGATTATCCAGAGCAGAAGATACGCGACAATGTGGAGGCCGAGGCCATTGACCTTGTCCTGGTGGAGTCTGTCGAGCTCAATGAAAAGGTTTATGAGATAGACAATACTGACATATCACCGGAAAGAGTGGCTGAGATGATCATTGACATCATTTCAGGTAAGGACGAGGGATATGAACCAGGAAAGATTGATTGGAGTAAGGTGATCATGGAATGGTATTAGATAAACAGAGAGACAGGGGAACTGCCATGGTCAAGCCCCTGGTAAAACCATTTTTGAAGATAGAGCCGAATACCATCAGTGTCATTGCCATCATCTTCGCCATCCTGAGTTTTATCACCCTCTATATGGGCGATCCAGGTAATTTCCTCTACTATTCTGAAGATTGGTCGATCTATCTTCTTTTGATAACATCACTCCTGATAATCCTGAACGGATTATTCGACATGATAGACGGCATGGTGGCCAAGATGACCGGAAAGGCATCCGTGAAAGGAGATTTCATAGATCATGTCTTTGATCGCTATGCGGATATCTTCATCCTTGGCGGGATAATCGTATCCGGGTACACGAATTTCTACATCGGATTGTTCGCCCTCGTCGGAGTCTTCATGACCAGCTACATGGGCACACAGGCGCAGGCACTGGGAGTCAAGAGAGACTATGGAGGCATATTGGGAAGAGCTGACCGACTGGCCATGTTATTCCTGTTCCCCATTTTACTCTTCATCCACATCCAATACTTCGATGGGCCCACCCTGGTATCGATCTCCAATATAGACCTCACACTGTTCGATATAATGATGATATGGTTCGGTATTGCTGGTAACTTTACAGCTATCCAGAGAGGGGTTAAAACATGGCAAGGTCTGACTGAGAAGGACGTTTAATCCTTCTCAGAAATCTGATCTTTTTCATCTTGCTGGCTTTCCCCATCTTCATCCTTCTTATCCTTGCCAGCACCCTTGGGATTGTCAGCACCCTTGGGATTGCCAGCACCCTTGGGATTGTCAGCACCCTTGGGATTGTCAGCACCCTTGGGATTGTCAGCACCCTTGGGATTGTCAGCACCCTTGGGATTGCCAGCACCCTTGGGATTGCCAGCACCCTTGGGATTGCCAGTATTTTTGGACTTATCCTTGTCCTTATCCCTGGGCTTGCCTTTTATCTTGTAATATGAAAGAGGATGTGTCATCCAGTCCTTATTGCACAGGCTGTCAGGTTCAAAGCATATTCCCTGGGACACCATGGTGTGACAGCTTTGAGGCAGATACTCGATACCCGATGAGCTTCCAGTGATGTGCTCGACCTGATATCTTGCCAGGTTGACATTGAAATCCGGGGAGGTGGCATACAGGGCCAGTATCCCCTCAGTGTCCATCCCGATGGTGTTCAGAAAGGCCGTGAGTGCGAATCTTCCCACATGCGGCAGGTTCTTCCCATCCTTCAGGGCATTGAGCATGATCTTCATGCAGGGAGGCAGTCTGATGAAACTTATCCTTCCAAAGCCTTCCTTCTTGAATTCTTCCTTTTTCTTTTCGATCTCGATCTTCACATTCTCGATGGTCGGCCTGAAGGTTTCAATTATCTCGTCATTCACTGGCAGTGGCAATTCACTACTTATCTTATCCTTCAAAGCCTGCTGCATCAGCCTGCATATCTTCTTCTTGTCCAGCAGTAGGAATCCAGCATCCAGTTCCTGATCGATGAGTGCCCATTCCTTCGATCTCATTGGCGAACTTAATCTCAAATAATCCGTGAAATGAATTCTCATATTGTCAGCAGATTCTAGCGATACATTGATATCCAGAGAACTGGCGACCTCATGAACGAAGTCCATGTCCTGGTCCAGCAAACGGTTGCTCATGCTCAGGGCCTCTGCCTGGGAATAATGGATGATCAACATCTCGTCACCAGTGGAGGACACGATCATCCTGGCCACGATGTACGACAGCATTTCAAAAAGATGGTCCACCTCGGACACCATGGGGTTTTCCTTTATCTCCTTGTCAAGAAAGGCTTCCATGATCCTCTTGCTACCCAGATCCCTGGCTCTCTCGTATGCGGGTTCGGAAATAATTGAATCCAGGGTTACTCCACTCTGCTTTAGGTATGCTGATACCTCTGGTAAAAATGGGAATAAAGCAAGTGTCCTGGGCTCCATGCATGTATGAAGACCCTCGGATGATAAAATACTTGCTCCGAGCAGGGCATAGGGGGGACGGGTATGCCCAGAGGAGGAGCAGGGTGGGGGGATATCCAAACATTTGGGGTGGGATAATCAAACCTTAATCAAGAAATATATATGCGTTTGGTGTTTAGGGAACTGAGAGTGAAGGGTGATACACATAGAAAACAACACACTTGGGGAAGAACCAGATACAAAATCATTAAAGAATCCATTAAAAAGAATTATAAAAATCGAAAGGGAAAAAAATAGATTGAAATTAATTCAGCTAATTAACATATTGGGAGCAATATTGATAATTATATATGGATCAACTTGGCTCCCATCTACCCATTCATTAGATTATATTAACTTCGTTTTTTTCAGTATTTTACCCGGTGGTTTATTGATACTGGGTAGTTTATTAATCATCACTGAACGATATATTGGAGGCTTTCTAATATTTGCGATTGGCGGATTTTTTTCCATCATGTTTTTATTAAGATCTATGTCATCTGGATTTTTATTACCTATATTTATTTTCTTATTGCCAATATCTGGATTTATCCTTTCATCATGGATTCATCTAAAAATAGAGCTAATCTCAAGCTCATCCGAGGAAAACTCGACCGAAATCTAAAACCATCAATAAAGCAATCACTTCAGCCTTATAGTTTCCAGATTCATAGGAGCTCGAGTCTCGAACCCGAACTTCCTATAAAGACTGCTAGCCAGATCCGAGCACTTGTACTCTTCTCCGTGGCCGATAAGTATCTTCTCAGGTCGTGGGTCAAGCCCGTCGATGTAATTCAGTAGCTGCATCCTGTCCGAGTGACCGGAGAAACCATCGATAATTTCGATGTTAAGCTTCACATCGACAGTTATTCCACCGCCTCTCTCATTGAGCATGATCTGCTTCCAGCCCTTCTGAATTCTTCTTCCGATAGTGCCTTCTGCCTGATAACCGACAAATACAATGGTATTCTTGGGGTGGGGTGCCCAGGCCTTGAAATATTCCAGGACTGGCCCGCCATTCATCATACCCGCGGTCGCGAGGACGATGCAAGGCTCTGGATCATCGCAGATACGATGTCTCATCTCGTGGCTATCCACTCTCTTGAAAATTGGTGAAAGGAAAGGATTCTCGCCCTGTTGGAATATCTGAGTCCTCAGGGAACTGTTCAGGAATTCCGGATAGGCAGTGTGAATGGCAGTCGCTTCCCATATCATACCATCCAGATAGATCGGGACGGTGGGAATCTGCTCATTACGCATGAGATCCTCCATAACCAGCATGACCTCTTGAGAACGCCCAACGGCGAAAACAGGAACTATGACCTTGCCCTCTCTTTTCAAGGTCCTTTTCAGAACCTCTTTCAGCTGGCTAGATGCGTCATGGCGACTGGGCTGAAGATCGTGGTATCCTCCATATGTGGATTCCATGATTATCGCTTCGAGTCTTGGGAAGCGATTCACGGCCGCATTGAAGAGCCATGATTTCTCGAATTTGATATCGCCGGTAAACGCGATATTATACAATCCATCCCCTATGTGGAAATGACTGGTCGCGGATCCAAGGATGTGACCCGCATTCTGGAAGGTGAGGCGGACATCCGGTGAAATATCTGTAGTTTCACCGTATTTCAGGGTTATACAGCGTTTGACCATTTCTCTAACATGAGTGGAGTCATAGGGGGCTTTCCTAGCCTCTCCGAAAGAAACTTTGATGAAATCTATCAAAAGAAGGGACATCAGATCTCTGGTCGGTGCCGTGCAGTAGACCGGGCCCTCGTAGCCATATTTGTAAAGAGCTGGCAGAAGACCGGAATGATCAAGGTGAGCGTGGGTGATGACAACCGCATCCAGGGCATCCAACGGCTGCATTTCGGGAGCATTAAGGAAGGGGTGTGCGCCATCTCCTGAAGGCATGACACCGCAATCGATCAATATCTTGCTGTCCTTCGTCATGAGCAGGCTGGCACTTCGTCCAACTTCCCTGTAACCGCCCAGGGCGGTCATTCTAACAAAGCTCTCTCCAGAACTAGTGCTCCGGGCAAGCTTACGACCATGTTTCCGAAGGAAGTCCTGCCTCTCGGACTTGACCGAGCGCAGATATTTGCGTACTTCATTCACTGTCTTTGATGGGATTGGAGGAGCACGAACGACCTTGGGAGCCCAGCCGATCTTCTTTTTAAGATCATTGAGCACGGCTCCATGCTTGCCGATGACAATACCTGGTGATAAAGCCTCGATGGTCACCACGCCAGTATCATCATCGAAGAAGATGTCAGTGACTTCCGCTTCTTTCGGGATGATCTCTCTTATTTTTTTCTCGGATTCTTCAGAGTGTGTTAGCAAAGAAGGATCGGGTCTTATGGAGATCCTTCTCCGCAATGCCTGGGCCAGTAATCTCACGAGTTCATTATTGTCAGCGAACTCGTCCATGTTCTTTGTATATATTACAATGACAGGGCCCTCGAAATCTATACTTGTGATATTGATACTGGATGGGACTATTTTCTTTATCTCCCTCTCTGCATCTTCCAGAATTTTATCTACAGACATGGCATTCACAACTCTATTTCATCTATGGTTCAATTAAGATATTTTCATTTTTGTCAGTTTCTTATCGATCTCTTCATTGGTCAATTCCTTGAAACCTTTGCTTGAGATCAAAGCGACGCTGACACCATTACCTGAGGCGGAATCTCTCTTCATCGCCATGTGCAATGCTCTAATAGCGAGGTCCGCACCTTCATCAAGGGTCATTCCTTCCTTGAAATGGTCTTCAAGAACACCGTAGACATAAGGAGAACCTGATCCGGTCGTCACATAGTCATCTGGTATGGAACCGCCTGCGGCATCCAATGAATATACATGATATCCATCCCTGTCAATGCCAGCTACAATGAGTTGAACATAGTAGGGAGCGAACTTGCGCCCATTGAGGATATTTGACATCAGTGTTGCAGCTGCAACAATGGGCATCGGGTTCTTCTGCTTCATATTGTAAAGCTCTGCCTCGGCCCTCAGATACCTGGCCAATACCTGGGCATCTCCAACAAGACCCGCAACTGTAAGGCCGATATTATCATCGATCTTGAACAGTTTCTGTGTCTTCTTATGCGCAATAAGCGTACCCATGGTGGCTCTGTGTTCAGTAGCAATAACTACTCCATCCTTGCATGTGAGGCCAACTGTTGTTGTCCCCTTCAGTAAATTATTTTTTTCATTATCCATGTAATCACTCACCCAAAATGTTGATAGAATATGGAAAGCGGCAAACCGCAAACTCTCTCATTTTGTCTTCTATGATAACAAACTACATCATGGATATGTATAGATGTATATAATCGTTTCCTAAATGTCACAGGTGTTTTGAGAGTGATTATAGGCTATCGGCTTATCATATCCTAAAGAACTCTAAAGAACTTCCAACTTGATCTCATTACCGCTTCTACTATAGGCCTTCCAACAATCCTTTTTGTAGGGATAATGAGCGATTATGTGAGTGGAGCCATATCTTGAAAATAGATTGAGGTCAGCATCAGATGGTTGAGGATGCATGCTGGGATGGGAATGCGCGATGCCCACTATTGAAAAATCAATGGGCAGCATGTGAAGGCGCAATATCGCACTACTGCCACCGGATATAGTTCCAGGAACAAGTATCAGCTCGGTTATTACGCCATCCTTCCCCCTCATGGCGCATGCGAATTCCTTTGGATGACTATCCTTGGCCGATGCCATGATCATGGATATGACGGATCTCAATACAGCATATGGTTTTTTGTTTATCATTGTCTATTAACTCCAGAATTATCTCGAACATATCAGACCGTCAGATTCTCCCAAACCTTCTGGTAGAAACTTTTACCGAACTGGACGAATCTGGAAGGTTTTTCCGACATGGTGAAACATACCTTATCATCAGGACCTACATCTATCTGTTCCTGACCATCCAGCACCAGGACACAATCCTTGCCCTTTAATGGTTTTATTTGGATCTGGCTCTTGGCCGGGACCACGATGGGTCGGGCGGATAATCTGAAGGGCGCGATGGGCGCGATGACGAAAGCCTCGGCCTTTGGATCTATTATCGGACCTCCGACACTCAAGGAATAACAGGTCGAGCCAGTGGATGTTGACACGATGATCCCATCAGCCCTTATGCACATGGCCTGATCTCCATCTATCAAAATCTCGAAGTCTCTCATCTTCGAGATATGGGAAGTGTGAATAACACCTTCATTCGTGCAATCCAGAAGTCTTTTATCGTTTATGGACACCTGCATACGTATCCTTTCCTCGATGGTGTAATCTCCATTTTTCACCCTCTGGAGTTTTTCATCAAGATCCTCTATGTCCACGGAAGCCAGGAAACCGACAAGGCCAGCATTGATGCCGAGGATAGGAGCGTCATTCATTTGCAATGCTTTCAATATGGTCCCATCCCCGCCTATGGTTATCAGGATATCGACATCAAGGTCTTTGATATTGTAGCCCTCGATGCCCAGAATGGATGCCAGATCCCCGGATGCTTTGATGTCCGGGCCAAGGATCTCCATGGTCCTCTTGGCAATATCGATCACATCTCTAACATTTGGATTGGCTACAAGACCATATTTCATAGGAATACCTCCATGATGCTATCATCCATCAAGGCTATCATATTATTCCGATCATCAAGATCGAGGCTCATTGAGAGGGGGTGGCCAGATATGTCGTATATCTGGCCCCCAGCTTCTCGGAGTATCAGGATCGAGGCTGCGACATCGGTCACTCGCAGCCTTTTATTCGGATTATCAATATTGTAATAATAAGCATCGGACTGGCCAGAAGCAACAGAGCAAATATCCAGGGACGCGGCGCCAAATGCCCTCACCTTCTTGAAATTCTTAATGATCTCATATATGCCAGTATTTGTCTC
>JAEHCQ010000049.1 GCA_020696385.1 Methanobacteriota archaeon | reverse complement strand
GTATTCACCTTATGGGAATATGCGGAACGGGTATGGGGGCTGTTGCCGGTCTCCTCAAACAGTCGGGATATCAAATTACCGGTTCCGATAGCGGGGTGTACCCGCCCATGAGTGATTATCTGGCAGGAAATGGCATAACCGTTATGGATGGGTACAGGGCGGAAAATCTCCATCCCCTTCCTGATCTGGTGGTGGTGGGGAATGTTATTCGCCGTGAAAATCCGGAGGCCCTGGAGCTTGCTCGCTTAAATATCCCCTATGTCTCTTTTCCTCAGCTCCTCAGTCATTTCTATTTAAGTTCCAAGAAATCCCTCGTGGTGGCTGGGACCCACGGTAAAACAACAACATCATCACTCCTTGCCACAATGCTTGCCGGGGCAGAACTTGACCCCGGCTTCATGATCGGCGGGATTGTTCAGGCCTTCAATGCCAATTTTACCATTGGTGAGGGTGAATATTTTGTTGTTGAGGGGGATGAGTATGACACTGCTTTTTTTGATAA
>JAEHCQ010000048.1 GCA_020696385.1 Methanobacteriota archaeon | reverse complement strand
TAAGCCCCTTCATCAGACCACCTTTTCTTCCGGCAGTCTGGATCTCTATGGTTCGGTTCATGTACATCATGGCACCTCCCTCAGTGACTATGCTTTCCCCCTGCTTGAGGTGGAATATCAATGCTGTGAAGGACGGTGAGTGAACTGTCTCATTCTCTGGCACACCACCATGGTGCGCGGGTGCTGGCTGTGCATAATTCTGTTGTGGCGCTGGTTGATGCTGCTGCGGCGCAGGCTGATGTTGTTGTGCAGGTGCTGGTTGTGCAGGTTGGTGTTGATGTGGCTGTGCTACTGCTGCATCGCCATATTCTTTGCATGTGTGGCAGTACCACCGGCTATATTGATCTATATAATTCATTTTATTTCCGCATTTTTGACATTGGTTCATAATATCACCTTGATTTTATCTAATCAATGTATAAGTATCAATTCCAATATAAAATTAACTTATATGTACAGAGATAACAGATATTCAGTAATTAATATGATAAATAAGCAATTTTAT
>JAEHCQ010000047.1 GCA_020696385.1 Methanobacteriota archaeon | reverse complement strand
ATTCAAGACAACAACAACAACAACAATAATAATAAAAAAGAAAAGAAAAGAAAAAGAGGTATTAAACTTGTTGAAATTATAGTTGGTGAATGTATGATTTGTCGTGGAGATGAACAAGAACTCATTTCAATAGGTTGTGTGTGTGATAGACCTATTGTATGTAAATCTTGTCATATAGAGTGGAATAGAACAAAGTCTTTAGACGAAATGTGTTGTGTTATGTGTAAAGGTTCACCAAAAAGAAGAATAATTGATGAAATAGATCTTACTAACAATAACAATAACAATAACAATAACAATAACAATAACAATAACAATGGTCACATTACACTTCAAGAACTTAATTTAATCAATCGTCTGAGAAATGAATCAAGAACACTACAAATGTCTAATGAAGAAGAAGAAGAAGAAGAAGAGCAAGAATATACAATTTTTAATAATTCTAACGGAGAAAAGATGATAGTTTTTCATAATTAATTTTGTTTAATAATAAATATTATATATAACATTCAT
>JAEHCQ010000046.1 GCA_020696385.1 Methanobacteriota archaeon | reverse complement strand
AACGTGGTCTAGACACAGAAGAGATTAGGGATAAATTAGGAAATCTGGGTTCAGTTAGAAAAGCTGAATTCCTACCACAGGATATTAGAGATTCATTTCCGTCATCACATGATATTTCTTGGGAGTGGCATGTTAGACATCAGGCTACATGGCAGAAGTATATAACCTCAGGTGTGTCAAAGACCATTAATTTCCCAAAAAGTGCAACTAAAGAAGAGATTGATTCAGCTTTTAAGACAGCTTTTGAAACAGGTTGTAAGGGCATTACAGTTTACAGAGATGGTTCTAGGATGGGCCAACCATTAAGTTCACTTAAGAATGGAAATACTCATAATGGAACTGTTAAACTGACGAATAAGAGAGACCAAATTACCAGAGGAACCAATAGGAAAATACCCACCGGATGCGGGAATATGATGTTGTACGTCGGAGAGGGTAGAGATGGACGTATTCAAGAGGTTACCGCAAGACTTGGTAAATCGGGTGGTTGTTCAAGCTCGATGAATGAAGCAATA
>JAEHCQ010000045.1 GCA_020696385.1 Methanobacteriota archaeon | reverse complement strand
ATATCTGGACCATCGGCGATGTTCTCCCAGGAGAAATTGGAATCATATTCATAAATGTCACACTAAATGTGGCAGACAGTACGGAGATCAATGATGTTACCCTTGACTATGAGAATGGTCTTGGTATTCCACAACCACAGGAAACAGACACATGGACAACTCTCGTGGATGTTTTGGATGCGGTCGTACAGATCTCGAAGACAGCAACACCAACAGCTTGTCCTGATGGCATCATAACTTATGTGATATCCTACACCAACCTTGGTCTGGGAGCCGCAAGTAATTTCGTAATAACTGAAACATACCCTGCTGGCACGACCTTTGTTGACTCTTCGATTGTCGCAGACAATCCAGGCGGAGGAGATAATATCTGGACCATCGGTGCACTTGCTTCTGGAGCTAGTGGAACAATATTCATCAATGTCAGTGTGAATACCGCTGTTGCTCCGGGAACTATCTTGACGAACACAGTTGATATAGATTACTGGGATGGATTTGCCAATCAGGCAGATTCA
>JAEHCQ010000044.1 GCA_020696385.1 Methanobacteriota archaeon | reverse complement strand
AGTAGGGCACACAACTGTATCTTATCATAGCGAGGAAGCTGGAGCGCGTACAATCTCTCTACATTTTATCAGCATAAAATTCGACGCGAGCGACCCGTGGATGCCTCGCCGAAGGTTTGTGTCTTATGTTTGACGATCTGTCAACAAACCGCACGGTTGGGACGACCGCAGGGAGCCCAATCCTGAGTAACGCAAGGACGGGGAGGGCCTAACACAAATCCTTTTATCGGAGATTTGTGATGTCACTTAGCGACGAGCGATAACCAGCAAAAGTTGTGTGCCCGTCAGTTAGCCAGTGGTGTAAGTAATGCAAGAAAATGAGAAAGGTAAATTATTGTTTCAAGATAATTATAACCCACTTAAAAAAAGAATAAAAAATATCATAATTACAATGCTTATATTATTGACTATTTTCATATTACTGGCAATCTTCATTGAGGTATATAGACCTTTATTTTTTACATTGTCTCTATTTCCAGCATTACTATCAATGTTATTTTATTATGAATATATTAGTT
>JAEHCQ010000043.1 GCA_020696385.1 Methanobacteriota archaeon | reverse complement strand
GCTACCCTTCTCGATGAGAGGAGCGGACAGTAGGGCTCCACCGGGCATGGGCAACATACCTACCAGTGCGGGAGAGAACATGAGAAAGGGTTTTCTGCCTATTCTCATATTATTGACCAATGAATCCATGAGGCCACTACGGTTCATGATGCCCCCGATTATTGGAATAATGGTCACGGCCAGGCCAAGAAGCAGAACAGATGGGTCGATCAAGGTCTCCCACAATGCGGTGAAAGGATCACTGGGTATGGTGATGAAGGCCAAAATGAGAGAAGCGGAGAACATGGCTATCCACAAACTCCATCTTGAAATGATGAGCAGGGCTGCCAGTGCTACTATGAAGCCGATCCATATCACTGCGTCCATGCATTCCCAGAAATAATAGGGGTTTATGTTACTTGCCCCGCTTATGATACGCATGATGGTTCTCGAAACCTTAAAATATAAATGCGGTATGAAGGGGCAATACACGACCAAAATAATTTTTGGTTCCAACCGAAGAAATTGGTCAGGTACATATG
>JAEHCQ010000042.1 GCA_020696385.1 Methanobacteriota archaeon | reverse complement strand
CTTCAACAAAAGCAATATCGTAGGATGGCGCCTTTTCCGTCATTACCTCCCTGAATTCCACCACATCCACCAGGTCCACCAGGCCGATGATTTCCTCTTCCAGGTTGGCGATCTGCAGCTGACACCCTTCGCAGGATGCAAAATCGAAAAACGCCACTTTCGGTTTCGTGCTCATAAGGCCTCCATGGATTCTCGGATTGAATCATAGGTAAAAACCGGTCCCTCCTGGCACACATAGATGTCGTCGATCTGGCAGTGACCGCACTTGCCCACGCCGCATTCCATACGCCTCTCCAGCGATACCAGGATGTCTTTATGATCAAAACCCAGAGCTTCCAGTTCCCGGATGACGAAGCGGTACATGACCGGCGGACCCACAATAAAGGCCTTGGTGTCGGAAGGGGTAATACGGTCCGCAACCATCGGTAACAGTGTGGTAATCACGCCGGTTTGCCCGGACCACGCTTCGTCCCCATGGTCCAGAGTCTCCAGCACAAGGGTATCCGGCGCCCGGGACCATC
>JAEHCQ010000041.1 GCA_020696385.1 Methanobacteriota archaeon | reverse complement strand
ATGGTCAGTGTTCTTTCCATATATCTTGACACCCATCTCATTCTGATAAGCTATCTTGATAAGATCATTCTCGAGCAATGGTTCGCCTTCTTCGGCCACGATCACTTTCTTGACCGAGGCCATGAAATCCCCACACTTCTTCACAGGCACTGGATGGGACATGCCGAGTTTGAGGACCTTGCCCTTGATATTATTGCTTTTCATATAATCGATCACGTAATTGTAAGCAGCTCCAGAAGCCACGATCCCGACCTCGTCCCCTCCAAGATCAATGACCTTGTTGAATTCCGAGTTCTCAGAGATCTCCATAGCCTTCTCCATTCTTTTCAGGAGGTTGATATGGCCGGTCCTGGCATGAGCCGGAATAGTTACGAACCTACCCGGATCCTTGTCAAAGTATCCCTTGCCCTTGCTGGGAATAAGTGGTTTCAGATCCACAGACCCTCTCATGTGATTGATCCTGGTGGTGGTTCGAAGCAGAATTGGCAGTTCGATCTCCTCTGATAGGTCGAATCCCTGCCTGGTCAT
>JAEHCQ010000040.1 GCA_020696385.1 Methanobacteriota archaeon | reverse complement strand
GCCAGCTCTCTTTTTTGATCAGATCGGAGAGTAATTCGCGTTTGCGCAGCCGGCCGACCCGATATGCCATCTGGGTCACACCATCTGCCGCTATATTCGGACGTGCCGTTTCTATCCGGCGGGGATAATTCAGCAGCTCTCCGGCCAGACGCTTAATGCTGTCCGGATAGGTTGCGGAAAACAGCAGGGTCTGACGTTCTTCGGGTAAGAAAGCTGCCACCTCAAGGATATCATCAATGAATCCCATATCCAGCATCCGGTCTGCTTCATCTAACACCAGCGTCTTCACCCGTGAAAGATCCAGATTCTTCCGGTTGGCATGATCCAGCAGCCGCCCGGGTGTTGCCACTACAATGTCCACTCCCCGGTTTAATCGGGTAATTTGTGCATTAATATTAATCCCTCCGTAAATGACGGTTGCACGCAAAGACAAACGCCGGCCATAATCCTGCATGGCCTTTCCCACCTGGGCAGCCAGCTCACGGGTTGGCACCAGAACCAGGGCACGGGGTTGACGCTTTTTTTTCG
>JAEHCQ010000003.1:249682-261582 GCA_020696385.1 Methanobacteriota archaeon | reverse complement strand
TGGTCGCGGTTTCCCGCATTGCCAAGTTTTCGTAACTGCTGCGCCCCGTAGGGCCTGGATTCGTGTCTCAGAATCCATCTCCGGGCGACGTCTCCCAACGCCCGTACCCGTCAGTGGCTAGTGGGTCCACTACACCCACTACTACCTGATAGGCCGCAGACTCATCCTAAGGCGCCGGAGCTTTGGACCATGAAGCATTCCAGCATCCATGATCTATGGGGTATTATCTTCAGTTTCCCGAAATTATCCCCCACCTTAGGGCAGATTGTCCACGTGTTACTGAGCCGTATGCCGAGGGCCGAACCCTCTCGACTCGCATGTCTTAATCGAATTCCAATAGCGGTGGCCGCCGGCAGGATCAACCGGAATTGATTGATCTCGCCTGGCCATTTCAATATTATCGATGTTCATTATTATACTACTCTCTCACTTGTTGAGTACTTGTTCGCAATTTTTGAGCAAACAAGGGTATTCAAGTCTCACCATATCGTCGAACGTCAGACCCAAGAGATCTATTTGGTGAAGGGTTCTCAGGTCTCCATGTTTATACGCAATAATGGAAGAATGTCCGATCATCGAATGGCTCTCTGCCTACTCTCAGACATACCGGATACTGCGATTTTGCCAATTAGTTGAATGCTAACGGGCTTCCCCCCAAAACCCCATGTTGTATTTAATAGTTATTCCGTTCACAACGTAAAATATTGGGTATTCTTTTACATTGTTGGTAATACCTTATAATACTTTGTATATTCAGATATTCTGACTCACTTATTTTGCGCCAGGTAGCCAACTACAATCGTCGGGAATCATAGACAAGTATCTTCCCGTTCTTGACCACTGTTTCGACGTGATTGACGCCGAAATGATATGGCAGATGCTCATAGTTTGGAATATCAAGCACTATGAGGTCAGCTTTTTTCCCTATCTCCAATGAGCCAATGTCCGCCGCCCGATTTATCGCATGGGCCGCGTTTATCGTCGCGGCCACGATGGCTTCCTCGGGCGTCATTTTCAGATTGTAGCATGCTAATGAGATTATGAACTGCATTGATTCGGTCCAGCAATTGGGATTGAGGTCGGTTGCGAGAGCCAGGGCCATTCCATTATCTATCATCGCTCTTGCTCTTGGATAATGTTTTTCCATGAGCGCGTACGGCGTACCCGGGAGCAAGACACCGATGACGCCAGCATCCCCCATCTTCTTCATCTGCTCGTCGGTTGTGACGGCCAGATGTTCGGCGGTTATCGCGCCAAGCTCGGCAGCCAGATCCGAGCCGCCCAGATTCTCTATCTCATCGGCGTGGATCTTTAGCCCAAGGCCGTTTCTCTTGGCCTCGGTTAGCAGTTTGAAGGAATGTGCTTTTGTGAACACATTCCTTTCGCAGAATATGTCGCAGAACTCTGCCAGTTTCTTCTCTGCCAGTTCTGGAAGCATGGATATCATCAGATCGATAAAGCCATCTGGATCATCCTTGAACTCCGGTGGTATGGCATGGGCTCCCAGAAAGGTCGGGACCAGATCGATGGGGTGAATTTCATTGAGAACTTTGATGACATCCAGTATCTTTAGCTCATTATCCCTGTCCAGTCCATATCCGCTCTTTGCTTCCATGGTGGTGGTTCCGAATAATAGCATTCTATCCAGTCTTTTCTTTGCCTCTGTTATCAATTGGGCTCTGCTGGCTTCCCTTGTAGCGCCCATGGACCTTTGAATTCCACCGCCAGCGGCCAATATCTGAAGGTAGGACATGCCCTTCAGCTTCATCCCCAGCTCATTCTCCCGCGAGCCAGCGAAGATAAGGTGTGTGTGTGGATCGACAAAACCCGGCATGATGATCTTGCCAGTGCAGTCAATTATCTGATCTGCTTCCATCTGGATGTCTTTCCCGACCTCCAGTACCTGCCCATCCTTGATAGCGATATCAGCGACCTCTATCACTCCGAGGTCGCTCATCCCGGTTCCTATCCTCGGCTTGTCATTCGCACCGGCAAGTGTGAGCAGCTGATTGGCATTTTTCAGTATAAGGTCCGCTTTGGTCATTTTGTCATCTCCTTCATGATATAGTATAGTAGATAGTCTAATGATAAATAAATGGTTTTGTGCATCAATCTTTGCTAAATTTTCCCATGTTTGTGCTGCTAATTATTCTGAAGGAGGTGGCGACGGTGGTCTAATATCTTCCGCGCTGTCTGGCTCTGGCTCAGGTATGCCCTCAGGCTCCGGAGGCGATGTGTCCATGCCTCCGTCATCCTGAACATCATGGCTATTTGGATCATTATCTGGATTATCATCTGGACCATCCTGTTCATGTAATGTGCCTTCATCTCCCGGAGTCTTATTTTTGGGTTTGAATTTTATTAGAACTAGCGCGGTCAATATAATAATGATTATCAATAATAGATAGATCAAACTATTATTATCATCATCTGGATCCTCATCAGGTTCCTCATCATCCGGAACGATCTGGCCTATTTCCGGATCCAGTGGGTCTGCATCGAGTGCATCGATCACTCCGTCATCATCATCATCCATATCCATCCATAATTCGGTATTGTACTTGTCGCCATCTGGAATTCCATCTTCGTCTGTATCGGTAGGCTGATCATTCTTGTCAAATGGGTCCGTGTCCATAAATTCTTCCCATACATCCAGGAATCCATCATTGTCATCATCATCATCCCGATCATCGGGTATCCCATCCTCATCATTATCATACCATGTGGTGAAGGACCATGAATAAGGTGAGGCCAAATTATTGTGATCGATATTCCTTGCATTGTTTTCGATCCTTATCGTGTAAGGAGTTTCTGTTGTTAGATTACTGTTTGGAATTATGGTCAAGGTCATATTATCGGCAGACCATGTGAAGCTGACCGTGGCGGGTGGCGTGATGTCGATATTTTCCTCTACCGAGGATGTATCCATCATCATGTCGAACTCTATTATTATGGAGGTTTCGACCGACACACCCACAGAACCATCTGCTGGAATTACTGAAACGACCTTTGGTCGTGTACTATCTTTTGCCGTGGTGAAGGACCATGAATGATCGTCACCTGCAACAGTGTCATTGTTGCCATCCAGCAGGTTCCCGGAAGTGTCCTTCGCAACACTTCCGTTTGCTGTAAAAGTGTATGTCGTATTATGAGCCAGCGTATTTGCAGGGTCAAATATGAAGCTCTTATTATCCACTTCCCAAGTGAAATCGCCATCTGCCATCGTCCAGTGATCGGAACCATCGGTCCAGGAGAATGCATTTTCAACACTGGTTGTATTCATTCCTTCACTGAATATGATCCTTATCAATGTCAAGTTCTGGACATTGATAGCCCCATTTCCAGGAGTGGTCGCCCACACAACTGGTGGTTTCGTATCATCTGATCTGGTTGTTGCCTCGTTTGAATAGCCAGATTCTGGACTTATCGCTGTGATCACATAATATGAATCCTCTGAATTCATTGGCTCATCATCGGTGTATCCTGTTTTCTCATCTGTGGATCCCCGTAATGTGTAAGGACCACCGCTGGCATCAGAGTGGTAGATATTGTATCCAGATACAGAGGTCTCGTCATTCGCATTCCATGTGAGATTCACAGTACCATCAGTGTTAATAAAGGCATGGAGAGCCAGTGGCGCATCTGTAGGTGTTTGGTCGGACAGTGGATATACACTGATATACGACCAGAAATTATCCACACCATCAAGTGTATTCACCCAACCATCGAATCCATCGGTCAAGTAGGCATTGCCCACTCTATAGTTGAACAACGGAATATACGGAACCTGCGAAGCCAAATATCCTTCGCAGTCCTGTGCATACTGTGCGCGCATGTCCGGGTCAACCTCTGCTTCCATCAGATCAAGCAGAGCGTCCATGCCAGCATCATTGTAATTCGCATAGTTCATTGCCGATGTGCTGTGCCCGAGATCATAAAGTATTGATGGATCTTGGCTGCCATCCAGATGATCATAATACATGTCAAAATCATCGGCGGTCACATAGTCCATATTTATGGCAGATGTGTTCGATATCAGGGTGACATCAATGCCTATATCTTCCAGCCAGGTCATGATAATAAGAGACATCACATACTGAGTGATATCCTCTACTGGAGGACCTAATAATGTGATATTGAAGGATACATATGGGCTGTATGGCAGATCCCTCCATCCGTCACCATCTCTGTCAAAGAATCCCGCGCTGTCAAGTATATTGTTTGCCAGTTCTACATTATTCCTGTATGCTTCCAGTGTCTCATTGCAGTAAGGATAATTGAAGCGATTCAATATCTGATCTGTAGTTACCAGATCTCCACCGATACTAAATATTGTGAGACCATCTTTATCAATGCAGTGGGCCACAGCTCTTCTGAATTCCGAATTGTTCATTGGCTCTCTTTGTGTATTGAAGCCAATATATCGGATATCTGATCCCTGATTCATGAAAACAGTTGTATTCGAATTCACTATGAGACTGGTGTAAGTCCCACTATTTGCCGGCATTTCGATCATCTTCGAGGTCTCATTGGAGCGAAGGTCCCATCCGATGAAGTCCAGTTCTCCTTCGATAAGGTCAACAGATGCTCTATAAGATCCCCACAGCTCATCTTCATGGGATTGATAGGTCACTGGATCATTCGGATAATAGGTGAAAATAATGGAATCTACATTGGCTCTGCCCATGCCATAATTCTCATAGACATTTAGCTGTAGGCTGACCCCATTCTCCTTTTCTCCCAGCATGAAGGGACCGCAGCCATTTTCTTCACTGGTCGCGTTAAAACCTTGTGGGAACAGAGGCATTTGAAGTGCCTCTGAGAACAATGCGGAATTGGGTGAATTAAGAATTATATTCAGGGTGTTATCGTCCATGACGATAACAGACGAGATATATGGCAGAGCATATGTGTCATAGGTGTATTTGACATCACTGGCTGTTAGATAACTTCCATTGTGCCATGTGACATTCTCTCGAATATTCAGGGTTATGGTCATTTGATCTCCTGAGATCGTCCAGCTTTCGGCTATCCAAGGTATGATCTCCCTGGTCTGTGGATCTATCCTGGCCAGTGAATCATATACGAGATCGATGACATTGTCCGTGTTCTCATCCGTCGCGACTAATGGGTTGATCTGTCCTGGTTCCTGTTGAAGCGCGACCCTCAAACTGCCTCCAGTATGCTTTGGATCATTGAGTAAAGGATCTTTAGATATCATGCTGCTATATTGGATAATATGTGGTGTGCTTGTGTTAATGGGATGTGTGACAGGGGTCGATCCATCGGTGGCTGAGATATAATATTCGATATTATCTGGCACCAGGCCCCCTGGTGAAATAAGGGCAGAGTAGATATGGCCTCCAATATTGGCCATTGTCATAGATGTGAATCCTGTATCACCTTCTTTTCGATAGAACAATGTGACATTATCAATTCCCTCATTGTCAGAAACTGTCGCATTTATTGATAACTGGCTACCATCGTAAAATAATACTGGCTGGTGTGTGATCTTCGGTGCTCCATGATCGTAGATCTCTATGAAATAAGGAGAAATATCTGGATCGGTAGCTGGCAACGTCAATGCATTGCCATTTCCGTCTACTGTTTTGAGATAATATTCAACGCTTCCAGACTCCGTCTGGGCTGGAATTTCGGCATAATATGAATCAGTCCCGGTCTTTTTCATCGGAACCACAGTGAATTGTGTATCACCCACTCCTTTGTAATACATCTCAACATCTTGAGGGTTGAGATGGCTATCTATATAGGCCTGTATGGGCGTGATGTAGTTGATACTGGCCATGATCTCTTTAATGTGAGAAATGCCTGGGCGATATGCATCATGGACTGTGAATGACCAGCTTCGTACTGACAATACACCTGCCAGTTCCTCCACACTGACGCTGACCGTGTGGTTCCCATTGGCCAGTGGAATATTCGGTGTGTATATGATCGACCCTGCTACATACCCACCATTACTCACATCATCTGGAATATCAATAGAGGACCAGGTGGTCACATCCACACCATCCAGCATGATCGTCGGTGACTCTATGTTCAATTGGCTACCATTAGATGCGAAAAGATAGGCACCGATGATCGGCATTCTATTCTCCAGTGTGTCATTCATTGCTGGCATGAGATTCGAGATCGTGGGTCCGGTTCTGTCTAGTTCCAATAATATCGGAATACTGGCTATATCATCCGTCGCATTATTGCCTATCTGTACGATACCATGGTATGAGCCATCCGTGTAGGTACCGGGTATGTTCCAGGTTACATTGAAAGATCTCTGTTCGTATATGTCCAGTGGGCTGGTATCCACGCCTGTAAGGCTGAATATCCCGCTCACATTGGAGATCATATCTACCGACATATCGAAATGAGCTGGCTCTGTATTTACATCGAAACCAAATATCTTGATAAGGTAAGTCCCATCTTCTGGATTGTCAACATAAGCCTCTTCATCCGCATCCCAACCCGCACCTATGCTCACTGACTCGTTCTCTTGGGTCACACCATCCAATGGCTGTCCATCTTTTCCATCAAGGAATATGCCCAGATCCAGATCTGGAGCATCGGAATCTCCTAAAATGTGAACGATCAATTTATCACAAGAGCTAACTGGGATCGAATATGTGGTATTACCAGATGCCAGTTGTGCCTCGAATGATGAAAAATGCGACCAATCTGGATCGTCCTGCCAAACCTCCTGGTTAAGATAATTCGAGGTCACTGAATTTAGAATAGTGATACTCAGATCATCCATGTCATCATCTGCCCAGAATGATATCTGCTCCGAGCCTGTTAGAGAATTCGTGTAGATATCCATCTCTTCTGGATATGTGGTTATTGTGATATTATCTGAATTGATGATCCATGTGCAATTTGATGTGATATTGATCCAATATCCTTCGCCTTTTTTCATAATATGATCGTCAGCCAGTATGGTTGTGTTCTTAGTCACATTCGAGCCATTTGTGAACCCCTCTACGTGTGCTACTTGCGGAACTTGAGCCTTAAGATCTCCAACCGTGAAGGATGAATCATTCAGTGCAGGATAACCTACCATATTCCACCCACCCCATGTATCGCCTTCCCAAAGATCAATTGCAGTTGTTGAGGGCAGAGTTCCATTTATCTTCAGGACACCATCGCTTCCAATATCGGTTATATTCACGTACAGGCCCATGGTATTGTTTATTGCCAGCAAGTCCCAAAATACAGGTGGCATGGCGGAATTATACACCTTCCAGCGGTCTACCGAGTCCAGTGGATCATACCATTGAGCAATGTCCAGAACTGTATCTCCACCATGATCGTCCAGTACCTCCAATACGCTTTCATTCCATTGTACCAGTGGGATCGATATAAAATTCCAGCCAAGCTCCACTGGAATGTCAAATGTAGTCTCCCCTGTCAATATAATGGGCACAGCCAGCTCTTCTCCACTGGCTGTTTCCTCTATTGAAAAAATAGTGGATATCCCACCGAATGCCAATAACATACATATCATGATAACTATGAATTTCTTCATCCCTTCCACCTCTATTTTCGGATATCTAGTTCTACCTAAATCTAGATAACTGTATATCTTCTGTTTATATAAAGGTAGTTTGGGTATGATCACGTGCACCATGATTACATGATTTTGTGAACAAACTTATCTATCTGCATTCATTTCCCCGGCTCATGGATATGACAGCCCAATGCGTACATTGTGTTTTGAGACGGATCCAGTGGGAGACCGGAATAGTAGCCCCTTCAAAGGAGATGGAGATCATGGAAGTCGCACTCCAGGAGATCGCCAGGGGCTTCAAACCTGGCGTGAATTCCGCGGCCACTGCCACCAAGGTCCACAAGCTGGTCTATGACATGCTTGGCGAGGATCCATATGTCAAGCTGAAGGAGCACAGCACGAAAGTCTCGCTTCTTCTTTATCCGCGAGCCAGAGCCTATGTAGAGGCCTCGGAGGACCAATTTCGGGCAGCCACCATTGCCGCGATAATCGGCAATGTTCTGGACTTTGGTATCGATAAGAAACTGGATGATCTGACATATCTGGAAAGAGAGTTCGATGAGCTTTTGAAGGAAGAACTCGGTATCGACGATATCGAGGCTATCAAAGGCAAGCTGGCATCCGCCAAAAAGGTGGCTTTCCTCACTGACAATTGTGGTGAGATCGTATTCGATAAATTACTGGTGGAGCAGATCCGAAAGTTCGAGAATATTGAAGAGATCGTTCTGGTGGTCAAGGGCGCGCCCATACTCACGGATGCGACACCCGAGGACGCGGAAGAGGTCGGACTGGCTCAGATGTTCGACCGTATGATCACAACCGAGGCTTTTGCGGTCGGGCTTCCGATATACGATATGCCGGAGGAGTTGGACACACTTCTAAAAGAGGCAGACATCATCGTGGCAAAGGGCATGGGCAATTACGAATCTCTCACGCATACTGACTACAAGCCAGTCGCTTATCTGATGAGAACAAAATGCAAGCCAGTGGCAGAATCTGCTGGTGCGCCACTGGATCGGAACGTTGCAAAATTGGTGATATAATCATTATTTAGATTTAGGCCACACCCGAGCGAGCAGTGCCGGGCGAGTTTTCTTTTTTAGATGCGTGTTTTCGCGCATCTATTTTCCAAACTTGTTTGGTCGGGATTGGAAACCTTGTTCTTTTTTAGATGCGCGATTTTCTGCATCTATTTTGTCAAGCTTGCTTGATTCAAGAGCCAGGCCAGCACAGCGAGGTTAAAAGAAAAGGCTTCCGGGGGACTACGAATCTCTCACGCATACTGACTACAAGCCAGTCGCTTATCTGATGAGAACAAAATGCAAGCCAGTGGCAGAATCTGCTGGTGCGCCACTGGATCGTAATGTTGCCAAGTTGGTTCTATAAGTTATCTTGAGTTCTTTGAGTTAGCTCACTAAACTCTTCAACTCTAAAAACTCACAACTTTTTTTCATAGCAGAAATATGGGTCTTGCCTCGCATCCAAATGCACTTTGCCAGCTTTTTTGAATCCATGGGCCTCGATGAATTTGATCACTCTTTTATTGGCCGAGTAGGTGTCCAGCCTCGCAATGTCGTAACCAAGCCCTCTGGCCTTATCATCCATGATATCCAAGAATCTCCGCGCAAGACCTTTTCCTTGCGCGTCTGGGTGTACTGCTATCCTGTGAAATATAACGATCTTGCCCTTATCATGTTTCCATCTGACATTTTGATATTCGGGATGCTGGCATTCGTCCATCACCACTGCTCCGACAACCTTTCTGTCATCGTCTACATCGTGCACTATGTAGAGGGTGCCAGCTTCCATATCGCTTGTTAGCAATTTTCTATCGGGGTAGGAATCGTCCCATTGTATCAATTTCTCTGACTCCATATGTCGGATGCAATCGGAGTAAAGGAAAAAGACGCGCTCCATATCTTCAATTTTCGCTTTTCGGACATTCAGATCATTATGCATATACCAGATAGTAACGGTATATGTCTATTATTAGTTTTCATAAGAATAATAGATAAATGATTGATAAAAAGCTAAAATTTCTGAACTCGGGGCAGAATTAAACTGGCCAGGCCCAATGTGCGTAGGTCACGAAGACGGTCGCTATGATCGATGCTGCTACTACGAGCCATGGATTGACCTTGATAGCCTTGTCATCTTCCTGGTCGAAGTAACGAATAAGACCTGCTGCGGATTGGAATCCTGCACCTTTCTTCTTTGCCATATTATCGAGCCGAAATAAAGGAGTCGGATATATAACGATTTCGCTTGAAATTTCCATTATGGGCAATATGGTCTGTATATTCTCTATTCTTTCTCTATTCTATATGATATCTGTATGATATTGATATCTATACGACATATTATATCTATAATCAATAAAGCCAGCCTTCGCCTTCTCCTTCAAGAGGACATCCTTCGCATCGCCCCATTTTGGAGACCTGGCAACTGGATCCTTTTGCTCCCCCCTTGCCCATCTTCGCATTCCATGAAGTATCATCAATGGTCAGCTGCACTGGTTGGACAAAATCCTTCTCGGCAGTTATTATGATATTGAAATCCACATCCGTGACATTCTCATTGGTCCGGATATGATTGTTCACAATGGATTCCAGGCTGGATATCTTCTCGCTCATGAAAAAGAGAGTGAGATTATTGCGGCCTGAAACGGTAAAACCATTGGAGAAGTATGGGCACCCGCGGAATATGTCCAGAACGCGGGCGGTGTTCGTGCTGGCAATGTCCACTTTGGCCATGAATAATCCCATTTTAAAGGGGTTTATTCCGGTTACTGTGTCCAGACCACCGCCATCCTTTAACTTTCTTATTCTCATGGCAACCGAGGGTTGTGAAAGTCCAATAGCCTTGGCGATATCATCCTGCGAAACCTCCGGGTCATTGGCGAACATGGAGATTATAACTCGATCCTTATCATCTATTTTCATTAACTCACCTGGGTCAATCTGTATTCTGTATGATATTATATATTTATCTATCTTTTATAGTGTGATAATAACTTTTTCTTATAATATATAGCAGTGGTATTTATATTATATAGCTGTGATGTGGCTTCAAGGTGAAAAAGATGTTCTGTAATCAATGTGAGCAAACAGCCCAGGGGACTGGGTGTACGGTAAAAGGAGTATGTGGAAAAGATCAAGATATTCAGAGTCTGCAGGAAACCCTTCTCTTCGCACTGAAGGGTATAGCGGCCTATGCATATCATTCCAGGGTCATGGGAGAGCGAGATGAAGATGTGGATGCCTTCATGCATGAAGCTCTTTTCAAGACCTTGACCAATGTGGATTTCGATCTGAATGACTACGTCAAGGTGGTTCTCAAGGCAGGGGAGATGAATTACAAGGCGATGGAAATGCTGGATGGGGCAAATACCACTCATTACGGCAAGCCCGGGCCAGTGGAGGTTCCAACTGGCACGGTAAAGGGACCCGGTATTCTGGTGACTGGCCATGATTTCCCAGATCTTGAGGAATTACTCCAGCAGACCGAAGGAACTGGCATCAATATTTACACTCATGGTGAAATGCTGCCAGCTCATGGATATCCCGAGCTGAATAAATACAAGCATCTTATTGGAAACTATGGCGGAGCCTGGCAAAAGCAGAAGAAGGAATTTTTCGCATTTGGAGGCGCAGTTCTGGCAACCAGCAATTGTGTCCAGATACCTACGGATGAATATCGTGATAGACTTTTCACGATCGGAATTACAGCAGTTGAAGGCGTCAAGCACATAGAGAGCAGGAAAGATCTTTCAGAGATTATCGCCAAGGCAATTGAGCTTGGTGATCTCCCGGACGCACCCGGCAAACCGCTCACCACTGGCTTCCACCATGATGTTGTACTATCACTGGCTCCAAAGATAATCGAGGCAGTGAAGGCAGGCAAGATAAAGCGCTTCTTCCTGATCGGAGGATGCGATGGAGCCAAGGCCGGTCGTAATTACTACACGGAACTTGCTGAAAAAGTTCCGGATGATTGTGTTATCCTGACACTGGCTTGTGGAAAATATAGGTTCAACCATATGGACTTTGGAGATATTGATGGCATACCAAGGTTGATCGATCTGGGGCAGTGCAATAATGCCTACTCCGCGATACAGATCGCCGCGGCACTGGCCGAAGCCTTTGAATGTGATATTAATGAACTGCCATTGTCATTCGCTATATCATGGTACGAGCAAAAAGCGGTGGCTATACTTCTGACACTTCTAAACTTGAATATCAAGGGAATGAGGATCGGACCAACTCCGCCAGCTTTCATCTCACCCAATGTCTTCAAGGTGCTTCAGGATAATTTCGACCTGAAGCTCATCGGTGATGTGGACGAGGACCTTGCAGCAATGATGAAGGGCGAATGAGGT
>JAEHCQ010000003.1:151623-249673 GCA_020696385.1 Methanobacteriota archaeon | reverse complement strand
CTTCAGGATAATTTCGACCTGAAGCTCATCGGTGATGTGGACGAGGACCTTGCAGCAATGATGAAGGGCGAATGAGGTGATAATTTGGTAGTGAGAGAGATAATCAAAATAGACGAGGAAAAATGCACAGGCTGTGGGATATGCATCCCCAATTGTCCAGAGGGTGCGTTGCAGATAATCGATGAAAAAGCCAGAATGATAAGCGACCTGTTCTGTGATGGTCTGGGTGCTTGCATCGGACACTGTCCAGAGGGTGCGATAACAATAGAAAAAAGGGAAGCGGAAGAGTATGATGAGCGAAGAGTGATGCAGAATGTGGTCAAGCAGGGCGCGAACACGATCAAAGCCCACCTTCAGCACATGCTGGATCACAAGGAATTAGAATTCCTAGACATCGCGATAGATTATCTCAAGGAGCATGGGTTAGATGTGCCGGATATCGGATATAACTCGGAGCCACAGGAACAGGCAGAGGTCACCTCATCTGCCTGTGCCACCTGTCCTGGGGAAGAACCGCGCACCATGAAGATCACTGGCATCGCGCCTCAAGGTGAACATCAACATGGCCAAGGTCATAGTCACGAACACGGTCATGACAGTTGCAAATGTGAGGATAATGATGTCCGTGCCAGCTCCACTCTCACCACCTGGCCGGTTCAGCTCAAACTGCTGAACATCAATGCCCCGTATCTGAAGAATGCCAGTCTGCTTCTGGCCGCAGATTGTGTTGGCTTCGCTTACCCGAACATGCACCAGGATTTTATCAAGGACAAGGTCACCATAATAGGATGCCCCAAGCTCGATGATGCCAGCCAGTATGTTGATAAACTGGCCGAGATATTCCGTCTTAATTCGATAAAGGACATAACCATCCTGATGATGGAAGTGCCCTGTTGCTTCGGGATGGAGAACGTGGTAACACTGGCCATGAAAAAAGCAGGTATTGAGATCCCTTATGTCAAGCACATTATCAAGATCGACGGCAGTGTTAAATGATCTGAGTAATAAGAATGCAGAAGGGTTTTGACCTATTTTTGTTTCAACCCTTCCACCATTTTTCTTCTTTCTATTCACACATACTCCTTTTTCAGAATCGAATATAGGGTATGATCGATATATTTGCCTTTTATGAATACCTGCTCTCTCATCGTTCCTTCAAAGGTCATGCCAGCTTTTTTTAATACGGCTTGGGAACCTATATTCTCAACCCAGGTCCTTCCCTCGATCCGATTCAATTCCATCTTGTCAAATCCGAATTTCATTATCTCTTTCACGGCTTCGGTCATTATACCCTGGCTCCAATATTCTTTTGATAGAGCGTAGCCAACTTCCGCGCGAAAATTCTCAGGAGACCAGCGAATGAATCCCACTGTTCCGATCAGCTTGTTGCTTTCTTTTAAAACAATACCCCAATCAGCAACTTCCTTGCCTTCATATTTGCCGATCATAAAATTGAGGAAACCCATTGAATCATCGATCGATCTGTGGGGTTCCCAGGTGAGGAATCTGGCAACATCTGGCTCACATGCATATTCGAATACATCCTTTGCATCTTCCAATGTCAGCTTTCGAAGTATTAGCCTATCTGTCTCCAAAGAAGGAAGATCGCCATATATATCCTCGATTTTCATCTTTCCACCATTGATATTGGATAGCCAGTCTCCTGACTTACGCCTTCGTGTAAGTCATTCTAAGAGTGACGCCATTACTCGGGGTGAGGAAGCCAAGTGTAAGTGTGTCTTCTTCTACCTCGTATTCGTATATTTGAGATTCCTCTTCCAGGGTTTCATTGTTCCAGTACACTGTACCTGTGCTTGAGGTCACTTGATTTGGTATTATTATGGCTGGGTCATAATGCATTGTCATCTCTATCTGGCCATCATCTGCATATTCCCACGTGATGTCAATATTGTAATCATGTGTTTCAGTACTATTGCCATAAATGATGGTTCCATCTGATTTTATCTCCATCCATTCTTCCACACCATCAGGAACAACATGGGTACTATTGACACTGCCATCTGGGTTCATTATCTCTGTTTTTTCCGCGATCCATTTACCTTCCACTCCAGGATCTGCCATGAGTATGAAGGCGATCAGCAGGATCGCCACAACTGCGACGGCTGCAATTGCGATCATCATCCCTTTTTTACTCTTTGGCTTGGCAGCTGGTGCCGGTGCAGGAGTTTCTGGCGCGGTTACTGGCTCAGCTCGCGCTGGAGCTGTTTCTTCTAAAATAACTGTATCATTATCCATATCTTCCACCTCTACTATGTGAATAGGAAACGTTCCTTAATATCGTTTCCATCATCTATTATTCATAATCATAATGATATACCATGATCCATCATGCATCAATGCCCACGGTGAATACATTTCTTTGAGATGAATACACCACGATATTATCATAATAATCTCTGAGATGGAAATCAACTGACACGTAATAAGTTCCATTGTCCAGGCTTTCTGTATCCACTGTGCCATTCATGACAAATGTCTTGCCAGGAGGGATGGGAAGGATCGAATGCGGGTCATCGTAATAACAATAACCATTATGAGCCACACTTTCGATCTTCTCTCCTGTCGATTTGTAGATATTTATGTAATAATAGAAAGTGTCGGCATAAGCAATAGTATAGCTCTGAGCATTTGTTACATTGATCTGAAATGCTGTTCCATTCAAGCTTGGATTCATTAGCGATATGCTGATATCATTCTTGGCCAGTGGTTCAGGAGGGGCGCCGCCCTGCTCCTCTCCTGCTTGAGTGAAGGCATACAATATGATGATAAAAATAATAAAGGCGATCGATACGATCAAGTAACTGGATAACTTCAATTCCGGTGCTGGTGTAGTATCCTTTTTTGAATCTTTTTTCTTCATGGGAACGGTATCCTAAAACGTTTCCATTATTAACAAAATTCGGAACAATGTTTAAATCCTGTATCTCCATACATTGAGAGTAGGGAGAGGATAGATATCAGATCATCAAAATGACATTTGATAGCTACCTAATAAAATTATCAGATAAAGGAGTGAATAAAATGGATAAATATAGATGTACAGTATGTGGATATATATACGACCCAGAGAACGGAGACGATGATGGCGGAATAGCCGCAGGCACAGCATTCGAGGCATTACCTGATGACTGGTTATGCCCAGTGTGCGGAGCTGGAAAGGACGTCTTCGAGAAAGAGTGATGGGGCCGTTACATGGATAACCTGGAGATCAAGCCCGGTGTGTACTGGGTTGGTGTTATAGATTGGGACATCAGGAACTTTCACGGATACCTCACGCAGAGAGGTACGACATACAATGCTTACCTGATAATTGATGAAAAGATCACATTGATAGACACGGTCAAGGCCTGCCTATTTGATGAGATGTTGGATCGTATCAGCAAGATAATCGATCCATCCAAGATCGATATAATTGTTTCCAATCATGTGGAGATGGATCATACTGGCTCTATTCCGAAGATATTGGAGCATTGCCCAAATGCGGAGATCATCACTTCCACACAGGGTGAGAAGGGGCTTAAACGGCATTTTAAAGCAGACTGGAACCTTCGGGTGGTCAAGAGCGGGGAATCAATGTCCATTGGAAAGAAGACATTGACCTTTGTTCATATTCCGATGGTACACTGGCCTGACTCCATGGTCACGTACATTGCGGAAGATAAATTGCTCCTATCGAACGATGCTTTCGGTCAGCATATCGCCGGCCCGGAAAGGTTCGATGATGAGCTGGGTTGGGATGTTCTCAAGGAAGAGGCGGCTAAATATTATGCCAATATCGTCATGCCTTATGGCCCACAGGCTGCCAATGCTATCAAGGCTCTGGGTGGTCTCGAGATTGACATGATAGCTCCATGCCACGGAATTATCTGGCGCTCGCTTATTCCCAATATTCTTGGCGAATACAAGAAATGGGTGAATTATGAGACCGAAAAGCGCGCTCTGATAGTTTACGACACCATGTGGAATTCCACCAAGTCGATGGCTTACAAATTGCAGGAAGGTCTGATGGAAGCTGGCTTGCCAACGACTGTCAAGTTCCTGGGCACGAATCACATTTCCGATATAGTTCCGGAAATGATGCATTCACGACTTATCCTATTGGGATCACCAACTCTGAATAACGGAATGTTGCCGAGCATGGGTGCTTTCCTGACCTACATTAAAGGATTGAGGCCGAAGAAAAGAGTGGGATTCGCCTTTGGATCCTATGGCTGGGGTGGCCAGGCAGTCGGTGAGATAAGCGAGGTAATGGAGAAATTGAAATGGGATATACCTGAAGAAAGCATCAATATCAATTATATTCCTGATCCAGAAGAGCTTGACGGAGTCAAGGCAGTCGGAAAAAAATTGGGAGAATATATATTAGCTCAGGAAGAATAGTCTTTCTGAGAAGGGATAAGTATGAATAATATCAAACCGGATGCCGAGATAGATTGTGTGGGACAATATTGTCCCATGCCCATTTCCATGACCAAAGAGGGTATCCTAGGCATTGAGATCGGCCAGATCCTTATGGTGGAGGCTGATGATCCGGCTGCGGAATCCGATATACTGGCCTGGGCAAAGAGAACAGGGCATGAGATCGTTGACTTCAGCAAGGATGGAAGCATGCTCACTTTCTATATCAGGAGGATGAAATAATGAATGAAGAAAAATTCCTATTGTATGTTCAGACAACGGATGACCCGATGAGACAGTACTCGCCATTCGTGCTTGCTCAAACTGCAAGGATGATGGACATTCCGGCTAAGGTATATTATCTTGGCCAGTCACTCAATATACTCAAGGTCGGCGAGGCGGAGAAGATCCAAATGGGTGATTTTCCCACACTGGCCGAGATGATGGATAAGACTATCGAAATGGGAGTTGAAATGCTGGTATGCGATGCATCTCGGCAGATGCTGCCTGATAAAAACATGGAATTGAGACCTGGCTTCAAGATAGTTGGAGCTGGCACATTGAACGATCTGGCACTGGATGCTGGAGCGACAATGTGGTTCTGAGTGGTATGGAAGGAATATGGGGAAGATAGGAGGATATGAAAATGGATAATAGTAAAATTTACATGGATCGCGGATCGGCAACACCCATAGATTCTCGGGTGCTGGAATTCGCTTACCCCTTCCTGAAGACAGCGGGTAATCCATCCGCTCTTCACAGACAAGGCCTGGAGGCGAAGACAGCTATCGAGGATGCCAGGCAGAAAGTTATGGAACTGATAAATGCTGAAAAGCCGGCTTCTATCATATTCACCAGTGGAGCTACAGAATCCAATAATATCGCGATAAGAGGCACGGCCATGAGGAATATTGGCCGTGGCAAGCACGTGATGGGCAGTGCGATCGAGCATATGTCGGTCCTCAATCCTCTGAAGGATCTTACAAAGAGCGGGTTCACGATGGATCTCATCCCGGTCGATTCGACAGGAATAGTGGATATGAACAAGCTGGAGGAAATGATCTCCCAGGAAACCATTGTTCTCTCCATCATGCACGCGAACAATGAGATCGGCACGATCCAACCAATAAAAGAGATAAGTAAAATAGTACACGAGAAGGGCTTGTACCTTCACGTTGATGCGACTGCTTCGGCTGGAAAGGTTCCGATCGATGTTCAGGATATGGGCATCGATCTTCTCACGCTCTCATCCAATGATCTGGGAGGCCCACAGGGTGCTGGCGCTCTATACATAAAGACCGGAACCCGCATTCAAACCGTGATGCCTGGCGGAGGTCAGGAAAGAGGCCTTCGGTCGGGCAGTGAGAACATATTCGCAATAGCTGGAATGGGAGAGGCCGCGAGATTGGCAAAGGAAGAATTGCCAGTCGAAAGTGAGCGGTTGAAAGAGATAAGGGATCAGCTCATTCATGAGATACTGAAGAATGAGAAGACCTTCCTTACTGGCCATCCAGAAAATAGGTTGCCGCATCATGCCAGCTTCAGATTCAGTTTCATAGAGGGAGAAAGCATTTTGCTTATGATGGACTTTCAGGGTGTGCAGATATCCACGGGTTCTGCTTGCTCTTCCAAGACATTGGAGGCATCTCATGTGCTTCTGGCAACGGGATTGACACATGAGCAAGCACACGGCTCGATGGTATTGACACTCGGGCATGAGAACAAGCCAGAGGATGTCAAAGTAGTGGCTGATGCCACCAAGAAAACAATTGATAGGCTGAGAATGCTTTCACCGATCACCCAGGAGGGTGAAGAATACCCGGAGGAGGAACATCATCATTAAGATGGAGAGTGGAGAACATGACTGATATAGGATATACAGAAAAAGTAATGGACCACTTCATGAACCCGCGAAATGTGGGCGTGATTGAGGATCCTGATGGCTACGGGAAGGTTGGAAATCCAACTTGCGGAGATGTGATGGAAATATTCATCAATATCGCGGACAATAAGATAACCGAGATAAAGTTCAGGACATTTGGCTGCGGCTCAGCCATTGCCACGAGCAGTATGATCACCGAGATGGCCATTGGAAAAACATTGGAAGAGGCTATGGAGATCACGAGAAATGATGTGGCTGAAAGTCTGGATGGACTTCCACCCAAGAAGATGCATTGCTCGAACTTAGCTGCTGACGCTCTCCAGGAAGCCGTGAAGGACTACTGGAAGAAGCAGGGCAAGGTAGTGGAAGATGATGGGGATTCTCCCGAGATGACCTGTGGTGGCGGCGGATGCGATAGCTGTGTGAAATGATAATGAATAAATTACATTCCAAAAAATAATGAACAATGAAGAATAAAATGGGGGAGATTGAAAGTGCGAATTCATTCGCGTTTTCAAAATTCCGAAGTGAAACGGAGGAGTTTAAATGGCAAAGTTAATGGAAATATACAAGTGTGAGAAGTGCGGGAACATAGTCGAGCTGGTACATGGAGGCCCAGGGGCACTCCAGTGTTGTGATACAGATATGATCTTAATGGACCCGAAGACAGCGGACTGGACAACGGAAAAGCACGTACCAGTCATTGAGAAGACTGACCATGGCATAAAAGTGACCGTGGGCTCAGCCCTTCACCCAATGGCAGATGATCATTACATCGAGTGGATCGAGGTCATTGCAGATGGTAAGATATACCGCCAGCATTTGAACCCTGGTGATGCACCCGAGGCATTATTCTGCATAGATGCGGTGACAGTCACAGCCCGTGAGTACTGTAACAAACACGGACTTTGGGTCACACAGTAGGTGATTGGATGATAAGCGAAAGAATGCAGAATGCACTGATGGATCAAGTGAATGCGGAAATGTATTCATCCTATCTTTACCTGGCAATGTCATCTGACCTGGACAATAAGGGTCTGGGCGGCTTCGCCCTGTGGATGAAGACGCAGGCGCAGGAAGAACTCTATCATGGTATGAAATTATATGACTTTGTTATCGAGCGTGGTGGCAGAGCTATCCTGAAGCAGATCGAAGGGCCACAGACCGAATGGGCTTCACCACTGGCTATCTTCGAGGCGGCGTATGCCCACGAACAAAAAGTAACAGGCCTCATCAATAACCTGATGAACATGGCCATTGAGGAAAAAGATCATGCAACATCCCAGTTCCTCCAATGGTTCATAAAGGAGCAGGTGGAGGAAGAGGCATCCGCAGATGAGGTAGTTCAGAAATTGAAGTTGATCGGCGATGGAGGCAATGGCCTCTTCATGCTGGACAAGGAGATGGGGGCCAGGCCTCCATTATTTGCCTTTCCGGTATCCGGGGCGTGATATATGTGGATCTAAGCAAATTCACGCTGGAAGATGTAATTCTCTCAGCTATCCGAAGCGAGATCAACAGCGCGGCGCAGTACAAGGACATTGCCAGCAAAGTGGAGAATGCTTTTCTCATAGAGAAGCTGAACTTCCTGGCTGACGAGGAATCCAAACATCAGGGCTTCCTTGAAGGTCTCTATGCGAAGTCATTTCCCGGCAAAGAATTGGTCGTGCCAAAGGAGACACCAGTTCCCTTACCAGAGATGAAAGACTATGATGAGGGAGTGAAGCTGAGCATTGTACTGGAGAGCGCGATGGAAGCCGAGCGAGCCGCGAAGGATTTTTACAATGAGCTATCCAAGCAGTTCGACAAGGAACTGGATATCAAGAGAAATCTGGAATATCTGGCATCCATGGAATGGGGACATTATAAGCTTCTGGAGATCGAGAGGGACAACTCTCTGAACTTCGAGTCTTATGATGAATACTGGCCGATGATGCATGTCGGCGGTTAAACACTCTCTTAATAGGCGAAATGATCTAAAATAATTAATTAAAAATATAAGATGATCGAGCAAGCCAGGAAAAGCTTGCTCAATCTAATTTTTTGTATATCTTGTTTATCTATTCGAACACTCTGAATCCAAAGTCCTTGTGATGTGTCATCTCAACAAGAGGTTCATGTCTCTTGTTCGGTTCATCCATCATCATGTCCTCAAGATGGTCTTTCTCTCTCTTCAGAACATCATAATGGCCGTGCTCGAAATGCGACAGATATTTGAACAATTTCCTGTGATCCTTGTGTGTCTTGGCCATGTATTTGTAGACTTTGAAGGCATTGTACTCGTTCTCCATAGCGGCTTCCAGTGCTCGGATAAGATTATCGATAGATTCCACCTTGACAATGGATTCGAAAGGAGGCAGTCCCTCAGGGTATGACCAGTTCTCATCTCCGAATGTCTCTCTGTATAAGTCCTGCAACACCCATTTGTGCATATCCTCGTCCTTGGCGATCGATTCGAATTTATGCCTGACAAGACTGTCTTTGTCCATATCACTGACCAGGGCTCTATAGAATTTGGCAGCTTCCTGCTCTGAGAAAATAGAATATCCGATAAGCTCTCTTAATTCAAGATCTTTTAATTCTTCATACATGAACCCGAGTATTAAATGAGGTTATTTAAATCTATTTCCTTATTAATCATCATTTCCTCTATTTCTCGTTCGATATCTTATTTAAAAATATATTATGGCATAATTCTAACATATTAGTGGCTCATTATAAGTAAAATGCAGTGTTTCGCCTTCAATGAGGTAATGAATATGAAGATACCACCTATCGGAGAAAAGATCGAGGATTTTGTGCTTGGTGATCAGAATGGAAAAGAAGTCAAACTCTCTGATCTGAGAGGGAAGAAAGTACTACTATCCTTTCATCCACTTGCATGGACTGGTGTATGTGCGAAGCAGATGAAGTCTCTCGATGATAATTTTGATAAGTTCGAGGAATATGGCACGGTCGCATTCGGGATAAGTGTGGATTCAGCCCCATCCAAAAAGGCATGGGCTGATGACTTGGAGATTACAAAGACCAGCTTACTTGCTGACTTCTGGCCCCATGGCGGACTGGCAGAGAAACTGGGTATATTCATCGAGGAAAAAGGAATCTCCGGCAGAGTGAATGTCATAATTGACGAAGAAGGCATACTCATATTCATCAAGGTCTATGATATCCCGGAACTTCCGGATATTAATGAGATACTTGAGATACTGAAGCCAGTGTGAGTGATATCATGCTTTCCAATGGAGACAAGGCACCAGACTTCTGCCTACCGGATCAGGCAGAAGAAAATGTGTGTCTAGGAGATCTGAAAGGTAAATGGATAATTCTCTATTTTTACCCGAAGGACAATACGCCTGGCTGTACACTGGAGGCCATTAATTTCTCAAAGGATCTGGAGGATCTCACAAAGGCCAATACACTGATATATGGCATAAGTGCGGATTCATGCCTGAGTCATGTGAAGTTCAGGAACAAGCATGATATTGCGATCGAGTTATTGAGCGATGCAGATCATGCAGTCATGGAGAAGTATGGTGTGTGGGGTGAGAAGAAGATGTATGGCAAGACCTTCCTTGGAATAAGCAGAACCACCTTCCTGATCGATCCGGATGGTGTTGTGAAGCATGTCTGGAAGAAGGTCAGGGTCAAAGGACATAGTGAATCCGTTAAAGAAAAGCTGGCCGAGCTTCAGGGTTGATATTATGGATGTTAGGAAAGCTATTGAAACAAGACGAGCATACAGATCTCTCGGCCCCATTGACATCACCGATGATCTTATACATGATCTGGCACGCTCTGCTAGCCTGGCCCCATCCTGCTTCAATAAGCAGCCATGGAATTATGTGTTTGTCAAGGACTCGATCAAGTTACAAAGTCTCGAAGAAGCCTATTCTCAGGGAAATGAATGGGCTAATGATGCATCACTTGTGGTCGCTGTTCTCAGCAGTAAGGAAATGGACTGTGTGATCAAGGATAGGGAATATTTCCTTTTTGATACTGGCTTGGCTACTATGAACATGATACTTAGAGCGACCGAACTTGGAATGGTCGCACATCCGATAGCAGGCTTCAGTCCAAAGAAAGTAAGGCAACTGCTCGATATACCTGATGAAATGACTGTCATCGCATTACTGATAATCGGCAAGCATTCTATGGATGAGTCAAATATGACTGAAAAGCAGATACTTTCGGAAAAGGATCGCCCAACAAGGAAGAATATCGATGAATTCATTCATATCGATGTTTTTACTGTGTGATGGTTGGATAAATTGGAAGTTCATGCCCTGGAAGTGATATCTGTTCATTCATTCTCCTTGTACACATCCAACTCGATATAGATCATCTTCGCAATGGGTACTTTCTCCCTTATCTTATTCTCAAGATCATTTATGGCCTTGGCCGCCGCATCCGTTGTCATCTGGCCATCCATTTCCACCTTGGCCGCTACAAGTAATTCCTCGGGTCCGATGTGTTGTGTCCGCATGTGTATGAGGTGATTGACCTGCGGATGTTCTTTTATCGTCTGGCATAATTCATTCACTGTATCTTCGGATGCGCATTCTCCAAGGAGGAGCGATCGTGTCTCGATAGCAAGTACTATGGCGATCACACCAAGCAATATGCCAATGGCCAGGCTTCCCATCGCATCATATCTGGCATCTCCGGTCAACATTGCCAGTCCTATTCCGATAAGAGCGAGTACAAGTCCTACAAGTGCTCCGACATCCTCAAGAAGAACCACTGGTAGCTCCGGCACCTTGCTCTTCTTTATGAACTCCCACCATGTTCGATCGCCTTTCAATGGGCGGGATTCGATTACAGCTGTTCTGAGAGAGAATGCCTCCAGAACGATCGCCACAACCAGGATGAGGATCGCCCATTCTGGTGATTCAAGGCCGTGGTCGCTGGTATGTGCCAGTTTCTTCCAGCCCTCGTATATGGCGAACAATGATCCCAGGGTGAAGATGATCATGGCCACGATGAAGGACCAGAAATACCTCTCTCTGCCAAAACCGAAGGGATGATCCGATGTTGCTTTCTTCTCTGCCAGCTTTCCTCCCATAAGCAAAAGACCCTGGTTGGATGTGTCGGCCAGGGAATGAACAGCCTCGGCCAGCATTGATGCCGCACCTGTGAAAACAAATCCAATTATCTTTGCCACCATTATCCCGAAATTGGCAAAGAAAGCTGCAATTATGGCCTTTCGACCTCCATGTGCTGACATCAGCGGTTCATTGAGGTATAGGATATATTTTTTTGCGGTGTTTGCTTTACCTACCTCATATCGAGGTTGAAAATATGATAACATTTGACAAACCCGGAAAGATAAATACAGAGGAATGTGTGAGACTTGCTGCCGAAAGAGCAAAAGAGCTGGGATTGAAGGAAGTGGTGATAGCTACCAATGCCGGCGATACTGCATTTTTGGCTTTGAAATATTTTGAAGGCTTTAAGATAATCGCAGCTACTCATCACGCTGGCTTCAAGAAACCCTTTCAATGTGAGATGCATGAAGAGGAAAGGGCCGAATTAGAGTCAAAAGGCGTGACTGTTCTGACCACCAGTCACGCGCTAAGCGGCGCGGAAAGATCCATAAGGAAAAAGTACCAGGGCATCTACCCATTGGAAATCGCTGCTGACACTCTGAGATTATTTGGCCAGGGAACAAAGGTATGTGTTGAGATCGCGCTCATGGCGGCTGATGCGGGACTTCTAAGCGGTGGAGAGATAATGACCATTGGCGGAACTGGAAAAGGAGCAGATACTGCCATCGTACTTAGTCCAGTAAATCAAAGAGATTTTCTGGATATGAAGATACATGAGATAATTTGTAAACCCCGATTATGATGTTCCAAAATATTGAATGGAACATCGAACCTTAACTGATCAAGAATCTTCGCCATACAATGTAAGACGTATCAATATCACTGCCATTCAACAACATACTCGCAGTGATCGTCGCCACTTACCTGGCACTGTGTTTGAGTGACAGTGCCTTTTGTTTTTGTCAATTCCAGCATGGCCTCCAATACACCTATCCAGCCCTGGCAGTTCTCTTCCACTTCGCTGACATCCTTCATGGTCGCAATGGCTTTATGATCGGATATCTCAATATGGATATCCCCGAACTTGTAGAGCTCTTTGAATCTTTCCTCTGCCTTGTGAAGCATGGTGTCCATACTCACGAATCTCACCATGTAAGCGAATAGGCCAAGGTTCTTTGTTGTGTATTTTCCGGCTTGCTTGACCCTGTCTATACCATGATTGGCTGATATCCATTGGAGTATCCTTACCATGATCTCATTACTATAAAAATTCGAATCTGAGATATTTATATCCACAATACCACTGTCTTTCCTGGCTTGTTCCTCTCCATCCTTTCCCCAGGTCTTTTTTATGAATCCCAAATATCTATTGATAACATTTCCACGGATCTTTCTCTCTGACACAAGTAATAGTATGAGTTTTTTCTAATATAATGTTTTCTATTATCTATATTTAAGTGTTGTGTTCTGATGAATCTAATATAATTGTATAATTTCATATAGATTCATTATAATGGATAATTTTTTGATAGAAGGATGTGGCGCCCCGGGCGGAATTTGAATCCGCGTCGGAGCCTCGACAGGGCTCCATGATAGGCCACTACACTACCGGGGCGAATGATATTATTGTTCCTTCACAGCCACGGGGGTGTAGTGAAGCTCATCCGAAGGGCCATTTATGGGCCGAGGTGAGGTTAAAACACTACCGGGGCGTGTGATATTATTGTTCTGGCATATGATATTTTTATATTGCCAGATGAACCCGAAAGTACAACTTGTTTTTAAGGCTTTTGCTTCCTCCCTCTATTTTGCCCTCAAAATTCAATATTATAAACAATAATTAATGCTCATATTACATGAATTATATTCCAAACTATGGGCAAATTCCTTATATTCACAATCCTTCATTGATGGAGAGGGAACATGAAATTATCAGACTTGACCGTGAATGAGCGAATATTGCTACATTTACGAGATTATATGGGGAACACCGATACGACCTCTGCATCCATGGGCCAGACCCAGGCAGGGATAAGCGAGGGTATTGATATTCGCATCAATCATATCCCTCGAGCGGTCAAGAAATTATTGGACGATAATTATGTCGATGAACATCTGGCACATGTTGGCGGATTGAGTCGAAAAAGAAAAGTCTATAGCCTTAATGAGTCCGGAGTGAAAAAGGCAAGCCAGATGTTATTGGAGCTTAAAGATCAGGAGATATCTCTCATTTTAGAGGATGGCCAGGAGTCTACGGTTAGGATATCCGATGTCCCTCTTACGATAAAGACCGAAGCAACACTTCCGCAGTTGATACTCCATGCATTTTCTTATGGATCGATATCCGAGTTAAAGCTTGGTATCCGATCTGGCAGTGAGATAAAACCGATATCTAATCTGTCCACGATACCGGATGTACCGATGATCGGTAGATCTGAACAACTGGACAAGTTGAGATTATTTATCGATAATGATCGCCATGTGACTGTTATCAGCGGTATCAAGGCCGTGGGTAAGACCACCCTCATAAGGAAAGTTCTGGCAGATTATGAAGCAGATAGGAACATACTTTGGTTCACTGCTAATGAATGGGATAATGTGAGAACTTTCATGGAAGCCATGTCCGATCTTCTATCTAAGGCTGATAAGGGCGATATCAGGAGGATGCTGAGAAGCTCCAGAGATATCGATCCAACCCTTGCATTTCCGGCTTTCCAGAAAGATGTTATCGGCTTGGAACCAATAATCATCATCGATAATATCTTCAATCTTCAGAAAGAGCTCATGCACATCATCATGATGATAATGAAGGGCGCATCCAAATTAGATTCAACTCACTTTATTCTTATCACCAGGGATATCGGTACTTTGAAAGCAGGCCTGACTCATGACGTGGATCGCCTTGTACTTGAAGGTCTAACTCCTATTGAGGTCCAGTCAATGATATCATCAAAAGGTCTGGAGATACCTGAAGAAGATCTGGATATCATTTATAGCATAACCAGTGGGCATCCCATGGCTATTGACCTGATATGCTCCGAGTTCAAAGAGGCTAGCTTTGATACACAAGGCCTGACCCAAAAAGAATTGCTTATGGTCAAGTGCCTCAAGGCCTTTGATTCTATTTTTAGATGATCAGATATCACCCTTCCTCCACATTAGGTGACTTCAATGATCTTTTCCTTGCCAATACCCATACTTCATATTTGAGTGGATCTAATACCCCTACATACACGCCTTTGAATCATATCTGACTGTGATCCATATTCTATTCCATGTAATTGATGAAAGGCATTGCTAAAGAAAAAAACAAAACAAAACTAAAAATTGAAAAGGGAGGAAGAGAGAGATTCTCTTCCTCATTCATTTTTCGAAGCAGTACTTACTTCCTCTTCTTTTTGTCACCACTCTTTGGCTCGGATTCCTTTCTGTCTGTGATGAACTTTGCACCGACGAAGGCTCCGATTCCACCGATCACGATGATCGCGATGATACCGTATATCAGCATGTCGGATTCCTCAACGGTGTATGTTGAGTATTCCCAGAAGCCGATATTGTTGTTGTCGGTGTACTGTGACGAATGCTCGCTCTCTGTTGTGACATTTGCCCAGATGGTGTAGGTTCCCTTGCTTGATGGTTTCCAGGATATGCTTGCTGTTGCGATATCACCTGGTGCTATTGTGGTCACTGAAACTCCATTCACCTTCAGGGAAACAGTTCCATCCATCTCTGCATCATTTCCATCAGAGTCCCTTATGTAGAACTTGACGCCGACACCTGTTGCATTCAGCTCACCATTGTTTGTTATGTTGACTGTTATGGTGGTTGCCTTTCCCTTTGTTCCGGTCTCTGGGTCAAAGTTAAAGGTTGCTGCCATCAGGAGAAGGTTCGCGCTCTCGCCGATCCTTACATTGATAACTCTTACGGACTCTTTGCTGTTGCCTGAAGAGTCTGTTGCTGTAAGGGTGACATTGACATCGCCGATGTCGCTGAAGGTTGTGCTGATCCATGATCCATTTGCGTCATCGACACCATCATTGTCAAAGTCCCAAGAGAATACGAGATCCTCGAAGTCGTCTGCATCTGTTGTGTCATTTGCGCTAAGATAGACCTTCATGTCTTGGACTGCGTCGTTGATCTCCACCATGTTCTCATCGTACATCAGAATGTTCATGATCAGTGGTGCAGCTGTGTCCTTCACTATGACAGTGAGCTCCTTCGCAACACTCTCGTGACCTACTACATCTGTGGTGGTCATCTCGAGGGTGTACTGGCCTGGTGTGCTGTATGTCTTGTTTATGAAGTTGTCTCCAGCCATGGTTATTGTCTCATTTGTGCTGTCGTCGCCCCATACCCAGAACCAGCTCTCTATTACACCGAGCTTGTCCCCTGCGGCTGCAACATCATCGTATGATGCCAGACCATCAAAGGTGATGGTGATTCCCTGGTTCACTGTGAGAGTTGTGCCAGAAAGAGTTACATTGTCAACGGTTGTGTCGATTCCGATATTGGATATTGGAACCCTTCCATCTACCTTGACATCGAAGTCAATGGTTGTAACATCTCCACCGGTCTCTGTGATCTCGAGTGGTACAACATAGTTTCCTGCTGTGGTGTAGTTGTATTTCGTGGTCATACCATAGCTGAGGTTACCATCGTCTATGAAATCCCATGTGAAGTTGGCTGCGGTTATGTCACCTATTGGATCTGTCGAGCTCTCAGCACTGAAGACTAACTCTGTGTTAACGCCATCCTGTGGTGCGCTAACTATGACATCATATCCCTCTGCGCTTGTGTTCAGTTCATAGAACAGACCATTTGAAACAAATGCTACTGCATTTCCTGCTTCGGATGCCTCAAGGGTCATTGTAATCTCCTCGAGAAGGTCAGGGGATTCTTCTGTGTCGATCATGATTGGATCATTGTATCCTGTGATCATGACACTGGTTGTCTCTGTTAGGCTTGAGGTCATTTCAAAGCCTGCTGGTAAGTAGATCTCATAGTTCATGTCCACTATGTCGGTGTCATAGTTTGCACCGAAGAACAGTGTGTGACCCACGCTGTCATCACCAAGAAGTGTCTCGTCTGATATTGTGTAGTTATATGTCTTGGTTATGTTAATCATATTAGAAGATGTTATTACAGATCCCAGGGCTTCCTCGACAGTCACAATGAACTCAACTGCATCGCTTAGCTCATAGTGAACATCATCAAGGGTCAAGAACTGAGCGGTATCCTTGTTCTCCAATCCCTTGTATTTGAGGTATTCTGCCCAATCATCAACTTCTGCTGTAGATATGTCCCAATTATTGAGACCTAGACCAAGCAGGCCACGGCCGTACATACGGTCGATCTCCACCCTCTTGCTGATATTGTCCACGATCAATGTTGTTGTCTCAACGACACTGATATCGGTCCAGTCAACAAATGTGTATTCTGTTGTGATCGTGTCCTTTGGTGATTGCTTTAACCACACTGCTTTGGACATGCTGTCCTGTATGTTCATTATCTCGAATATCTCGGACTGGTATCCATCTGCATCAACGACCATTGTGAAGTTGGCAAAGTTGTGCACATTGAACTCATAGTATCCGTTGTCGCTGGATGACTCAGAGAGTGTGTATATGTGATCATTGTCATATAGTGTTACATCTGCTCCTTCGATCGCTTTCTGTGTTTCTTCATCACCTATGAAACCTGAGATGACCAGGACATTGTTTATTGCTGTAAGTTCAATATCTGGGATCACATCTGTATCATTGGTGTTGTCTATGTTCCATCCGAGAACTTGAGTGAAATAATCGTCCATTTCAACTACAACACTGAAGGTTCCATTGTATAGGAAATCGAAGTCACCGACACCATCTGTGTCTGTGCTGGTCTCGTATTTTCCATCGGTCCTTACTAATGTCACTGTTGCGCCCACAATTGGGTTTGTTCCATCAGTTACTGTTCCAGTCACTGTGTACTCTGGTGTTGGGATGGTTACCATCTCTATGGCTCTCCAGACCGCTTCTGCATCTGAAGGAACTACCAACATATTGTCATCTGCGTTTATGTTGGTCTCAAATCCTTCCTTCTCTGCTTTGATCTGGAATGAACCTGGGTAAGCCATCATTGAATAATAACCTACATCGGTTGTCTTGGTTGATATCCACTTGTCATCTCCAGATGAGATAGAGACCTTTGCACCTGCAATGGCGTTTCCATCCACGTCGGAGATAGATCCTCTGATCTCAATTGTTGGTTCAGGTACGATCTTTTCCATGGATACTTCGATATCTGTGTTCTCTGTCACTGTGACGGAGTTCTCATAGAAGTAATATCCATTTCTCTCATATGTGATATCGACGTCGCCATCGTTCACATATTGTGAGAATTTACCATCTGTTCCGGTCATGATCGGATCATATGTTTCCATCGAGTCTGTGATGGTCACCTGTACCTCGTACAATGGGAGGTATGTTCCCTTGATCATTATTGTTCCGCCAACCTTTGAAAGTGGAACAAGAAGTTCGTCATATACTGCTGTATCAGTTGTTGTATTGAAATCAGCAAACGTGATACCTGGCTCATAAGCCTCATCTGTGTATCCCGTCATATTGAAATATATGTTAAAGTCATTAGTATTATCGCCCACATAAATCACGAAAGTTCCAGTGGCATCTGTTAGATCTGCCTTGGATACGCCAAATGAGTTTGTGATTGCAACATCTACGCCAACTATTGGTTCACCTGTTACATCATCCCTCACTATACCAGTGATCGTGTAGATTGTTGCTCCAGACACATCGTTGACTGGGAACACAGCAATCACTGTAGCTACCATCGCAAAGGCCATCATAAAGGCCATTGTTTTTCCTGCTTTACCGCTTAGCATTTTATCACTTATCCATTTATGTTCAAATCCCCTTAAATTGAGGGGCTGAGAGTGGCGAAAGTCCTTTTCGTATATAATAATAATGGTTAATTTACTATATATTAGATAAAAATAAAAAAAGAGGTATGGCTAGACATAAAGCCTAGCCTTTTTCACTCTGAGGTCGGGATTTGGCAATTTTTATTTGTTCAACTCTTCCAGAACTTCTTTCGCCCTGTCTATCCTGACATTCTTTTCCGCTACGAGGACTGCGACCACCTTGTCTATCATGTCGTCATTTGCGCCTGCCATGACCGCGATATTACGGGCATGAAGGCCCATGTGACCTCTCTGTATACCCTCGGTTGCCAGTGCTCTCATTGCCGCAAAGTTCTGGGCAAGTCCGACAGCTGCAACTACCTGTGCCAGCTCGGACGCGCTCTTGATATCAAGTATCTTGACTGCGATTTTCGCAGTAGGGTGGACGGCAGTGGCTCCTCCGATAAGACCGACGGCCATTGGAATTTCTATTCTGCCTACGAGATCGCCGTTCTCATTTTTCTCATAACTTGTAAGTGGCTTGTATCCGCCATGCTTCCAGGATGCATAAGCATGTGCGCCAGCTTCTATCGCCCTGAAATCATTTCCTGTGGCCAGGATGACTGCGTCGATACCGTTCATTATGCCCTTATTGTGGGTCGCGCATCTGAACGGGTCTGCTTCTGCGAAAGCATAGGCTTCGATGACACCATCGACGATCTCCTCGCCTCCCAGAACTTCCTTTGTCCAGGTAGCCTCGGCAAAGGCCAGTCTGTAAATTGCCAGATTGGAAAGGATCCTGAGATACACCTTTCCTCCGGTGAGCTTCTCGATCTCCGGGGCGATAGCCTCCGCCATGGTGTTAACTGCATTAGCCCCCATGGCGTCCAGGCAGTTCACGAGAAGATGAGAAATGACCATCTTGCCCTTTATCGTATCAATTATTCGGACCTCGATATCGCGAGCCCCGCCACCCAGCTTGACCAGCATCGGATCCTTGCCATTGCCGATCGCTATAAGGCTGGCCTTGTTCTCTTCAATGGCAGCCTTCGCGGCTTCTGGATCATCTACGCCAGTAAGTTGTATCTGACCTATCATGATCGGATCAGTGGTCTTTGTTCTGAACCCGCCAGCTGGTTTGGACATTCTGGCGGCATTGGAGGCGGCAGCTACCACCGATGGCTCTTCAATTGCCATCGGAACCAGCTTCTCCGTACCATTGATGACAAAATTGGTTGCTATTCCCAGAGTGACCGGCATTACCCCGACCACATTCTCTATCATGCGGTCTGCCTGGTCTGGCGTGAGGCCTCCTGTGTTCTTGAGAATGTTAATTTCCTCATCACTCAGGCTAGTTGCAGCTTGCAATATGTCCAGTCTCTCGTCTATGCTCTTCTTGTAAAATCCCTTGAAACTTGATTGGTCCATTTTGAATCTCTCCATCCTATTGAATCAGTTACTCTATATGAGTCGATAGGGGGGATAATTACAACGGGTGATAAATAACAATCCCCAAAAATCATCATTATGCTACTTATGATAGAAACCATAAAAGCTATGTATAGCATATCAAACAATGGTGAAGATATGAACGTCAAGATAAATACAACAAAAGTGCTAGGATACATATTTTATGGTGTGGGGATCGTAGGCGGAGTGGAGAGTTTTGTAATTGGAGGATCAACTGGCATGGGGGTGGCAGCTGTTGCCACCGGCATGATAATTCTCGGTTCCATATTCCTTGGAATGAGGGTTAAGAAGTAAACATTCATAGCAGTCAATCAAAACCTTTAAACACATTAATCTATATCCTCTGCTCCCGTGAAATAATGAGTAAAAAAACCAAGTATATTTTCGTCACGGGCGGGGTGCTTTCGGGCCTCGGAAAAGGAATAACCGCTTCTTCTATAGGTCGTAATTTAAGATCCAGAGGATTGAAGGTCACGGCAATTAAGATAGATCCATATCTCAATTGCGACGCGGGAACAATGAACCCATACCAGCATGGAGAGGTCTATGTGATGGATGATGGGGGAGAGGTTGACCTTGATCTCGGTAATTATGAACGATTCCTGGATGTAAACTTGACCAGGGAGAATAATATCACCACTGGCAAGGCCTATCTCAAGGTAATTGAAAAGGAAAGGCGAGGTGATTATCTGGGTAATACGGTCCAGATAATTCCACATGTGACCAATGAGATAAAGGAACAGATCAAAAGAGTGGCAAAGGCCTCGAAGGCTGATGTGACATTGGTCGAACTTGGAGGGACTGTGGGAGATATCGAGTCCATGCCTTTCATGGAAGCCGTTCGCCAGCTGCACATGGAGACCTATTCAGATGATTGCCTTTTCATCCATACCACATTGGTTCCGATCATGGGTGTTGTTGGAGAGCAGAAGACCAAGCCGACCCAGCATTCTGTCAAGGAATTAAGGGCGATAGGCATTCAACCAGACATTCTGGTGGCCAGGGGTACGAAGCCTCTGGAGAAGGATATCAGGAAGAAGATATCCTTATTCTGTGATGTTCCGATGGAAGCTGTTGTCAGTGCGCCGGATGCTGAATCCATTTACTATGTGCCGGAGATACTGGAGAAACAGGGACTTACTGATTATATCCTTGGAAGGTTCAATATCTACGCGCCTGTCATCAACAGCAAAAAATGGGATAAATTCGTTTACAATCTTGACAATCCAAAACATGAGGTGGAGATCGCTATCGTGGGCAAGTATACACATCTTCATGATTCGTATATGAGCCATCTGGAAGCTCTGAACCATGCGGGTTCTGATTCAAAGACCCGTGTGAAGGTAAGATGGGTGGAAGCCACGGACATTGAGAAGAAGGGCGCGGACAAGTATCTGAGTGGGATCGATGGTGTTCTGATACCTGGTGGATTCGGAGAGCGTGGAACTGGCGGAAAGATGATGTCAGCCACCTATGCCAGAGAGAATGGCATACCTTTCTTGGGCGTATGCCTTGGATTCCAGCTGGCTGTTATAGAGTTCGCCAGGAATGTATTGGACTATGAAGGGGCCAATAGCTCCGAGTTCGACGAGCACACCAAATATCCTGTTATTGATCTTCTTCCCGAGCAGCGGAAGATAAAGGACATGGGAGCCACAATGAGACTGGGTGCCAATCCCATAATATTGAAAAAGAATTCCATGGCTCATGACCTCTACAAGAAACTGAAGATCTCGGAAAGACACAGGCACAGGTATGAGGTGAACCATGAATATATCAAGGCTATCGAAAAAGCTGGCCTTAAATTCACAGGGGCATCTCCGGATGGTAGAAGGATGGAAGTTGCAGAACTAAAGGGTCATCCATATTATCTGGCCACACAGTTCCACCCTGAATTCAAATCACGACCTGCAAACCCCTCAAAAACACATCTGGGGCTTGTATTTGCCGCGGTGAAGTATTCGAAGACCAAAGATGAGGGGGGCAAGAAGGCCACCTCGTCAAAAAAAGCCAAGCCCGGTAAGAAGAAGCCAGCCGCTAAAAAGAAGGCCAAGGCAAAAAAGAAATAATTGGATGAGAAAAAAAGAAACTCAGGCTCTTTGATTGAGCCTGAGTCATCCTTTTTTTACCAGATATATTTCCATTTGATCAATTTATTTTTCCATTCAATCCAGTGCCTGCTTCAGCCTCTCGATGGCACTGTTTATGGTATCCAGTGATTTCGCATAAGACAATCTGACATATCCTTCTCCACCTGGCCCAAAGGCAGTTCCAGACAGCAAAGCTATGCCCAATTTATCAAGGGCATAGTCAGCGAACTCATCGCTTGTCATGCCAGTTTCCGTAATGTTCGGGAAAGCGTAGAAAGCACCATGGGGGTTCACGCATCTTATCTTGCTGATACTGTTCAGACCTTTCACGATCGCATCCCGGCGCTTGGTGAACTCGGCCATCATGGTCGCGATAGAATCCTGGGGGCCATTGAGTGCGGCGACCCCGCCCATCTGGACAAAGCCATTGGTGCAGGAATCGATGGTTTGGTGAAGTAATCCGATCTTACGAGCCACATCCTTCGGAGCAACACAAAATCCCAGCCTCCAGCCGGTCATCGCATATGCTTTGGAGAAACCATCCAGTATGATCGTCCTCTCTTTGCACTCATCCTTCACAGATGGACTGTAATGCTCCCGATCATACAGCATTTTACCATATATTTCATCTGAAAGGAGGTAAATATCATGCTCTTCCGCGATGTCTGCCACTTCCTCTATCTCGGACTTGGTCATCACACCGCCAGTGGGGTTGGAGGGCGAGTTCATGAGTATCAATCGAGTATCAGGGGTTATCTGCGCCCTGATATCATCTGGATTCATTCTGAACTCATTCTCTTCATGAAGTTGTACCCGTTGGGCATCGATATTGAAGTATTTGATGGCTGAATAATATGATAAGAATCCCGGATCCTGGACGATCATCTTTCCACCAGTTCCTACAAGGGTGGCCATGGCATAGTAAATAATTGGATTCGCGCCACTGGTCACGACGATCTGATCAGTATCTGGCCTGTAACCCTTTGTCCTCTCGAACTCGTCGCATATTGCCTCTCTCAGCTCGATAATACCAGCCGAGTTCACATAATGCGTGAAGCCACCGTCCAGGGCATCCTTCGCGGCCTGGCCGATGTGAGCTGGCGTGTCAAAATCAGGCTCCCCGATCTCAAAATGCAGGATGTTCTCACCCTGTCTTTCCAATTCCTGCGCCCTGGCCAGCACATTGAATGCGGCCTGGCCAGTTAGTCGATTCGCGTGGTCTGTGAATTCCTTCATGATAAATTCCCTCGAGGACATGGGATATCAATTCATCTGCATAATATTTTGCAAGATATCGGATGGGGCCATCATACCATCATACTATCAGACCATCAGGCCTTTGATGGGATCAGGCTTCGCCATCCACTCTTAGATACCTCGATGCCCAATAATCCGATCAATGCGAATATCGGGATGTACAATAACATGATCCAGCTCGCTGGACTCACCATGTACGGTCCATCTCCAGTATAACCGGAGAAACTGTTCTGAAGCTCCGGAACTTCCCATTCCACGCCATTCATCATTATGTCGATCAGTGAATGGTATCCATATCCCGCCCTGTCTTCCGCATCGTAATATGTGCATGGGTAAACTGGCAGAGCGAGGAGAAGTCCTGCTAGTCCGATCACTATTATCAATGCCATGATTTTGTTAGTTTTATCATTATCCATAATATCATCACCATTAGAATACGTGACCGAAGAAACGTGCTGAAAACTTCCGTCTCACTTTCTCGATCATATCCTTCTCTTTTTTCTTTCTCCAGGCGTCTTTCACATCATCACCGATAAGAAATTATGCCAGTAAGGGTTTAAAAGGAGATTGGTACACGATTTTGTGTAATATTTAAACTCATTGGTATGGGTTTTTGTATTGGTGAGGGTTACTAATTGGTAAAAGCTAATTGGTAGACTATAAATAGATTATGAAATAGAGATACCGTTAATACCATTAGATAGATTTATTAAGTTTTGTCTTCTTTCCGGTTATGGAGGAGAATATGAAAATAAATAAATTAATTGTAAAAAATTATAAGACATTTAATAATCTCAATATCTCCTTAGATCAATTCAATGTTATTGTAGGATCAAATGCTTCTGGAAAATCTAATTTTTTATCTATTTTCAAATTCTTAAAAGATATATCATTTAGTGGATTAGAAAATGCAATTCAACTACATGGTGGTCCGGAATATATCAAAAATATAAATACTAAAGGAAATAAAAACCTCAGCATTGAGTTAAATATAGATTTTGATATTCAACCACGTCTTGTATTAAGTATGAAACCGGATGACCAACTGAAAGAAAATGAGCGTTTTGAAGGTTTAGGGATGACATTTAAAGAGTTGAAATATAAATTTGAAATAAGCTTTAATTCATCAAGAAAATATAAAGTTATCAATGAGGATATTAAATTCAAAGGAGACCTTTCAAAATTAACAGTGGGAGAATCTCAAAAAATAAAAGAAGACGAGTTCCATAAAGGAAGCACAATCACTTTTAGCAGAGATCCGTCAGGAAAAGTGACTTTTAAAACAGGAGCAATTCAGCATTTTATAAAAAGCATGAAACACACACAACTTCCTATACTTCCCATGCAATTTGTAAAGGTAAAGCATACTGAATTGTTTTTATTAGAAAAAGCTCAAGAATTGGGGTTATCAATTTTACCCCCAATAGCTACAACAATTCAAAATATCAGTTCATATGATTTTGATTGTAAAGCATCAAAAACAGCAACACCGATTTCCGTGAGAAACACACTTGAATCAGATGGTAGTAACTTACCAATTGTGTTAAAAAGAGTATTAAATAATCCAGACACCAAAAAACAATTTTATTCTTTAATTCGAGACTGTTTGCCATTTATTGATTCATATAAAACAAGACCACTGCTTGATAAATCTATTATGTTAGAAGTGAAAGAAATATATCAATCTCAATATCTTCCATCCTTATTATTATCTGACGGCACAATTAGCATAACTGCAATAATAATTGCATTGTATTTCGAGAATAATTCACTGATAATTCTTGAAGAGCCAGAGAGGAATGTTCACCCTGCTTTAGTATCTAAGGTTATTGATTTCATGAAAGATGTTTCTGAAACCAAACAGGTGATAATTAGTACTCACAATCCCGAAGTAGTAAAATATGCTGGACAAGAAAATATAGTATTCATATCACGAAATAAAAAAGGTAACTCAATAATGACAGCACCTAAAAATAATGAAGAAATACAAGTCTTTTTAGAAAATGAGTTGGGTATTGAAGAATTATTTATTCAAAATTTATTAACCTAGGTGGGAAAATGAAAAAAAGAAAATTATTCATTTTAATTGAAGGTGTTGATGATAAGCGTTTTTTTGAAAAGATTATTAAACCAAGAATTTCATCAGTATATTGTTCAATTAACATTGACACCTCTGCACAAACTGGGAATGAAAAAATAAGACGATATGTTAAGTCTTTTCATAAAATGGGTGCCGATTATATTTTCGTTACTGATTTAGATGAGAAAGCATGTATAACAAAGAAAAAAAATGACATTCATCGTAAGTTTAGGGTAAGACAGGATAATATCATTATTGTTGTAAAAGAAATCGAGGGCTGGTATTTTGCAGGTTTATCTGGGAAAGATATTAATAAATTGGGAATAAGGGGTATAATTAATGCGAACACCATTACAAAAGAAGAGTTTAATAGAATAATTCCAAAACAATATGAATCAAGATTAGCATTTCTATTGGAAATTTTAGAAAATTATAATATCCGGGCAGGAAAGCGAAATAATGAATCTTTTTGTTATTTCATGAATAAGTATGTATCTCCTTAATGAAAAAAAGTGCCTAAACAAGGCACTTCACATTCACCAGATCGCTTGTAACCCCATTCTGAATCCTACATAGGGCCAGACACAATAGCGATATGTAAACGATTAGAACATGCTGTTCAACGCCCTTAAGCCCATTCTTATTCAGATGCCTCTATATGTTAAGCTGTTGCTTTGTATGGCCATGAAACGCCTCTATGCCAGCCCTCTGATTGTATTCAAGCTTAGTTTCAACTAGCTTTTTCTCCCTCCTGGCTCCGCCCCCACCTCGAATATTTAATGAATACACTCGCCCTCGGATTATGATATGTTATACCCTTGTCGATCTCCTCTTCTATGTGATAAAATATTTATCCTATTGCCATCTCCTCGGTGTGATGGCAGACGTCACAGGGGTAATCGGGGAGATTATCAAGTTCCAGAAGGACGACGAAGTGGATCAATTCACCGTAAAGAAATTGAATTCCGCATATTACGAGCACAGAGCTGTTAAGCGGATACCACTGGCCGAGCTCAGATGGGTGGTAAATGGCAAGAAGCGCCTGTCACTTCTCGAATCCATCCTGGAGTTCGAGGAATTAAAAACACTGGAAATTCATTTCTTCAAGCCCAATATGAAGCAGAATTGGGACTATGATGTGCCTACCAAGAAGGTCGTGCTACTTGGCCACGGCCTGGGAGGCGTGGAGACCTTCTATTATGATTCCCTCAAACTCAATAAATGGGATCTCAGCCAGGGCGTCAAGAGATCCAAGGTGATGATCCGCGGCTTCATATCCAATTTCTATTATCCGATGTCCATCAAGACCAAGCTCAAGGACGATCAGGATGCTCTGAACCGTATCTTCATCCCCGAGCTTATGACCCTGGAGAATATCTGGCAGGTCGTGAGAACTACTGGTGTAGTTCCCTTCACTCTGCATCTCTGCCTTTACACCCAGACAGAGCGAATAACCTATTATCTCGACCTTGTGAACAATCTGCTCATCAAGGATTTTCGAAGTGGTGTGATCTCGGTGAAGGAGAATGCCACTCGAAGCTCCATGGATAATTACAATTTTGATCGAATACTGGCATCCACGGATATGAAGGACAAGGTCAAGAAGGTCTTCATAGCCCTGTACGATATGAAGCACACGACTGCTTCGGACATATCCTTCAGCTTTGGAATGACTGATAATATGTCAAGGAATTGCCTTGAAGCGATAGTTTCCAGAGGCTATGCCAGCAAGGAAGGCGTGGCTCCAAGAGAGATATATGAGATCAATTCCTTAGATCTTGAAGAAGCAGTTGCCGAGATGGATAAAGAATGAAAGTACAATATCTCCATCTATTTTTCAATGCTTCTGCCCAATGTAGCACAGTTCACTTTCTGTCTTTTCTTTCTATCAGCTTATGATTCTTGAACTCTTCTGGTTCGGGTATCTCTTCATATTCAATATCAACCTGTTCCTTTCTGCGGCGACCTGGCTTGAATGCCACTTCCACTGCTATGAACACAGCAATGAAAAGAAGTGCTACAAGAACAAGAGGCCATTTGGGGCTGTCATCCTCCGGAACTATGATCTCCACCTCACCACTATCTACCAATACATTATTGACCATCAGATCCCAGGGTATGGTTCCCGCTTCCAGATTTGGAATGCTTATAACCCAAATTCCTGTATCATCTCCCCATAGATCGATGGGGGGGATGGCCTCTGTGCGATTCTCATCCCATAAAATGATCCTGACTGACTCCACCTCATCAATTGGAGTCAATGTCATAGTGACATTCACATTTTCGCCTTCGAATATCTCTTCGCTGATATCCATTGAGGCGATTTGTGGCTCTGCCGTGCTCTGATCCACAATAACTGATAAGAACAGGATAGCCAGAGTGAAGATGGCAGCTATTCGTATTTGACGAAATCCCCAAGGGTCATACTTCGTGTGAAAGCCTCCTTTTCTGTTCCAACTTCCACATCTTCGATGGAATCTTTGAGTGATATTCCAAGTGCTCTCTCCAATGTGCTCACCAATTTATCACTTGGCCTGATATCCTGATTTTCCACTTTGACTATTATGCTCTTCTTTTCATTGATCTTCTTTGCCAGTTCATCCTGGCTCAGGCCCATTTTCCTTCTTTTATCCCTTACTCTGGATCCATAATCATCCGCAATTATCTTCTCGGAACTCTGATTGTAAATATCTCTGGAGCCCATTCTTCGACTTCTTTGCTCCAATCTGTCTGCGATCGGAGTAGAGACAACTCTTCCGCTCTCTGTCTTGACCACAGTCTCACCCACAGCGAACTTCTGACAACTTTCGCAAACGTTCAGGGGTGCTCCCTCGACCATCATGAGTTTCGTCCTTATTGCTTTACCACACATTTCACAGACCATGAATATTACCTCCAATCAGACATTTCAACGGTAAACCATAAATAGCCCTAGGGGAATATATATTTAGCGATGGGATGCTGGACGGCATCTTCTGCATCGAGGTGCAATTAATGGACGAAGAAAACATTGAGATAGAGGAATTCTCAGAGGCCCTTTCCAAGCGGATAGCCACTCTTGAAGGAATGAACGAGAGGCTACTGGATGAAGCAAAGGAGAATGAGGGCGAAAAACGATACATCCAGAATGAGATGGCACGTTTGCAGAAGGAGATCCAGAGAATAAAGTTCGAGCTGGATAGGATGAAGACCCCGCCCATGATAATCGGAACCATCAAGGATGTTCTGACAGATGGACGTGTTGTTGTGAAATCCAGCACTGGTCCAGATTTTATCGTTAATATCGCGGAGTACATCACATCGGATAATGTGATAGTTGGCTCCCGTGTCGCACTTAATAAGCAAAGTCTTGCGGTCGTTGGTGTTCTTCCTCAGTCGATAGACCCAATAATCACAGGTGGCGAGGTCATTGAGAGACCCGAGATCAGCTATGCCGATATAGGAGGCCTGGACGATCAAATAAGGGAGATTAGGGAGTCCATCGAGGACCCTCTTTTGAAGCCCGAACTTTATGCCAAGGTGGGAATAGAACCACCCAATGGTGTTCTTCTTGTCGGCCCACCTGGCACAGGTAAGACCCTGCTTGCCAAGGCAGCTGCCCATGAGACAAATGCGACTTTCATCAAGTTTGTAGGATCTGAACTTGTCCAGAAGTATATTGGGGAAGGTGCCAGATTGGTTCGAGAGCTCTTTGAGATGGCAAGGGAAAAAGCTCCTGCCATAGTATTCATCGATGAGCTGGATTCTGTCGGAGCAAAGAGATTGGAGGTTGCGACCTCCGGTGATAGGGAAGTACAGAGAACTCTCATGCAGCTTTTATCTGAGCTGGATGGTTTCGATTCTCTGGAAGATGTCAAGATCATAGGAGCCACCAATCGACCTGATATTCTGGACGATGCATTGCTCAGACCTGGCAGGTTCGACCGGATAATCGAGATAACACCTCCAAGCTTCCAGGGCAGGATGGAGATATTCCACATTCACACTCGCAAAATGAGCCTGGCAAGAGGCAAGGAATCCATAATCTATGAGGACCTGGCCACAAAGACACCCGGGGTAAGTGGAGCCGAGATAAAGGCCATCTGTACAGAGGCTGGAATATTCGCGATCCGTAGTAATCGATCACGGGTTCGAATGTCGGATTTCCTGCTGGCTATTGATAAGGTAGTTACCGAGGATATGGATAAGAGTGAGGAAACGCAGAAGATGTTCGCGTAAGTTTTTTCTTTTGATCTTCGCTGCGCTAGCTCGGGCTCCAAAAGAAAAAAGTTACAGTAAAAAAGAAAACTCGCCCTCACCTGCTCGCTCAGAGATTTGCTATGCGATGTATTAATTTAGGATTTGCCAAAAGATTGGTAGCTGGTATTTGAGCCTGCTCGCTCGAAAATCTTATGCTCTATTGCTGCGCGATAGTCATAATGCCTGGATCACTCTATCGGCACATCCTTCTCGATAACAAATGCCCCAATATAGTCACATTTCTGGCAGTGGTACTTGGCCCCGGTCATCATGCCCGCTTCGTAGTATATCTCCACACTCCCACATTGTGGGCATGTCAGTATCTTCCTGGTCTTTTCCACCATGCCCCTCAATTGTTCTCTAAGGAATTAAGATTTGCCCAGGTAGGCATATCCACCTGGGCATTTACTTCTTGTTTTGATTTTGGCATTTTCTCATCTTCATCATCATCCGACGCATACACCATCCATTCCATCACATAGTATATGCTATTGAAAATACTGACCGCCAGTATCAATATGATATACTTTTCAAGATGAAGTGAGAATTCATATGGCCCCCAATCCTGGGTCAGCACCATACCACCTCCGAGGAAGGCAAGAAGCCACAGTAATGCTGTGACCACATAGGCGAGGTTCAATGCCAGCCTTCTCACATCTCCCTTCGGATAGCGGATGCTGAGCTGTGATATGATCACCATGACGATGGCAAAGGGAATGATAGCCCAGATGATCTGCATGTACCTTTCCCTTGACAGTTCGGGATAGCTCTCCATTATGATGTATATGGCCATGATCGGCATTATGAGGTAGAAGATAACTGCAAATATTGCCTTTACAGAATATCTCCTTCCAGTATCCTCAGGAAACATAATGGAAGCTCACCTCCATCATATCTGCGGTAATCATACCCTCGCTTATTTCCATGGCGATCATGAAGAATAACTCTATATTCCCACTTTCACCAATAGGCCCAGCTAATGAACACGAGATGTCGAATGAGCTATTGTCTATATTCATCACATCCAGTATTAATCCAGCTCCGTTCCCGAATGCCAGTTCTATCTCATCATAGGCTCCAAGCATATCCAGGAATACAGGTTCCAATGAGCCTATTCCCGCGCTGACCTCTCTCTCGGCTATATCCAGTAGAGCTCCCAGGCTGGATAGGATATTGTCCCTATCCACTGCTTCTTTCAATGGGGCGGACCATGGATATTCTATGACCTCGTCCACGGTCATGTGTACCAGGCCGAACATGTAATCCGCGTCAACATCTACGTAAAGGCTGACCGTATCATCCATTGTGAGGAATTCAAACCAGCCAGCAGGTCCAAATATATCTGCTGGCAGCTCCACCATTATGTCAAATGTTCTCTCGCCCCCGCGCATGATCGCAAGATCCTCCTCTTTGAAATCTATCAATCTGACCCCATCACTATTCTCCAACCACGCATTGATCCCCAGATTCTCGATATCATAGGCTCCATTATTGCTGACGCTGAAATTGCTCATGAATAATAGTCTCTGGCCTATCGGGTCAATGGCCCAATTGAAGCTTTCTTCTTCCGGTATCTGGAATTCGATGCCATGAGTTGTCACGGTTATCAAGTTCAGGAATGTCATTGTCGCTATCAGACAACTCAATATTATCGCGACCATCCTAACGTATGTCAATTCTTTTTTTCCAATTTTTCTATCTTTTTTGAGTTCATTCACCTCCTATTTTAGATGATGAATGACCTTCCTAGAACTGAAGCTGAAGTATTCGATCTTCTATACCAGATTTATCGCCAGAACCTATCTTCTAAATTATTCTGACTCCATATATCTAATCTGAATCATATTTGATCACTACCACGGCTCACTAGCCGATATTGCATTGATGTAAGGTATTTTTTTGAAGCTGAAGCTTCTGCTTTAGCTTAATCTTCAAAACCTCACATTCGAAGGCAATGAACTATATCTAAGCAATATGTGATATCCACGACACATATTGACCACTCGGCCCCACGCCCTTTTTTTTGGTCATTCATTGTCTATGTATTACTATGGTAAGTCCTTCTATTTATTACTTTCGTTTACCCGCCCCCTTCTTTTTATCTTTCTGGCCTTTGAATCTTGCGAACATGATCGCTCCCATGAAGATCGTCGCAACTACGAGTAGGGCTCCGGGTGCTGGTAATGATTGCTTATCTTCACTATATGGATAGGTTGCACGATCATAATCCGAATCTGTTGCTCCAGGCAATCCCGCTAATCCTCCATTGGAAAGGTTTGTATTATCTATAGCTGGTTGAATTGTATACGTGTCTAATGGTGGAGCTGTGGATTCCCAGCTATACACTGTGCTATCCGATGGAATATAATTTGTCTTGTATGCATCGAATGTGGCAAGATCAACACCCACTGCCTCCAGCGCATCCTCCAATTGATCGCCGGCTATGTACGATGTGTAAGGAGTGACAAAATTGTAGTTGATGGCAATGGCCATTATCTCTCCTACCGTATCATTTGTCTCGCCCTCTACAGAGATCACGTCCAGCAAATCATTGATCCTGGAATAAGCCCAGAACCTGGCCACATAATCATTGTCCGCATCCGGATCTGTGTAGAATGATCTGGAATAAGAAAGTGGCCCGGAATCTCCTGTCGCACTTATACTGGCTATCACCTCGCCATTATTTTTAGGGTAAAGTCCTGAGACCACGATCTCCGAACCCTGGAAGAGGCTTCTGGATTCTTTAGGATACCACATACTGGCCCCTGGCGAGTACTCGAAGCTGATATTACCAAGCATGGTCACTGATATCATATCATAGAAGTCTGTGATCTGATCTACAGCATCCGATCCAAGATATATTCTCAATGCCTCGCCATTGTTCTCAAGCGAGATGGCCTCCAGTAGATCGAAATCAACATCATCTCCAAACCCAAGACAGTAGATCTGCGCTCCTATGGTATTGGAATTTCTGATCTCTTGTCTTAGAGTCTCTGCGCCTGTACTGCCACGGCCATCGGTGAGCAGCACCAATATTGGGTTTTCACTCTCTGCCGATACCAGCTGGTCCAAACCATTGATCATCGCGTCTTTGATATTCGTCCCGCCTCCTGCAGTGACCACATTTACGGCCGAGGTTGCTCTCGCCTTCTCGGTGGCGTCTGCTGGAAGAAGATCTGGCCCCAGGGGTTCATTGGTGGCTGAATCGAACAATATTATCCCGAATGAATCTCTAGTATCCAGTGCTGGCAGGATGGCAGAGAAGGCTTCCTTCACCTGGGTGATCTTGTCACCACCCATGGAACCGCTCTTGTCGATACAGAAGTTGATCTGCTTGGGCATGGTATTGCCGCCCACATCCTCCACCTCTGGAGAGAAGATATGCATGAAATAGCCTGTATTATCGTCCTCGAAGAAGATCATCCGCCCCTCGTCTGGAGGACTGTCCACTTCGTAGGTTATCCTTATCATATTATCAAGAGACTCCTGGGAATTATTTGCCTTCACAAGGACCTTATTGATCTTCTGTGTCTCGATCAATGGTTCTGGCAATCCGTAGGTTGTGACATTGCCGATCTCTTCCGTATAATGTATATTTGTCTCGAAATCGAAGATCCCTTGACAGGCTTCCGGATCGATGATCTGGCTATAATTGTATAAGCCTAATTTTCGGGGTATGAATTCCTCATATCTGAATACGACCTCGGCTGCTTCCCCCGCCTCAAGATTGAAGTTATGTGTGTAAACAGAATTACCTCTATATGTCATATGACTGGCTGTAGCTCCAATTGAGACCTGATAATCATAGGCGGCAGCGGCCACATCCTTCGGGACCGCGATGGAATACATCGCATTCTCTCCGATGGTCAATGTCAGATTGGATACAAAGGCTCTTTCCGGAATACTATATGAAAAAGTATATTCGGATGCGATCTCACCAGTGTTCACGAATTTCTGTGTCACCTCGGTAATGGCATAGGAATTATGAATATCCACGTTCACTCTGGTATATTTCATCTCCACATTGCTGACCACTTCATCACCCGATGTCAGGGCTGGCATGACCAGCATCAATCCCAATACAAGCACACATATGTTCATTAAAGCTCTTCTTTCAGTCATATTATCATCCTTTTTTTGAATCATCCCCAAGCTTTGCCTGGGGATGTTCGTACAATCCCTGAGAATTGTAATTGTAGATTCGTCGGGAGTTCATAAGTGATTTTTGGCATGATCGTCCATTCGTTGACATGAACGTCAAAACGTTTTTTGGATACTTCATTTCGTCTTTGTTGTGCATTATATTTCAGTTTTGATCAAGCGTATAAAAGGATATCTGTACGGTTTTTTGTCTAATATAAAAGATAGTTGGTACGGAGCTTTGTGGATGAGAGAGTTACCAATTAGTGAAATAAAGCTACCAATTAGTAACCCTCGATGAGAGGGATATCAAATAAATACAACTCCGGCATCTTGCACCCTGATGCAACTTGCCCATTTCAGGATAGATAATCCCTTTGTCCAGGCTCCCATGGCGGGCATCACCGATGCTCCCTTTCGCACCATATCCAGACGGTTCCATGATGGTCTAATTTTCACGGAGATGATAAGCGCGGAGGCCCTTTGCAGGAATAATTCAAGGACCATGATATTCGCCAGGATGGAGAAGGAGCATCACCCAGTTGCCTTTCAGATCGTGGGAAACAAGGTTGAAAGAATGGTCACCGCTGCAAAGATGGCCGAGGGGATGGGAGCGGATATCCTGGACATCAATGCCGCATGTCCAGAGCCGATCATCCTGAAGACTGGCAGTGGTGGTACTCTATTGAAGGACCCGGACAAGCTGGCTGACATGGTGAGCCAAATATCTGGCAGTATCGACATTCCTGTTTCTGTAAAGCTAAGACTGGGATATTACAAGGATGAATCCATCATGCTTGCCAGAAGGCTGGAGGAGGCTGGAGCATCTTTTCTAACTTTCCACGGGCGTACTGTTGCGCAGAAATTTAGTGGTGATAGTGATTGGGATGCCCTGAAAAGTGTGGTCGGGGAGGCTGGTATTCCGATCCTGGCCAATGGAGGCGGGCTTACCGAGGAGAAAGCGGTTGATCTACTCCATCACACGGGGGCGGAGGGTGTGTTGTTGGGCCGTGGCTTACGTGGTCGGCCAGATCTTATTGGAACATCCTTTTCCCTTTTCAGGACTGGCAAGTTCGAAAGGATGTCGAAAGAATTGCTTCTGAGTACTATAATGGACCATGCCAGGCTGGAGACAGAATACTATGGCAAGGATTCTGGAATTAAGCGTATGCGCAAGCATGCTGTGTGGTATATGAAGGCCGCGGGATTCCCTCTGCCACATAGAGAGGTTTACCAGCTCAGGGCCCTGGATGAGCTGGGTACTCTGTTGACAACTGCTCTTGCTCCATTATGATAAACTCCTGAAATTATATGCTTTTTTGCAGTGGTTTGAGATAATTTGTAGCTAAATTGTAGTAATATTGATATACTACCCAAACATTATCATTATAGTTATGGCCAAAGTGCCATGATGATGTAAATATGGAAGGGTGAAAAAAATGGGACAAGGAAATTATCAACAGCCACCACCGCAGCAGCAATATCAACAACCGCCTGGGTATTACCCACCACAGCATGTAGGACGAGCAATGGAACACGCTGATATCGTGCAGAGATTCGTCGCTATCTTGATCGATGCGATCTTGGTCGGAATCTTGGTCGGAATCATCTATGCTATCGTCATATTTGGAGGATTCTTGACATTTGACTTGACTGATCCAAATTCTCTGACCACAGGAGTGTTCGGTGGTGTTATGTTTATTATGAATATAATATCTCAAGTTATATTCCTTCTTTACTTCGTTGTAATGGAAGGCGGTAAAACTGGTGCTACTATCGGTAAGAAGGTAATGAAGCTGAAAGTGGTAGATGAACAGTACAGGGACATCGATATGGGAAAGGCTTTCTTAAGGAATATTCCAAGGTACATTCCGTACATCGGTGGATTGATATTCGTTATTGATGTGATCATGATACTGGTTAGGGATGACAATCAGAGTTTGAGGGATATGCTTGCCCACACTTACGTGGTCAAGGAAGCACCTCAGTATGCTGGCTACATGCCACAACCACCACCGCAGCAGTATCAACAGCAGCCACAATATCAGCAACCACCGCAGCAGCAGGCTCCGCCACCGCAGTACCCACAGGCTCCACCACCACAGCAGCCACCACAGCAGGGCCAGCAGCAGCCCCCACAGTATTGATTGATGCTGGGTACAGCAGGGCCAGCAGCAGCCCCCACAATACTGAGTGTTGCCTGTTAATGGAACAAAAATGCAGAGGAGAAATTACTCCTCTGCCACTTTTATCTTTTATATGTTTTATGTTTTTACGTGGATAAGTTGAAATAGATTGAGTTTGGTATATGGCTGAATAAAGGTGATTTAAATGGGACAAGGAAATTATTATCAGCAACCGCCACCACAGGGACAACAACAACCCGCGCAGGGCTACTACCCACCGCAGCATGTTGGACGTGCGATGGAACATGCTGACATCATACACAGGTTCGTTGCTTTGCTTATTGATGGTATCCTGATCTGGGTCATAGCTGCAATTATTGGTATCTTCTTTGGTTGGTACCTTAGCTTCGTGATCTGGGCCGTCATATCAATAATCTACTTTCCGATCATGGAAAGTGGCCCTAATGGTGCTTCTATTGGAAAGAAGATGATGAAGATGAAGGTGGTAGATGAACAATACAGGCCAGTTAGCTTTTCAACTGCCCTGGTAAGGAATATCATCAAGATAACTGGTGTACTCTTCATATTGGACATAATATTAGTTCTGGTGAAGGATACCAATCAGAGTCTTGGCGATACCCTGGCTCACTGCTATGTGGTCAAGGAACCGGCATTTATAGGCTACCAACAACCACCACCACAACAACAGTACCAGCAGCAACCTTACCAGCAACAACCATACCAACAGGCTCCGCCACCACAACAGCAGTACCAGCAGCCTCCACCACCGCAGCAGCCGCCACAACAACCACCACAGCAGGGCCAGCAGCAGCCCCCACAATACTGAGTGTTGCCTGTTAATGGAACAAAAATGCAGAGGAGAAATTACTCCTCTGCCACTCTTAATTTTTTGATATTGATTTTTTGATCATAATGCATATTGCTACAATTTATCTTTGATCATATTGCTTAATATGCAGATGATATGCTGAAATGAAATATTGAAGTGAAATATGATATTAAAATATACAAAATGGCTGGCATTTGAAAGCCAGCCAGTTGCTTCTTCACTCACTCATTAGATTCGCCACTGATAATGGCAATCCTGCATGGACTGGTGATCTTCAGACCTGCTTTCCACAGAGCGATCTTTGCATCCTCGTAGTTGGCCTGGTTGACCTTTAGAGTGATGATTGGCTGGTCTCTCTTGACCCTGGCTGCAGTGCCGACGGGTTTTCCGAAGGCTCCTCTCATGCCACTTGATATCCTATCTGCACCTGCTCCTGTGGCCATCTTATTCTCTCTGATGACCTCATGAGGGTACACACGGATCTTAAGGAAATAACCCTGTGCTCCAGTTTTCCTCTGGATGAACCTGTTGGCTGCAATACGAGCTGCTTCCAGAGAATTGTGTCTGATCTGGCAGGAATCGTTCACAATAAGGTGCATCTCTACCGGGAAATCGGTCTGCCTGTTTCCGGTCTCGAAATTAGTGATCCTCAAATGTGGAACTCCGCCCATATACTTGCGTCTGGTATAGGACTGACCTTTGATCTGTCTGTACATCTTTGCTGGTTTTCTGCCTGCCATATCTATTTCCTCCTTTTCAAGCCGGAAATTTGTTTGCAATCACTTCGTTCTCGCAATCAAAATTCCTCCATATCTGTCGGAATTTTGAAAGCAATCACTTCGTTCTCGCTTTCAAATTCACCCTCTTGGGGATTGAATCGAACACTATTGTTTGATCCTGTAGCACTCACCACAAGCCAAACTCGGGTGCTGAACTACCAATCAGGTAAGTCGCGTAATAACTTGCTTTATATAATATTTACCATTGATCTGTTAAGACCTTATCGTGCTTTATCATGCAAAATCATTTAATACAATCGCCTTTATGCGGTGATACCTTCAAAGGAGGATTGTCACATGGCTGATGATAAGAAGAAGCAAACTGCTGATAAAAAGAAGACCGAGACAAAGAAGTCCAGTACCGCCAAGCCAAAGAAGACCGAGGCTAAGAAGACTGAGACCAAGACGTCTGATACTAAAAAGACTGAGACCAAGAAGTCCAGCACTTCCAAACCTAAAAAGGTCGATAAGGCTTCAAAGGGAGATATAGTTACCTTTGATTTCGATGCCTGGGTCATTCTGGACGATTCCGAGGAATTGTTCGAGACCACAAGCGAGGAGCTTGCCAAGGCCGAGGATATTTTCGATGAAAAGGCCAAATACCAGCCCCTGACCACACTTGTGGGAGCAAACAGGGTCGTTGCAGGTCTGGACAATTCACTCGAAGGTGCAGAGGTCGGTAAGAAGACCACTGTCGAGATCCCACCATCCGAGGGAGATGGTGCCTGGGACCCAAAGCTTGTTGAGATATTCCCAATGAGGGACTTTGCCAAAGAAGAATACCAACCATATCCTGGGATGGAAGTTTCCATCAAGAACAAGACTGGAAGGATAGTCACTGTTCAGTCCGGGCGTGTGAGAGTTGATTTCAATGCTCCTCTGGCAGGCAAGACCGTCCGCTATGAGTACACCATATCCAAGAAGGCCAGCAAATCTGATGAGAAGGCTTTGGGCATAATAGCCATGGATTATGGAAACTCGACTGACTTCATGATATCTGGAAAGGACGATCTTTTGGAGATCACCCTGCCCGAGATATGCAAGTACGACCAGAATTGGTTCATCATGAAGTACAGGATAGTTGGAGATCTCAGAGAACACACGGATTACAAATCCATCAAGTTCATCGAGGAATACATCAAGAAAGAAGAGCCAAAGGAAGAAGCCAAGGCAGACGTTAAGGCAGATGAAAAGAAAGAAGACAAGCCAAAGCCAAAAGCCAAGCCAAAGGCAAAACCCAAGGCCAAAAAGGATGATGAGAAGAAGGCAGATAAGAAGTAGATCACCTTCTTGTTGAATTATCCAAAATATGGGACTGCCAGGTATAAAAACCTGGCAGACCACCATTTTCCAATTGATCCGATTTTTTATTGAATATCCCCAAGCTCTAATACCACAATCTTTAGATTTGTGGATATGGAGCGATTATAGTATTAGCTTGGGATGTATTCAATAAGGGCTCATATACTCGTTAATCCTTAATGATTTAACAGAGAGGATACCCCACGTTTTAACGTTGGGGAGCCCTCATTGATCTTTTACTTAACAGCTAGCACACCGATCAGAAATACTGATGACAATGCCAGCAGTCCTCCGATCCCAAGGAATGGAATGAGAAATAAACTCATTCCAAGTGTTACTAATCTTCCTGTGTTAAGGCAGAATTCCCTAGTTAACATCGCGCTTCCCTTGTTCTTTCCATCTCCTGCCTGAGTCATTAGGAATATTGCGACCATTGGTATGAAGAAGTTCAGTATGCCCATTCCCAAAAGGAATACATTGATGTCGCTGGCCATGCCGGCTATTAACATTCCAGGTATGGCTCCCAGCGCGCCTATTTTTGCGAATACCAGGCGTTTCTGCTCTCGATCTGAAACTCTGGCAATAAATACGGCCGCTAGTGTCCCAATGAGGGCGAAGAAAGAGAACATTATCCCGGTCTTGAACTCACCGCCCGCGAAATGGTATGTGAGCAAGGGACTGGCAAAGAAAAACACACCTTCCTGCATACCCTGGAAGAAGAGACCTTTCCACAGGCTCTCTTTCATGCTCCTTATTCTCATTCTCAGCTTGCCCCAGGGCAGATCCCTGTAGATGGCGATCGTGATGGCATTGATCAACAATATTATCGTGGCTATCAGGAATACGACATAGAAATCCAGACTCTCGATTATCGAGCCACCCAGTACTGGCATCAGGACAGCGACCACTGGGTAAATGAAAAAAGAAACACCTATCGTGAATCCCCTGTTCGAATCTTTCGATTGCTGGGCCAGAAGTACATTGAGCGGTATCCAGAAAAAGACTATTTGAAAGCCATAGAATATGCCTGGAATTATCAGCAGCGCGTATCCATCCAGTACGAGAAATGAGCCATAAGAGATCGCCAAAAAGAGATTGGATGCCATAATTGATCTTTTGGAGTGCATGCCCCCTCTGTTCGATAGTATTATCGTCAGAACTATCGTGGTAAGTATCGCGACTATCAGATATATCAATGATTCCTGATAAGAAAAGCCTCGATTCACAAGATATATCAGGCTGAAGGAACCCGCGATGGCCATGGCGATGTTCATCATGGCCTGGATAATGAGCAATTTCTTGACACTGGAGCTTATCATAATGTCTATCCGATCTTCTTCAATCCATCTGGATATCTATTGGTTGCCAGATCTGTGTAAATGCCTTTGAATTCCGTCCATTGTTTGCGGTATTCTTCGGATGTCTGGGATACGACCTTCGCTGGCACGCCGACGGCAATGGCGCCGTCCGGTATTTCAGATTTATTTTTGACAACAGCTCCTTCACCTATCGCGGCCCATTCACCCACTGTGGAATAATCGGAGACTATAGCTCCCATACCGACGACCACCCAATCTTTGATCGTCGCATTGTGGATTATCGCGCCATGGCCCAGTGTGACATTGTTGCCTATCGTGCATATTTCTCCGGGTCTGGCATGGATGGTGCAGTTGTCCTCAACCGCTGTATTATCGCCAACTCTTATGGTGCCATAATCCCCTCGAAGAACTGCTCCAGCTCCTATGTAGCATCCCTCTCCGATCTCAACATCGCCGATGATCACGGCCTCATCGAAAACATAAGCGCCCTTACCTATCTTTGGCACTTTTCCTTCAAACTCGTATATTGTCATATCATTACCTCTGATCGAATTGTGACTGAACTGGCAGACAATCCCTTTCATCTATCTGCGGAGTGTTTGTTCAGTATCTCAAGTATTCCAGGCCGAGAGGCGGGCATGTGACTCCGGCTCCTTCTATCACGGTTCCGACCACCTTTGCTTCGCAGTCTGGCTTCAGGCTTTTTATGATGTCATCTGCCTGGTCAGGAGATGAGATGATAGTGTAGCCCATACCCATATTGAAGGTCTGGTACATCTCTTCAATGCTTATATTGCCCAATTCCGCCAGCAGATCGAATATCGGATTTGGCTTAATGGGATCGGATATTTCGAATCCCACACCTTCCTTCAGGCGTATGTAATTCCTTAATCCGCCGCCGGTGATATTCGCCATCCCATGTATGTCGAATTCCTTGATAACTCTCATGATCTCTCGAACATACATCTTTGTGGGTTCGAGCAGCTCGAGGCCGATGCTCTGTTCCAGTTTTTCGAAACTCTCATTGTATGGTACCTGATTGACTTCTAGCACCTTTCTGGCAAGTGTCAGTCCATTGCAATGTACACCTGTACTTTTCAGGCCTATGATGGCGTCTCCAACTTGGATGTCCTGTCCTGTGATTATCTCATCTCTCTTGACCCATCCAAGGCAGGTTCCTCCAAAATCAAAGGAATTAACCAGTTCGGGAACAACAGCGATCTCACCACCAACAATGGACAGATTCGCCTGCACTGCCCCGGTCTCCAGCCCAATTCCAAGCTGGCGGCTGATCTCCTCTTCAGGGACATCGATGGAAATGAAATCAACAAAGGACAATGGTTCCGCGCCCAAACAGATCATGTCATTGGCACTCATCGCGATACAATCGATACCCAATGTATCCCATTTTTTGCATTCATTGGCAACCAGTAATTTGGTACCAACGGTATCCGTGGAGAGCGCGAGGGCATAGGGCCCGAACTCCACCAGACCAGCATAGCCACCTGGCAGCTTGATCTTCTTTCCAAATCCCTCTCTGTCATAGCCAAGGGTCTTTACCAGTGCTTCTATCGCATCTGATTTCTTGTCTATATCCACTCCGGCATCTGAATACGTGAGTTTCATATTATCAGAACCCCGATTACGCCGACCGATAAATATATTTGTTTGCAATACTTAGGTATTTTATCCCATTTACTTTGTAAATGCGATTTGAGCATTCTTAGTTATGTTGAAATTTTATGCAAAATATCAATGAACTAACACAGGTTCTCCTGTGTTAGAAATACATTATTTTGCCAAATAATTATGTATAAGTTATTTATATAACCTGTATATTAGCGCATTTAGCATTGTTAATATTACATTAATGATGCGAATTTGGGGATGGGACTCTACTTCAGAGGTGAATGGGGGATATGGGAAGCAAAAAAGATGCAATCAATCAATTAACACAGGTTCCTGGTATTGGTCGAGCGAGAGCCCGGTCAATGTATCTTCTCGGTATCCAAAGCCTGGATGATCTTAGATCGCTCACTGCTTCTGAACTCTCCTCGAAGGTTCCGAGTATACCTTTGGAAGATGCGGAGGAGATAGTAGACCATGTTCGAACACTTTTTTCAGACGAACATGAGCCCGAAGTCGAAGCTGAGCCAGATGCTGATTATGGGTCAGAAGTTGAAACAGAAATGCCCTCGGTCGAACCTACTACTGCGGATGTTCTATCCGAGACTGATGATGATATTATATTCGCAGATACGGAGATCGCATCATTAGATGCAGATATGGTATCTGAGCTCGAAGAGGATGTACTGGACGATATCCTTGGAGAATTCCTGGATGATGATATCTCTGATGAGTTCATTGCAGACAATGGCCTTGATATCAGTGATGATATGATCGATGCTCTTGACGAGATGATAAATGGTAAGATAGAGGCCATGGAGACATCTGATGATATTTCCGAGGCTGAAACCATTGTCTTAGATCTGGATGGCGATGATATCACCCTGATATTGAGTGAATTGGATGATATGGATATTGAGGATACTCTTGAGTCAGATATCACAGATATTGATGCTGCTGCAGATGCCATAGATATGGACTCTGATTCGGATGCTGATATTGCCATTGATCCAGAAACAGATACTGGTGCTGATGGCGTTGATGACGCTGATGACACCGATTATGGTGTCGACATCAGCGATGATCTGATGAGCGATCTGGATTCTATGATCGGCGACTCATCCCGATCTGGAACAGAAGAAAAGGAAGTGGCCGATGCTGATGAAGGCCACTATGTCGCACCCATCGACGAGGCGGATGTGGATAGCGATGATCTGGAATCCATACTGGATGATCTTGATGAGTTTCAATTGTCTGATGATGATATCGGCGAAAGTGATGACCTTTCATTTACACCTGGCATGGATATCAGTGAGGATCTTATTGACGCACTTGATGATATGATCGATGGGCCTGAAGAGGCTATTGTTCCTGAAACTTCAGGCTTTGAGCCAGACATTGATGATGAATTGGGCCTTGATGCTCCTGATGATATATTGATAGCCAAGCCGACTATAATTGACGATGAAAGTCCTGAAATGGTAGATCTGCTTGATGATCTGTCCCTTGATGTTGATATTGACGGTGTGGATGAGCCAGAATATGCATATGCTGATGAAATCGCCACAGATATTGATGGGGCTGGCTATGATGAATTGGACCTTGATGGTGATATCGATATATCCATCGCCAAACCGACTATCATCGATGAAGATAGCGATGATCTGGATGATCTGCTTGATGACCTGGCTCTTGAATCATTCGATGATGATGAACTGGAGAGCCAGGAGGTTCAGGTGGATCATGTCATAGAGGATGAACTGCTGGATATCAGTGATGATATTCTTGATGGTCTGGATGATCTGATAAGCTCGCAGGTCGATGATGATGGCGAAGATGATGACTGGGATCTTGGTACTGTCGGTGGGGAATCTGAGCTTGGATTCGATGTCTCCGATGATGAAAACCTGGATTCGATAGAGGATCTCGAATTGGGATCTGGTGAGGATACTCTTGAAGATGATTTCGAGATATCCGCACCTCTTGCTCCACTGGATGACCTTGATAATGATTTCGCCAAAGACCTGGAAGAACTTAGTGAAGAACTAACTCAATTTGCAGATCAAGAAGATGAGCCAAATATATGTGCTGATTGTGGCGAGACCATCGATGAAGGCATGCCAAAATGCCCCTCTTGTTATGGCCCGATGGAAGAAGAAAAAGGACTGATCAATAGAGGATATTTGCATGGTGCCATGAGTGGGCGGGGTCGTGTCACTGGCCTTGTGAATGGAATTGACAAGGTGGAAGGCAGGATCAATGGAATGATCAATGGTACTGGCAGGATCAATGGAATGATCAATGGTGTTGGAAGCATCAGCGGGAAGGTGAATGGCCTGGAAGATGGAAAGGCCAGAATAACCGGCAAGATCAATGGCATAAGGGAATTCGATGGGTATGTTAACGGCCTGACGAATGGAACAGGTCGTGTTAATGGCATGGTCAATGGTATGATCAATGGCTTGGTCAATGGGAGGGTGAATGGCCTCACCAATGGTAGAAGAACAGGCCGTGTTAACGGTATGGTCAATGGTCAGGGTCGTGTTTACAGTACACTTCAACCCACCATGCCGGAAATTGGAATTCCATCCATCGGCTACTCACGCGAGGTCAAGCGCAGGCAATTGTTCAGAAAATTTGTTCTAATGGCCTCCGTGCTCATGTTGGTATCCGCGATGCTCGGTGTGATGTATCAGCCAGCTGGAACTCAGGATGCATATGACATACAGATAGACGGGGATTTTGCCGATTGGGAGAATTATCAGAAATTGACATTCGATACTATTCCAGATGCCTCCTTCAATTCCAATGTGGACATTGTCCAATGTAGTGCTGAGGACAATGGTGAAAAATATCTCGCATTGTATCTGGGCGTCAATGGTGATATACTCACTGGCGAGCCTGTTGCTTCCAGTGCTCTTCAGGACACATTTTACATATTCCTCGATGATGATAATAGCTGGTCAACTGGCTATAAGATCGCGGGCATGGGGGCTGACCATATGCTGATGGTATCCGGATGGAGCGGCCAGGTGACATCATCGACCCTTCACGAATATATTTCGGATACTGGCTCATCCGATGATGGGCTGGATTGGAGCATGTTCAAACCAGGCTCGACAATACAGTCTGGTGTGAATGCTGGTGATCTCGAAATACAGATCGGTTGGGACCTATTGGGTCTTTACGAACCAACTCCTGTGGACATTTTTATAACCTCTCACAGCTGGGATGGTTATGAGGACAGTGCGGATTCCATTATCAGCATTGAAAAAAGTGCAATCGGAATAACACAGAAAGGTATCGCACCCGGGATAGTGACCTCCCACAGCCAGCAATATCTACAATTGGATATCGTGCCCTTTGGTGAGGGAATCCACACAATAGACAGCATATCTGTTCGATTGGAAGGAACTCTACCATCTGTAGCGATCCAACGATGCTTCATTACTGATGAAAGCGGCAATGCTCTCTCCGAGGTGTCTGATATATCGAATGGCCTGGCAACGATGTCCATGAATGGTTTCCAGGTAAATGGAGCTCGGACACTGTACATTGGGGCGGATATCGATTCATCAGCCTATTCCGATAGTACATTGAGGATGAAGCTTAGAGATTCATCCAGTGTGAGTACCGGATATGGAACAACCACCTTGAAGACCGATCTTTCAGCTTTATCATATTCCTATATCGGAGGCTCGCCATCCTCTATCACAATGGATGGCGGCTTCCTGGACTGGTATGATACCGAGACCGATGAGAATGATGATGAAAGCACGAATGGGAACAATGATATCGATGTGAGAGAGTTTGCCGCTGCCTATGATGGTAGCCAGCTCGCCGTGTTTATCAATGTGGATGGCCAGATTCTTGGCGGGGAGATTATTCCTCATCAAAACAGTGGTCTTGCCAATACTCCAGTTGATCCTGTGAACCCCACAACCGCTATTTTTGTGGATTCTGACCGTGATGGAATAACCGATATGAATGAAACTGGCTTTGAATTTGATTTTGATAATGATGGTATCCCGGATTCTCAGGATAATGATGATGATAATGATGGGTTGACCGACTATAACAATGGTGGCCCAGACACATGGCTGAACAATACTATAACCAAAGCCTCGATCTATATCGGACCACAAGTGAGTGTTATTCCAAGGATAACTGGCGAGGATGTCACCGAGATATTCATAGATTCTGATAATGATACTAACACTGGACAGCCAATCGGAGATATCGGGGCAGATCAGATGATGCAATTATCTGGAATGAATGGTCTGATCACCAGCAGTTCATTGTATGTTTGGTCGAATGATGATGGTTGGTCTGTCTCCGCATCTGATAATGTGGAAGCATATCTTGATTCCACAAGTATGGAAATGTCAATAGATCTTGATACGTCCGATGATATAAGATTATTCTTCAGGTCTTCTGACTGGTCTGGCGGATCAGATATTCCGGATGAGCATTTCAATGCATCTCATCCATTTAATGTGGGTACAAGGGGCACAAGGGGCATTCAGGAAACGGAAACATCTCATACACTTCCAGGGGATGTGATAGTAGCTCCGGAATTCCATTCATTCATACCGATCATCATCATGGTATGTATCCCATTGATACTGAGAAAAAGAAAAGTTGTCAATTATAATTGATACGAATGTCTTTCCTTCTTTATATGTTATTATAATGTATATATTCTATTATAATTACACATACTACACATATTACACATATTATACTATTTTAGATACATATTATAGATGAATATTGACAGAATCATATTTGTATCATATTCATATACTGTAGCATGGACCTCAAGAAGAACAATGGTCACATAGCCAGAAGAGTATTCCACCTATTTGCTCCTTTTGTTTTTATATATTATCTATTTCCTGAGGATTTTTTTGGCTTTGGAAGGCAGAATCTCCTTATCCTTGTATTTGCTATGATAATGTTCCACGAGGTCAACCGTCTCAGGAGAAAAAAAGTATATTTCGGAATGAGGGAATATGAAGCAAACCAACTGTCTGCTTATGGGTGGGCTTCCATAGGTGTCTTCATCGCCTTCATGTTCTTCCCATTGCTCTTTGTGATACCCGCAATAACAGGTATCGGCTGGACCGACCCTCTGATAGGTGAGATGAAAAGACGGAATATGAAAGGCTATCCATATATTCCGCTACTGGTATACTTCCTCATCACTTTCTTCAGCTTCCTGTTTTTCTCCGAACCCCTTGGATATGATATGGCCGTATCCACCATGGCGGTCCTTGCGATCGTTGGAGCCGGTGTGGCTATAGCTGTTGAGAAGCCCAGTGTGAAATATGTGGATGATGATTTTCTTATGATGGTGGTTCCATTGTTCGTCATATATTTCCTTTATTTGATACTATGAAATGTCATGATACCATAAACGATCATCATAATTTGATTGGAGGTAAAAAAAGAGAAACCTTTATAGGACATAATCTTATTATCATTAATAGGTGAATACATGGCTGTAGGTTTTGTTCTGATATCCACGGCTCCAGCAAAGGAGCATGAAGTGTACAATGAACTAGTTAAGGTCAAGGAGATAGTCGAACTCCATCCTTTATTTGGAGAATATGATCTCATTGCTAAGATACAGGCTGATGATTTCAATGTACTTGGCCAGGTTGTTGTAGATAGGATAAGGAGCATACCAGGAGTCATTGACACTAAAACATTAACCGGAATCAAATTCTAAATCTGAGGTGAATGGGATGGATATAACTTTAGAGCAGTTCGCAACAATATTCATGTTGACATTTGCATTGTTTCTTGCAGTTGCAGGTGTTTTCACAACATATTTTGGTAGCGGAAAGAGCAGGAAGATTGGAGCAGGCTTGATGATAGCCGGCCTTGTACTGGGCATTATATGGGTCATTTTATCAACGTGGTTCATGGGTGAGCCAATGCTGCCAATTGATACAGCATTTGTGGATCTGATCAAGCAATCTATATATGTGATTGCAGCCGCAGCCCTTGGAGCTCTTGCAGCTGTCGGTATATTCTTGCTTTCAATAATGAAATCCTGAATAGGAATTTCCGACACGTAACATTTATCATAACCTTCAGGTTTCACCTTCTCAATGACAGTAGATGTTCTGATCATAATGGGAAGCAAGAGCGACGAATCAGTAGGCAAGAAGGCCACTGCCGTCCTGAAGGATCTGGGTATACCCCATAAATTAACTGTGGCATCAGCTCACAGGACTCCAAAATTGGTGGAAAGTCTTGTTGAGGGTTCGGATGCGAAGGTCTTCATAACCATCGCCGGACTGGCTGCCGCATTGCCTGGAGCCGTGGCAGCTCATACTATCAAGCCAGTTATCGGAGTGCCGGTAAGTGGCAAGGTCAACCTCGACTCTATTTTGGCCATAGTGCAGATGCCCCCGGGAATTCCCGTGGGTGGTGTTGGCCTTGATCGTGGTGACAATGCAGCTTTGCTCGCAGCGGAGATACTCGCATTATCCGATCCACAATTGGCACAGAAGCTGAAGGATCATCGAATCTCGCAGGAGAAAAAAGTAAGGTCCGATGCAGAATCATACGAGGAGTAGATGTATATGTTCGATCCTGAGAAGTTCGTCAATGAATCAATAGAGAAATTGAAGACCGATATAGACGGCACTGCCATAATCGCCTGCTCTGGAGGAGTGGACAGCACTGTGGCCGCGGTACTTGTGGCGCGTGCTATTGGTGACCGATTATACGGTGTGCATGTTGATACTGGTTACATGAGGAAGAACGAATCCAAAGAAGTTGCTGAACTTCTGCGTGATATGGGAGTCAACCTCCAGGTGGCCGAGGCCGCTGAGGAATTCTCCAAAGAATTGGAGGGAGCTGTCGAGCCAGAGGCCAAAAGGAAGGCTATCGGCCACACTTTCATTCGTATATTTGACCGATATGCGAAGGACATCGATGCGAAATATCTGGTTCAGGGCACAATAGCACCGGACTGGATCGAGAGCGGTGGTGACCTCAGGGATGTCATCAAATCCCATCATAATGTCGGCGCATTGCCTAAGGACATGAACCTGAAGCTTGTCGAACCTCTTAGGGATCTGTACAAGGATGAGGTAAGAAAGGTTGGAAGATATCTCGGTATTTCAATATCTGAGAAGCAACCCTTCCCAGGACCTGGTCTCGCTATCAGGATCATTGGTGAACCAACATTGGAAAAAGCAGAGATCGTCAGAGAAGCATGCTTCATTGTTGAGGAAGAGCTGGAGCTTGCGGCGAAAGAGGGAAAGATGGAGCTTCCATGGCAGTACTTCGCAGTATTGACCCCGATTCAGACAGTTGGAGTTCAGGGCGATGTACGGGCCTATGGATATACTGTTTGCGTTAGGGCTGTCCAATCCATTGATGGCATGACCGCGGCTTATTCCAAGATTCCACATGAAGTTCTGGAGAAGATATCTATCAGGATAACCAATACCATGCCGGATAAGATCAACCGTGTGGTATATGATATCACGAACAAACCACCTGGAACTATCGAATGGGAATGATCCGTCCTCTGCAAATCAATTAAGCACAATGCTAGGATAAATCCACAATCATTTTATCCTTTCTTTCTATCACCCTGTCAATGAAGATCTTCGTTGTAGACAATGGCGGACAGTGGACACATAGAGAATGGCGAGTTTTGAAATACCTCGATGTGGAAACAGAGATAATCCCGAATACTACACCATTTGAGGACCTGGATGTAGATGGTCTAATTCTATCCGGCGGTGCTCCAAGAATTGGTGAAGAAGCATTGATGCTGGGAAATAGTGGGGACTACCTTGACAAAGCAGAGTTTCCTATCATGGGGATCTGTGTCGGCGCGCAGTTCATGGCACTATATTACGGTGGAACCGCAGGACCCGCGACTGTTCCCGAGTTCGGTAAGACATCCGTCATCATCGAAGAGGAAAATGAATTGTTCGAGGGTGTGATATCACCTTTCCAGGTTTGGGAATCTCACAATGATGAGGTCAAGATCATGCCGGACACATTCAAGAACTTCGCGCATTCAAAAGATTGTGCGCACCAAGCCTTCGCGCACAAAGAAAAACCATTTTACGGTGTGCAGTTCCATCCCGAAGTTGAACATACAGAGTACGGTGAGGATATATTCAAAAATTTCATTAAGATCTGTGCTAAGTACAAGAAATAATTAACATGCCGAGCGAGCAGGCTGAATCTCAGCAAAGCTGAGCTTTCACAATCTCGATAAATCGAGCTTGGGCGAGTTTCTTTTTTAAATGCGACTTTACCTATGGAGCCTACGCATTTATTTTGATCAAGCCGACTGGCTTGATTCGATTTGTCCGTCTTTTTTCTTTGGAGCCCGATACAGCACAGCGAGGTTTAAAGAAAAAAGTGGTGGTGAAGACATTTTTAAAAACTTCATTAAGATCTGCGCTAAGTACAAGAAATAATTGACATGAACCTTCAAGAACTTCATAAAGATCTGTGAAAATATAAGAAATAATTTTTCACATCTTGAATTTGTAATGTATACTATAGAAAACTAAGGCCGCTCAGTTAATTCAATATATCTTCAATGTCCTTTAGTACAAATTTCGCGGCAGAGTAAGGGTCGATATTTTTGTCGATGATATCTTTTACAAGTTTTTCCAGAGTTTTATCATCGATATTATTTTTTATAATTCTTCCGAGCTGACTTTTTATCTGAATATCAAGTTCCTCTCTTATTCCCTGCTCGATCATCTTCTCGAACATCCCACTATCCTTCAGATATTTATAGTGGTCTTCTATTTTTTCGACAACCGCATCCACGCCTTTTCCTTTTCTGGCGATCGTTTGAATTATAGGCGGCACCCATTCAGGTTTGTTCGGGTTCAGACCCAACATCGCCTGTATCTCCATCGATGTTTTGTCCGCTCCTTCCCTGTCGGCCTTGTTTATGATAAAGATATCTCCGATCTCCATGATGCCTGCCTTGATGGTCTGTATCTCATCCCCCAGACCTGGCATTTCGACTATGATAGTTGTGTGAGCATGACTAACAATTTCAACTTCGGATTGACCAGCTCCCACTGTTTCCAGAATGATGATATCCATTCCGAAGGCATCTAGCACCCTGACAGCCCCGGATGCGGCTCTTGAAAGCCCACCAAGATGTCCACGTGTTCCCATGCTTCTTATGAATACCCCAGGATCCAATGTGAGGTCGGTCATCCTGATCCGATCTCCCAGGATCGCTCCTCCTGTGAAAGGGCTTGTTGGATCTACAGCGACAATTCCCACTGTCTTGCCTATCTCTCTGTAGGCCTTGGCCAATTTATCCACAATGGTGCTCTTTCCCGAACCGGGTGGCCCGGTAATACCGATTATATGAGCATTGCCTGTGTGAGAATGTAACTTTCCAAGTTGAACATACGCCTCATCATCCTCTGACTCGATGAGGCTTATAAGTCTTGCAACGCCCCTCTTATCACCGGACAGAACTCTTTCTGCGAGGTCCATTGAATTACTTCCTGTTACTGTTGCAATTATCTTTGTGATAATCTATGATATCCTGCAAAGGAGTACCCGGCCCAAAGACCTGATCGATACCTGCTTCTTTGAGCTTTGGAATATCTTCCTCGGGGACAATTCCTCCTCCGGTCACCAGTATATCATCTATACCTCTTTCCTTCAATAATCTGGTCACTTTGGGAAACAGGGTCATGTGCGCTCCTGATAAGCAACTGAGCCCGATGGCATCCACATCTTCCTGTATGGCAGTCTCCACGATCTGTTCCGGTGTTTGATGCAAGCCCGTGTAGATGACCTCGAATCCAGCATCTCTCAAAGCCCGAGCCACAATTTTGGCGCCTCTATCATGGCCATCCAGCCCTGGTTTTGCGATCAATATTCTAATTTTTCTCTCTGACATGGTATCACCGTGTGAATATAATTTTCATGTTCCAATAAAGGAAAGTAAGGAGGGTTCGTAAGAGCCCTCCTTATTCTTGATCACTGCTGCCCTTCGCCACCAGTCTTCTGTACTGGTCTTCTTACAACCTTCTTGACTGGTTTTCTAACGACCTTCTTGGTGGGTGCAGCTCCGCCCGCTGGTGGACTGCCACCTTCTGGGGGCTTCTCTTCACCCTTGTCGAATTCATAGGCGCATATTGGACAGGCCTTTTCATGTGCTCCAAGTTCCATACCACAGGATGGGCATTTCTTTTTCTCATCTCCTGCTGGATTTTCTTCGGCTGCTGGTTCGGGAGCAGGTGCATCCTCAACAGGTGCTGCTGCAACTGGTGTTGGTGCTACCTTTTCCTGTGTTGCTGCTTTCTTCACAGCCACTGGAGCAGCTGCAACTGGAGCTACCTTCTTCTCTTCGGCCATAACAGTTCCGCACTTGTGGCAGATGGTTGCTGTTATGCTGTTCGGTGTTGTACAGTTCGGGCAGGGCTTGGATCCGAGGCGTTTCATCTCCTCGTCTTCCTTGAGCCACTGGTCGAAGGTTATGAAGGTTGCCTGTGTCGCCCACCAGGCCTGGAAGTCATCTTCTGAGAATGTACTACCAAGTTCTTTCTTGGCTTCTGTTCTGAAGCCATTGACGACCTCATCATATTGTTTCTGCATTTGGGCCTTGTAATCATCGATCTCCTCGTCTCCGATGGTGAACTCTGAGTTACATTCTGGGCATGCCTTGCTGTTCATTGGTACCCATGCACCACAAACACTGCACTTTGCTGTGTCTGATTCGAACTCGGTATTACACTTTGGACACTTTGCAGCTGATTCCGGTATGAAAGCACCACACTCTCCACATTCCACGGTCTTACCAAGACCCACGAATTTGAAGTAAAGTGTTATACCTATTATGACCGCAGCTATGATAATGATAACTATGATCATGATAAGGACTGGATCTATGCCGCCTTCCTCATTCAGATTTATAAGGACGGATGTATCAACTGAGTTCTCCGCGCTTGCCACTATCGTGTACTGTCCCACTGATGTTGGAAGGTCAATTGGTGCTGCGAAGTTACCGCTTGCATCTGTTACTGTTGTCACGGTATTGCTGTCAAGCTGAATCGTTATTGTTATTCCAGCTACACCCTGGCCGCCAATGACCTTGGTCAGCCTTCCTGTTACAAATGTATTGTTCTCCACACCCAATGTATAGTTCTGCAGAACCGATGGTGAGTTGAGGAGGATCTGATAATCAGGTGCTTCGACATCTACTGTGACATTGATAAGATCATTGTTCATCTCGTCGAACTCTTCAACATTACCTGTTATGTTGTAGTCCATTCCGTTCACGGTGAAGTTATCACCAATTATCACATCTCTGTCAATGGATATGAGAAGGTAATGCTCGCCTTCTGTTGGTATACCGGAGCAGGTTATGTCCATACTTGTCATATCGTTTCCTACAAGGCTATCGACCAACATGCTGCCGATGAGATTACCATCGACCATCTCATCATAGAATATCTCGACAGTGAAATTAATAGCTGTATCGATCCCATCATTGTAAACAGTGACATTGACACCGAAGTTATTGGCTTCGATTATGTTCTCTGTTGTTACATTGACATCATCTGCCGTGGCGGTAAGATCCGCGCGTGTATCAATGATGGTTATAGGTTCTACAAGGCTATTGTCTCCTACAGGATTCTCGATCATCGTGTAGTAGGTTGTCACCCACACCTCGACGTTCCTGATAATTGAGTCGCCTTCCAGGTCTTCTGATGCGAACCAGGTTTCATTGGCCCATATGATATCTCCTGGATTCATATAAGGCAGTTCAAAGGAAGCGAATTCATTGCCGTAATGATCATTGAATTGAACAGTTCCTATATTACGCGTCTCACCTGCATTGATTATCTGAGCACATACATCCACGTATGTTCTGTTATCAACTTCATCTACTTCATTTCCATTTTGTTCTTTGAAGACTATCTGTGAAACATACAGATCCGAATAATCCACAACTGTGACATTCATTCCTGCTGTATTGTTATCTTCATGAATTTCGAAGATCGTATTATTCTCATCAATGACAACGAACAGATCATAATCCCCAACAACTGATGGGATCCATTCTATGAAGACCGCACTAGATTGATCAAATGGTACGGTGGCAATATTAGTTTCTCCTATGAGAGTTCCATTTGTTTCAGAATCGTAAATACGAACACTTACATTGCTGATGTCGATGTCTCCCGTATTGTCAACTGTGACGCCGATGTTCACTGGATAGTTGATCACCATGTCATCATTGTTATTGTATATCACAATACTATCATCTGTTATTGATAAGTCTGGTCTTCCAATAACATGTATCAAGGTGGAATTGTAATTGTTTGTCTCATTCTGTTCTATAATATTATTGTTCCAATCCACGGTCACGTTCACCAGGTGCTCTCCGATATCTGATATCAAAGGCCATGTGTAGTTGATGTACACCCACTGGTATGTGCCTGCCTCAAGCAATGCAATAGGTACATCCTCAAGAACGTAACTATTGGTCTCATCTGCAAATCGGACTACGACGTCGTGAGCATCCACATCTCCCATGTTCGAGACATTTGTCCATATCATCACGGCCTCATCCTTTCCGATGGTCGTAGCAGATGCCCATAATGGTGGGTCAAGATCTGGTCTGACATCACTCATTTTGATGACAAGGTTATCTATGTAATTCGAGCCGCTTGTCATGTCGGGATATGATGGCAAAGTTATGTTTATGTGGTTCTGGAATGTCAGGAATGAAGAGGTCAACTTGTAACTGCTAACAGATGCCGAGCTCTGGTGTATTGTGTGATTGATTATATCACTGAGAGTTCTGAACAATACTTTTCCATCTGCACCTGTTGTCTTGGTCTGGTGAAGACCTGGCTGAAGTGCATTACCTACCTGATAATCCAGGTCGACCATTGCGCCGGGTATTGGATAATCATTTACATCGATGACCTCAACTTCCAACCACCTGTATATCTTGATATCTGCTGTGTCTTGTGCTTGGATGGATGGTATGGCCATGGTCAAAGCTGTCAGATGAGCAACAGATGTTCCACCGAATTGTGTTATTGGCTTACTGAATGTACAGTTCTCTACCACCAGACTTACATTTGCATCCGAATCCGGTACACTGAACACACCTCTAACTTGTGAATTGTGGAATGTGATCTGCGAAGAGTCACCTGCGATTATGTTCAATTGATCTGGCAAGCTTGTTCCTGCCACATTGACAACTGCATTATCCATTATGTGCAAGTCCATGAAGTTGTTCTGTGTCCAGAATATTGTATCCATAATGTTCAATGTTCCATTGTCCTTGACTATGATATTGTATTGATAGGACCTCTCCAGTTTCATGTCAAAAGTGGATGCATCGATTGTCAATATTCCATTTTCCTCAACGAGAACATATCCATCCTGTCCATAATGTCCTATTATCTCAAGGTCACCTGCTGATAATGGTGGCAATGCGTCATTGACTATAAGATCGAAGACACCCCCATCATATACCAGAATGTCAATGTAGAATTCATTGTCTGTGAGATCGCCTTCATCAACATCCGCATCCGAGGTTATGATGACCTCAATGGTGTGGTAATTAATGTTCACGGGTATCCAGTTCTGTTGGATCAGGAAGGTCTCGCTCATGTTCAGGTCTCTTTTCATATGTGCTGTTCCGATCTGTCCGATCAGGACTCCATTCAGGTCATAATCGAAGAATTCTACTGTGATATTTCCTGTTGCGTCTATATTACCTGTGTTGATCAGGTCCAGTGATATTACAACTGTTTGTCCTGTCATCGGTGTCTCATCATCGAATCCCAGGTTTGTTATTGTTGGGTTTGGTTTTGGTGTTATGATGACATCTCTGGAAGCCAGATTATTATCTTCATAGAATTCGGGGATATTGTTGCTTGGATCAACCCAGACATATACCGTGTATGTGCCATCGACCGATGGTGTCCATGGTACTGAAGTCTCTACCAGGATATTGGGTTCTATTATTCCAATGACGCTTGATGCTATGAAATTGTCTCCAGCATCGATATCCAATATTCCGTCCCCATTCATATCTGGGTTATCTTCATAGAAGGATACTATCACGATGGTCCAGTTCAATGTTCCATTATTGAGCACCCTGGCGCTTATCGTGATCTCATTATCAAAGGAGATGTTCTCCTGTGAGAAGCCGATATTAGCTGTTTCGATAGACAATTCTGGCAGGTCTGGGGTTATATAAATTGAAGCAATAGCTGTATTATTGAGCTCTTCTTCTTCTATTATTGAATTATTGTAATCTATGACCACCATGATGTCATGCCATCCACCGACCTGTATATTGTTCCAGTCGACCAGGAAGTAAACATCTCCGTTTCCAGGTATGGAAGGTATGGTCGTATTGTATATCTCGGTTGGAATTCCAGAGACATCGTCATAATCAAATACTTGGACAAAGACATCCAATGCATTTGTGATCTCCACATTCTCTATTGTGACATTTATCTCGACCGAGTCACCGATCATGATGCCGGTTGCTGGTGTGAAGGTGATATCACTTGTTGCGAGTGTGAGATCCGGCCTAACTAGTGTGATGGCTGTTAGCTGGACTGGTGGGGTTTCGACTGTATTGTCCATCCATTCAATGTTCGGGTAAGGTGAAAAGTCAACATAGGTACTGCCAGTTGCTGCCATGTATGTGATATCTGCATCGTATTCTCCATAGTGATGACCATCGACATCTATTGCCTGCTCTGCCTGTGAGTGGAGGGTAGTGAAGAGAGGGATCATGGCCATTCCGTCACTGTTGGTCTCATCATAGTTTGCAGAGGTGATTATGTCTGGCGACATACTGTTAAGATAATCGATCATCCTGGCATCTGCATTTGCATGTGGAGCTAATGCCAGATCATTCATACTGTCCACATAAGTGATGGCTGCTGCATCTGTGTGGTGGAAATCATAGCTGACTTCCGCTCCATCTATCGGGTTATTGTTCGAGTCAACAACCGAGAAATCTGCCCATTTGTAGTAGTAAACTTCAGAGACAGCGTCATCAAAGATGAAAATCGATTCTGTAAGGTCTCCTACAGTCATATTGTAGGCATATACAAATGAACCTGCTGTTAGGTTCATCTGGTGATTGGTACTGTTATCTGTGGTGTAATCCAGATTTATATCTGTGTTGATAATTGACATTTCTGTATTGTCCAGATTGAATGAGCCATTTGCATTTGCTGGAACCTCTATTTCAGAGTCCGCAATACTCACATCTGTACAAGTGTCAAAATATATGGCTGGGCTAATTATCTGAGAATTCTTAATATCAACAGATGATGCATCAAAGGATAAGTTGCCTGGGAAAAGAAGGGCAGAGTTGTCATCCATTATCAAATTCGAATTTGTAATAAAACTGGCATCGATATACTGGAGGTCTTCTGTAGTGATCGTGGAATTGATCATTTCAATGGTTCCACCAACTGAAACATCCAGACTGTACGCACCTAATTGAAGTATATTCAATGTCGAGTTCTTCAATATCAATGAGTTTGCGCCACTGATAGTCAGATTACCATCAAGATCATAGATCCAAGGGTCGCCTGGGAAACTCTCTATTACAAAGTCACCTGAGTCGACAATCAGATCCACGCTGATCGTGTTTGGATTGATCTGACTGGCTGTTCCCACATTGACCATGAACAGGCCCATGAAGCCACTCAAGACCATGCACCATACGATGATGATGCTCATACATTTTCCTGCGAAATTCACACTATTGTTCGTTCCCCTTCTCATCAAGTCACCCCGATCGGTATTTTCTCTAAATCTATATTTATAATTAGAGAATTTATGTTTGGTGTGTTATTACTTATAGTAAACATTAATTGTATATATAGGTTATTAGTAATATTAACAGTAGTATTAAGTATGGCATAAATAGAACCAATGTAACCATATGGCAATTAAATTCCTCCATTATCTGTATCCACGCCTTCATTTTCAACGGGCTCTACCGATCTCTTTGCCTCGATCGACAGGCGGTAGGCCGTGTCATACTTTTCTTCATCTATGGCTTTCCTGGCTTTTTCCAGTTTCCAGGAAGCCAAACTGATGTCTGATCCGAAATCCGCGAAGCTGTTAACATAATACGTGGCATTGTCCACCGCCTTGAAGGCCAGTGCTTTCTTCTTCCTCTTTATGTTACGCTTGCCCATTATCAGGGCTCCCATGGAGACCAATGTGGCTCCAGCGACCATCACAATTACTCCGAGCCAGAGGCTGTTCAGTTCGTCCTCAAGCTCCTCTTCTGTGATGAACTGGCCACTATCTGAATCAGCTATTTGTGCCTCGATAGTGATATTATCGAGGCTTTCTCCATTGTATGTCAATTCCATCAATAGGGTATGGTTCCCGGCTTCTGCAACCCAGTTGAACGTGGCATTGGCCATTTCCCCTGCTGGCATTGACTGGGTATGGTCATCAATGAATGTCATGTTGCCATTTCCCTCCATCTGGTAAAGGATCACACGGACACCACCAAAATACACATTGCCCTGATTCTCTATCTGGATCCTTATAGTGAAATTGTCTCCAGGAAGTGTATCATCTATGGGGGAATGCTCAATGGAATTGATGGCCAGTGCGGGTCTATCTGCCATCTCGTATGATAGATATTCTGTATTTCCCAGATTAATGCCATAGGGATATGTGATGGTATTGCCAGTCAAGTCCGTGGCCGAGAAATAATATTCGACCTCATAGACTCCCAAGCTGGAAATACTCGCATAATAGGAGCTTCCAGATCCTACCAGATCTTCTTTCTCCCAGCTCCCGCTTCCAAGACGATAATTGATGAATAATTCATCCGTATCCAGGTTATCATCTATCACTGTCACATTGAAATCTATCGAGCCAGATGATCCCATAACATCCACTTCAATGTCATGTTCGATCACCGGTGTCTGGAGGGGGGCTCTGAAGACCGGGAGGAAATCCACCCAATTTGAATTCGAGAATTGGAACATCGTGCTGTAACGATTATCATATATCTGCTCTGGCAGGTAGATGCCCATGCCCGCTATGTTAGGGTAAGCGATGCCCGAACAGCTGTTTATGACAGCTCTTTCCAGAAAGATCCTTGAAGATATGGCATATTCCTCCAATGCTGTAGATGTATCAGCGGCCAGTAGATTATCCAGGAATTCTCCAAGATCCACGAAATGCTGTCTATTCACATCAAAGACCGAGCAAAGGGATCTCGCCCCCCTGATGCTGGATTGTTCATTGTACATCAGGTCTCGTAATCTTATTGAGAGGGCGTCCAGATGTGGCATCACGTCCTCTTCCAACAGATATAGGTCAATTGCGGACAGGGTCGCCCAGGGTATCCCGATGGTCGATTCCTGGTAACTATCAATTATCTCACTGGCAAACACTATCGCATCTGAATTGGGATTAGTAGCCAGGAATTCACTGATCGCTGAATAATCCCAGCCTTCAGATGGTTCCTCCGCTATGGATCCGATAAAAATGTCGGCGAGACCAACCAGTTCATAAGCGGTCTCCAGGTTCCCATGCCAGCATAGATCCATGCCTATGATGTCGAAATGATGCCCGATAAGTGTCTGCCTCATATCCCATGTAGGCATCCAATAAGTTCCATCCCTGGCCAACCCACCGAACAATCCATCTCCATGATCCCAGATGATCAAAGCATTGTTCCGGGCTGGATAATTGTCCATTGTCCAGTCGATAAAGTCCTCGAGAACGAGGTGAGAGCTCATATTCACCTCATTGGTGGCTGGACTTATGACAGCCCCCAGGTCGTCAATCACCTGGCTGGTTATGGCGGCATTGTAGCCGTTTGGGTCTTTGGTGACCTGAAATATCTTTGAATCTCCTACGGTGGCACCATCGAATAATGTAATTATATTGACATCCTGGGTCGAGCCCCCGACCTCCATCTCATTGAGGTCTTTTAGGGCTTCGGAGCTCAGTGAATTGTCTCCTGCCATGTAGACCATGAAGGTCCAGTCATCCTCCATGGATGCTTCTGGCTCATTCGCGATATCCAACAGATACAGGGAAGATTCAAGATTTTTTTCACAGATGTCCTGTATCTCATGTTCTGGTGGTGCGTACACTGTCGAAAGCTCGACGGTGAAGGGCAATGTGCCTATGGAATACAGCCAGTCATCACTATCTCCGGATGTGATATAGGTCCCATCCATATTTGCCTCCGTGGGCATGTATCCATTCCTTTCACCTATCTCTGAACCGATATTCTCCAGCAGGTCTTTTTGCGGAGATACAGTATCTATCGAATTGCCCCATGGATAGTAAATGACCTCTCCATAACTGTGGAATGACATGGAAAGAGTGAACTGTCTATCAAGTGCCAGTTCACGTATTGCCTTTGTCTCGGGCTCGGAGAACGGGTACTCGCCGCAGTAAACATTGCTATCTGGATCATTGCTTGTCCCCTCCGTGCCCCAGTTTTGATCATAATTCCTGTTCAGATCAACACCTGTGCCATTGGCATTCTTCCTGGTGCCAGCTTCTATTCCATCCGGGTTTACCATTGGGATGAACCAGATCTCGGTTGTGTCGATCCATCTTCTGATGGTGCCATTGCTCTCATAATTGGAAAGCAGATAGTCCAGTATGTACAGAGGGACCTCGGCGGAAATGGGCTCATTACCATGATGAGCACCCATGTAAAGAATATCTGGCTCGGTATCATCATCGGTTCCCACATCATCCGAGACCTTGACGGCCATGATGTCCCTGCCCTGGGAAGTATCCCCCAGGTCGTGCAGGCTTGCTATATTCGGATTTTCTCTGACCATGTCATTGAGAATACTCATTGTTGCATCGTAACCATGATAGGAAAGATAGCTGACACTTCTTGTCCCGATATCCATCACTTCAATATCTGACTGATATGTGCCACTGACAGGAACAAACCCAAGGCTGGAGAGCAGTAATAATGCTATCACTATTTGGGCATGGTAGTTACTTTTCATTCCATTTCCAACCTATCACCCGTGGATGGATTCACCCTTGATCTGGACATCATCCACGAAGAATCCTCCATCTGCATTGATATCATCATAATGATCATATGTGATATCGGAGGTTGTGGTCACTCTGAACCTTATCACTATCTGGTGGCCACGGTAATTGGTCAGATCCACGTTTATCTCGGTAAGATCGCCGATCTGCATCCAATCCATCGTACCACTGACCGTTCTCGCTCCATTATTAATGGCATTCCAGGTCATGCCTCCATTGGTGGAGACCTCCACCCTGAAGCCATCCGGTGGTGAACCATCATCTGTATTGAGATTGAACTTGATATAGGCGGAAAGATAAGCATTCCTGGCACCGGTCAGGTCGATTGGCATTGTCTGAAGTGAATTGTCTATACCACCTTTCGTGGAATTACTATCATATGGATCGAAGTTGGCCCAGCAATGATCACCACTGTTGGCGCTCATTCCCAGATCTGTCATGTTTACGAGATCCCACACATCCTTGTGTGTGGTTGGAGATATATCATCATATCTGGATACCTTCAGCTGGACATCATCTATCCACCATCCATCACCCATACCTCCGCCGAACTGGGTGTAATTGAACACCACTCGAACCTCATCCCTGTAACCTTCGGGAATATAATCCGATATGTCCAGATTGACATAATCCCATGTGAATGCACCACCTCCGCTCAGGCCATTCCAGCACCATTTGATCGTGGTACTGAAATCATCGGATACATTGTAATTGTAATACAATCCGCCAGAATACTGTCCTGGTGGGACCACGTACTTGTAATCCCAATCATTGGCCGGATCACCATCACCATTTCCGTCGATAGCGTCATCCTTGTATGCGACCTGCAGGAAGGCTCCATTTCCTCCCTGGATAAGATTGTATTTATGCCAGAAGCTGAGCTTCGCGCTCTCGACACCTGTTAGATTAAAGGTCTCGGTCACCGCTCGCTTATCCACATTTGGATCATCCACTGCTCTGGTCTGATTGAAACCCTTGGCTCCGATTATCTGGCCGATGGTTGTGAATATATCTTCGAGATCCGAGCCATCCTCTGAATAGAAGTACTCTGCATTGGAAGTGTTGGCTATTCTCCAGAAATTGTATTCTACTGTTCCAGACTCTGTATTTATGACGTGAGTGCTTGTATCCTGTGTTCCGTCACCAGGGTATGCAGGTATCTCTGACTCATAAGGTGTATTATAGTGCTCTAAAGCGAGACCCACGGTGTAGATAGGTATGTCTGAATTTAGCAATCCCTTTCTATCTGGTTTGTAGGCTCCACTACCAGCAGTCTCCCATATGCCTGGGAGTGTATCCTCAAAGAACCAATATTTTCCCTCATGATCGGGGTAGTTTTGTTCAGGATAACCCAATTGAGGGAGCATGTCTCCCCATGGGGCCCATTCATCACTTCCAGATTCTATGCTTTGCAATTTGTAAGCCGAACTGTCTGCGGCCTGGTAATCCGCCCCATCACCGAGTGAAACAACTGCTGCGTAATTATCTGGATATAGTGCCTTTGCGGCATTCACAGCATCATAGCCCATGCCTATTGTGTCCCATATCGCAGTGTTCGTATTACCCTGATCCAGATTATCGTAGATAGCATCTATGACCGTCTGCCTTCCAGTACCTGCGAGTGAAGTTATGCCAATAAGGATATTCTCATTCGCACCCTTGAAATCATAGACTCCGACTGCTGATTCATCGCTGAATCCATTAACCATTCCTGCTGCAGCATCCTGGGCGATCTCAAGGTATGTCCTATTACCGAAAGACCTGTCTGTCATTGAAGGTGAATTATCTAGTATAATTGCTATTAAAAGATCAGAAGGCTCTCCAAAAGGCCCCATGGGTTCTTCCATGAAGAAGGAGGTATCATAGGTGTGGAACTCATCTGTAACTACATCCACACCATAGGATTCTGCATCTGACCAATTGTAGATCACATCTGTTTCCATGGTCGTGGTCGTGGTGAAGAAGTCTATTGGATTCTCTCCATTGATATTGACGACCGTGGAATAATGGTCCCATTTGCTCAGAGTTTCAGATCTGGATTCCATATCATCCCAGAAGAAGTAAACATAGATAGGCAAGGTGATATTGTTATTGAACCACTCGAATACCTCATCCACTTCAGAGATCGGATCGACCATGATGGTCAGGTTCCTGTTGCCTGCGAAGAGCGGTCTCCAAATAACCTCGGCTGTCGTTGTATCATCCGGGCTTATACTGATGGAATCAGAACCTATCTGGGTACTCCCATCCATGAATCTAACTAATGCATTACCTTCTGTATTACCTGCATTGTGTACAGTGGCTTGAATGATGTATGCGTCTCCCAATATTGGATGTTCATTCGATACAGTGAGGTCTGTGTTGGTGATCCTCAGTTCCGTTCTCTGGTCTGGTTTTTCGAACCAGTGGAATATCATGTACACAAGCTCTGTTCTGGCATCATTGTCTTCAATGTATCCAGATGCATTACCATCTATGTCCATCAAGGACATCGTCATAACAACACTATATGAGGAGGATGAATTGGAGAAGTATCTTACTCCGTAATATTCATCATCACCATCGTTATCCAGAATGCCATATGCTCCCGTCATGGGCGTTAATGTATCCGCATTCCCACTATCTGTTATTTGAAGCTCCATGCCGTGGGTGATTGGGTCATCCAGCACTCCATCTAGTATTGAGGGAAGTGCTTCATCATCCTCTATGTCCTGTATTCCGAAGATCGTGTCCTCGAATCCCGAGGTCACATTATCACCGATACAATTGGCTCCTACAAGCCAGAACCTACCATTATGGTTCTTCATGTAGTCCTTGATATTTTCCTCGTCAATAGATGTCAGTGTGTTCATGATGGCATTGCCAGTGACCCAAATGACCGCGCTGTAATCATCCAATACCTCTTTATCTGGGCCATTAACATTCAGTGTGGCATTTACAGTATGATTCTCGTATATGTATCCCAGATCATCCATGGCTTGTTTTATGACAGAGGTCTCATCGAATTCAGATCCTCCATTGTTGAAACTATCATCATCATCGATTATCAATATCCTGAACTCCACGATAAGTTCGCCCGTGCTCAGGTAGTCCGAGACCTCATTATTGTTCTCATTGGTCTCCTTAATAATATTGTTCGGATCCACTCTCCATTTGATGATATGGGTTCCCACAAGGTTTGCTTGCCAATTGTATGATACCTTTACAGTACCGCCATTGCCAGCAATGAACGATATAGTGCGATCGCTCTGTGGTATTTCATCCCCATCGATGTACATCATGGCCTTGACATTGGTCAGATCGCCCTCTCCATTATTACGTATCATGGCGCTTATCGTGACATTCTGCTGATAGAATATGAAGGAGTCTGATATGGTCTGGCTGGATATTGCCAGATCCTGGCCAAGTGTCTCATCTATTCCGCCCAACCATCTGATGACCTTGAAGGCCATTTGAGTCTGTACAGATGGATCATCTATTCTGGAGAATTCCCATGGGAAGACCACGATCCTCTCATCAAGGGTGGTGTTCTCGTAGTTTATAGCAACCACTGTTGTATCATTGCCCATGATCAGCATGTCCTCTACGTTTCCATTCGCGGCAGGAGCCCTGGTTATATTGTAGAATGTGTCATCCCCACCTTCTCTGTTTATAATATCAAAAGCTCCACTGGCTCCAGTGGCCGACCATTCATTGGATACTATATGTGAATCCAGACCTTCTATCGTATTACCTGGTGTGGCGATAACGGAATCAGAGGCAATGTGGAGATAATCACTTGTGAAGTTGGAAGCTGGAGGGTCAAGATTGACGTCCTCAAGCCAATTATTACCTATCACCCATAGGCTTCCTGTATTGTTCCTGTTACCAGATGTATCTGTGAGATATCTTTGTAGATTATCCTGATCATTGAAGGTGAAGGTACTGGTCTTCTGGTAACCCAGCATCCATATTACGATATCATAATCCTGTAATCTGTAACTTCCATAATTATACCCTGGGCCATTTTGATTCAATCCCACCCTTAGATAATCGTATTGGAATGAACAGGATTCAAGGGCAGAGCGCATGAAACTGACCGTATCTGTATCCGATCTGTCATTGTCCTGATTATCATCATCCACAAGCAGAATGGTTGGTAGAACTGACAACTTGGTCCAATTGTAATTGTTTGATGGATTGAAATCCTCCTTTGGAGCTCTTACAACGGCCTCAACTGATATATTATGAATACCGCCAGGGGCAGCTCGCCAGTTGATGAACGTGGTCTGAGAATCCACACCGGATATCAGTATATCGTCCTGTCCGATGGGGTCGGTTGATCTATCCCCATCGTAGAAGTACACGTCAACCCAGGAATAATCCAATCCGGTATTCCTTACCACTGCGGAGATGGTGATAATATCTCCGTGTTTTGGATTGTCAATGCTGAACTTTATTGTTTCATTCAGAATAGCCAGGTTCACGACATTACCGATATCCTGACCTACTGGGACTACGATCGTGCTGGAAATTTTATTTCCTGACATATCAGTAGCATGGACGAAGAACTTGTAGTATCCAACAGCCCTATTGCCTCCCATGGTGCTGACATTTATGTATATTCCATCAGAATCATCATCCCCCATTATTATCTGTGAGCCAAGGCCGATATCTGACATATCTACATAGACCGAGGTAGGATCCAGATCATCATTTGGGTCTATTATCTTGGCATAGAAGGTGAAAGGATGATTGAACCTTATTGGGTCTTGTCTTGGTGTGCTTGTATCTGAATCCACCCATCCCTCTATCATTACCGGGGAAAGAGACTGACTTCCACTGAAAAGTTCATGGGTCCAGACAACAGTGTCCTTGTTCACATCAATGATAGCTATATTCACTGATGATTGAGCCGTGATATTACTGGCATCCACTTTGAAGGACCACACATCACCAGCTTCCCAGTTCTCATTGGAGCCCATCTGTCCATATAATGAACCATTATACACCCCTCTTGTCCTGAGATTGTAATTCACATTGTCTATCTTCATGTATATCTGGGTATAGCCTGCTGGCATGGCGATCCCGCCAGCATTTGTGAGGTTTATATACGCTCCGTCTGCCCAGTCATTCTGTGGGTCCACAACCCCTGTGAAGGTGACAAAGGCATTGCTTCCAGGTGCGGGAAATCTCCCCACCATCAGGATGATACTGGAGAAGAGAACGACAGTAATGGTCATCGTAAGAATAGTTCCGATGACCTCTGACACACCTCTTTTGTCCCAGACGATCCTCCTTTTCATTCTTTTTTCGAAATCCATTATATCATACCTCCTATCCGTATACATTAGTGGTCTCACCACGTATTATCACATCATCTACCCAGAAGCCACCAAAGCCCACTGTGGCCAGATCCTGCGCATAATGACTATATGCAGTTGCAGGAACGGTCAGGGTGGTCACAACTCTGAACCTTATCTGTACGGAATTACCAGAATACTGACTGAGGTCTATGTTCAGACGGGATAATGTGCCTGCTTCGACCCAATAACCATCTGCGACCGCAGCTCCTTCTCCGGAATCTGGGATTCCTGTGTATGATTTTCCATCAGTATTATTATCATCCAGATCTGTTCCAGTTCCTGAAACTCCCCAAGCGGATCTGACACTGAGCGTCAGCGGTTCCCAAGTGACTCCATTATCTGAGGTCACCTCCACTCTGAATCCATCTGGTGGTGCTCCGTCCTGGGTGTTGATATTGAACTTGAAGTAAGCACTGAGCTCGGCCCATCTGGCATTGGTAAGATCTATTGGGGATGTCATCAGGGAATTATCAATTCCGGCTTTCATATAGCCGGTATCTATGTCATAATTGCTCCATGCCCAATCTCCGCTGTGTGAGTCCTCATCTGTGCGATTCCACACATCGGCAGAATTAGAATCAATATCTGTATAGTCTGATCTGGATACTTCAATTCTGACATCATCTATGAACCACCCGTAGCCACTGCCACTACCATACTGGTAATAGGCGAATTTCACTCTCACATCGGATAATGGTTCATAACCTGCAATTCCAGTTTCATTAACGTATGGCAGGATATCCATGGTGACCTTTTCCCAGCCGAATGTACCTCGGGTGCTGACACCATTCCATGCCCATCTCATCCAGGTTCCCATATCGTCTTTTCTATCAATATCATCTACCTTCAGACTGCCTGTGTAGGCATTTGATGGTATCACGTATCTGTATTTGAAATTGCCACCAGCTGATTCTTTGTATCCCACCATCAGCACACCGCCATTCACTCCAGATACCATATTGTACTTGTGCCAGAAGGATAGTGTTGAAGATTCTGTATTTCGTAGATCCACACCTTCGGTGACTGCAGTTTTATTGATATTAACAGTTCCATTTGGTGTGAGGCCGAAGTCTCCTCCCCCTCCACTACCAGATCCGCCTGTGGCAAAGATCCATATCTGGCTGGTTGCTGACAGTAAACTGTCATCATATGCCACCACATACCAGTAATAGATCGTGTCCTCCAGGAGTGTGGGTGTTGCACTACTGGCTGAGATATCATTTTCAATAAGTGTAGTGGGTGGATTGGAAGTATCCAGATATACATCATATGTTATTGGATCACCATCGGGATCTGTACATGTCCATGAAATTGTGGCTGTTGATGATACTCCTCCAGTGCCATCCGCAGGGGATGGGTTTGATGGTGTATTTGGTGGTTGATTCACTGTTATATTGATAGTGAAGTAAAATGTATTCTTACCACCACCCACCGGGCTCCAATCCATACCATCACTCACAACTACAGTCCAGTAATATGTTTCTGCATTGGTAAGAACAACACCACAGGTTGCTACTGAAGCAGCCGAGGCAACAGAGCCACTATCCCAGATAGCTGCATCATCAGAATCTCTGTAGACGATCACCTGATAGACGATTTGTATATCACCAACATCGGGATCTGTGAAGTCCCAATCTAGGCTCGGTGTGTCGTCTCCTACATCTGGTCCAAGTGGGTCAATGACCCCACCGTGAGATACGAAAGTGGGCATATTTGGTGCGTTATTAGCAGCACCTCCTGATGAATATTGGAAATTATCTATTCTGGAGTCGTAGGTGGAATCTCCATAAATGAACTGACCATATGTGCTACCTCCCTGTTTACGAGTATATAGATAATAATTAAAGGTCCATTGGACATTGTCCAATTGTGTTGCCCCGAGTTGTTCTGTAGTGAACTGGGTCGAAAGGACATCTGGTGAGGTGTCACCTATCTCTTGGTAGATCTTAATCACTACTGAATCTGTGGCTGCCATTAAGGTAAGAGGGCAAGTCCATGTATTGGAATATAATTGACCTCCAGCACTATTTGAACCAGGTATCACTCTGGAAACAACTGCAGTAACACCGCCGGTTATTTCTGTTTCAACGCCTCCTATGGTCCGTACGTAGACCCTGGCACCAACATAGAACGTACCAGCACCACCTGTTTGTATGTTCTCATTCCCAGCACTTTGAGACGTGGCAAGGTCATTAGCTGCGAGTCCATTGACAGTAACGTCATCATCGTCCATGTACCTGGTCTCTGTGACTTTCGGAATATTATCTGCCCCTATGGCTCCTCTGGTCACCGACTCGGCTGTCAAATTACCCTGTGGTTCCTGCATCCAGTAAGACTGGCTATAAGAGTTGAAAAAGCCAGGATCCGTGCAATTAGTTATATTATTGCTCTCGGTATTATTCCAGTCTGTCGCGATATCCGTGTACAATGTGGTCTCGGAGAAATAATCCAATGGAGTTTCTCCGTTTATGAGCATCACCGTGCTGGAGTGGCTCCATCTGTATGTTCCATTCTCCATATCATCCCAGAAGAAGTAAACGTAGATCTCATTGATAGCCTCATTATTGTGTGTTTCGAATATCTCATCCGCCTCTAAAAGCGGGTCCACCATCACTCTGATGGTCCTCTGACCCGCGAATAATGGTATCCAGACTATCTCGGCCGTTGTCTTACTATTGGCCGATATTGATATTGAATCTGCGCCTACCTGGGTGTCGCCATCCATGAATCTCACAAGGAAATTCGCATCGTCGCCGCCAGGATTATGTACTGTTGCCTGGAGGATGTATGCATCGCCTATCTGTGGATGCGTCATTATGCCCATGGAGTTCATTATTTTAATGTCAGAATTTGTGATCCTTAGCTCTGTTCGCTCATCTGGCTTGTCGAACCAGTGAAGGATCATGAAGACCATTTCCGCTTTCTCCTCGGTGGAATTGATCGAGTTCAATGCGAAGGTGGTGGTCACTGTCTTGTAAGTTCCGCTGTCGTGGCTTATTCCATTGAAGGTTCCAGCAACCATGTCCTGATATAATATGCCAGTTCCATTGGCCAATGGAGTGATGGAATCACAATCTTGAGAACCATTTGACTCGTATTTCATACCATGGGTTATCGGATTTGGATCGATTATCGGATCGGTATCCAGGCCGTACAGTGTTGATGGCATTGCCTCATCAATGGTTATTGTATTCAATTGAAGATAATCTGTTTCCAGATCTGTATCTATGAGGTCACCAACACAGTCCTTACCAGTGAGCCATAATCTGCCACTGGCATTCAGATAGTTGGTGATATTTCCCATTTCTTCGGAAGATAATGGATCGATCGCATCACCAGTTACCCAGATGATTGCATTGTATTTCGTGAGAAGGGTCTTGTTCGCTTCAGTTCCATAGATAAGGTCATAATCATAGCCCAATGTATCATTCAGCGCACTTGTAACACTGCCAGTCTCATTCATCCCACTAATTCCTTCATCATCCACAACAAGGACGATGTATTGGACATCTATCTCGCCGGATTCAAGTAGGTCCGATAACACATTATTATTCTCATTGGTCTCGATTATCTGATTGTCTGGATCTACTTCGAATATTATTATGTGAGCTCCAATGGTCGTAGGTGTCCATTCTCTGGTTATCGTATATGAATTGCTCTGACCTATTCCCAGAGATACACTTCCATCTGGGTCGCCAGGATCCGTACTCTTGTATGACCATTCCTGTCCGAGAGCATTTGTTATCGTCAAGGACCAGTTGACCGAGGTCTCATTGGCAAAACCATTGTTACGTATAACTCCGGTTATAGTAACTGGCTGTTGGTAGAACACGGTATGAGGCGTTATAAACTGCTCGGAGACAGCAAGGTCTCTTCCGAACTTTATATCGATCTTTCCAAGCCATGTGATGACCTTGTAGGTAAGCTGAGCCATGTCACCTGTTGTCTCTATCATGGAGAATTCGAATGACTGGGTGAATATTCTCTTTGTATCGTCACTATAGTTCGTTGCCAATACCGTTATCGGTATGGTCTCATTCTCAATGAAGGCATTCTCTCCGGCTCCCCAGGTGCTGATATCATACCCAGTACTCTGTCCTATCAATCTCTCTGAAAGGGTCAGGTTCTTGATGCTGAAATAACCCGTGACATTGTGATCGGCAATACCTTTGACTGGCTCATCTCCAACTGTCACTATCCCATCAGCTCTAGTTGCATATATGCTGGTCAGGAATGAATCTGTTACTGCTGCATCCTCGAATATCCCCTCGCCTATGAGCCAGAGGCTTCCTCCATTGTCCAGGAAGGTGGTGATATTATTCATGTCATTGGCTTTCAGGGTATTGGTCTTTTCATACCCGGTCATCCAGATAACTATATCATACTCCTCCAATCTATAATCTCCAGCATCATATGAAGGCCCATCTCCGCCTGTGCTCACAACAGTAAAATCATAATCAAAATCAGATGCTTCAAGGGAAGCACGCATGAAGCTGGATGTATCTGCTGAGCTTCCATCATTCATGTATGCATCATCATCCACAAGAAGTATGGTCGGCAGGACGATAACATCCGTACTGTTCTGATTGTCATTGAGAATTATCTCATAAATTCCATTGTTGACAGACCACGTCTCGTTCACTGTGGCATTCACAGTTATATTATGTAATCCACCAGGTGATGCTAACCAGGTGGTCGATACGATATAATCTCCAAAGTTTATCAAGGGTTGTTCTGTACTGATATTGGTTCCAGTTGTATTGTCCCAGAATCTTACATCAACCAATGCTCCAGCTCCTCCAAGGTTCGTGATCTTGGCATATAGCTGGACTGTATCTCCATGGAGTGGATTCTCTGGTACTGTCCATATGTATTTATCTGTATCAGTATTCTTCCTGACAGCTATCTGTGGGTTTTGTCCGACCTCACCGCCAACAGAGAACCTGAACTTCTTTTCCACGTATTTGCCATCATAGTCCGTCGCATTGACCATGAATTCATAGTATCCGACCGGGCTGTCACTTTCTGGCCCTCGGCTGGTATTGGTGAAAACATTGTCAAAATCATCATCTTCCAGCTGAATGTATCCTCTGCCGATAGATGTGAGGTTGATCCAGACATTGGTTATGTTCAGACCATGATCTGGGTCATCTCCTTCTGGATCTATTATCTGGGCAAATATCTTGAAATCTGTTGGAGCATACTGTATAGGGCCTGGATCTGCAAATTCACTTACCATGTCTGAATCGATCCAGACATTCATGATTATCGGCTCGAACCATGTGCTCTCTCCCATAAGCTGACCTTCCCAAACTTGAGTATCCACATCCTCATCGATTATGGTGATCCTTACATCTGAATTCTCTGTGAGAACTCCAATGCCGATATTATAGGTCCATACTTCTGTGGGTTCCCAGAATTCTCCTAGGTAATTGACACTGTTTCCTATTCTCAGTGTGGTGCGTGCTCCATCGATCTCCAAGATCAACATTGTCCAGAATGTATCAAGGTCTACACCACCTACGTGGGTCAAATTTATCCAGGCGCCTTGGGACCAATCATTGTTGTCAATAGGGATTATTTTACCTTCTATCTCCACATAAACACGGCTCTGTGGCTCAGGCATATTGCTCACCCAGAGTGTTATGCTCGAAAAAAGAACTACGGTTATGGCCAGCATGAGGATCGTACCTACAACTTCGCTGACACCCCTATTATCCCAAACTAATTTTCTACTTATTCTCCTATTCAAAGAATCACCTTCTCTGCCTCTATAGTATAGTGTATCTTTCAAAGACTATATAATGTTATAGTGGTTATAACCCAATAATAATCATCAATTAACCAAGAAATTACCTAGAATAAATATTAGAAATTAGTATATGCCAGTGTATTAAATTTTCACGGGATGTTTGTGATGAAATCTATATTCCACGATACATATAAATAGCAGATTTGCATAATTAGGATGTGGTGGAATTACATCATGTTATCGACGAATTCTAACAATAAAGGTCGCAGGTTGACCCGACGCCTATCGTGGAACAATGAGGGCGTATCCTCCACCATAGGTACCATCATGGCGATGATGATCTTTTTGACATTCCTATCCATGTTCATGAACCAGTATGTCCCCATCTGGATGGAAGATAATGAAGCCACTCACATGAATAATGTGGAGGGAGAGTTCGCCACCCTGAAACACAGTATAAACATTCAGATACTGGCTGGTATGATGGGCAAATACGATGTATCACTTTATTCACCAATTACTCTGGGGGCACCGGGAATACCGATGTTCGCCGCTCCCACTTTGGGACAATTATCGGTCAATCCAGATCCTGCTGATTCTCAATCTCAGGTGAATTGGATGTACAATGTATCTGGAACCAATAATGGCGACCGTATGTTCTGGAGTAATTCCAGCGGTATGGTAAAACTTCTCGTTCCAAACAGATATTATGTTATCCAGTCAATGATATACGAGAATGACGCGGTCATACTCCATCAGACAGAGGGAGAGCTTATCAAGGCTCCACCACAGGTCACACTTAGAAAAGAGGGTGCCAAGTACAATATGATCGTCACCCAGGTATCTCTTATTGGCAAGAATCAGACCTTTAATGGTTTCGACAATAGGGGCATAACGACCTACGTCAGGTCTGCTACAACTGCTACCTATGATGATGTGAATTCTCAGATCCCTATAACTGATGCTATCACTGGTAATATCTATGTGAACCAGACCACCCACTATGGGGACGCATGGTACACGTACATGGACAATATGATGACCCGGTATGGATTTACCAATGGCGTTGAATATGATATCACCAGAAGCTACACCAACACTACTTTTGTTATGGATCCGGTAGAGGTCATAAGCCTCTCGGTGGATAGCGATATCATATCTAAATTGACTATTAACCAGGCCTACTTCGATGTTGTTGTAGGCGAGAGCGGTGTCTCAGCTTAGTTTCTTTGAGCTGACTTTGAACTAATTTAGTTTACTTATCTATCTCTCTATTTTTCTGCATTAAATATATTTAGGCCTTCCATGATACCAGTCAGGATGGTCAATGAAATTGAATCAGATGCTCACAAGCCATATGAGAACATTTGGGTATTGAAAACAGACAATATGCTACCCAATCTCACCTGGTGGTGGTGGTGGTGGATATTTTTTATCAAGGATCCTGATAATCCCGGGAAGACCAAACAGTTCATGATACTATGGTCAACGAAATATACTGATGATATCAAGGTCATGGACATGAAGTGGAAGCTCAAGCAGTTGCCCACCCTGGATGATGAAGGTGTTTTGAAATTCAATGGCATGACCTGTGCCTGGTGGTATGATGGAAATACCATGAAGGACCCGCTACTCATCAAGGAATCTGACTTTGAGGTTCGCCATGATGGAGAGGAAGGCGAACTCAAGCCCCTGGTCGAAGGCGCGGACTACCGCTTTTTTGGAGGGCCAGACAAGTACACGGTCAATGTCAAGGATGACAAGAATGATTTTCACTTCGAGATGACACCCTGGAACGATTATATGCAGGAGCATCGCTTCAATGAACGCCAGTATACCAAAAAGATGGGGTACAATATCTTAAAGATATACGGCATGAAGATGAAGGGCACTATTGACGGCCAGCCTGTTGAAGGAACTGCTTATGAACAGCGCGTGACCGTGAACGCGCCAGCACCCACATGGTACTGGGGTATCGGCCACTCGGAGAATGGTAGCTATTTCGAATATTTTAACCCATTTTTCGGGCCACAGATATTCCGCACAACAGAAAAACCAACATCCGTGCTGGACTGGGGTGATATCCGATTATCGAAGAACATGAGGTTCTATCACCATCCAACAAAAGAACTTTTCTTATTTGACAAGAAGAACATCAAGATCAAGCACGAGATCGAGAGGGGCTTGCCAGTCTTCTATGTGTCTGGCAAGGATGATGAGAAGGAGATGTTCATCAAGATCCAGGCCTATGCCAGGGCCTACTGGAGATTCCAGCAACCGAGGCGCTGGGGCATGAAGTCCATACTGTATTACAATGAGTATCCGGCGGAAGTTGATGACTTCACCTTCCGGAAGCTGGATGGGTCACTGACAGTGCAGAGAGAGGATCTTGGCCATATGGGGTGTAATATAGAACACAGCTGGGGTAAGCTCATATAAGCAAACCCCGAGTGAGCAGGATCACCCGAGTTTCTTATTTTGTCCGTCTTTTTTCTTTGGAGGGTGATCCAGCACAGCGAGGTTAAAGAAAAAAGTGGGGACGTATTAGGGGTGTAATATAGAACACAGCTGGGGTAAGCTCATATAAGCAAACCCCGAGTGAGCAGGCTTATATCTTCTCAAAGACAAGCCCGTACATATCTGGGCTTGTGTCGAATATCTTCGAGAAAGTGAATCCAGCTTTCTCGCATTTCTCAATTGCCTCTTCCTGGCTGAGGCGATGCCATAATGGAGGTCCATGCTCGCTCTCTATCTTTTTATAATCTAGTATGGCCAGCCTACCGCCTTGCTTCAATATCCGATATGTCTCTTGAAGTGTCTCATCCCCATCCAGCTCGTGAAGGACCATGGACATGAAGGCCAGACCGACAATTCCGTCATCTATCGGAATTGTGTCTTCCTCTGAAAGCACAGGGGCAATATTCCGTATGCCCCTGGACTCTGCTTTTTCGACCAAGGAATCCAGCATGCTCTGGCTGATGTCGATCGCGTATACTTTCCCACGGGGACTGACAGCATCAGAAAACGGGACTGAGAAATAACCAGTCCCGGCACCTATGTCCGCGACCAGTTGGCCGTCAAGTATGTCCAACTGCGGTATTATCTTGTCCGGATCCATGATCAACTTGCGGTCTGGTGAATCCAGCCTTTCCTTGCCGGTTGGATCGAATTTTTTGTCGCCATGATCATGTTGATGTGTCATAGTGGTAAATCTGGATGAAGATATAAAATATGATTGCCAGAAATGGGGGTATAATGATATTGCGATATACCGATATTGCGATATACTGATCAGTTAAAAATAGAAAAGTGGCTGACAGCGGTCTGCGGTTCCCGTGGACTCTCGTACCACAGTACAGCGCAGAACGCAGGTGGGCTTAACTTCTGGGTTCGGAATGAGACCAGGTGTGGCCCCACCGCTTTGACCGTCAATCCAAGCCATGCATAACGCTTTTCTATATAAAGATTTTCCATCAAATATATCGAATCAAACTAATTACCTGCATCTATCAAATACACGTTTGATAAAATAAATGCGTGGGAATAATGGGTCCAGTCGCAATCAAATGAATCAAACCCCTATGCTGTTTGTAAAGGTTTGATAAAATAAATGCGTGGGAATAATGGGTCCAGTCGCATTTAAAAAACCTGTCCATCAAATTTCTTACAGGTATCCGGACTGCTGGAGCAGCATAAGGTCCTCTGTGCTGAGCTTCTCGCCTTTTTTGAACCTCTCGTATATCTCGCCAGCTGCTACCTTTGCATCTCTGACTGGATAGAACCTGTCTGTGCTACCTTCTCCACCGCCATCCTTCTGTTTTATTCCAGTGACTATTTTATCATAGTCATGAACCTGGCGTATGAACTCGATGTGTAGCCTGTGTTCTTCATCGGCCAACATCTTTGTCTTGATGAACTCTTCCTGTGCCTTGTCAGCTTTCTTTCTCAAGGCATCGGACTTCTCATAAATGGCCATCATGTTGTCATGCTCTCTCTGGGCGCCCTCTGCGAGTTCCCCAACGAGCTTGTGATAATGCTCGGCCTTTTCCCTCGCTTCTTTTGATTCTTCCAGGAGGGTCATTACCTCTGAGTCCTCTTCAATGGAATCTTCCAATTCTTTGATCTCCTTCATGACGGCTGACATGGCTTCGATCAAAGCCTTTTCCTTGTCGGAGGTCAAAACACTGGTCATCTGCTGGAATTCCAGGGCTCTCAGCTTTTTCTTCAATACTGATATGGAAGGTCCTCTTTTTGGCATCTTCTCTCTTTTTTTCTTCGCCAATTTTTCTGCGTATTCATTGACCTTCTTGTTCCATATATCTCGATCTACCTTCGCAGCTTTGACCTCGACATTCATATTGTCTCTGTTGGTCCTGTGTTGATTTGCTTCTTCTATAAGTTCTCTTGTCTGGGCATTGTATTTATCCCTCTCTTCCACCCAGTGCTTGGTCTGATCATTTAGGCGGTTTCTTGCCGCTTTATGTGTCTCTGCATCAATGTTGCATTGTTCTCTCTTATCGACCAAATCCTCTGCTAGCTCCAAATCAACTCACTCCAGTATCGTCTGATATATATTCTCATCTTATATTGGCACATGAATATAAGCCTTTCGCAGAATAACTAGTAAAATTGGCCTATATGGTCAGATTTTATCGATGACTTTTACCTCACCATTCTCAACTTTAACATTGAAGACGATCTTGATATTGACCCCGAATTCCTTCTCGATCTTCTCTTTGACATCTCCCTTGTTGAAAAGAATGATTATGTCATTGACCTCGACTTCCATCTCTCTGAGGGCGTTGAGCAGTCCGATAAGGGTTCCACCAGTACTCAGAACATCGTCAACTATGATCAACTTGTCGCCCTTCTCGATATAGTTGAGATATATCTTCTTCTCATGATAGCCAGTCGTCTGTTGGAATTCCACCTCATCAGGTAAACCATATGGTCGTTTTCTTGCCACGACGAAGGGGCGTCCTGTCTTCATACATAGGCCAGCTCCCAGGTGTATGCCCATGGCTTCGATTACCAATATCTTGTCGCAATCGAAATCACTCAGGGACATTATTTTTTCGATCGTCTGCTCGAATAGGTCTTTTGTGATAAGTGGAATACCATCGCTCATTGGATGGATAAAATATTCATACTCTCCGAACTTCACAATGGGGGCATTCTCAAGTGTTTCTCTAAGCTTTCCCTTCATTTAGATCGCCTAGATAATCAATATTTGATAAGGCTGTCTGTCTTTCCATCAGGCAGTTTGGCCCTTCCGCCTAGGGCGGACAGTTCGATTGCGAATGAGCAATTCACAACTACCCCGCCAATTCTTTCCACCAGGTCTATGGATGCGGCCGCAGTTCCTCCTGTGGCCAGAAGATCATCCACGATCATAATCTTTTGCCCGGACTTGATAGAATCCTTGTGAATCTCGATGGTGGCCTGTCCATATTCTAGATCATAGCTGGCTTTCTCCTTGTGGTATGGTAGCTTTCCTTCCTTCCTGATAAGTATGAAAGGAATTCCCATTTTCAATGCCAATGGAGCCCCCAGAATAAAGCCTCTGCTCTCTATCCCGACGATGCCTTCTATTCCCTTGTCCTTGTTCCTATCAGCAAATTCATCGATTATAGCATCAAAGGCAATTGGATCATTGAGTACCGGTGTAATGTCCTTGAACATTATGCCTGGTATCGGGAAATCTGGTACATTGCGGATCAATTCGGCAACATTTTTCATAATAGTACATTGGAACTATGTGGATATAAAATTATTGGTTGAAATTGCAGGGTATTGATGGATATTTCATCAATGTGACAATGTGCCACAATTAAATTCCACATAGTATATATTAAATATTCAGAATTATTACCCTTCCTTGATGGTCTTGCGATCATAACCCTTGGTAGGGCATCGGGATGGAACTAGAAGCACTCACCTTGTTAATGGACATCGCTATCATTATGTCCGCAGCATTTGTATTCGGTCTTATAGCTCATAAGCTGCTTGGCCAGCCTCCTATCCTTGGCTACCTTTTTGCAGGCATCGCTATCGGCCCGGGTGTCGGTTTGATAAGAGCTCTCATGACCGGTGATATGAATGGTGCAAGGTTTGGTCTGATAACCGATATCGGTGAGATCGGAGCCCTTGCCAATCTGGGAGTGTCATTGCTTCTATTCGCTGTAGGTCTGGAATTCTCATCCAAGAGAGTGGGGAAGATAATTGGTGTATCTGCAATAAGTGGAACTGTAGAAATGATATTCATGCTAATCCTTGGATTAGTTACTGGCCTTCTCATGGGCTGGTCCTTCATGGAGGCTGTTCTTCTGGGTGCTGTACTGATGATAAGCAGCACGATAATCATCATAAAGATGTTGGCCGAGAGGGGGCAGACAGAAACCTTACATGGAAGACTCCTGGTTGGTCGTCTTGTGGTAGAGGATATTGGAGCTATAATCGTTATCACATTGGTCACATCTATATTGGTCGAGGATACTTTTGGCATCGAAGCCTTGATACCTGTTGCTATTGGTGTGATATTCTTGACTGGAATGCTGATAATTGGAAGAAAGATATTCCCATGGTTCATAGACCTGATAAGCAAGACCCGATCAAAAGAGCTCTTCCTTCTGACCATTTTTGGCTTTTGCATAGCAACTGCGGTTATATCTGAGTACTTTGGCCTTTCTCTTGCTCTTGGAGCCTTCATTGCTGGAATGATCCTTTCCGAATCTGAGCACAATCTGGATATAATAAATCAGATCAGACCATTGAAAGATATTTTCCTGATCATCTTCTTTGTTTCCGCAGGTATGGCGATAGATCTCTCCTTGCTTTTGACGAACCCTGTCCCATTGCTCTCTTCCATTATTATCGTTATATTGGTCCTTTTCTTTGGTAAGGGATTTGCCAATACTATGACCACCAAGATATTGGGCTATCATCCAAAGACTTCTCTGAATGTTGGAATGAGCATGATGCAAATTGGCGAGTTCTCTTTCATAATCGCAACCCTGGGATTCACAGCAGGAATACTACGTGATGAATATTACTCAGTTATACTGATAACAGCCCTGGTAAGCATGGTCTTCACTCCTTATGCGATGTCACTTTCGCCAAAGATATACAATCGATTCTTTTTGCCTCGGCAGAAGACTGATACTGTGTATGCGGATGATGACTTCGATCTACCAAAACACATCCATAGAGAACCAGACATCCTCATACTCGGCTTCGCAGAGGTTGTTCAGGACACTGTGAAATGCCTGCAGATGACGGACAAGAATTTCCTTGTCGTGGACTTCAGTCCAAGAAAGAACCATATGATGATGGAGCAGGATATCCATCATTTATGTGGTGATGCGTCCAATGAAGATGTGCTTTTACTTGCAGGTGTGATGCAAGTTGACCTTGTCATTGTTGCATTATCTGATATGATGGATGCCGAGACCGCGATACAGCTTGTTCATAAGCATAATAAGGATGCGTACATCGTTGCAAGGGCATACAATGACAGGGATAGGGATGCTCTGAATGACTTTGCAGATGAGATCATAATATCCGAAGAGGTCACTGGCAGAAGACTGGCATGGCATGTGCTCCAGGACCTTGGACTTGAATATGATGAGATCAAGAAGGACATTGAAATGGTCGACCCCGAGGCCATTATTGAAGCTTATTGATCATTGTGATATTTGACAATTGATCCAAAATAGTTGATCATGAAATATCTTTGTCGCATGATGCATGATAATTGAATTCATAATTAAAATTCGTATCTAATTATGTACAAATAAATATGTATCAAATCACTTAATAGCAAATCAAATAATAAGCTATTTATATGATGTATTTAACATTGTTTAAATAAGGGGGAGAGTAATTTGACAGAATCATTTCTTAAAGAGGAACTAATCACGATGCTCGAGATGGAAATAGGTTTCTGTGGCAAATTTATTTTACAAAAACAGTGTGAGGTCTATGGTCTTGACTCTGAGGATGACATTGAATTGAAAGACCTTAGAGAATTATCTAAAAACATCAAGAATGCAATAAGTGGTTTTATAGGAGAGCGAAAATCAAAATTGGTCTTCAGGAGCTTACTGGAATATTCCAAGGCTCTGGAGATCCTGGCCGATCCAACAAGTGCGATCATGGATCGTATAAATGCTCATATGGTAACAGGGGATAAAAGATTGATCCTGCGTAAATTCAAAGCTTCCGAGGACGCATACAGGGATGCATATGATCTTTTCCAGGATAGCCAATATTCCGGGAATAAAAGAATGAAGATGAAGATCAAAAGGAAATTGGCTCGTGTACTTGGTACGGATCCGAACGGCCATGAAATGGCGATCAAGGAGTATTATGGTGTGATCTCGATTGGCAAGAAACATCATAACCATTACGACGTTGCTCTTTCATATTGTGGTCTTGGATGGATCGCTTCCAAGGATAATGATGATCAACTCTCTCTCGAATATTATGAGAAAGCATTGGTGGCTATAGAAAAACTAAATGAACAGAACAAGATGAATCGGGAAAAGAAAATTAGGGTCAAAAGTATCATTAATGCAGGGTTGGCAGATATCTACATGAACATGAATTATATCGATAAGGCCATTGACCTTACAGAATCCGCTATCGACTTCAACTTACAATTGGATAATTTTGTCCGGGTCGGAGAGCTCTATGACAAGATGGCCCAGATATATGAGCAAAAGAGGGATTATGAGAAAGCGATAAGCGGTTACAAGCAGGTGATCATGAACACAAAAGAAGGTGGAACATTACTCACCGAGGGCTGGACATTGATAAATCTGGCCAGTTTGCTTATCAATGAAGGGAAGTTCGATCAGGCTGGTGAATATCTGCAAAGGTCTTCAAAGATCCTGTCCAAATTTGATGATGATGAAGCTCAATCCAGATTGCATTACATGTATGGTGAGTATTATCAGAAGCTTAGAAAATGGGATAGTAGCGAATCACATTTCAAAATAAGTCTGAAGAATATGGAAAATATCGATTCACCCGAAAGCCTGGCTCAGGTTCAGGAAGGTCTTGGGACGCTTTACCATATAATCGGGGAGTCTGAGAAGGCTACACCTCTTCTGAACTCCGCTTTATCCTGGTATGAGAAGGTTGATGACAAGAAGAGCATCAAGAAGATATCTCTGCTAATAAATAATAGCGAATATGTTCCATTGGGTATATCTATTCTGAAAACTTGAGTTCGATCCAGCGGCATATATTATGAATTTTGAGATACATCTCTGCCTTTAGCCTTTAGAGATGTTCATCCATGCCAAAATTCTCCCCATACTCCTCATCAATTTCATATTTGACAAATGCTTAAAGACATGATCTATTATCGAATTAAATAACATTTTAATATTTGGCACAATCATCATTTTATATAAAGTCCCCATCGGGCTTTTAATATCGGGGATGATGCGATCAATAACCTGGAGCTAAGAGATGAATTGGTATCTATGCTGGAGAAGGAAGTTGGATTCACTGGCAAGTTTATTTTACAGAAGCAATGTCAACATCTGAATATAGATCCAGATAGTATCAATACGGATTGCTTACCTCAACTTTCCAATCAGATACATTGGGCGATAAAGAGTTTCACCGGGGATAAGAAAGCCGATGAGATAAAGAAGGGCATAATGAAATACAAAAAAGCTCTGGATATGGTCAATAATGCTGTCGAAAAACAGAAAGAGGACCCAATAGATTCCATCGAGGCCCAGATAACGATCGGAGCTGCCAAGATGCAGATCGGAAAGGCAGATGAATCCATCAAAGCTTACAGAGAAGCCCTTGTGGTCTATGACAATAACTCCCTTGATGATATGATATTGAAAGCCAGAATATCAAGGAAACTGGCAAGAGCCCTTACAAATAGTAAGGAAGGGCGTGACGAAGCTAGAGACCTGTACAATAATGTCATCGATATGAGAATGGGTGCTGAGGGTCTCTATAATAAAGCTCTGGCATGGAATGGTCTTGGAGTGATCTCATGGCGTGAAGGAGACCATGCCACATCATTGGATCATTATATGGAATCCATCAAGATGATCACTTCCATATCCACTGCTTCAAAGAATGATAAGAAGAGGAAGGATCGTGCGATGGCCAGAATACACACTGGCCTTGGCAATACCTGCCTCGACCTTCTGAACATGGAGATGTCCATCTACCACAATATGAAGGCTATCGAGCTTTACACAAAATTGGGTGATAATTCAGGTATCGGATTGACATACAATAACCTGGCCAGAGTATATGAGGAGACTGGTCAGTATAGTAAGGCCATTGATGGATATGAAAAAGGCATAGAACAGTGCAGAAAAGGTGGTTCTATGAGAATGGAAGGATGGGCGATGACGAATCTTGCAAGCGCTCTTATCGAGAACAGAAGGGCTGGAGATGCTATTCAGCATCTGGATAGGGCATCCAAAGTACTTGCGAACTTCAAGGATCCAATAGCACACTCGAAGCTCCATTGCATGTATGGTAAGTATTATTCCGCTGTTGAGAACTATCATGAAAGCGAGCTGCATTTCCAGAAGAGCATAGATTTTGTGATAGATGAGAATTCACCTGACTATCTGGCCATTGCTCGAGAGGAGATGGGGAAGATGTACCACCAGAAGGGCGATATGGTCAGGGCCGAGGAAGCCCTCATAGCTGCACTGGATTGGTATATTATCAAGAAGGAAGATGCTCGCATACAGAATATCCAAAAGCTACTTGGCAATTCTTGATATTTTCAGCATACTCATTAAATATTGCATTTGCTATTACAATACTACTACTAATCAAGGTGATAATATTACGTACGTTAGGAAAGTCTGTCTTGTTGGGGATCCCGAGGTCGGAAAGACATGTCTAGTCAGGAAATTCGTTATCGATAAATTCGATGATTCTTACATAATGACCATGGGTGCCAAGGTCATGAAGAAGGAGACCAAGGTCGAGATAGATGGCGAGGAGGTTGATGTCAACCTCATGCTGTGGGATGTCATGGGCCAGAAGCACTTCCGCATTATCGAATCAGTTGCTTTCGAGCATGTTTCTGGGGCGATCGTGGTATGTGACCTCACGCGTAAGCCAACTGCGGAGAACATCGATTATTGGATCGAGGCTGTGACAAAGATATCTGGCGATATACCAATTGTCATCCTGGCAAATAAGAATGATCTCGTGGATGAGGCCGAGTTTGGTGAGGAACTATTGACCGAGATAGCAGCCAAACACAATGCAAATTTCTACATAACTTCTGCCAAGACTGGCGAGGGCATCGAGGATGCTTTTGCCGAATTAGCCAGATTGTCCATCGCGAAGAGCTTTGATTGAGGTGTTGCCTGTGAGCGAAGATAAATTAGATCAACGCAAGAAAGAACTAGATGATATAGAAAAACGTACTCAAAAGGAGCGCCAGAAGCTTTTGACAATGATCATGGAAAGAGAAGAGCATCTTGAAAAACGGGAACGCGACATTATCGATCGTGAACGGTCTCTGCGAGAAAGGGAGATGAAGCTCGAGGAATCAAAAATGAAGCTTGTCACCCTTCTTAAAAATGCCAAAAAGAAGAAGGAACTGAAGAATTAGTCTTTCCGCACATAGATCTGCTTCAGCATCACCTCACGTATTCCTCTGACCATTTCCAGATTGCCATCGAATTTTTTCAATTTCTTGCCAAATGTGAACTCCAGTTCATAATGTATGGCCTCGGCAATGCTCTCGATATATTCTCTCTGATCATCTCCCAAATAGACGATCGCGAGGGTGACATCCAGGTTTCTTGAAGGCTCGATAACAATATTTTTGTCTCCAAACTCTATCATGCTGATATTGGTATCTTTCATATCACTGAAGCTCTCTGTTACAAAGCCCTGGATGAGTGTCAGCATGCTGGAGAAGATGTCCATGTCGAGGTCTGGTGTGACATGGCTGGTGGCATGAGCAAGCAATGCTCCGTCCTTATAGATGAGAAACATCTGTTCGATCACACCTTGACCCTTGATCGAAGTTGTTTTTCCGTTTCCAGCCCCCCAGCTGGATTGAGCATGTATGGGTGGAGGATCGGCCAATGCATCTCCAGACCCGTTTGCATCCTGGTCTGGTCCCTTGCCTTTGCTGGCCCTATACAGCCATTCCTCCATTGATCTTCTTATCGCGCTGGAGGCATTGATCATTTCTTCGTCGCAATGACCGAAGAAAGCATTGGCTGAGTCAACAAAATCCTCTGTGATTATGAAGTGGAGCTGATCTCCTGCCTTGTATTCCTTCTTCCTTGGTCTTGCCATCTATATTGTATATTGTCAAAGCCCATATTTAATTGTATGTACATCAATGTACATTGACATATCTATATGAAATAATATTACATAATTCAATAAGCCAGCTGAAAAAAATCAATGGTATCCTGGCAGGTCCTGCTTCTTTTCATAAATCGATTTGAAGTCGAATCTCTCCAGCTCTTCTTCATATTTCTTGTCCAGAGTGTTCATCTTCTTCCTGATCTTGCTCAGCTCGGAATCCTTCTTTTCCATCATTTTCTTCAGTTTTTCAACATCCTTGATGAGGCTTTTATCAAAATCAAACCCATTGACCATCATCAGCGTAAGTGAATTGCTGATGATGTCCACGCGTATCTCGATCATCTCGCGGCTGTGCTCCTTGTACACCCGCTTGTTCAGTTTCACGAGATATTCACGATGGTTCTTGACCGCTGAAAGTATATTATCAATTCTATTGCCAGTGTTCAGCAGATACTCCTCCACTTTCAATATGGAGGAGTTGAATTCCCCAACCACTCCCTTGCTACCCTTTTTACTTCTGGAGTTCAGGCTCAGGGCGTCCATGATGACCTCTTCCCGCTTGATCCTGGTATCCAGCTTCTTCTCCATGCTGGATATTTTTTTATTGGCTTCGCGGTTGGATTCCTTGAGTGTTTTGATTGTGTCTTCCTGCTTGACGATCTTTTTCTCCATTCTATTCAGTTGATTGGAGAGTGACTTCAGGGTGGGCTCGGCCTTCTTTGGAGGTGCTGGTACTGGTACTGGTGCTGGCTGAGTCTTTTTGGCAGAGCTTTTCTTTGGCTCTGCCTTCGTCTGCTTTTTTGGTTTGACCTTTGTTTCTTTTTTTGGCTTGGACTCCTTCTTGGTAGGGGTCTTTGGCTTTGTATCAGCCTTTTTCGTGGTCTTTGCCTTTTTTGCAGCCATTGATTCACATATAGGTTAACTTGAATATATGTATGTTTTGCCATTATTCACATAAATTTTAATAGAGTGCAGGAGATTGCCACCTCGGTGAGATAAATGGCATTGAAGTTGTCCAAGGTAGTCCAGGAGCAGATAAAAACACCTTCCCCTATAAGGCAGATAATGAAAATGGCCGAGAGGCAGAACATAATCAATATGGGCTTGGACCCTGATAATGTGATATCATTTGGCGGAGGTTGGGTAAACCACCCGGCTCCAGAGCCTCTGAGACAGAAATATATCGATGTAGCCAGTGATAAGACTCGCTTCCATACCACCGGTGCTTACAGTGCCACGCTGGGCGATCTCAGATATAGAGAGCTAATTGCCGAGATGGAATTGAAATTGTTCAATATGAAGAACATCAGCTCCCAGAACATAATAATTGGCCAGAGCAGTACTCAATTAACTCATGATATGTTCCTGACCACTACGGAGCCTGGCCAGGATGTTGTACTTCTTGATCCGACCTATGCAAATTATTACGGCCAGATGGTATTCGCTCTCACGGACAGCGGTATCGTCCACGATTCCACTGGAATAGATCTTGTCGTGCCCAGGGCGGAAGTGGCCTATCTCAAGGTCATGGATACCGATCAGTGGAAATACATGCCAGATGTGGACAAAGCCCTGGCAGATCTTCGCAAAATAATGGACCTGCGAAGACCCAGCTTGCTAATGGTTCCTTCACCCGACAATCCGACCAGCCAGATAGTTCCACAGAAGTTCATGGAAGGAGCTATCCAGATATGCGCGGAATTCAATGCATATCTTGTGATCGACTTCGCCTACAAGACCCAGTACTTTGGCGAGTATCCTGAATATTTCTCCTGGTCGCCAAATGACTATCCAAATCTCATAACGATTCATTCCAATTCCAAGTGGGCAAGAAGCCTGGGTCGCCGAACCGGATGGATCGAGGCCAGCCCGACCGTCATAGATGGAATGGAAAGAGTCCAGCAGTGCAGTACCCTGTGCCCGGATACCTTCCATCAGATGGCGATGGTGGATTATCTTGAGGAAGCCATTCCAAACGGAAGTCTGGCATCCTATCTTGAGACCACCAGACAGGATTATCAGAAGGCCGCGGATGTCACTATGAAAGCCATTGACCAGAACCTTGGGATGAGGGCACTCACACCACAGGGCGGACTGTACACCGTGGTGGATGTTGGAACAAATGGTGACGAGTTCATTCAGGACGTGCTCAAAAACACGGGAGTTCTCTTCATACCCGGTGGAGGATTCGGCAAGTCATTGAAGAATGCGATACGAGTTTCATACGGCCCGATGGTCCATGACCTGGAGAAGATCAAGATCGGCATGGAGAGAGCGGGCGAATACCTGAACAAATAATATTGAGACGAAGGCCAAACGCAAGTCTTTATAGTTCGACTTGCGGATCATTGTATTATTCAATATTCGTGGAAACCTTTATTTCACTTAGCGTAATCACGGTTTCAAGTCAGAAATCCGAATGTTCCCGTATGGGATAAATGCCAGGTCCAATGTGGCCTGTAATTTAATGGGATAAGACCATGGATCAGGACGCCATTGGGCTTCTAGAAAGCCACTTGGATGATAAAAACTTCAAGAAACTGATAGCCATAGATAATCCGCGGGTTCATGATTTTGTAGCGGAATATATCGATCTTTGCAGGCCAGCAAGTGTTTTTGTCTGCACTGATGAAAAAGAGGATATTGATTATATCAGGAAATCCGCCCGTCACAATAGAGAGGAAGCTCGGCTTTCCATGCCGAACCATACAATTCATTTTGATAATTTCAAAGACCAGGCCAGGGATAAAGATAATACTAAATTCCTGATGCCAGAATCTCACAATATCGGTCCCGAGATCAATGCCATGAACCGGGAGAAGGGATTGAAGGAGATACACAAGATCCTGCACAGGATGATGAAGGGCAGGGAGATGTATGTCCGATTCTTCAGCCTGGGGCCGACCAATTCGCCTTTTACAATTCCGTGTCTTCAATTAACAGACTCTGCATATGTGGCGCATTCCGAGGATATTCTTTACAGGCAGGCATACGATGAATTCGTCAAGAATGGAAAGAATAGACAGATATTCAGATTCGTTCATTCACAGGGTAGGCTTCAGGAAGCTGGCCTGGATCTGATGGTCAGCCGTGACCTGAAGAAAAGAAGAGTCTATATCGACCTGCTGGAGAATACGATATTCAGCACCAATACGCAGTATGCGGGCAATACGGTCGGCATGAAGAAATTGGCTCTGCGATTGGCAATAAACAAGGCATCCAAGGAAGGCTGGCTGGCCGAGCACATGCTATTGATGGGTGTCGGGGATAGTGAAGAAAGAATGACATATTTCGCTGGCGCATTCCCATCCGCCTGCGGAAAGACATCCACTGCCACTATCGCGGGTGATACGATAGTGGGTGATGATATCGCATTGCTCAGGAAGATCGATGGAAACATCATGGGAGTGAATATGGAGCGAGGTATATTCGGCATATTGCCGGGTATCAATGCATCCGATGACAAGTCTCAATGGGATGCTCTAAACTCGGATGCGGAGATCATATTTTCCAATATACTGGTCACAGACAAGAATGAGCCGTATTGGGATGGCAAAACAGATGCATGGCCAGGCAAGGGCATTAACCATTCTGGTGATTGGTTCGATGGTAAGCTGGATGACCTGGGGAGGAAGATACCCCCGGCTCACAAGAATGCCAGGTTCTGCATGGCACTTGAGAACATGGAAAATGTGGATGTCAACCTACACAATCCGAATGGTGTGAAGGTCAGCGGGATCATCTACGGTGGAAGGGATTCGGATACCTTTGTTCCGGTGGAGGAGTCTTTTGATTGGATACATGGTGTTGTTACAAAAGCTGCTGCTCTCGAATCAGAGACCACGGCGGCCACTCTGGGAAAACGCGGTGTGAGAAAGTTCAATCCAATGTCCAATATTGATTTCCTATCTGTTCCAATTGGAACCTACATTAAGAATCACATTGATTTCGCCAAGGATATGCCAGATCCACCGCGTATATTTTCTGTTAATTATTTCCTCAAGGACATGAGCGGGAAATATCTCAATCACAAGAGTGACAAGAAAATATGGGTTCGCTGGATGGACAAGAGGGTGAACAATGAGGTAAAGGCCATCAGGACACCGACTGGCCTTATTCCATATTATTATGATCTTGTCCCGATATTCGAGGACATCTTCCCTGATATTAAATACACGGAGGATGAGTATATCAATCAGTTCACGGTCCGAATACCCCAACATCTTGCCAAGATCAAGAGAACATTGAAGATGTATGCGGCCAGGGTTCTCTACACTCCTGAAGAATTATTTGATGTTCTGGAAGATCAGAAGGAAAGACTCGGGGACGCACAGGACCGATATGGGAATTATGTTTCGCCATTCAAATTCTGATTGATACTAGGTGAGAGTTTCAGCATATAATCTTTAGTAATAGCCCCGAGCGAGCAGGCTCACCCGAGTTTTCTTTTTTAGATGCGTGTTTTCGCGCATCTATTTTCCAAACTTGTTTGGTCGATATTGGAATACTTGTTCTTTTGGAGGGTGAGCCAGAGGAGCGAGGGTAAAAGAAAAGGCTTACGGACGCACAAGACCGATATGGGAATTATGTTTCGCCATTCAAGTTTTGATCATCCTGATTACCTTCATATGAACTGCCAGTGTTTTGTTCACCCAGAGAGATGATGTTCAGCATATCATCTCCAGAGCCTTCTTTACTGCCATCATTGAGGTATGTCAATATCCCGATTATGAAAAGAAAGACCCCCAGTGCGGTGACCATGGGGCCGAGGTTTGTACTTGTCCAGTATATGTCCCTTATGATTTCAGGATAAACCGCGCCCAGTATCAATGTCCCGGCACCTGACAGTATGATGCAGATACCCATGATCCTATTGAATGATACACCTGCCATAGACCATAACCTTCGGTTAGATGGATACAGAAATCTCATATAAGGAATTAGCCTGAATTGATGAAGCTATCATAACTAATCCGAGGTGAACAGCTCGATCTCTATCTCCTCGAGCTTTTCATCTTTCTTCTCTTTCTTCTCGCCTTCCTCTTCTTCATCATCTGGCTGATCTTTTTCGGTTTCCGATGTCTCAAGAGCGAACGTGATGCCGTCCCCTGCATCGACCTCTGCCTCGGTACTGGCTTCCTCAATCGGAGCTTCTTCCTGAGGTGGCTCCGCTGGTGCCATTGGTGGTGGCGCTGGTGCTGGCTCTGTTATTTGAGGCTCAATCGGAGTAACCGGAGCAACAGGCTCGGCCAATGCTTCTTCCTTTGGTGGGCCTGGATCTACCAAGCTCTCTTCTTTAGGCAAGTCTTGATCCACCAGGGCGGTCTCTTGTGGAGCAACCGCTTCGATAGGCGCAGGTTCGACTGGTGTTATTGCCTCTGTTGGAGCAGGTTCCACTGGCTCTACCGGATCCACTGGCTCTACCGGTTCAATAGGAGTAATCGGTTCCATTGGTTCAACAGGTTCTACGGGCTCTACCGGATCCACTGGTGCGACCTCTTCAGTGACCTTTATCTTAATGGCCTCTGGCTCCTCAGCTGCCACGACACCACCAGCTCTCACTGGCTCCACTTTCTTTGGAGCCATTCTCTGCGGTTCCGGCCTTCTTTTCTTATCTTTCTTTTTCTTCTTTTTTGAAAAGAATCCTGAGACTACCATCAATATCAAACCATCTGGCACAATTTTTGTTTCCTTCCTATCATGAACCATTTACTTCACCCCGATACCTAACTCTACAGAACATAAATGGAATGGCATTAAATAAATATATCCTACAACTTCCCATGCCTAATGAGAGCGGAGATCGTAATATCGGATATTTCGAATCCACAGGAACTGGCAAGCTGTCTTAGTCCGGAGGTCACGGAGGACCTGGCAAAGACAAGCATGGAGGTGGATATCGGGATTGACAGCCTAAAGATTAAAATAGCTGCTGAAGATGTGAGCTCTCTAAGAGCGGCCTTGAATTCTTATTTGAGATGGCTGAGGATCGCAACAGAGACCAATAATATCATTGGAGGGTTTGATGATGAATGAGGAAATACAGGGAAAATTATTCCAGTACCAGCAATTACAACAGCAAGTGCAGATGATAGGCAGTCAGAAATACCAGATGGAAATGCAGGCCGCGGAGCTTGACAAGACACTGGATGAGCTCAAGGAATTGGAGAAAGGAACTCCAATATACAAGAGCATTGGAAGCCTGCTGGTGAAAAAGGATGACAAAGACGCACTGGTCGCCGAGCTGGAAGAGCAGAAGGAGACAGTGGAGATCAGGGTCAAGAGCCTGGCAAAGCAGGAAAAGACCATGAAGGAAAGCTTCGACTCCCTTCAGGAAGAACTGACCAAGGCCTTGCAGGGTGGTCAGGAAGCACCCGAGAACTGATGATCTATCACCTATCCAGTTCCTAGCCATACCAGCCATTATTAGAGGTAAAGCAATGGAAGATATATCCCGGATACTTTCAAGTGGTTCTAACCTGATATTAGTTCATTCCAATGCCGATGCAGATGCAATTGGCTCCGGGATCGCAATTGCATTATCATTTCCAGATTCTTTCTTGTACGCACCTTCTGGTGTGAGCCGTGTTGGAAAAAAACTGCTGAAAGAATTGAACATGGATATTTTGAATAATGCGGAATTAGGAAACTATGATAATATCATTGTTGTGGACTCCCACTCGGATGCCATGTTACAATTGCCCGGTTTTGACTGGACCCAGGCACTTGTAATTGATCATCATCCCGGCTCCGAGAACAAGAAGTTCCTCGCATCCCTGATAGATGAGAAGGCGGTATCCACATGCGAGATCGTCTGGTCACTTCTTTGCCATCTTGGAAAGAACAAGGATATTGGAGATGATATCGCTCTGGCACTTCTAACCGGAATGATCGGAGATTCCGGTAATTTCCATCATGCGAGCCCTACCACATTGAACTATGCAGGCCAGGTATTGGATGCTTCCAATATCAGCATGGAAAAGGCCTTTTCAATGTTCTACATGGAAGCTGGTGATGAGGTATCCCAGCGCATTTCCAAATTAAAGGGAGGCCAGCGCTTGAAGTATCTCAGAAAAGGAACCTGGGTCGTGGCCTCGAGCCAGGTCAGCTCATTCGAATCAAATGTCGCACGCGGCCTGATAAACCTGGGGGCTGATGTGAGCTTTGTCGCCTCGCAGGATAAGATGAAGTATCGGATCACAGCCAGGGCGAACCGCAGAGCCCTGGACATCGGCTTACACCTGGGCCATATGCTAAGGGACATCGCGGAAGAGATCGGAGCCGAGAGTGGCGGTCATGATGGCGCGGCTGGTCTGACAGGATCCGGAGAATCCGAGGCCATACTGAATATCTGCTCGGAGAAAACACTGGCATATCTCGTTAAGAAGGATGGTGGCTGATAATGCCCGCTTATAATTACCTATCCTATACAATAACAATTAAGTTATTATACAATCCCACGATTGACGACGAAGGAGATTCAATATGAGTGAAGGTATACCCTCAGCAGGTGTGAATCCAACACCGGCACCACAATCCAGTGGTCAGATGATGATGTTCATGATGATGTTCATGACCATGTTCATAATGTTCATTCCATCAATGCGTAATGCTGTTGGAGAGATAGCCAAGGTGATATTGGATCCCATTATCGGATTTGAATATAAATTTCCGGTCATGACACTGTTCCTGGCGGGATTCATGATGGTCATCATGTCCACTGGCATCAGACACTATTTCATCGACTGGATAGATGCCGCGCGCAATCAATCCATCATGAGAGATTTCAATAAAGAACTCCGGGATGCCAGAATGGCAAAGAATGAGAGAAAGACAGCCGAACTTCTGAAAAAGCAGCCCGAAATAATGCAACTCAATATGCAATCATCGATGTCACAGATGAAGCCAATGGCCTTCACCATGATATTCATTATTGGTACATTCACTTATCTGGGAGTCTTCGTACATGGACTTCCCAGCACGATGTTCTCCATACCCTGGCACTATGATTCCAATTTTGCCACATCACCAATGTGTGGGTTCGAGAACTGGATATTCGTCTATATGATGGTCTCATTATCATTTGGCCAGGTACTTCAGAGAATTCTCAAGTACATCACCTTTTCCAATAGATTGAAAGAATTGGACGTGGTCGGTGAATGATCATCACCATCAGTGGTCCCCCGGGAAGTGGCAAAACAACTGCCGCCAGACTTCTAGCAGATAAGCTGGGTTATGAACTTATCACCACGGGCATCATATTTAGAGAAATGGCCGAGGCAAAAGGCATGAACCTTGCTGATTTCGGAGCATTGGCTCTTGAAGATCCGGAGATCGATAAGGAACTGGATCGCCGTGTTCTGACTTATGCCAAGGGTGATGTCATCATCGAGGGAAGACTGGCAGGCCACATGCTTCATCTTAATGGTATCAAAGCATTCAAGATATGGATAGACGCTTCCATCCAGACCCGCAGCCAGAGGATCGCAGGTCGCGAATCCAAGGATATTGAAGTGGTCATGAAGGAGACCATCGAGAGAGCGGAATGCGAGCATGAGAGATACATGAATGTTTACAAGATCGATTCCTATGACCTGGCAGTTTATGACATGGTCGTTCACTCGGATAATCAGACACCCGACGAGATCGTCGATTCTATAATTGGAGGGATGAACAATGTCTGATTCCAGCCTATCAGCCAGCGCACACGGTGTAGAGCCTGAGCAAAGGGAGCTTGAGCATTATTTGCGCCTTGGTATGGTCCTCATCGATAAGCCAAGGGGCCCGACTTCCCACCAGGTATCTGCCTGGGTGAAGGGCATTGCGGGATTAAACAAGGCTGGCCATTCGGGAACATTAGACCCGAATGTCAGTGGTGTGCTTCCCATCGTGTTCGGGGATGCGACCAGGGCACTGGATGTTCTGCTTGAGGGCACGAAGGAATATGTCGCGGTTCTCAGGCTTCACGGAAATTCCCAAAGGGGAAAGATCGAGAAGGTTTTCAAGGAATTCATCGGTGACATCTACCAGACACCACCTGTTCGCGCGGCTGTTAAGCGAGAACTGCGTATTCGAAAGATCCATTCACTCGATATTCTGGAAGTGGATGGTCGAAATGTCTTATTCAGGGTCGAATGCGATCCCGGAACCTACATACGCACATTATGCACGGACATAGGCGAAGTGCTGGGTGTGGGCGGTCACATGCTGGAATTGAGAAGGACCAGGAGCGGTCATTTCCACGAATCACAATTATACCGATTGCATGAATTGAAAGATGCTTTCGAGATCTATAAGGAGACTGGTGATGAGTCAATCATAAGAAAGCTCGTCATGCCGATGGAAAAGCTCTTCGATGATCTCCCAAGGATAACTGTCAAGGACTCCGCTGTGGACGCGGTATGCCATGGTGCGAACCTGGCATTGCCTGGAGTCGTAAGGGTGGAAGGAATGGCCAAGAAAGGCAGCCTTGTCGCTTTATTCACGCAGAAGGGAGAAGCAATAGGACTTGGAATTGCCAAGAAGAGGTCCAAGGATATGATCAGTGGTGAAAAGGGAGTTGCTGTTGATATCAAACGGATATTCATGGCGCCTGGCACGTACCCGAAGCTTTGGAAGAGAAAGACCTAAAGTTTTCTTTATTATAATAAGTTAAATCAAGAAATTCTCTGAATTAAAATTATTCTCACTCCAGCTTGAAAGAGATATTTCCTTTCAATTCCTGGATCGAGACCTGGAGTCTGTTCATTTCCTTCACTGTAAGAGTGCAGGTCATGCGTATCTTGCAATAGTCATCTTTCCTGTCCAGCCCCACGATCGTGCAGCTTCCACGGGATCTATTGGCAAGAGCTCTGACCTTTTTTAGTTCTTCTGGATCTGAAAGTTCCAGAAGAATGGTCGTGGTCCTCTTTCCCTTCAGGCCCAGCTGCCCCTCCAGTTTCCCCAAAGCGACGAGGGTCAATATGATGATCACGGTAACGATGATGGCGAACATGTGCATGCCGATCCCAATGGCCATTCCAATCGCGGCAGACATCCATATGGCGGCAGCGGACGTAAGACCTCTAACATGGCCTTTGGCGAACATGATGGTTCCAGCACCGATGAATCCCACTCCGGTGATTATCTGAGCGGCAACCCTGCTTGGCTCATTTGAATAAGCGAAATAATCCGTGAATGCTATGCTGATGATTGTGAAAAGTGTAGCTCCAGTACAGATCAGCATGTAGGTCTTGATGCCTGCTGGCTTTTCCTTTAGTTCTCTTTCCAGGCCGATCAGGCTACCGCAAAATATTGCCAACAGTATCTTTGGCAAATATATGTTAACCAGATCTTCCATCGGGATTATCATCATCACTTCATATGAGTGGTTGTATATAAATGGATTTCGAGTGAATGGCGCATAAGGGACAATAAGTCTCTCTGTTCATGGGAAAACATAATAAATAATCAGTCTATGGTCATGATGATGTCCGAAGCCATGGTGAAGGGAGATCTGATCCTCAAAGTTCTAGACCACGTATCAAATAAAAGAGGTAAAGGTAGTCTGGACAAGATCGGTGTAGATCCTGCAGGATACCTGATCGAAAAATGGTATCCTATCTCTGATTTCCTTTCTCTAATCTCAAAAATAGATGATGCTTTTGGTGATGGCTCAGAAGGCATAGCCAGTCGCATAGGCCATGATATCATGAAGTTCGATTTCAGATGGCAGATGCTCTTCAAGGGCAAGGATCCCAAAGATATATTCACCAGCACAAAGAGACAGGATGGCCAATACCGTGGTGGTAGATTCGAGGCCTCGGCCATCGGAGATAAAAAGGTGACCATAATTTTGAGAGAATGGCCCAATGACATGATCTGGTATGAATTTTACAAGGGGCGATTACAGGCGGTTCTGGAATTGACTGGCAACACCGGTGATGTGGATATAACCTGCATCGAATTGGATGATGAACCTACCTGCACTTATGAAATAACATGGGAATGATGACATGACCCCCGAAGATCTATTAGAGTTGATGAGCAGAAGGCGTACTATCAGGGACTTCACCGACGGGGAAGTGTCTTCTGAAAGCCTTGAAAGGATAATGCAAGCCAGTACTCTTTGTCCATCTGGTGCTGATAAGCTTCCTTTCATCATCATCAAGGTCCTTGACCCGGATACAAGGGCCAAGATACGCAAGGCTTCGGAAGAAGCAGATAGAAAATTCCATGAGAATTGTGATCCAAAATTGAAGAAATGGTTCGATGCCAAAGGCATAGATCACAAGAAAGAGTTCCTCACCAAGGCCCCCATGCTTCTTATTATTGCTGGGGATACCAGAAAGCCATATTGGAGAGAATCCACTTGGCTTTCCATCGCTTATGTTCTTTTGGCTATAGAGAATGAAGGATTGGGCACGGTCACTTACACTCCTTCAGATACAGGCTTCCTCAATCAACTGCTTGACATGCCTCAGTATTTCAAAGCCGAGGTCATATTGCCAGTTGGTCATCCGATGGAAACCTTGCCTAATAAAAAGGCAAGGGTCGCGGGGAAAGTATTTGCGGAGAAGTATACTGGAGAGTAGACTTCTCCGGAGATGATTAAATGGATTACCTGGTAAAAGCATTGACCGTATGGTTCATTGGCTTTTTTCCCTATTTTGAAATATATCTGGCTGTTCCAGCAGGCTTCGCTTTGGGATTGGATCCTATGTCGATCATATTCTGGTCGGCCTTTGGTAATTGTGTTCCTATCTTCTTAATTAATTATCTGTATTCTCAAGCGATCAAGAATGAGCGAGTGAATGGCTGGCTCTCAAAACTCACATCCGAGAAATTGAAGAGCAGAGTTGATAAATATGGCATCTGGTTCATTCTGCTCGGAACTCCCTGGACTGGAATATGGACCATGATGATCACTATGAAGATGTTCCAAATGGATGAAAGAAAACTTATTTCATATTCAACCATAAGCATAGTTGTCTATGCCATCGTCATCACTGTGCTCATTGTAATGGGGATCGAGATGACATGAGCCACTCTTGTACTGGCTCATACTATTTGCCTATACCAAAGGTCTGGGTATGGTCATGGCCTCGAAGACGTTCATGGCCATGGTGTCCGTCATCAATGCGATATAATCTCTTACCATTATCACGATGCTGGAATTCATAATATAATCATCGTTCATCTCTGAAAGGAATGGCAATATGGAATTGATCTTGCCATTATCCTGCTTGATATTCTCGCGGATAATGATGAGTTTTAATTTCCTTATATTATCCTGGTCGCCATCAATATCCTTCTCCAGCTCCTTCAGGTTGGTATGCTCGATGTTTATGCCATTATCTGATGCCATTTTACCATGAAAATCCATAAGGCTGGCCTGTATGGTCTTTGGTATCTCCAGGGACTCCAGCTCTTCCATGAAGGAATAGAACATCTTCCTGAGCATGTTCTCCGTCTGATTCTCATATCTTAGATTCTCCGGATTCATGTATATTCTGGGATAATTGAAATCATGGACAAGTGAATTGAGAGCGTCTTTGACTGGCCAGCTCAGTTTGATGGATATCTCATGCCTGGCAGGATCTCTGCCATTCTCCGAAATGAATTGCTCTTTATCCCATCTGAAATTAACAATGATATCCTTGACAAGTGTATCGATTATCTGGCCATTCGTTGTACCGAGAACATCCGTGATCTCTTTTGGGATGTCCTCTTCCTTGATTATGCCAGCTTTGGCCGCATCCTCTATATCTTTTCTGGCATATGCGATCCTGTCACAGATCTTGACCAGGCATCCTTCAAGGGTTGCTGGGCTCATTGAATCCTCATGTTTCTTGTCATCGATAAGTTCCATGGGTCTGAATTCGCTTTCTGTGGTCTCACCACAATGTGAAAGGACACCATCCAGCACTTCCCATGAAAGATTAAGTCCCTTTCCATCTTTCTCCAAAACCTCAAGGACATGAACGCTCTGGACATTATGCTCGAAGCCCTTGCATCCATGTTCTTTGCATAATTCATCGAGTACCTTCTCCCCTCTATGGCCAAAGGGTGGATGTCCGATATCATGCCCCAGTCCGATAGCTTCGGCTAAATCCTCATTCAAGCTCAATGATCGAGATATAGATCTTGCGAGGTGAGCCACGTGCATAGTGTGTGTCATTCTATTGCTTACCAATGGGCTTCGGGGGGACATGAAGACCTGCGTCTTTCCAGCCAATCTGAAAAAGGCCTTGGAGTACAGTATTCTGTCACGATCTATTGAAAAGGGGCTGCGATGTTCACCCGCACCCGGGTTCTCTTGTATCTTGCGCCCAAGCGAGCTTGTACTGGGTGTGGCATAGTTGGTGTTCATACTGGCCTCTTCGTTCATAAAAGAATGTGATTCTATTTCAGCCAATATTCTTTTTCTATCATTATCTGGTATGCGCTTCACAATGGTGTGTAAGCCAATGGTTGATTTAAGATTTACTAATGAAATAGTTACCAGGCTTTCAAAGCCTGGTATTTTTAATTGTACGGATCCTGCCCATCAGATGGCAAGTATCATTTTGCTTCAAATGCCTTCTGGGGGCATGTGGCTGAATCTGCGGATGCCATTCGGTCCCCAGCTATCTGGCATGAGCCGCTGACATCGTCCTTGACATTGTAGTGCTTGCATTCGGAGCAGGTCTTTTTCCTCACTGCTTCCTTTGTTCCGTCCACACCTTTCTTGCCGAGGTCCACTCCTTTATCCAATCCTTTCTTTGTTGCATCTTTTGCTTTGTCAAATATTCCCATTGTATTCCCTCCATTTTTAGTTTATCAATACAATTGTTCAGTTCTTGTATTGATCATCTTTGTGACTGATATCGGCTATTAGTAAATATGCTTTTTCACTAAATATTCATTAATCAATAAACAAATAAGAATCAAATACTCAGTATACATAAAATTAAATATGTATTAGATAAAAAAGATGCATGTATTTCATGGAAATACACATCTCAGAATCAAATACTCAGTATACATAAAATTAA
>JAEHCQ010000003.1:0-151614 GCA_020696385.1 Methanobacteriota archaeon | reverse complement strand
TGTATTAGATAAAAAAGATGCATGTATTTCATGGAAATACACATCTCAGAATCAAATACTCAGTATACATAAAATTAAATACGTATTAGATAAAAAAGATGCATGTATTTCATGGAAATACACATCTCAGAATCAAATACTCAGTATACATAAAATTAAATACGTATTAGATAAAAAAGATGCATGTATTTCATGGAAATACACATCTTAAAAAAAAAAGTAAAAGGGGGCGCGGTTTTACCCGCGCCCATTTCTTCGTTCTTTAGACGCCTATTCAGGTCCGGGTGGCTGTGGCTCTTCAGATGCTGGGGCTGCTGCTTCTGGTGGAGCTGCTGCTTCTGGTTTCTTGCCCTTCTTCATGAAGATCAAAGCACCTACAATGCCAACTGCTACGAGCAGGATGATGATCCAAAGATAACTGCTTGCGCTGTCATCGTCGTCATCAATTGCCGCTGGTGTCAATGGTTCGTCATCATCTACATCGAGTATGTCATCACCATCGTCGTCGGTATCTGCATTGTTTCCGATCCCATCCCCATCTGTATCTACTGATTCTTCATCATCCAGTGGGAAGTCATCGTCTGCATCAAGCACACCATCGTCATCGTCGTCGGTATCTGCATTGTCTCCGGTTCCATCCCCATCTGTGTCCGTGTCCTCAGTTTCATCCAGTGGGAAGTCATCCGCTGTGTCCAATGTACCATCGCCGTCATCGTCGGTATCTGCTGTGTTTCCGATCCCATCGCCATCCGTGTCAACACTATCGCTGTCATCCAATGGGAGGTCATCGTCCACATCAAGAACACCATCATCGTCGTCATCTGTGTCTGTTGCATCTGGTATTCCGTCGCCGTCAGTATCCAATGGTAGGGCATCCACGGTCACAAGTATTGTGTCTGTGTCTGTGTTGTTTCCGGCATCGGTGACTGTAAGTGTCACGATGTAGGCTCCAGGGGTTGTGAAGTTATAGTCTGGAGTTGCTCCGTACATTGTCTGTGCAGTTCCGTCGGTGAATGTCCATGTGTAGTTGTCTATGACATCATTGTCTGTAGAACCAGAACCATCAAAGGATACAACTGTTCCTTCATCAACGGTCTGATCTGCGCCTGCATCTGCCTCTGGTGCTGTCGCATCAACTCCTGAAATAACAGTCACGGTCATGGTGTCTGTGTGTGTGTTGTTGTAGGCATCTGTAACGGTGAGTGTGACCACGAATACACCTACATTGTCGAAGGTGTATGTTGGTGCTACTCCGTTCAGAGTTTGTGCAGTTCCGTCGGTGAATGTCCATGTGTAGCTGTCTATGGCATCATTGTCTGTAGAACCAGAACCATCGAAGGTCAATAGAACACCATCGATGATATCTTCATCAGCTCCTGCATCTGCCACTGGCGCAGTCTCATCACCTGTTGTGAAGGTGATGTTCTGGCTAACAAGCAAATTGCCTGCCGCGTCTACAAGTGCTAAGTTGGTCATGTTTAGGTAGTAGACAGTCAGATCAGTCAAATTCACAATTTCCAGAGTGACAATATCATGGGCTGCATTCCAAGAAACATTTATGACATTGATATTTGAAGCAGGTGATAATCCGTTATCCCACACCGGCTCGCTGAACTCAATGATGAGCGTTCCATTGGCAACAGATACGTTGGTCGTGTCTATTGCTGGAGTCACAGATATTATGGTTGGTACTGTTGTATCCAATCCTGCTGTTGTGTCTGCTCCCGCTGGTGCTGCTTCAACATGCCCAGCGTCATCAGATGCTATGGAATAGAATTCATAGTCACCCTCTCCATCCGGGAAGTTGAATGTCCATTCCCACGGTGCGGCAATGTCCACACTGAAGGATATCCATGCACCACCATCGAAGTTGTAGAACAGCTCGACAGTGTCCACACCACTTGTATCATCGTTTGCAGTTGCGGTTATGACCAATGGGCTTGTTGTTTGCCAGTAGGTTCCAATTGCATCTACGGATGATGTTGGTTCAACAGTATCCAATCCTGCGGTTGTATCTGCTCCTCCTGTCACGGTCTCCACAAGGCTTACATTGTCAGTGGCTATTGAATAGAATTCATAGCTTCCGTCTCCATCTGGGTAGTTGAAGTTCCATGACCATGGCATAGCATTATCGACACCGTATGATGTCCAGCCACTCCATGTCACGTCATCTACGGAGTGTCTGTAGAACAATTCCACGCTGGCAACACCGCTTCCTGCATCATTTGCTGCTGCAGTTATTGTCAGTGGAGTTGCTACCGTGTGCTCATATGGGCTGATCGCATCAACTGCTGATACTGGGTTTGTGAAGTCTCCGGTCGTGAAGTCGAACACTAATGTTCCTGCGAGTGCATTTCCCGATTCGTCCATGTGTCCCTGTGACCAGATACTTGTTGTGTACAAGGTCCCCTCATTCAAAGCCGAGTATGTCAGATTGAACCACATGCCATTTGCACTCCAACCAAATCCAGTAGTTGGTAGGTCAGAGGTGAATCCGCTGATGGATGTATCCATTGGTTCGCTGAACTCAATTGCAAATGTTCCTGCAGTTATTGCCACACTTGTTGCATCATCAACTGGTAATGTCGATATCACTGTTGGATCGGTCTCATCAGCTGTTGTGAAAGACTTAACGAGATCTCCAGTTGCTGCATTAGCGGATGTGTCTGCGAAGTTGCTGAAGGTCAAGACATAAGTTGTCTCTTCTGCCCATGTCATTCCAGAGTATGTGTATGTTTGATTGGCTGCTGACCATGCCCAGCTTCCTGCGACAAGTGGTGCAGGAACTATATTCACAGTACCTACTCCATCATCCATTTCTTCATCCCAGTTGACGACAAAGCTAGTACCTGTTGCTGCATCTATTCCGCCATCAGTTGGTGTTGTGGAGGTTATTGTTGGGCCAGTGAAGTCACCTGTTATGAAGATGAATCCCATTGAGCCTGTTAGTGCATTACCTGCAACATCTTGATGTCCTCGTCCTATCAGACTGATCCCATACACTGTGCTTTCTGTCAGGGCAGTGTAGTCTATTTCGAGTGTGTCTGAACTAAACCAAGAGACTGAAGCTCCTGGTAGATCAGTTCCCACAGCTGTTATGCCAGTGTCCATTGGTTCGCTGAACTGAATAACATATGTTCCTGCTGCAATTGCCACACCAAATGTTACATTTGCTGGGTTTGTTCCAAGTACTGTTGGGGCAGTGAAGTCACCAGTTGTGAAGGTGATGTTGAGATTCCCTCCCAGTGGATTACCTGCCAGATCAGTAATTCCCGATCCAGTCATGTCGAGGTAATATGTCGTCAGATCAGCTAGTGCGTCGTATGTCACGTTTGCCCACATGCCTGTTGGATCCAATCCGCCATTAGAGTTTGGTAGATTGTCCGTTGGTGGTGTTGTGATAGTCACTGGCTCACTGAGCTCAATGACCATTACTCCACTGGCTACACTTACACCTATGGCTCCATCTGCTGGTGTCACGCCGATTATTGTTGGTGCGGTCTCATCAGCAGTTGTGAAGGCATATGTTATGTCTCCAGTTACTACATTTCCAGCCAGATCAAGGAAGTTTGCGTTCAAAACAACATCATATGCTGTAACTTCAGCAAGTGTGAATCCTGTCTTGACGTATGTTGTTGTCGTTGTCCATGCCCATGATCCACCTGGCAGGTCATCGGTTGCAATTGTACCTACTGCCTGCATTGGTTCGCTGAATGTTATTGTGTATGATGCAGTTGCGGTTGCGACATCAATTGCGCCATCAACAGGTGTTGGTGCTGCTGTCGGTGCAGTTTCATCAGCAGTTGTGAAGACATATGTTATGTCTCCAGTTACTGCATTTCCAGCCAGATCAAGGAAGTTTGCGTTCAAAACAACATCATATGCTGTCACTTCAGCAAGTGTGAATCCTGTTTTGACATAGGTTGTTGTCGTTGTCCATGCCCATGATCCACCTGGTAGGTCATCAGTTGCAATTGTACCTACTGCCTGCATTGGCTCACTGAATGTTATTGTGTATGAAGGCAATGCAGTTGACACTCCAGTTATTCCATCAGCTGGTGTTGGTGCTGCTGTTGGTGCAGTCGTATCTGCTGTTGTGAACTGGATATCGATCGGTGTTCCGACAAGCAAGTTCCCTGCTATATCCTGGCCTGCTGTTATGGTCACTGTGTAAGAGGTCAGTTCTGCCAAGTCCGTATTTGGGTTCAATGTCATTATGGAATTGGTTCCGTCCCAGCTTTCTGTGAAGGTGACGAGTGGTGACGAGGTATATCCTACAGTTCCCGTATTCATCGGCTCATCGAATGTGATCACTACATTTGCAGTGGCCGCGACACCTGTGTCCAGGTGTGTTGGGCTTGTTGAGCTGATGGTTGGGGCTGTGGAGTCTATCATGTATGGGCCAGCCTCAGCATCTCCTGCATCTTCCGGAACTGCTTCACTTGGTGACTGTGCATACCAACTGTATGTGCCGTCTGCCAGTGCTGCAACTGTGAATGGACCGACACCGTCTGCGTCTGTTCCCTCATTTGTCCAGGAAGTTCCATCCCATGACCAGATGTCCACTGTTGCGGGATTACCGACTGTTGTGAATGTCACATCAGGTGTGTTGTCTGTTGATACTCCAGTTGGACCTGTTACTTTAGCTGTGCTTGCTCCTGCAGGCGGGTATGTACTAACTGTTGATAGTGGCGCTGGTATTCCTGTGTATGTGTCATCAGTCATGTTTGACTGCCAGTACATGGCTCCTGATCCACTGTCCCACATTCCGTATGCACCCAGATAAAAGGTGGATGTTACATCGTTCTGTGCGTGATAGAATCCAGTTGTCATGTCCCTCAGGTTGTTGTTTGCGAAAGCAGCCATTCCTGCGGGTGCAGGCACTGTAAAGAAGGACAGAGGCCATGTATTGTCCACGGACATCGTAGCCAACATAAGTGCCTGGCCTGTTGTTGCTGGCGGATTCCACTCATATGATCTCATGGAAACCGCTGTGTTGGATACAGGTGCGCTTGTTGCTCCGATCCTTGTTGGACCAACAGCTGTGCCTGCAGCAGGGAAGTAGGCTGTATCTGCTCCATCAACTAACCTGACCCTGTAGTAATAGGTGAAAGCCTCATCAAGACCAGTAACACTTACTCTGTATGCACCAGCTGCATTGCTTGCTCCTGAGAAAGAACCGAAGTTACCAGCTCCATCTGCAAAAGCATCTGTGGTGCTGTCAACATCTACAATAATGGTCGCTCCTGCCATATCAACTACACCTGCTACGAAAAAGCCGACTGTTGATACGTCTGACATAAAGGGGTCTAACATCGAAACTGGAGGAGTGCTTGCTGCTATTGGTAGGTATGTGTCAACTCCTGACATTGGTGCTGGAATTCCAGTGTATGTGTCATCGAGCGGGACTGATGACCAATACATTAATCCAGATCCGTCATTCCACATTCCGTATCCACCCAGGTAAAAGGTGGATGTTACATCGTTCTGTGCGTGATAGAATCCAGTTGTCATGTCCCTCAGGTTGTTGTTTGCATAAGCAGCCAATCCAGTTCCCATTGTAAAGAAAGTCAATGGCCATGTGTTGTCCACGGACATCACTGCCAGCATATTTCCCTGGCCTGTTGCAGTGACTGTCTCTCTGACTAACTGGGAAACAGCTGTGTTGGATACAGGTGCGCTTGTTGCTCCGATCCTCTCTGGACCAACAGCTACACCTGCACCTGGGAAGTAAGTTGTGTCCCCACCATCGACGAACCTGACCCTGTAGTAATAGGTGAAAGCCTCATTAAGACCAGTAACACTTACTCTGTATGCACCAGCTGCATTGCTTGTTGCTGAGAAAGAACCGAAGTTACCGGCTCCATCTGCAAAAGCTCCTGTAGTGCTGTCAACATCTACAATAACGTTCGCCCCTACGATATCAATCACACCGGCTACGAAAAAGCCGACTGTTGATACATCTGACATAAAGGGGTCCAACATTGAAGTTGGAAATGCGCTTGGTTCTGCTTGATCATCTGCTGCTGATACTGCTGGTACCAGCATAGCAAAGGTCATTGATACCATTCCAAGCGCCATAAAGGTCGCTAATATTTTCTTGTTCATCTTATTCATCTCCTAATATCAATAAATTATAGTTCGATCATATTGCCATCTATTCCTCATTTAGTATGCATTTAGTATATAGTTAAGACACGACAATATCTGCTTATATATAGAATCTATGTTTGTATGTATATGCTCATATAAAGCTTTCTCAGTTCATTATATAAAGCTTTCTATAAATATAAGTACTGCTGCATATAATAATGAGATCATTAGCTATCAATGATACATTTTTTTGTATCAGAATCCACTTTTTCAGCTCAATAACTGTCTAGCAATGACCAGCCTCTGTACCTGGCTGGTACCCTCTCCGATCTCCATGAGCTTTGTATCTCTGAGCATCCTTTCGACAGGATAATCCTTTGTGTACCCATATCCGCCATGGATCTGGATCGCATTCAGACAAACCTGTGTGGACATCTCAGATGCATATAGTTTCGCTATCGAAGCTTCTTTGCTGAATCTGATACCCTGGTCTTCCATCCATGCAGCCCTATAAACCAACCATCTTGAGGCCTCTATCTTTGTGGCCATATCTGCCAGCATCCACTGGATGGCCTGGAGTTTGGCTATCGGTCTGCCAAATTGTTCTCTCTCTTTTGAATATCTTACGGATTCGTCAAGCGCACCCTGGGCAAGACCCACGGCCAGCGCACCGACCGCGGCCCTACCGCGGTCCAGTATGTTCATCGCACCCGTGAATCCAGTTCCTGGCTCACCAAGAATATTACCTTTTGGGATCCTACAATCTTCGAAAACCAGTTCAGATGTGTGCGATCCTCTCAATCCGAGCTTGTCCTCTTCTGTTCCAAGCTCGTATCCTGGGGTTCCGGTGGGAACCACAAAGGCGCTTATTCCTCTCGGGCCCTTTGATTTGTCCGTGATAGCCATGACAGTGACATAATCAGCAATCGTGGCATTGGTGATGAAGACCTTGGTACCATTCAGTACCCATTCGTCTCCATCCGGCACTGCAACGGTTTGAAGGCCACCGGCATCTGAACCTGCGCTGGGTTCAGTCAGTGCCCAGGCGGCGAATTTCTTGCCTGCGGCGAGGTCTGGGATCCACTTCTGCCTCTGTTCCTCATCCCCTCTCTCGTAAATGTGTCCAACACCCAGTGAATTATGTGCCTCGGTGACAATACCCGTTGAGCCACAGACCCTGGCGATCTCTTCAAGGGCGATCATGTAGCTTATCTTATCGCAGCCAGCACCACCATATTCTTTTGGCACTGTTAATCCCATGAGATTCATCTCACCCATTCTGGCCAGTATCTCTTTGGGGATGTCGCCTTTCTTGTCGATATCCCCAGCTATAGGTTTGATCTCCTTCTCCGCGAATTCGCGTACCGTGTTTCTCAGCAGTTCATGCTCCTTTGTGTAATTGAAGTCCATTTACTCACTTCCCTTTGAAGTCTGGCTATATCTTTTTAGGACGGCTTTATTCCTGTTCATCATTCTTTTTCATGATGTTGGAACATAGGCCACTGGTTTCGAGTTCTTCATTTGAAACCAGGCCTGTATCACAGGAGACATTGATAAGCCTTTTTGCTGTCATGATGGCAAAAAAGATCAAATGATCTATTAAGACCATATTATGTGCTAAGATCAAAATCTAAAAGGAAATGGGAAGCCAAGCCTTTGAATGGCTTGGCTTATTTATTTCAATACAGCCTATGTTTTGGATCCGATCATTCCGTTATTAACTCGGAAGGATCTACCTCGCCAGATGGCGGTGGCGGTGGCGGTGGTGGTGGTGTCTGATCATTCATTGGCTCTACTGCTTCTCCTGCTGGTGGTGGGGGAGGAGCCTGTTCATAATCCTGGGTCTGTTCTCCCTCGTATGGAGGCGCGTCCTCTGCTGGACCTTCCCATTCCTGAACACCGTGTTCTGGTTCTGGCTCTGGCTTGTCCTTCTTGTTCTTCAGCATGAAGAGGACGACGACCACGACTATGACTATGACCAGGATAAATATGATCGGTAGCCAGTTTGTCGGATCATCGGGGGCATCAGTTGGATCATTGGCATTAGTTCCTCCCTCGTATTCCTCAAGGTTGGATAAGCCATCTCCATCCGCATCCCCATCTGCATCATCTGCATTTGGATCCAGATCATTCTCGTATTCGTATATGTTTGGCATTCCGTCCCCATCAGCATCTGCATTTGCATCATTGACAGCCGGATCCAGGTCATTTTCGTATTCGTATATATTTGGCATTCCGTCTCCATCCAGATCACTTTGTGAGTCATCAATATCTGGATCCAGTCCATTCTCTATTTCATATTCATCGGTCATTCCGTCTCCATCACCATCATAGTCTCCGAGGGATGCATTGAAGCTCCAGGAATAGGCAGAGTGCATATCAAATCCATCTGCACTTTCCGCACTGGCTCTTACAATGACATCATAAGTTCCCTCGCTAAGTATGCCCTGTGGTGTGAAGGTCAGAGTGGTGTTTCCACTGTTCCATGAGAAATTACCTGCTACTGTAGTTCCTCCAATGGACATCTCGAAGGCGTTCTGTGTGGTATTGGTATCCATCGCCATATCGAAAGTGACCGTGACCCCGGAGGTAACCGGAACATCAATTCCAGCTGGTGTATGGCTAGTAATATCTGGATGATCATTTATTGTGACCTCCAAGCTGTAGGATACATTGTTCTGGCTTCCATATATGTTCTCATCCACCAGGTATATTGTCACAGTCTCGGATCCGATTCCTTTTGGATATAGGAATCTGGCCGAATGATTTGTCGTGGTCGCGTAGGCTGAGGTTGTGTAGATCACAAGTTGGCCAGTCACGCTTTCTTCATCGATCGGGTGAACTGTATATACAAATTCCATCTCTGCATCACAAGTTATATTGTCCACATAGTTCGTGAGTTCTGGTGCATCATTGACTGGAGTGATATCCACGCTCACCAATACTTCACCAGTTAATCCACCAGGATCCTCCACGGTTATTGTGACATTATCCTGCGTGATCCCTTCGGGATAGAGGAATGTTACCTCGGTTCCATTAACGGATGCATAGGCCGAGTTTACGAATATAATCAGATCCTCCTGCAGATCATCTATATCAGATATTTCGGTATTGACATTGAGAACAGCTTCGATATCTTCCGTGCAACTGAATGTGGTAGGTCCAACGATCACTGGCGCGTCATTGACCGCATTTATGGTTACTGGAATATCCTGGGTCACTGTGCCACCATTATCATTGGTCAGTGTCAGCTGTGCCACACCCACTCCGTTCTCATTCGCGATCGGGGTGATGACCAGTCCTTGACCGTCTGCTGATATTCCTGCTGTGAAAAGACCAGTATTCAAGCTTACTGCAGACCATGTGAGATTGTCCGACTCGCAGAACAATACCTGGAGATTGTTATATCTGTCCCAGGCAGTTCCAGTGGTTGCGGTATCATCGGTCGCTCTCAGGTATCCATTATAGCTAGCTGTACCATAGCAATTTATGCCAAGGGAAGAACCATCTGATGTATTTCCACCACGCCATCTTATATCCACAAGAAGATTATCAATACCATTATAATCAAAGCTATTTTCCACGTCTATAAAGAACCATTCCAGATCCTCTGAAGTGTTAATGTAGTAGACTGGTTCGTTCAGAACAGTTGTCCACGCTCCACTGAGATGAGCATCAAATACAGTTCCTAAGGTATCATTGGTCGAATGTCCCAGCCTAATGCTGAAATTCTCCATTTCTGCCCAAAATGGATTTACCTCACGACCCTGGAACGCTATCATGTTCACATAGCCCGCCTCATTTATAATTGAGGCATTATACAGCATTTGGATCCTTTCTGCTCCCGCTGACCATGGTCCAAAGGTCCAGGCATGGAGTGTGGTGCCGTCATCCACGATCGCATAATTAGCTACATCTGTAATGAACATCATCTCTGGCAGATTGCTATTTAAGCTACCTGTAGCCGCTATTCCTGTTGTATCCCATAGCCTTCTGTCCCCTCCCGATAATGTTGAAGTTGAAGCCGAGATAGAATTGCCATCGTCTCCACTCCATGTCAGGTCTATTAAAAGGTTATGCGAAGAATCATATGTGAAATTATCATTCAGATCAAAATGTATCCATGAGTCATCATTTGAGGAATTCAAAAATACATTTGCCTCATTGAAGACCTCGACTTGGTATCCTACGAAATTATTTGCAAATGTATTTGTTAAAGAGGTTTGGTCTGTATGTGCCATGGAAATCTTAAAGTTCGAATAATTTCCAGTCTGTGCCGAGTTTGTTCTGTTAAATGATATTCTCTTGATAACTCCTTCTCCTCCGATATTTTCAGGATAATAAAGCATCTGATAATGGATCTGGTCATAAGACCCTCCTGAAAATGGATAGCTACTGCCTCCACCATCCGGTCCAGATACATGCTTCACACTTCCATTTGCCAAGCCTACAAGATCAATAACCCGTGCTGGAGCATCCTCATTCATCACCTGATCTGGAATCTCAGGATCGATCTCTGTAGAGTAGGTCAGGGTTAGCTTTGGTGTGAGGTCCGCGTTTGCGGGGTTATCACTGCTCAAAAAATTAACATAGTTCAGGCCAGCAGGTGTGCCTCCTGGAACCATGATGAATCCATTATTATCCCAGGTTCCATCCATCCAGTTGTCCACGATAGATGTCACATCCCATGAATACCATGCATCTATATCTGCTACTTCGATGTAAGATCCCTCTGTGGTATTATAATCTCCACCTGGTGTGTCCCACGGGATCGTTGCAGTTACATTGACATCATCAATATGCCAATACCAGCTTGTTGTATCCGATGCTTTATAAGTCCATTTGAGAATGATATTATTTCCGACATATGGGGTAAGATCTTCAACTTCATAAGTCCCACCTCCTGGATCATCCGTGGTTTGGGTCCTAAGGGTTGTCCAGCTGCCTCCTGCATCTGTGCTGATATTCAGCCATATATCTCCATTTCCAGCAAAATCCTGGAAATTACTGGCATATTCCAGTCTAGCACTTGCACGATTTGTCAGGTCTATTGAAGGGCTCATAAGTTCTGTATCCCAGAAATCACTGCCACCAGTAGCATCCTGTCCTGTGGCCGCGGAATTGCCACTTCCAAATAAGCAGCGATTTACATGGCCTAAATTGGTGTTGCTATCCCATACATTTCCAGTTCCTGAGAGATCCACAACACTCCACCCTGCGGGTGGCACGGTGCCTTCGAAGTCCTCGAACAATAGGTTTTCTTCAATTCGTCCTAACCAGCTTGCAGCTCCTATTCCTCCATCGTATATGCCTTCATCCCACTCATTGGCCACTCCATGTACTGATACATTGATTGGAGCTCCTGTTGCCATGGTATTGTACAAGGACAGTGTTGCTGATGAAAGACTTGCACTGTTGTCAGGAACATCAAATTGAAGAATAGAACGATATTCCGCAGCATTAAAATTCCCTACCAACATCTCGGTATCTGATCCATAATTCGTGTTTTCAAATCCACCTTGATTTCCGAACCAGGCATCCTTACCGACAGTTACATTGGGCTGCAGGGTGGTAGTATCCACCTGCTCCTCAACTACCACTGCGTTTGGCTCAATGATAACAGATTCATTCGTGGTCGTGAAAAGGAGTCCTGCTGGGACTATCATCATCGCGGCCAGTATACATGCAGAGATCTTGACATAATTGATTTTATCCATTTGTCTTCCTCCAGTTGATATCGGATTGGTATTGTACAGTTATCCAATTTATTATTACACAGTTATTTAATTATATAAAGTTAACCTATGTTTGTTTTCACTGAGCCAGATTTATATATTAGGTGTAAAATATTATAATAATTCATTGTTTGATTATCATATGTGCCATTTAGCAAATTATACATATGATAATTAAAGATATGGCCTTGCACTTTTGATCTAATATTCATTGATCCTTCTTCTTTGACTTGGACGATAATTCCTTCTGAAATGGGCATTCATGATCCTTTGAAGGCTTGCATTGTATCCTCTCACCAGTTTCGACATAATGGCGATAATGGGCGAACCAGTGTGATTCATCCTCAGCTCCTTTGACAAAATCCACGAACTTTGTAAGGCGATCCATTGTCTCGGGGTTCACGGTGTGCTCGATCTTGCAGGCATCCTCTTCGGCGATTGCCTCATCGATACCGAATATGATGAGCAATTCTCTTAATGTGTCATGCTTGGCACGAACTGCTTTGGCAATCTCCTTCCCCTTGTCAGTGAGTGTGACACCACTATATTTCTCATAATTGACAAAGCCATCATCTGCCAATTTTTTAAACATCTCGGTAACACTGGGCGGTCCCACACCTAGTATCTGAGATATGTCCCGGACTTTGGCATATCCCTTTTTCTTCGTCATCGTGTAGATGGCCTCTAGATAATCCTCATTTCTGTCAGTTGTCATTGCTGGCTCACCGCGGATCTATGGAATTTCTATGATGAAATCCCATAACCGAAACATTTTCGGTTTTATTTATAATTTCGCCTGATCACATTATCTCTCATAACAATACCTATTTACTATCATGCCTATCTCTGGTCATGATCCCCGAGCCAGAGAATTTCTCACTATCGTCCAAGGCCATCATCGGCGTCGATGAGGCAGGCAGAGGCCCAGTTGTCGGACCACTGGTAATATGTGGTCTGATGGTGGAGGATGATGATGTTCTGAGGGAATTGAGAGTACGCGATTCAAAGAAGGTGGCCCCCAAGAAAAGAACGGAACTCGCGGACAAGCTCCGCAAGGTCGCGAGATACGAATACGCGATCATGGATGCCGCGGATATCGACGTTCTGCGCCAGAGATACACATTGAATGTGATCGAAGCCAAGCTTTTCGCCAGTGTTATCGAAAAACTTGGTCCCTGCTCCATGGCCTATCTGGATGCCGCGGATTCCAATGAGGAAGGATTTGGCAAACAGGTATTGCGGGAGATGGGCGAGTCCGGTAAGGGTATCCAGGTAACATCCAAACACGGGGCTGATGACATTTACCCCGTGGTGTCTGCGGCTTCGATACTGGCCAAGACAAAACGAGATAATATGGTGCGGGATATCGAGAAGGAGCTCGGCCAGCCTATCGGAAGCGGCTATCCTTCCGATCCGGTAACCATTAAATTCCTGAAAGCTTGGTACACGGAGCATGGGGAGATGCCCCCTCACACGCGTATGAGCTGGAAGACGGTCGGAAGATTGATAAATGAGCTTAGCATGAAGGGTTTGGCAAGCTTCGATGAAGACTGATGCACGGAATGATATTATAGTATTAATTGAATAATAAATAAATAATATTCGATAAGATAACTGGATGGATGATAAAATGGATGAACTGGAGCAACTTTTACTGAACACGGTCGAGAAATTCAGGGCCAAGATGATAGAGGACGAGAGCCTGAGAGAGGAGATGAAACCACTGAAGCGCACGATCAATATCGAGCTGACAGATGCGGAAGGCTTCTCATTTATCCTGAACCATGGTGATGTGACGGATTTCAAGAGAGGCTATATTGAGGATCCGGATGTCGCTATCCAGATAACAGAGGCTGATATGTTGGCACTTCTGAAAAAGGAGCTAAAGCCAATGAAGGCCTGGGCGACAAAGAAGCTGAAGTTCGAGGCCGAACTGGAAGACGTCGTCAGGATGCGGAAGTTCTTTTAGAAGGATACTCACGGATTTGTTAGGCTGGGTGTGGATAAGGACTCCGCCCCTGCTTTGATTGGGGCGGAGCTTTATTTGACTCCTCGCATTGAAAGAGCGAGGAGTTAATCTTCTTACTAGCACATCGCTACTGTCACTTGAATTCTTATCGAATATAGTACCCCGACCCTGCGTCACTCGGGACGGGGCATGTTTGTATTGATCCGTATATTCATTGTTGAGAATATGCTCTGCTGATAAGATGCTCGGATCTGTTTTATATTTCGATATCCAGTCCACCTAAGAACTTGGCCAGGTTCATACCCTTTTTGGCGATCTGGCTCTTGGGTTTGATGGCGAGGGCTTTCTCGAATAGCGGAACTGCCTCTTCCCATCTGCCAAGACCTTCCAGGGCCGCGCCCTTCTTTGCCAGTGCATTGGGGTCTTCCGGATCAAGCTCTATTGCCTCATCGAATGCGGGCAGTGCTTCTTCCATCTTCCCCATTGTGACGAGGGCACCAGCCTTCTTCAGCCAGATAGCCGACTTGTCTGGATTTTTCTCAATTTGATTCTCCAGCTTTTTTAACTCCGCTGGTGCTTTGTCCAGTCTCTTCTGGGCCTTGTCCATGTCGATCTTCGCCAGTGGGTGGTTCGGGTAGGTCTTGTAAGCCTCGCCAAGCAGGCGGGTGGCTTCCACGCAGTTTCCATAGTACAGCGCGGTGTAGCCTTCATAATGCAGATCATTGGCCTTCAACAGGTTCATCTGATCATCGCAATAATTCTCCAATTCGATCTGGTTGGCGGTTGCCGCGATACCCTGCAGATATTCGAATATAGTCGGGTCGTCCAGTGGTCGGTAGAATTCCTCTTCGACCTCTCTCAACTTGGTATTGATAAGCTCAAGGATCTCCTTGTCCTTGAGACTGCACTCCTTCGCACTCTTCACTTCAAAGCTCAGCATATCGATGGCACCGCGTATGGCATCTGCCGTACCCTTCATACTGACAGTGACATCCAGTGCTTTCAATGCTTCTAATTTGTCCATTTTTTCACCTTGAGGGTAAAAAGGAGCAGGAGTTTATAGAGTTTATGGAGTTTATTGAGTTTCGGGAGTTGGACGTTCTGTGCCACATTCGATACATGTCTGCCTGTGAACACAGAGGTATATTCCGCATTCGGGACAGGTCCATTTTTGTTTTTCTGCCCTGATAAAGTTCCTGACACCAGCTTCTTCGATCATGGCCAGGTTCTCCAGCATGCTCATACCGTATTTTGTACGATATCGCTTGTCCAGATTTTTCAGCCTGGTACATGGATACTTATGGCACTTTGGAGAACAATGTTTCAATTTCAAGCTGGCCAACTCATCACATTCACGTATGATGCAGGACCTTCTGGATTTGGATTTCGGAGTTTCCTGGGCCATTATAATTCGGCAACCTGGACAAGTGTTCTTTTCCCGGATATAGCCCAAGCATAGACAGCAGTTCATGCCACAAGGGGCTATAAGGTCAGCTTTCATGTTAAATTCTCATTGTCGGTTCAGGGTCTTGGCAATCTTGTCTCCATAATCCTGGTCAGCCTTCCTGAAATGTGCGATCATCTTATCCTGAAGCTCTGTGGAGACCTGAGAAAGGCTGGAACATAAGTTTGCCACCAGTCTTTGTTTCTCATCCTCTGGAAGAAGTCGATACAAATTGCCTGGCTGGGTATAATCCTCATCTACTCCTCTTTTCTGCTCGTACCAATCAGCATCGCCTGTTATTTTCAGTGGTGGTTCCTTGAATGCGGGGTCTGCCTTTGGACCTCCAAAGCTGTTTGGCTCGTAAATCACAGATGGTCCTCCATTTCCATCAAAGCGCATATGCCCGTCCCTCTGGTAATTGTGCACATCGACCTTCGGCCTGTTGATGGGGAGGTGCTCGAAATTCACACCCAATCTGTACCTTGAGGCATCAGCATATGAGAAAATTCTGGCTTGAAGCATCTTGCATGGGGAGAATGATATGCCAGGTACTACATTAGCTGGTGAAAAGGCTGATTGCTCAACCTCTGCAAAGTAGTTCTGTGGATTCTTGTTCAGTTCCATGATCCCGACCTCATACAATGGATAATCTCCATGGGGCCAGACCTTTGTCAGATCAAAGGGGTTCCATCGATAGTCCTCTGCCTCTGCTTCAGGCATAACCTGGACATACAGGGTCCATTTTGGATACTCGCCTTTCTCTATAAGGTCAAAGAGTTGCTCAGTATGATAATCCGGGTTCTTGCCAGCTATTTTATCTGCCTCATCCTGCATCATATTCCTGATACCCTGCTGGGTCTTGAAATGGAACTTCACCCAGAACCTCTCATTTTCTGCATTGATGAAGCTATATGTGTGGCTTCCATAACCGTTCATGTAGGGTATGCCAGCAGGTATTCCCCTATCTGAAAAGAGGATTGTAACCTGATGAAGGGCCTCGGGAACTTGGGACCAGAAATCCCACCACATGGTGTGTGACCTTAGATTTGTCTGAGCCATTCTCTTCTGGGTATGAATGAAATCCGGGAATTTGATCGCGTCACGGATGAAAAATGTGGGTGTATTGTTCCCCACCATGTCCCAGTTACCCTCGTCTGTGTAGAATTTTAGGGCAAAACCTCTGACATCACGAACTGTGTCTGCGGAGCCTTTTTCTCCGGCCACTGTCGAAAAACGACCGAACATGGGTGTCTTTTTCCCGATCTCCGAAAAGACCTTTGCCTTGGTGAATCGTGTAATGTCATTCGTGATGGTCAAGGTTCCATGGGCTCCGACCGCTTTTGCATGAACCACTCTTTCAGGAATTCTTTCTCTATTGAAATGAGCCAGCTTCTCCAGAAGATGATGGTCCTGAAGTAAAGTAGGTCCTCTAGGTCCCGCTGTTAATGAGCTCTGGTTATCTGCCACAGGAATGCCCGCAGCTGTTGTCAATGTTTTTTTCTTATCATCCGTCATAAGTCATCCTCCTATATCCCCATACATAATAGTCAATCAATATAGATAAATCTATTTAATGATTTATAGTTCGAATTCCTAGCACTAATCTGGTTGACCTGCTCACTCGGGGAATGGCTTATTTCATCAGCCACTTGCCATTCTTGTAAACCGTAACACCATCGGCAATGATCTCTCCGCCTTTCTTCATGTCCTTGATAATGTCCCAGTGCACCGCAGATCTGTTGATGGTCTTGGCAGTGCCCTTGCAGTCCATGTACTCCGCTCCAATGGCCATGTGGATCGTTCCGCCCAGCTTCTCATCGAACAGAATTTTCTTGGTGAACTGCTTGATGCCGGTGTTAGTTCCAATGGCAACTTCACCAAGCATCTTTGCACCATCATCTATGGCCAGTAGGCTTTTGAGAAGGTCCTCACCTTTCTCAGCCTTCGCCTTCACGACCTTTCCCTTCTTGAATTCAAGTGTAATATCCTCGACCTCCTTACCCATGTAAACTCCTGGATAAGTGAATCGTATATGGCCGTCAACCTGCCCCATCCTGGGCGCGGAGAACACTTCGCCACTTGGCATATTGTGCTTGCCATCTGAGTTGACCCAGACCTTGCCTTTGACAGACATCTTAAGCTCTGTATCCTCACCGTAGAATTCAAGCTTGTCAACCTTGTTCAGATACTTCACCATCGCCTCCTGGCTCTTTGAAACCTTCTTCCACTCGGCAACAGGGTCCTTCTTGTCAACCAGGCAGGCTGAATAAACAAAATCCTCGTATTCTGTCAAGGACATGCTGGCCTCCTGTGCAAGCCCATTGGTAGGGTATGCCAGCCCGCACCATTTCAGCTCGTGCTTCGCGCCTATGAAACCTCTCTTCATCATTATCTCGCGGAGAGGGGTGCTGGCCTTCGAGGTCTTGGCTATCTTTTTCGAATCAACACTGGACAGAGCCCTTGTATTGGAATCTGCGGATATCCCGATCAATCCGTCAAGGTTCTCGTAAAGGAATTTGCTGTACGGGGAAGTGTGGTTCAGCTGGTGGTCCTTTGCCACATCGTAGAATATCTCCTGCTGTCTTTCGAAATTGATGCTCATTATCGGATGGCCTCCAGCCTTTAGGATCTCCCTGTACATCTCCAATGCCAGAGGTTCTGCCGCCGGGGGGGCTCTAACGAGGATCATATCGTCCTTCTTACACCTTACTGAATAGTTCACAACAAGCTTAGCCAATTTCTCTACACGTGGGTCTGCCATATTATCACGGAGGCAGAGAAGGGGGAGGAACTACTTGACTTTTTTTATAATTATTTTGGTTTGCATAACCAAATCGTCTATCCAGCACAAATTCGTTTTAGTTATATATCAAGCTCAGATAATGCCTTCTGACACTTCTCGGTCCACAGCTTCATGCCCATATGTTCGAACCCAGAGAGAGCTTTGTCGAAATATTCATTGGCTTTGGCAGGTTCGTTCCTCGCCTTCCATAGAAGTCCATACTCATAAAATAGCCTTGTCAGCTCCCTTTTATTGCCTGTATCTTCGAAAATGATCCTGGCCTTCCTGAACTCCTCGTTCGATCTGTTCCACTCCTCCTTTTCGCGATATATCATCCCGAGCACTCTGAGGCTCATGCCCTCCTCCTCCTTTGCACCGATCTCGACCGCGATCCCAACCGCCTTTTTGGCGTAATCGAGGGCTACCGGGATATTCGCAAGCTCAATATGTATCTCTGAAATACTGGAATAATCATAGATAGATAGCAATTTATCTCCAATCTCTAGGCATATGCCCAGGCTGCGTTCGTGGAACTCCATTGCAGTGTCCAGTTCACCCTTTTCATGGTATACGTTGCCGATGTTGTCGAGTGCTAATGCCGCGCCCTGCTTGTCTCCGATCTCCTCCCTTATAGTCAGGCTGCGTTCATGGTATTCCAATGCGGTCTCTAGTTCACCTCTATAATAGTACATTATACCGACATTATCGAGTAACAATCCAATGCCTTGTTTGTTCCCGATATTCACCAATACCTCCAAGCTCTTAATGTAGCATTCCAACGTAATGTCCAGTTCACCCATCTCATAGTGCACGTTGCCAATATTGTTAAGCGAATGAGCAATGCCGTGCTTGTCTCCGATCTTCTCCCCTATCACCAAACATAGCTCAAAGCATTTCAAAGCAGTGCTCAGTTCTCCTTTCTCAACGTACACGATCCCGATATTGTTAAGTGAGGAGGCAATGCCCTGTTTATCCCCGATCTTCTCCCTTATTGCCAGGCTTCGCTTTTTGTATTCCAATGCAGTGTCCATCTCACCTCTATTATTGTGTATTATGCCAATGCTATTGAGTGCTAAGGCAATTCCAGATTGCTCTCCCAGTTCTTCCATTATTTTCAGACTTCTTTCTAAATTCTGAAGTGCAATATCATATTCTCCCATGCTTTCATGGATCATTCCGAGAACTCCAAGTGCTCGGCCCGTGTCCTTTTTATCCGTATCATTTTTCTCAGCGATGTTGATAGCCTCAGAAATAAGGGACATTGCCCGATCTGTTCCTCCCATCTTAAAATACGAATTCCCCTCTTCCAAAAGGATCTGGCCATACTCGACAGTATCCGGTTCCACCAGTTCCTTCGCTTCAGCCAGAACTCTCAAGGATTCTTCATATTCGCCTTTTTTCTCGTAGGCTTTTCCGCTCTTCAACAAGATCCTTGCCTTTGCCATATTTTCCTTTGTCAGGTTCAGTGCAGCTTGGAAGTTCTCTATTCCCGCATCATACTCACCATTAAGTAACTGGACATCACCGATGGCCTCCAACACGCTGACCCTATCATCAATGTAGTCGAGAGCGTTCCGATAGAATCTCATGGCTTCCTGGTTCGCATAATTCTCCTTTGCGATATCTCCTGCTTTGAGTGAGAAGAATCCAGCTTTCTTGTCTTTTGCCTCATGGTAATGATGAGCCAGGTCGCTGACCACCTCTTCCTGACGTCCCTCGTACACTTCCGCGAGCGCGTCTCCCACTATCCTATGGTACTCCCTTCTCAGCTCCTCGCTGATATCATTGTAAAGGACCTCTCTTATCTTCGCATGATCGAATCTGTATCTTTCCTTCAGATAGTGTATCAGTTTGTGGGTCTTTTCTATCTCGCTCAGGCTCTTTAGCAATTGCATCTTTTCAAGGCCCACCATATTACCCAATATCTCGGAGTCGAACTCCTCTCCCACCACACTAGCGCACTCGAGCAATTCCCTCTGCTCCTTTAACAACCTGTCCAGTCGGCGCTTGACAACATCATACACCTTGGATGGTATGTCAAAATTATCAATGTCGTGGACCAATGTCCATGCCCCTTCATCATCTAGTTCAAATGCACCATCCTCCATAAGCAATTTCACGACCTCCAGAACAAAGAAGGGCGTGCCCTCGGTGCCTTTGAATATCCGGGTATAAAAATTATTATCCAACATGACCTTTCCGAGAGTGCTCTTCACCAGGCTGGCCGTTCCTTCCAGGTCCAATCGCTCCAGGTCGATATTTTCCAGCAGGTTATCACGGCTCATATTCTGCATGGTGGTTGCAAGCTGGTGGGTCTTTCCATTCCATGACTCGACTATGTCTTCGGGGCGGTAGGTGCCCAGTATCAGGAGTCTGTCCTTCCTTGAATTCCTTGACAGATAGCACAAAAGGTTAAGGGTGGTCGGGTCTGCCCAGTGGAGATCGTCAATGAACAAAATAGTAGGTCTATCGGAGCATTGCCTTTGGAGCCCGAGGAGCACATTGTCGAAGAGGTTCTCCTGTTTGAGCTGTGGATCGTCGGCCATGAACCTGCCGTCGTATTTTCCGGAATCCATGAACCACCTGATCTTTTTATTTACCTCTAAAGTATCTGAATGATCTCCAGCCCAGTTATCGAACCCGCTGCCAATTTCTTCCAGCGTCCTTTTCATATCATCGATGAGAAATTCGCTCTTGGCCCCTTCGATCACCATGGCGAGAGATATCTTACCAAGAGTTTGGATCAATATCGTGAAGTTTCCGTAGCCCATGGAATTTAACCTATCACCAGTACTCTTATCCATCATCGAAAGGGATTCCTGTACGAAATCGTTTATCACCACAAGCATCGAAGCGAAGATATCTGGATCGAGTTCCGATGTTTCTCTCTCGACCTTTGATATGAGTTTACCATCATCGCTAATGAGATAAATAGATATCACGTTCGGAGGCGGATCCCCGGATATCAGGTGGAATAATCCTGCTTCCTTCAGAGATGATCTGATCGGCATCAGGGGTTCCAGACTTTCTGCCATACACCTGCCTTGAATGATATTTACTTCCATTTTCTCGGCTTCTTTCTTCAACTCAGACACGAGTCTGGTCTTCCCAATACCGGCCTCTCCAGAAATAAAGATGGTCGATCCTTTGCCTGCGAACGAATCGTACAGGGATGATCGTAGTTTGGATAATTCCTCATTTCTTCCGATAAGGTCTGGGTGCTGCAAGGCTAGTTCTTCCATCAAGATACTGTAAATGTGTTTGATATTAAAATAATATCTGCTGACCAAAATGCTCTGCCATCTATTTTGTGTTCATAAGATGGATTATTTTGTGAGGGGATATTATTTTCTCTCCTTCCTCTTTGTAGACAAGCTTATAAAAGTCACATTTCTGACAGTTAGAGAATTTGAGGGCATACATTCCCTGGACCTTGCCCCCGCATATCGTGCCAGTCACTGCCCAGCAGCAGCGACCTGCCTGTTTGCCTCCATGGACCTTGTTCACCTGGTAGGCTCGATATGCTGGACAGACACCCAGCTCATGGCTTTTCTCTCCATTGAACTCTCTACCGCATCCCATGAATTCCCAGCAATTCTGCTTAGCCATATACACCACGATAACGATTGTTAATATTTATTATGTTCCCCGAATAAGGGTTATTTATCGAGGGATCGTTCTGGCGGACTGGGTGAATATAAACCATTTTTACTTTATTTAAGGTCACTCTGCAAGATAACAGGGTATCCAGCACTTATTTATTTTGCCCTTATTGATAAATTGTAGTATTTAAACTACCATACATGAATGGCTCAAGCAATCTGTATTTTCCAAGCATACGGTGTATTACATGACACAAAAACAAGTATCTAAAATCGAGCTTGCAATCAGAACGCGCCGGGGAATCGATATCGTACTCCGGTTACTGTAAATGGAATAACAGTAAAATAATAAACGAGGTGAAAAAAATGAAATTCGAGAAGGATGCCGGTTGGGCAACAGGAATTCAGGTAGGGATAGGTTTGACAGGAATTGGCCTGTTCTTCTTCTTTGGCGCTGCGGCGCTTTGGTTGTTGACCCACCTGAACTGATCCCATGACAAACCAGCAAAGATATTACACAATAAAATAATACACCTGCTGCTATGATGAAGAAATAGTGGCAGGTGACCTTTATCAATAATTCAATGAAAGCAGTAATTTACGAAGCAAAGGGTCCACCTCCGGTTTTTAGGATGGTGGATATTCCCAAGCCAGTTCCACTTAAGGATGAGGTAATTGTCAAGGTCCATACTTCATCTGTCAATTCATGGGACTGGGAGATGCTAGATAAAGAACCGGCCAAAGCATATACTGGTAAGCGTGGTGATCGGCAATACAAAGTCCTCGGGGCAGATGTCGCTGGCATTGTGGATTCGGTGGGCAGTGAGATTACCAAATTCAAACCCGGCGACGAGGTATTCGGAGACCTCTGTTCTTGTGCCTGGGGTGGCTTTGGCGAGTACACCAGGGCTCGTGAACATGATATAAGGCACAAACCCAAGGAATTGAGTTTCGTGGAAGCAGCGGCCATTCCCCAAGCAGGGTTGCTGGCTTATCAGGGCCTGAACAGTTTTGGTGGAATAAAACCCGGAGACAAGGTGCTCATCAACGGTGCTGGCGGAGGAGTGGGCTCAATCGCCATCCAGATAGCAAAGAACGCGGGTGCGGAAGTAACTGGCGTGGATCGGGGAGACAAGCTGGAATTCATGAAGGAATTGGGTGCTGACCATGTTATCGATTATGAAAAAGAAGATTTTACCCATAATGGCCAAAAATACAATCTAATACTGGACATGAAGTGCTTGAGGTCAATAGGCCAGTATAGGAGATCGCTAGCACCCGGCGGCAGTTGCGCCCTTATCGGCGGTAAGATATCCAAGTTGTTCACAGCAGCCTTCTTTGGTTCTCTGGGCAGGAAAAAGGTCAAGCTCGTGATATACAGGGCGAACAAGGGGCTTGTGGACCTGGCCAAAATGGCAGTGGACGGTAAAATTAAGATTATAATTGACAAGACCTATCCTCTGGAGAAGGTTTCCGAGGCCATCGAATATATTGCTGAAGGCAATGTCAAAGGAAAGATCGTTGTGACAATTGTGGAATAAATCATTCTGGCTCAGAGTACCCGGCCATGATCTCTACAAGTAATCGTCTTTCTGCCTTTCTCAAATGCTCAATGAGTGTGGGCTTGCTGATATTTACCTTCTCTGATAATTTCTCGCTGCTGATCTTTCTGGGAATGTCATAATATCCGTGGTTGTAGGCCATAGTCAGCACACTTTTCTGTTTGTCGGTCAATATCGAAAGAATATCCTGCCTTTCGTATGAAGCTCTCTGGAAGGACATATTGGTAATTTCGCCAACATACAATTTTGTCTGTTCAACAAATTTCATTATACTTTTTTGAGCACCAATGAAACTGACTACTATTTTATCTTCAGAAACCATGCTGGGTGTGGTCCATATCAGATCCATGTCCAAATCATTGTGGAACTCGTGGCCCTTAACCATGCAGACATGCTTATTTTCCTCGGATTTGAGAACATTCAGAACCTCCATATTGCCTATGATCTTTAGGTCTTTAATCAAGACATCCTCTTTTGTGGTACATTCTATTATATCAACAAATATGCCGCCAGCATAATCGATCTTTATTACTTCCAGAACTTCATATGAATAGATATTCTCAAAAGTTGATCTGCTTGCTTCTCTTGTAATCTCATTGGGTTTGATTTCAATGACTACTTTTCTCATATTACCCTGATCGCGCCCATCGTATTTAAACTACAAGATATGTATGGCTCAAACATTGTGTAATTTGGAAGCATACTCTGTTTTAGATAGAAAACAAAAAGGTGATGAATATGGAAAACATAAATATGACAAATATGACAAAAAATGTGCTTGGAAAGGAGAACGCAAACAGCAGGAAGACCGCAAAAATAGTGGGATACCTGTTCATACTGGCAACCGCAATAACCTTTGTTGCCATAATCTTCATGTTCCCCCTCCTAGGGGAGACCATCGATCCCATCGTGGTTGCTGAGAATCAGGGTTCAATGGCAATATCCATGGTTTGCTGGATGATACTGGCAGCCTCAGTTGCCGGAATTGGCATTTACATGTACCCTGTACTCAAGGAGTCAAACAAGACCCTGGCAGCAAGCTATGGTATTTTCAGGATACTGGAAACTGTTTTCATATTAATAGCAATAATTTATATTATGGATATTGTGGCACTGAGTCAGGACTATGTTTCCTCTGGAACAGACACCGCTCTTTTTGTAGCCCAATCATCGGAGCTAATGGGCCATTATGACCTGGCCTTCAGGATAGGGACGATGATATTCCTTGGACTCGGTGGACTGGTAATATACTATCAGGTGCACAGGGCAGGTCTGGTACCTCGTTGGCTTGCTGGCTGGGGATTTATTGGAGCAGCCATGGTATTCGTTTATGGTGTAGCCACATTCTTTGGATATGACCCGGCCATCATGTCCCTGCCCATAGCGGTCCAGGAAATGGTCTTCGCAGTCTGGCTTATAGCCAAAGGATTTAATGCATCAAACACTATTTCAGAATCTCAGGTGGAATAAGAATGAAAGCAATTGTGTATGAGAATTACGGAGGGCCGGAAGTCCTCCAACTCAAAGAGGTTGAAAAGCCAGTACCCAAGAGCAATGAGGTACTGATAAAAGTACATGCGACGACAGCCCATGTAGGAGATACCAGACTGCGAAAGGCAGATCCATTTCTCGTAAGGCTGGTCAATGGTCTCTTCAGACCCAAGAAATTCACAGTACTGGGAATGGAGTGTGCTGGGGAAGTCGAAGCAGTAGGCAAGGGCGTGAAAAAATTCAAGCCAGGCGACCAGGTCTTTGCAATGACTGGCTTTGGGTTCGGTGGTTATGCCGAGTACAAGTGTATGCCCGAGGACGGCGGAGGGGAAAAAGGAGGCCTGGTGGCATTGAAACCCACAAATCTGACCTACCAGGAAGCCACAGCCGTTCCCACTGGCGGGGTTACAGCAATGGCCGCCATAAAGGAGGCTGATATCCAAAAGGGACAGAAAGTTCTCATCTATGGCGCTTCTGGAAGTGTAGGTACCTATGCCGTGCAGATGGCCAAGCATTATGGAGCAGAGGTCACAGGAGTGTGCAGTACCAGCAATTTGGAATTGGTCCGATCCCTAGGGGCAGATAAGGTAATTGATTACACCAAGGAAGATTACACCCAGACTGGCGAAAAGTATGATATTGTCTTTGATGCAGTACACAAGACCTCGGCCTCACAAGGCAAAAAGTGTCTGAAGGAAGGTGGAAAATATCTTGATGTCCATAAGAAATACGGAGACAAGCTGACGACACAAGACCTGGTCCTTCTGAAAGAACTGGTGGAAAAGGGAAGTATAAGGCCAGTCATAGACAGGACTTACCCGATGGAGCAGATCGTGGAGGCCCACAAATATGTTGACAAAGGACATAAAAAGGGTCATGTTGTTATAACCGTGGTGAAATCTATATGAAAGATATCAAGAACTTGGAAGAAGAGATCGAGAATGCACTGATGAACCTCGAGTGCAAGGACGACCTGGAAGGCGCCCTCAAGGTCTACCAGGATGTCGAGATAGAGATCAACAATTTAGATAATACAGTCCCAGAAACTGAGTTCAAAAGAGTGATGGCCTACTGCCTCATGCGCCAGGCCAATATATTCAGGCAAATCGACCGCCTGCCAGATGCTGTTGAGGTCAGTGAGCGTGGGATCCTGTTAGCCAGGGAATGTGGGAACAGCCTCACCCTGGGCAGGAACCTGATAGATTACAGCGCGACCAATTTCATGAGTGGGAAGATCGAGAAAGGGCTCGAACTCATGGAGGAGGCAAAGCTCCTCTTCGAGAAAGAAGATGATTTCGATCACAAGCAAGGTCTCGGCTGGTACTGGATATTGAGATCCGACCTAGTGGGAGCTGGAATCATTCCAGGAGGAGCGGATGAGATTGTTATTTCATCTACAAAGGCCCTGGACATTCTTCTCCCAATTGAGAACTGGCAGGGGCTTGTCAGAGCCTATTCAGCAAGAGCTAAGGCATTTGAGGCTCTGGATAAGGGGGATGAGGCCGAAGATGATAGGCTGGAAGCAGAGAGATGGAAGCTTGCAGGTGAATAGAACAGGATTAGGCCCCTCACGCCTGAATTGATTCAAAAATGGTCATTACTTTCCAGTTTTATTATATACTCTAAAAGCAATATTCTTATTATAGAGCAGGTGAATAAATGGAATTAATTATCTTAATATTAACAGCATTGATCATCACCCTTGTTCTGGGGGCAATAGTAGCCACACATCGTAGAAAACAGGGCATGGATAAACAAACAGATTACAAGGCCCTGTACACCCTGGGGATCTCATTGATACCATTGGGTATCATCTTCTCAGCCACAGTCAGCCCGGTATTCATGGGCATCCTGGTCATCGGAGTCATCTACATGAGCGTGGGGTTAAAGAACAAGGATAAATGGGTGGATAAGGCTTGATAGAGTGACGAAGAAAGTGAATAGATGGACATTGAGATCGCATACATAATTGCAGGCACTATGGTATTTGTAGGATTCGTAGTAGGAGGCGGAATAATCTATAGTGGACTGGAAAAAATAGCTAAAGCATTGGAAGATCAAAAATAAATAGACCTCATGCAGAGACATCAGTTTGTTAAGCTGGGCTCGTCGCTCTCATCCACTGCATCACCATCGGGCTCTTGCTCTTGCTCTTGCTCTTGCTCTTGCTCTTGCTCGGATGCACTATCCAGTTCCGGTTTTCCACCACTACCACCGCGCATGAATCCAATAGCTGCCAGTACTCCCAAGACAACCGCCGCGATCACAGCTCCCCATGCCCATACCGGGGTCTCGGTGATGGTTTCAGTTTGTGGATCGGCAGTACCATTGTTCCAGATGGTATTGTTATTATATTCGGGAACCAGAACCTCAACTTCGGTTGTGAGGAAATCTGTATCCATGAAATCTGCTATTCCATCTCCGTCTGCATCAGAAGGCATTGTGGTATCATCCTCTGGATCTGTGCCCGCCAGCATCTCAACTATATCACTCCATCCGTCGCCGTCGGAGTCCGCAGTGAGGTTCGCTGTTCCGTTGTTGTAGAGGGTGATGTTATTGTACTCGGTCACAGTGAGGAAGTCAGGGTCCATGAAATCTGCAATACCATCGTCATCCTCGTCTGTTGGATAATCTATATCATCCAAGGGGTCAAAGCCCCCTGCTATTTCGATGGCATCATTCCATCCGTCATTATCATCATCTAGATCTACATTGTTGCCGATTCCGTCGCTGTCGGTGTCAGTGTTTTCAGTAGGGTCGAATGGTAAATCGTCATTTATGTCTGGTGTGCCATCATTATCATCGTCAAGGTCGGTTATATCTGCAATACCATCATTATCGGAGTCCAGATTCACTGTGAGGGTGAAAATATTGGTGTCTATTCCGCCATTTCCGTCATTGACTGTCACTTCTACATTATAGGTGCCAGCCTGAGTATTGCTTGGGGTTCCAGAAAGAATACCATCATTATCAATTGAAAGCCAGCCGGTAGCATTCCCGGCCAGGCTCCATGTGGTGCTTGGGTCATCGTTTGAATCATAATCCACCTCGTACAATGCGTCGGTATTGGTGGTGCTGACATCACTGGTTATAATGCAGGGTGCGGTATTCTCCACAGCCAGGGTGAAGTTATAATAGCCAATTCTTCCAACAGAATCTGTTGCTGTAACATTCACCTTGTAAATGCCCAAATCCTCATTGATCGGCACCCCGGACAATAGGCCATTATTGTCAATGGAAAGCCAACTGGCATTACTCATTATCGACCATGTAATGGAGGAAGCGATGCCCGGCACAGGGGACATATCGGCTTGAAGATCGACAGAATACAGGTCATCCTCATATGTGTCATACATTCCAATAACATCAGTTGTGGTTATCAGAGGGATCATTGGAATAAGGAAGGGATATGTCATGGTCTCAATTATTCCCCAATCATTTATGAAATCCCAGCCATAGATATTCCCCCAGCTATTAGTGTATGTTATTTGTTGTTTCATCTCGACAGTAATATTTCCAGATACTTGTCCATCACTGGTCAGATTTCCAGAGGCCTGCATGTCCCAGTAGCAATCCGTGATCAAACCGCCACTAGCTCCAGCGAATCCGCCGTCGCCATATTGACTTATTCCGCTGGAACTGCCGATGCTATAGCAGCTCCTGGTGTGGGTGCTATTTTGATATCCAATAAAGCCGCCAACAAGCCAATTTCCACTAGCACTACCTGTGCTGTAGCAATTCAGGATGTCTTCGCCAACACTATACCCAGAGAATCCGCCAACAAAGTCATCCCCACTGGCACTACCAGTGCTGGAGCTGTTCGTGATATTGCCAAAGAAGTTAAATCCAAGGAAGCCGCCAATATTATTTCCAGTTCCATCGGCACTGCCTATGCTGTAGGAGTTCGTGATATTGCCAAAGAAGTTAGATCCAACGAAGCCGCCAACACAAGTTGTTCCGTTGGCACTGCCTGTGCTGTAGGAGCTCTTGACCGTGCCATTATCATTATATCCGCAGAAGCCGCCAACAGACTCCATAGTTCCGGTGGCACTACCAGTGCTGTAGGAGTTCGAGACCGTGCCATAACAATTATATCCAAGGAAGCCGCCAATATACTCCATACCGACAGTTCCATCGGCATTCCCCGTGCTGTAGCAGTTCGTGATGGTTTCATAATTCAATCCAACGAAGCCTCCAGCCATGTAGCCGTAAAATTCATTCCCGGTGGCACTACCCGAACTGTAGGAGTTCGTGATCGTGCAACTATTAGTTCCGATGAAGCCGCCAACATTCCAACCTCCGGTGACATTTCCGGTTGAGTAGCAGTTCGTGATGCTGCCATGACCACTTCCTGCAAAGCCGCCAACATAACTCATTCCGCTGGCACTACATGTACTGTAGCAGCTCATGAACGTGCCGCCACCATTATCTCCTGCAAAGCCGCCAATAAAATTATTCCCGCTGACATTCCCCGTGCTGTAGGAGTTCAATATGGTGCCGTCAAGATTATATCCAACGAAGCCACCAACTGAATTATTTCCTGTGATATTATTGTTGATCAAAGCAGTATTGATAATTTCAGCTGTATCGCCCATGAATCCGAACAAACCCACATAACTTGTTGCCGGGCGGTTGATGGTCAGGTTGATTATTTTGAAGCTCTGGCCGTCCAAGGTTCCATTGAACGATGTTAACCATGACACGCCGATTGGATCGAAGCCCTCAAATTCCAAGGAGGTGGCATTAAAATTCCAGCCTGCTGTCGCACTGGCATCGATGTCATTCATCAAAGTATAATTGGCATGCAGATCCATTTCCATTTCCTGAAGCTGGTTAACATCAGTTATCTGATATGGGTCTGCGAGGGATCCTGTTCCCAGTCCTGAGAATAGTGGAGCAGGAACAATATCCTTACCCTCGACATTCCCGTTCATGTCCAGCATCATAAAGAAAGAGCTGAAGATCATTGCAAAGCTTATAATCAATACGGCTGCTTTTTTCATCTTCCTCACCTTGTTAACAATCTATTGAGATTATGAACGAGGTTATAGTATTTTTGCTAGTGGGGTGATGGTACACCCATCACAACTTAAATCCAGGCCTTTCATCAAAGAGATTCAAATATAGTTTATTGAATATCGAGATATAATCCCTGCCACCTTGGTTCGTCGTGTAGGTCTTGTTCTTCTCTTCCATTATATCCAGATAATTCTTTTTGTTTAGAAATCCCAGGTATTGCTGCCCTTTCTTCGAGTTGAGGTCGCATCTGTTGATGATGCTCGTGAAGGTCCTTGGCTCCCTGCAGTAAACCAAAATTTCCCAGTATATCTCATACTGGGTCCTGCGCCCTTTCATTCAAGGCCTCCCATACTTTCTTCCAGAGCCTTTTCTGATCTTTTGTTCTTTAGAATTCTCTTATCGTACACCCTGGTATATGACTCGTATTTCCTGTGCACGAGGAAAAAGGCAGCCGACATGCAGAATATGACGACCAGACCAACTATTCCAGTTATCAAAGCCAATTGATCGATACCATCGACCCACTGGACGATGAAAGCCAGTGCCTGCAGAATACCCCCGACAAAAAAGAGGATACTTCCCCAATAACTCACTGTCATCATCTTCTTGATCGTCGGCTTCTTCAGACGGTACGTTGACATTAATTGAACCACGCTCTGCGTTAGATCGGTCTCCGTAACACTTTCCCTGGCACCGAAGGACTCGAACTGATCCTGGATATTACTAACGCTTTCCAGAACGCCAACCGTGGAAATTATCCACCATATCCCTACCCCGGCCATCACTATGCCGATAATTGCAGCAAAGGGAATTACGATCCAATTGCCCGCATCCAGTGCTGGAAGTATCTGGTCAATACCAAAGCTGATCCCCATCGCCATGACCAGTGCGGCCATGACCAGGTTGATCACCGTGATCCCGAATAGGGATCTGATTTCGCTCTCAATTCTATTGTAGATCTTATTTGATTTATTTGTCATTTTTTTCACCTACAATAGTATATGGTCGTTTTGCACATAAGTAAGCATGAAACTAAGTTACGTAATAAAGATATTTTGGTTGGGTGTCGGCGTTTTATATTCGAGCATGCCCCGTCTGGATGATTCATAGAATATTCATCAGGGCGGGGTTTTATATTCGATGACCCAGTGGTTGACAAATACAAACTGGTATTCTCAAGCCCCGTCCAAGCTCAGCGCAGGGCGGGGTAGTTTTCATCCTTTGGCCTTTATCTCGATACGCTGGCACACCCAGATATCTATTTCCAGCATGCTAAAAAGTGCAAGCTCGCGCACAGGTTTAAATGGTGGAAAGGGGATTGGGGGGTGGGGTAAGGGAATGTGGAAGATGAAAAAATATGTGTCATTGATTGTATGCTTGCTATTATTTATGTGTATTTTATTACCGCAAAATACCTCGGCTACTTCAAAAACCCAGATAGTTGATTTTGGACATTCAGGTGAAATATCTGCAGATTTTTCTGAGTCTGTAGGTCCAATGTCTGTGAGTGCAGATTTTTACATAGGTGGTGGAATCAAATGCCCAATTGAAGTAGAAATGTCCTATCCAACAACAATTACCCCTGGAGAAACAATTGAGATCTCTATAGAAGCTAGAGGGATGCCTGGTGAAATCTGGTATGAATTTAATGGTCAGGCAGATTGTACAGTTTTCGGGTATCAATTATATGAGAAATCGATTGTATTTCCCAGGACTTCAATTTCAATGACGGTGCCAATTGGTGATAAAACATCACCTGCAAAAACTAGCCAAATAACCGTTATGACATGGCACAAAGAAATCGATATCATACTCCAGAAATATTATATCGATGCTGATTTACGTTTTCAGTTTGATTTAGAAGTGACAACATCTTCGTCTGTTGATGGAAAAATCAATTATGCTGGCTCTGCCTTAAGTTCTTCTTCAAGTGATAACTACAATTTAAATACGGATTATTCTAATAATCTGCAAATTTCCAATTCAGCAATAACAGGTGATGATTTAGACATATCACTGTCTAATATGAAATATGTTCTTCAAACAATAGATGTAAAAATAGTTGAATTCTACGTTTATGCAGGTTATTATTCGGATATCGATTGGATAGGTGAGGATTCAAATGCTATCACAGGAAAGATCCCAATATCTGAGTTGGAACCTATCTTTGGTACAAGAGCAGATGACAGAGAAAATGGTGAATTAATTTCGACATCAGCAGAGGTAGCAATATTGAGCAATTTGGATGCTAGTATTTCAATTCCTGAAGGATATTATCCTGATGATGAGGGTGGACTCCCATTCTTATCTGCTACATCAATAATAATTGTGATCTTCTCAGTAGGTATGTTTGTAAATATTTTCTTTAAATCAAAGAAAACAAAACAAAATTTACCTCCACCTAAACAGCCAATTGGTTGAGAGTATACTCATTTCCAGCATGCTAAAAAGTGCAAGCGCGCGCACAGGTTTAAATGCTGGGAAGGGGATTGGGGAGTGAGAAGGAAGAAATATGGTTAATCAACAGCATCTTAATCTCATAAATGAGGCTAGAGACTCATCATTAAAGAATGGTGAAGAATATTATCTTGATGCTTTATGCTTGTTTCTCAATGATAGAAATTATGGTCATATTTATGCTCTATGCGTTCTGGCTGAAGAAGAAATTGGTAAAGCATTTTATTATCATACAATATCAAATGCCTTACAATTAGAACTAACTCATCTTGTTCAATCAAATAAAAAGAAGCGAAACACGATTACAGTAAATCATAAGAAAAAACAATATTTACAGGCGCTTATGTGGTATACTGTTTCAAAAGTCAGTGAGGCAATCAAAAAAGGAGAATTTGGCGCAGATGGGCCAGATAATGAAGAAGAAGCTCTTGATTTTGTAAATAAATTATCTGAAGGCCCTATTCCAGATCATATTTTAGATCGGTATGGGAATATGCAATCAAAAAAGGAAGTGGCTATGTATATAGATATTGAATATGGTAATGTCATTGGGCCAGATGATTTCACACAAGAAAATGCAAAAGAAGAATTAAAAATGACTAGTTATTCTCTATTAATAGCAAAAAATATGATTAAGAATTGGCAACCAGCTGGACATCAAATCAGTGCAATGAAAAAATATATCGATGAGCTTGATCCTGAAGGAAAAGGAATTGAGATGTATGGTATTTCTTGAAATATATTAAGAAGGAATAATGGAAATGGATTTAAGGAGTGTATCCTATTCACTAACGAGAGAAGTGTGATGCAGAGAACAAAAGAACAGGAACTTGAATATGAATCTCGTTTAGCTTTTAGAAGTTTATTACCGCCAAGTTGGATTGTAAGAGATATAGAACCTGATGTTGGGATTGATTTAACAATTGAAATTGTAGATGATGGAAAAGTAACTAATAAAGTACTATGGGTTCAAGTAAAAGGTACTAACAAGGACATCGCACGAGATAAAAAAGCAAAAAAATCCATAGAAACTAAGCATTTACATTATTATGAAGATTCTCGTTCTCCGATAATTATCATTTTAGGTGTTAAGAGATCGGGCAAGTTCGACTTTTATTATGCCTTTGCACAGCAATATATCAGAGAAATATTGTCTGTGAAAAACCCTAAATGGAGAGAACAAGGAGAAAATACAATTGGGTTTGACAAACTCAATATAGACGATTTAGATGATATTGCCTTTAATGGTTATTATTACATCTTTCAGACTCAATTAGGCACAGACAATAAAGGGGCATTATATTGGCAAGGTGAATTACCAAAGTCAGATGATAAGACTGTACGAGAAAACATAATTCAGGCCTTAATTTATTGCCTTGGTGAAGAATATGAAAAAGGAGTTGAGGAACTTAATAACATACTTAGATTGTACACATTATCTCCATCTGATAAATTATCTACATTAATACCTCTAGCTAATTGTTACTCAATCATCGCAAAGTACGAAGAAGCAAAAGGAATCTATAATACAATAATTAAAGTTGCGGACAAGGCTGAGGGCTCTGTTAAGGTAAACTCAAAGGCTATCGGCTATGGTGGAATAGGAATCACTAATTCTTTTTTAGGTAATTATGAAGCAGGATTAGATAATTTAAAGAAGGCTTTGAAAATTAACACAGCAGAAGGAAATAAGCATGGTGTTCTTTCAAACTTAAATAATATTGGTAACATATACAGAATAACTGGCAATCCTAAAGAATCATTATCTTATTTTCAGCAAGCATTAGAAATTGCAGAAGAAATTAATGAAGATGTAAACATAGCAACAATCCATAACAATATTGGAAATATACATATGAATGCCTATAACTTTGATGGGGCAATAGAATCTTATAAAAAGGCACTGGAAATTTTTGAAAAGATAGACAGCGCGAGAGGAGTGGCAAGTGTATATGGGAATATAGGGGTATTATTTAGATATAATTATGAATTTGATAAAGCATATAGCTATTATTCTAAGTGTCTAGAAATATATACACAACTCGGTTTAGTAAAAGAGGAAGCCCTATCTTTATTTCAGATTGGAGAACTTTATAATGATTTTGACCAATTGCCCCAAGCTCTTGAATATTTAAACAAGGCCCTAGAGATACTTAAAAATATCAAATTTCAAGAGGGAATAGCTGATACATTAGGTTCGATAGGTGGAGTATACATTAAAAAACTTGATTTTCAGGTAGCATTTAATTATTTAAATGATTCTCTTGAATTAAATCGTTCTATAGGTAATAAAAAAGGGATTGCAGATAATCTATACAATATTGGGATAGCTTATTTTAAATCAGATAAATATGAAAGTGCTGCTGTGCATTTTAACGAATCATTAGAAACATATTCAGACAATTTGCAACTTGAAGCCCTTTGCTATTTCCACCTGGGTTATATACAATACCATGATGGGAATAAAAAAGAGGCGATTGGTTACTTAAATAAAGCGAAGGACATTGCTGAACAGATTTACTTTCATGAATTATCTGAGAATGCAAGAAGTTTAATATCACACATTTTACTAAATCCAGATAATTATAGATGATTTCAAATTGTTTCTCACCATCACACCAGGTACATACCTCTTCTGAGGAATAATTGACTGGACCTGCCCCTAAAACCCCAACCCCCCTCTCTCTTCTCCCTAATCGCCCCCTCCACAACCCCCACCAACTCCTCCGGCAACTTCCCCACTTCCCCCTCCTGCCACTCCCTCTCCCCCTCCACATCCCCTCCAGCCAGCTTCACAGCCTTGAGGGCGTAGAGTGCGGCTCCCATTGAATGATCCGCCATGTGGGCTGTTGCCACACACTGGCCGATTGATCTCGCAACTGCTATCTTAACTGGGTCTGATAATTCTCTGGCTGTCGCGTGGGCGGCGACTGACGCTTTCATGCACTCGCCTGTCTTGACCTTTCCTTCTTTCCATTCTTTCGCAGTCTGGAGAGCGTGGGCCAGTCTATTGTCGATATCATCTGGAATAAGATGTAATACGTGCTCCGAGCATTTTATCGCCCAGTTCATTAGTGCGCGGTGGTTTTCTATTGTGAGCGGTCCGCCCCTGTGTACTGCTATGAATCTTCTATCGCGCATATTGTGTCTCCATGAGCTGTGAGCCAGATGTTTTATTCAAAAGCATTCCGTACCTATGATTCATCATCATCTGTATTTTGTTGTTTAATTCTTTTTTGTTCCTTCTGTGCCAATTGAAGATGATTTTTGTTTGACACTAGTGATTGGCCTGTCTTCTTTTCAATCTCCCTTCTAGTGTTCCTGGCGATCGTGCCACCTTCAATGGCCGATCCCTTGCATTCGTCGAATCCTTCTGAATCTTTTGAGATCGTGATGTCGGTAGTAGCTTTCTCGCCGACCATGGTAAGTATCAATTCCCAGTCGGTCATATGATCCCTAAGGTTCTGGCTTGTTTTTTCCAGGGCCTTGAATTCTTTGTATTCCTTCACATTCTTCCCGAAGGTTGCCTTTGTAATCTCATTTGTTAATATGGCAAATTCTTTTTGTTCTTCGACTCCCCTGCCTTTCCATTCGTCTGTAAGATCCTGGCGTATCGCTATTCCTCTGAGCCTTTTTTCGATCCATTCTTTCGGATAGCCTTTTAGCTCGTAATACTCCCTTACCCGGTCTTGAGCAATCTCTGGATTTTCGATCTCGTCGATCCTATCTTTTCCCACCTGGGCCAGCCATTGCTTGAATGGTTCAACCTTCTTGGACGGAATAGACTGAATGAGTCTGAATGCATTCTTCGTGTTAACACAGTCTGTATAACGCATCTTTCCATCCTTTGCTGGCATCTTCAAACCGTGACAGATCGTCACGAGTTGCGGTTCACGTTGTTTCAACTTTCGCCAGTAGGCCATTTCATCCTTGCTGTCTGTTAGTATCGCAATGATGTCGGTGACAGAATAATGCCATTCTTCATTGAACCACACTCTCCGGATCTTTATATCTTGGAATACCACCAATGCTTTTTCTTCGCTCATTCAAACACTCCTACATGAAGATATACTCTGAGGCATTTAAAGTATTTCGGAGGGTGGGCGAAAGTAAAATTTCTCTCAATTCCCCTCTTCCCACTCCCACTCTCCGACGGCGAGAACCAATGCTGGCGCGCTGGCATTACCACTATCCCTAAAACACCTCAAATTTCACTACCTGCTCAGTATCTCGTCGATGATCTTCTTCATATCATCCAGGGTCTTGGTTCCTGTCAATGTGCATATCTTCTGGCTGTGGCTGCTGATAATGAATTTCGGAATACCCATGACATGATATTTCTTCGCTATTTCCTTATCTTGCTCAATATCGACCTTTCCAAAAGCCACCCTGCCTTTGTATTCGATCGATAGCTGTGTTATGATCGGGTCCATCGCCTTGCAGGGTCCGCACCACTCTGCCCAGAAATCAATGACAGATACAGGATACTTATCAATGAATTCCTCGAAATTATCTTTTGATAAGGTGATGACACTATCTGGCCAATCTCTTTCCGGTAGTGCTTCTCTCGAATGGTCAGGCTTCCATTTCTTTATTTTCAATGATTTTAAGATATTCGTAATTATCCAGTCTCCTGATCTTTTATTGGCTCATCCACAGACCACTTGTCCCACAGCCTGGCATGGGTCAATTGGATGACTGGATATTCATCATCCGGGGCAAGAACACTTTCCCAGCAATCATCACAGTATCCATGTAATCGACCCTGGCCCATCGAGCAGTTCACATCAGTGCAATATACTTCATTATCGCCTTGATCATCATGAAGCCCGACACCAATGGTATGCCCTATCTCGTGGAATATGGATCTCTCAGTCAGGAAGGTCACGTTTGGATGAGTTTTGTATACATAAACGGTTGAACCCCATTCTGGATTGGCACCCCCCATCTGCCCATCATATACTGTTGGTTTGGTGATAAGAAGATAGACATGTGTAGTATTGTGGTCGTGGTATTTCTCTTCAATTTCCTCCTGCATGCCTATGACAAAGGGGTCATCAGCTCCAAGATTTGTAGGAACAATGTTCGTTGGGCTATTGGAGTCCACATGAACCGTGATATCCTTTTCTGCATAATAGGCCGTAAGGTTTGCCAATGCATCATCAATAAAAGGCAAGTCATAACCCTCTGTGTAATCAACTTCGATAAACAGGTCCTTGTGGTTTATGTCCGAACCCAGTAGTTTCTCTTGTTCATTTGTTAGGCCGTCTCTATCTGGATCCGCATTTGGGTCTATGCTTTCCAGATTGAAAAAAAGAAGGCTGGCGATCACTATTGTGATAATGATTGCTACAGTGATGACCTGTATCTTCTTTTCCATTTTCCCCCCACTGGAAATGGCTCACTTGAGCCATTTACCATTCTTATAGATCAATTCAGCATCTCCGTATATTTCGCCGCCTTTCTTCATGTCCTTGATCATGTCCCAGTGCACGCCAGATTCGTTTTTCGACTTGGTCTCTGGGAAACCGCGGCCAATAGCCATGTGGATGGTTCCACCCAGCTTCTCATCGAATAGAATGGAATTGGTGAACTTCTTGATACCGTGGTTGGTTCCGATGGCAACCTCTCCCAGACGCTTTGAACCCTCATCGACCGCGATAAGGCTCTTCAGAAGTTCTTCTCCCTTTTCTGCTGTTGCCTTGACTATCTTACCTTTCTTGAACTCAAGGTAGATGTCCTCGACCTCCTTGCCCATGTAGATACCTGGGAAAGTGAATCTTATCTTTCCTTCAACTGAGTTTTCAACTGGCCCAGTGAACACTTCTCCATCCGGCATGTTCTTCTCGCCACAGCAGTTCTCCCATAGACGGCCCTTGACAGACATGATAAGGTCAGTGTCCTCGCCGATGAAATGAAGTTTTTCTATCTTGTTAAGGACCTTGACCATCTTGTCCTGCTCCTTCTTGACCTTTTTCCATTCCGCGATGGGGTCCCGCTTGTCGGCCAGACAAGCGGAATAAACGAAATCCTGATATTCTGTAAGTGACATGCTGGCCTCCTGTGCCTGTGCCTGTGTGGGATATATGAGGCCGACCCATTTGAACTCGCCAGTAGCACTGCGCTCGCCGACGATCTTGGATATCTCGGCATTGGCTCCAGAGACCATTCCCATCTTCTTCGGGTCCACTCCGGACATTTCTCTTGTATTGACGGCTGCCGATATTCCAACATAGCCATCTACATTCTTCAACAGGAACTTCCTGTAGGGTGATACGAATTTCAACTGTTCATCTGAAGCTTCTTTGTAAAAGATCTCGGCCGCGCCGTCTAGAGAAGGCATCATCAAGGGGTGGGCTCCTGCATTGAGCACTTCCCTGTAAACTTGAAGTGCCAGTGGTGCCCCGTCAGGAGGGCTGGAAATAATAATTTCCTGTCCTTTCTTAACATCGATCGAATAATTAACAAGCAGTTTGGCTAGGTTTTCCACTCTCTTATCTACCATGATATCACTGACTCGTAAGTATATTTCAAGTATTTGGGAGTTTGGATAAGCTAACTATAATTAAATTTGCTCAGATTCAGCTTAGGAAAACAATGATATTTATTGAATATGAATATATTAATAGAAACCCTTATATGCATTAAGTATCTCGCCTATCTTAACTATAAGAAGTAATATAGATGAAAGAACCAAAATGTTTGTAATGATATTGGAAACATGTTGGAATAGAAAAATAATATGATGGAAAAATGGATTCGAGAATGTTGGATTGTTGGTTAGTTGGACTGATGGATTGTTGGATGTTGGACTTTTGGACGCTTGTTTGATTGCTGGCTGATGGATTATTGGTTTAATTTGATTTTATAATTTACTTTCGAGTTGGTAGATAAGGAGTTGGAAAAATGGAAATAAAAAAGTTCGAAACAGAAATAGATGGAACGAAATTAATAGTGGAAACTGGAAGAATAGCAAACCAGGCAGATGCCTCGGTCACTGTGCAGATGGGAGAGACGGTCGTATTAGCGACGGTCAGCATGGCCACAAGAGCAAGGCCAGGTATGGACTTCTTCCCGCTTATGGTGGATTATGAAGAGAAGTATTACGCTGCAGGAAAGATCAAGGGACCAAGGTTCCTGAAGAGGGAAGGCAGGCCTTCCAATGAAGCTGTATTGACAAGCAGAAAGATCGATAGGGGTCTGAGGCCTCTGTTCCCGCAGTTGATGAGGAATGATATACAGGTCATATGCACACCACTTTGTATGGATCACGCAAATAAGCCAGACATAGCCGCGATGATAGCAGCTTGCACTGCGCTTCACATATCCAAGGTACCCTTCGACGGGCCAATAGGCGGTGTCAGGGTCGGTCTGGTTAATGGCGAGTTCGTCATCAACCCAACAGTCGATGAGCTGGAATACTCTGACCTGAACATGGTCCTTATGGGTGACGGCGAGAGGATAACAAATATTGACTCGGATTCTAATGAATTGACTGATGCTCAGATAACTGACGGAATCTTGGCAGGAATGGAGGCCTTAGGACCTCTGGCCAAGTTTATTGATGGTATCAGAAAGGAAGTTGGAAAGCCAAAGGCCGGACCTGATGAGATAATCATGAAAGAAGGCACAGCGGAATCTGATGCTCCAGTGATCGAGCAGTTGAAGAAAGCCGCGATACCACATCTTGACAAATACCTGTTCAATACCCCGAAAGGAACAAAAGGCGAGAGAAAGGATATCCTGAAGGGATTGGAAGAGATATTGGTCAATGATTTCAAGAAAAAGCTGGCCACACCAGAAAGGGATGAAGAGGCGACCGCGGAATATCTGAAAGGATTGTTGAAGGCATTCTTCTTCCCATTCATCGAACAGCAGGTCACAAGGGCTGTACTGGACAAAGACCTCAGGGTCGATGGCCGTAAGCTGGACGAGATCAGAGAACTAAAAGCTGATGTCGGTCTTCTGCCAAGAACACACGGTACTGGTCTATTCTCAAGGGGAGAAACTCAGGTTTTGTCAATTGTCACACTTGGATCACCTGGTGATGACCTGTCCATCGAGAGCATGGAAAGTGATGGAACTATGAAGTACTTCCACCACTACAATTTCCCACCATTTAGTGTGGGAGAGGTCAAGCCATTGCGTGGAGCCAGCAGAAGGGATATCGGTCACGGTGCCCTTGCAGAGAAAGGACTTCTGCCAATGATCCCAGAGGGTGAGGAATTCCCTTACACAGTTAGGGTCGTGAGCGAAGTTATGAGCTCCAATGGTTCATCATCAATGGGGGCCACATGTGGTTCCACACTTGCTCTGATGGATGCTGGTGTTCCGATCAAGAAACCAGTAGCAGGGATTGCTATGGGTTGTGCATCTGACGGCAAGGCTTGGAAAATACTTACCGATCTTCAGGATCTTGAAGACGGTGACGGTGGAATGGATTTCAAATTCACTGGAACCCGCGATGGTCTTACAGCAGTTCAGATGGATACCAAAACCAGAGGAATATCCAAGGAAATGGTCAAGGCCACAATGCCTCCAATGAGGAAGGCCATAAATGAGATCATCGATGTCATCGAGAAGTGCATACCAAAAACAAGGGAGCAGATGTCACCATATGCACCAAGGATAACATCATTCATGATCGACCCGGAGAAGATCAGAGAGGTCATCGGACCTGGTGGAAAGGTCATAAGGGCCTTGACCGAGGAATACGATGTCCAGATCGATCTGGAGGACAGTGGATTGGTTCTCATAACATCTGACAATGCCGAGAAGGCCGAGAAGGCCGAGGCGGCAATAAAGGAACTGCTCAGAGAGGCCGAAGTCGGCGATGTCTTTGAGGAGGCCACAGTTGTCAAGATCATGAACTTTGGAGCCTTTGTCAATCTCTTTGGAAACACAGATGGACTTCTGCATGTATCGGAGATCGCCTGGGAAAGAACAGAGAATGTCTCTGACAAACTGAAGGAAGGCGACAAGGTGAAGGTCAGGATCATCAAGATCGAGCGCGGCAAGGTGGAGGTTTCAATGAAATCCCTCATACCACAGCCAGAGGGATATGTAGAGCCCCCAAAGCGTGAGAGAAGGCCACCATCAAGAGGCGGTCGCGATGGCGGTAGGGACCGCAGAAGCGGTGGACGCGACAACAGGGATCGCAGATAAGGTCACCTCGTCTCCCGGCAATGCATAAATGAATCGGGCTCTCCGAAAAATCACGGAGAGCCCCCACTTTTATATTATAGATATTTCAATTTATTATGACCGTATTTCACTGTGTATCTGTGCATATCATTATATACAGTATTGTGAATGAACCATCACTCATATGCTGATGGATTATCCTTTGGCATGAGTGAAATAGGAGATAAAATAATGTATAATAGAGATAGAGAGATGCACAAGGCAACATGCTCCGATTGTGGAAATGAGTGCGAAGTGCCATTCAAGCCGTCAGAAGGAAGACCAGTATACTGCAGGGATTGCTACCAGAAGCACAGACCACCCCGAAGAGACAGATACTGATATCCTGATCTTCATCTGAGTTCATATTCAGAAGAAATAACAGGGATGGAAAACAAACGAATGGGGGGCGGCAAATACGCTCCCCAAACTTTTCATATGGGATTTTCATATACATTTTTAGTCAATTGATAATATGTCGGAGTTAACCATGTATCCACCACAACCTGAACCAGAAAGCAAGCTCAGGGAAACACTGAGGTATACAGGCTATATGATCGGTATGGTAGGCGGCCTTGTCGCACTGTTACTCATATTCATTTTCATGGAGATAATCGTGGATGTTGTATTGGTATGGATCTTCGATAACATTGTTCCGATCATAATTATCGTTTTCATAGTTGGTATCATAATTGCCGCTTACTACATGATCTTCAAGCGTGATAATGAATAAAAAGAAATTAAGAGTGACTGGATGCCCTTGAAGAGCATCCAGTTATTTTGTATCTATTACCTATGCACCGATATTAGCTGCCTTAAGCTCATTTATCAACTTTGGCAGTACATCGAACAGGTCGCCAACAATACCAATGTCAGCCACAGTGAATATCTGGGCATTCGGGTCCTTATTGATTGCCACGATGAAGTCCGCGTTCTGCATTCCAGCACGGTGCTGGATCGAACCTGATATTCCGCAGGCGATGTACAAAGCTGGCCTGACACTTTTTCCTGTCTGGCCCACTTGTTGATCCTTGGATATCCAGCCTTTCTCGACTGCCACCCTGGATCCGCCCACTTCTGCTCCCAGAACATCTGCCAGTGCCTGAATGGTCTTGAAACCATCTGCACCGCCGACACCCCTTCCACCAGATACTATGAACTTCGCATCCTCAAGGCCAGCTACTGACTTCTTCTCCTTGATGATCTCGATGATCCTTGTGGTTATGTCCGCATCTATTAATCCAGCATCAAAGTTGACGACCTGGCCAGTCTTTGCCGGGTCTGCATCCATTTCCTTCATTATGCCTGGGCGAACGGTTGACATCTGTGGTCTGTGGTTCGGGCACATGATGGTGGCCATAATATTTCCGCCGAATGCTGGTCTTGTCTGAAGCAATAATCTCTGCTCCAGATCTATGGTAAGCTCTGTACAGTCAGCTGTAAGTCCCGTATGCAATTCCCTGGCGATCCTTGGAGCCAGATCCCTGCCGATATGTGTCGCACCGTAAAGGACGATCTCGGGCTTCTCTGTGTTTATGAGCTTGCTCATTGCCTTTGTATAGCCACCAGTATTGTAATTCTCAAGTTTTGCATCGTTGATAACGTAAACTTTATCAGCGCCTCTTGCGATAAGATCCTTGGCCAGTCCTTCCACATTATGACCCATTAGAGCTGCGGATAGTTCCACGCCCAGGTCATCAGCCAGTCCACGGCCGCGTCCAAGAAGCTCTATCGTCACCTTCTTGATCTCTCCGCCTCTCTGCTCTGCAAAGACCATCACGCCTTTGTAATCTCCTGTTGGCTGTGCTGCCACTGGAGCGGCAGCAGCTACTGGTGCAGGTGCTTCGCTTGGCACGATCTCGCCAGTGATCTCGATAGCGCCGACCGGACAATCATCTGCTCCGATCTGTGCGCATGGGGCATTGTGGTTCTTCACGATAGCTTTCTGGTCATCATTCAGGTCATAAGCATCTGGGCATTTGTTCACACATATGCCGCATCCGATACATGCATCTTCATCAATTTTAATAACAGCCACAAATATCACCTCAAAATATTCTTATCTACAAGTTTAGTGACCAGTTGTTTGGCCATTTCGTCCGTGCTTCCCTGAAGTATCTCACCATCTCCCTTTGGCTCTGGCGCGAAAGTTTTTCTCACTTCGGTTGGAGATCCCTTCAGACCAAGAAGTTCCTGGTCTGCGCCGATGAACTCGGCATTCCATACCTTTACTTCTTTCTCTCTGTAAGCTTCAACTATGCCACCCACTGATGGGTATCTGGGCTTGTTCAGATCAGATATGACAGTGATAAGTGCTGGAAGGCTTGCCTCGATCTTTTCGTAACCGTCCTCAAGGGCGCGCTCGCAAAGGATCTTGCCATCGCCCATCTCCACATTCTTGACATAGGTTATCTGGGGGATATCGAGACATCCTGCAAGCTGGGGGCCGATCTGTGCGGTATCGCCGTCTATGGCTTCCCTTCCGCATATGACCAGATCGTACTCGATCTTCCCTATCGCCATACCCAGTGCATAGGATGTTGCCCATGTGTCAGCACCTGCGAAGGCCCTGTCACTTAGCAGAATGAGATCATCCACACCCATTGCGGAAACCTCTCTCAATGCGTCGTCAGCTTGTGGCGGTCCCATGCAGAGAGCGGTGACCTTTCCACCGAACTTCTCCTTCAGGCGAAGAGCCTCCTCAACTGCATGTTTGTCATCTGGGTTCACAATGCTTGGCACTCCATCCCTGATGAGTGTTCCTGTCTTCGGATCGATCTTAACGTCCGTGGTGTCCGGTACTTGCTTGATACATACAATAATGTTCATTCTATTTCCTCCAAATTATTTCAATAATGCTCCTGAAATGACCATCTTCTGGACCTCAGAAGTTCCTTCGTAAATCTCAGTTATCTTCGCATCCCTGTAGAATCTCTCTACTGCGTAATCCTTGATATATCCATATCCACCGTGGATTTGGATCGCGTTCCTGGTGGCGTTCATGCATATGTCAGATGCGAATAGCTTTGCCATTGCCGCTGACACTGTATATGGCTTCTTCTGCCATTTGTCAAATGCCGCCTTGTAAACAAGCATCCTGGCAGCATCTATTTCGGTCGCCATATCTGCAAGGAACCACTGTATTGCCTGGAACTTTGCCAGTGGCTTTCTGAATTGTTCTCTCTCCTTGGCATATTGAACACTGGCATCCATCGCGGCTTGTGCGATTCCCAATGCCTGGGCGGCAATTCCTATCCTGCCACCGTCCAGCGTGGACATCGCGATACCAAAGCCCCTGCCTTCCTTTCCAAGCATATTCTCTTCAGGAACTTCCATGTTCTCGAAAACAAGCTCAGCTGTGCAGGATCCACGGATACCCATCTTCTTCTCAATGGTCCCAAGTGAAAAACCTGGGAACGTGTTCTCGATAATGAACGCGCTTATTCCGCGAGTGCCTTTGGACTTGTCCGTCATTGCGAAGATGACAGCCACATCGGCATTGGCTCCATTGGTGATGAATATCTTTGAGCCATTTATCACCCATTTGTCGCCTTTCTTCTCGGCAATGGTTGCCTGACCAGATGCATCAGTTCCTGCATTTGGCTCTGTCAATCCAAAGCATCCCAGTTTCTGACCGCGGGCCAGTGGAATGAGATATTTCTGCTTCTGTTCCTCTGTGCCGTATTTATTAATGGGCCAGCATACCAGAGAATTGTTCACGGACACTGTGACGCCGTGACTCGCGCATACTCGGGATATCTCCTCGACCGCGATCGCATAGCTCACATCGTCCATGCCAGCTCCGCCGTATTCCTTTGCCACGGTCATTCCCATGAAGCCAAGCTCTCCCAGCTTTTTGACGGTATCCACCGGGAAGGTGGCATTCTCGTCGATCTCAGCTGCGATGGGCTCAATTTCATTCAGAGCGAATTCTCTGATGGTGTTCCTCATCATCTCCTGTTCTTTGTTCAGTCCAAATTCCATTCTCTCACCTGTGCGCGAGGTGGAAATAGATTGCGTTAAATAAAGATTTGGTTGGAAATGGGAAGATCAGGGCGGAATAACAGGGTCCACCAATGCGAAGGTATCCATTGCGGAGGCCGCGCCAGATATGAAATACGGGGTGTCCCAGACACCATCCATTGGTGCGATATCCACATCCGTATAATCGCTCCAGTAATTTCCACTGAAGGACATATCATCCCAAATATTGCTCATACTCATGTCCTCATCCATTGCCTGCACCGTGTTCCCGATGAAATTGTTATAGATGATCACATTGGTATTGGAGTTCATATCTATCATTACCCCATTACTATTATTGCATATGTCATTGAATGTGATATTGATATTATTTGACGTATCAAACATGATCCCAGTGGCAGAATTGGATATATTGTTCTTTATGAAATCGATATTACTGGATGCGAATATCATTACGGCATCCATGGTATTGTTCGAGATCCTGCTGTCACGGATCTTGATGTTCGAGGTCGTGTCAAGTATGATCCCTCCAAAATTGAACTCCATGGTGGTATTCTCTATTGCTCCATTATTGACATTCATCAAGGTAATTCCACCGAAGGACTGGTCTCCAAATATATTGACATATCTGATTATGAAGTCCGCATTTGTGTTCATTATGGTTATTCCATCACCTGTGGTGGAATCGATATCCACATTCTCGATGATATATGGATCGAGAGGAATACCAGCTCCTGCCCACCCATAGGTCACTGCCTGAGCGGCGAAGTCAATATCTCCATCTATCGAGATGGGGCCAATCGGTGGTGAGATCGTTATATTATCCTCATTGGACATTGCCCCCACACCTGCGATATTCACACCTGCAATTGCATAGAAATGTATCTGGTTGAATATCGGATTTTCATCGGTGTACGTTGTATCTGGGTAGAACACCTGATCATAATATGTCAGATTGCCGCTCTCATTGCCCCTGTATATGTAATATGAATCTATGGGGGTGAATAATGCAGGATCATCCCATGTCAGGTCGATCACCACATTATTGATGAAGGCCGTGAGGTTCTGGGGTGCATATGGAACGCACTGTGGAACTCCAAATATCTCACTGGAATTGAGTCCCTCGCCAAGCAGGTTTATCGCGCTTACCGTGTAGTAATAATCATCCCACGGACTAAGTGCGGAATCATTGTAATAAAGCTGGACTCCGACCGTGGCCAGGTATGTTTCAGTTCCCGATGTGTTCCCTCTGTAGATATTGTAATTGGTCACGGGATAACCACCATCAAGAGGCGCATCCCATGTCAGATTCACAAAGGTGACACCAGATACCTCTGCCAGATTGGATGGTGCATCTGGCTTCGAGTTCGGCGAGTCATTGGCCTCATTGGACAATGGGCCTTCTCCAATGCCGGTCACTGCACTTACCTTGTAATAGTAAGTGGTCCAGCCATTTATCGCAGTGTCTGTGAAATATGTCAGGTTGCCGATCTGTGTAAGGAACACTTCGGTACCTGGGCTGGTTCCCTTGTATATCTTGTAATTGATGACTGGGAATCCACCCAGGTCAGCTGGAGCCGCCCATGTTAGATTGACATATTCATCGCCAGCAATTGCTGACAATGTCTGTGGAGCAGTAGGCAGGTCATGTGGTGTGTCGTCAGTCTCTGAAGATAATTGGCCTTCGCCTATCACATTGACCGCGCTGACATTGTAATAATAGGTGACGCCATTGGTCAGGCCAGTGTCATTCAGATAGAGTATATTTCCTATCTGAGTGAGGAATACCGCTCCTCCTGGAGAAGTACCTCGATATATACGGTAGCCGGTGATCGTTGTTCCTCCATCGAGAGATGGCACTTGCCAGGTGATGTTCACATATCCATCACCGCTCTCAGTTGCCAATCCATATGGTTCGGATGGAGGTGCCAGTGGTGTGTCATTGGCACCATTGGACATTGGTCCTGCTCCTATCTCATTGGCTGCCGTGACCTTGTAGTGATAGGTATCGCCATTGATCAATCCAGTATTGTTGTAGGTCGTGACATTTCCTATCTGGGTGAGGAACATCTCACCGCCTTCTGCCATTCCTCTGTATATGTTGTAATTGGATATCGTTCCGCCTCCAGGATCTGAAGGTGCCAGCCAGCTGAGCTCGACATATCCCGCGCCAGAGGTTGTTGACAGGGACAAAGGCTCAGAAGGTACGGCCTTTGGAATATCACTGGCCTCGTTCGACATGCCACCTTCTCCGACAATATTGCTCGCCGTGACCTTGTAATAATATATCTGGCCATTTATCAAACCACTGTCATCGAAGCTTGTTGTTGGACCGCCTACAGAAGCGAGGAAAACTTCGTTTCCTGGCGATGTACCTCGATATACGGAATAATCCAGTACCGGGAATCCGCCGTCTATAAGCGGCGGCTGCCAGGTGAGGTTCATGCCTCCATTATTGGCAATCGCTACCAGGCCGGTTGGAGCATCTGGGGTTGCTCTGGCTGTTCCGTTGGTCTCTGTTGATAGGGCTCCTTCACCGACCGCATTGACTGCGCTGATCTGATAATAATATGACTGGCCATTGACGAGGCCAGTGTCATTGAAATTGGTGATATTGCCTATCTCGGTCAGGAATACCTCCGTGCCTGGGCTCGTTCCCCTGTACACGCGGTAATTCACAACTGGAGTTCCGCCAATATCTGATGGTGCATCCCATGTGATATCGACATATTCATCACCATCCGTAGTGACTGGGTTCAATGGGGTTCCAGGTACATTGACCGGGATCGCCGATGTCTCACCGGATAGAGTTCCCTCTCCGATCACATTGACCGCGCTTACCTGATAATAGTATATTTGACCATTTACCAGAGTATTATCATTGTATGTGGTCACTGGACCTATCTGGGTAAGGAATACCTCGGTACCTGGGCTTGTTCCTCTGTAGATATTGTAATTGGTCACTGGTGTCCCGCCATCAATGGCTGGTGCGTTCCAGCCGAGATCCACTATGGTATCGCCAGGTACTGCCACAAGGGATTGAGGGGAGTTTGGAATGGCCAGAGGTGTATCACTGACCTCGGATGACATTGCCCCCTCACCTACTACATTCTTTGCAGATACCCTGTAATAATATATCTGGCCATTTGCCAGGGCGGTATCATTGTAGCTAAGCTGGTTGCCTATCTCGATGAGGAATGTCTCTCCACCAGGGCTTGTTCCCCTGTATATTCTGTAATTCGTCACCGGGGTGCCGCCATTGTCCGCTGGTATTGTCCAGCTCAATTGCACATACTGGTCCCCTGATATGGTGGAGGGTGTGAGTGGGGCTGATGAGATGGCCAGCGGTGTATCGCTGGCCTCATTCGATATGGATCCCTCGCCCTCTGAATTGACCGCGGCAACCTGATAATAATATATCTGGCCATTGGTCACAGAAGTATCATTGAAGGTTAGTGAATTACCTATCATGACAAGGAATGCCTCACCACCGGGGCTTGTTCCCCTGTATATTCTGTAATTCGTCACCGGGAAGCCACCATCAAAGGCTGGAGCCAGCCAATTAAGTGTCGCATAACTATCTCCCGCATTGACTGTCAGTGTCTGTGGTGCATCTGGTATTCGTCCAGGTGTGTCACTGGCCTCATTTGATAATGCTCCTTCTCCAGCGACATTAACTGCGGTAACCTGGTAATAATACACCTGGCCATTGGCCACGGCCGTATCATTATAGCCCAGTGTATTGCCTATCTGGACGAAGAATGCCTCACCACCTGGTGCGGTTCCCTTGTATATCTTGTATGCTGTGACACCTGAACCACCATCGAATGCTGGCGCACTCCATGAAAGATCCGCATAGCCATCGCCAGCAGTGACTGTCAATGTCTGTGGCGCATCCGGAATTGTTCTCGGAATTGAGCTAATCTCGGTTGAAAGACCGCTCTCACCAACGATATTGACCGCACTTACCTTGTAATAATATACCTGGCCATTGACAAGACCCGGGTCATTGTAATTGGTCAGGTCACCTATCTGGGTAATGAAAACTTCATTACCTGGCGTTGTGCCTCTGTATATGTTGTAATTGGTCACTGGCGAACCTCCAATATCCGATGGAGGGCTCCATGAAAGATCAACAGACGCTACTCCTTCGACCGCATTCAGGTCGTATGGTGCGGAAGGCGTGCTTAGAGGTGTGGAGGATACGACCACTGGCGTGGTGGCGCCGAACTCCTCATTAACGGCAGTGATGGAGTATGTGTAGGTAATTCCATTTGTAACGCTGGTATCATTGAAACTGGTTACATTGCCAACAAGGAAGGTTTTTGGTTCCGGGTTCCTTTGTATCTGATAACCTGTGATCGGTGATCCACCGTCATCATCTGGAGCTACCCAGGTCATGTTCGCATAATCGTCCCCTGAGATCGCGGTCAGATTGGATATGGATCCGGGTGGTGTGAAGGCGGTTGTTGTAATCTCAGTAGTGCGAGAACTCCAGAGATGACCATTACCGGCCATTATCATGTAATAATACGACTGGCCTTTGACCACATCTTCATCCACATAGGAGGTTACATTGTCCAGTGTGAAGGTTTGGTAGGTTTGAGTGTTCATGAAATCTGGCTGTGTCCCCTTGTAGAGCATGTAATTCTCAATTGGTAGTTCACCATCATCATCTGGCTCCTGCCATGTCAAGGTGATATTGTGTGAGAAATTTCCGGGACCTGTCTCGTTCCATGATGGGGAAGCGGTGAAGCTTCTTGGCACGGATGGATTCGTCGGGAATCTGATAACAGCGAAATCACTGATATTTCCTTCCCCACGATAGCTTGAAGGAATTATGTGGTATACGTACGTCTCACCAGGTTCCACATTCTTATCGATAAATATGACCTCGGATGCACCATCATCAAACAGGTCTATGGATCTACCCCAGATTATGAAAGTCTCCTCTCCAGGTTCAGGTAGCTGATCATCTTCAAGGAACATCTTTTGACTGAGGACCTCATTATACCTGGCACTTCTTGAAAACATTGGCTTGATATAATCTACCTCGATCCCTGAATAGGGATTGGTATGGAATACCAATCGCTCTCCGTTCCTGTATATATTCCATCTCGAGGCCTCTGGCCATCTTTCGTTTTCAATGGGATCGAACCTGACCCAGATCTCTTCTTGGCTTGGGTCCGGAACCTCCGCTCTTAGGTTATTCGGAGGTTCAGGAGGCCATTCGTATGGACTATCATATACATCGACTCTCAAATTGAATATGTGCATAGATTGCTCAATACTGAACAGAGTTCCTGTTTTCTGTTTCCATCCACCCCAGAAGGACCAGCTCCAGTAATTGAATTCGATCTTGAACCTCAGGCCTGCGTAAATATCAAGCACGAAATCGATATTCAAGGTTGGATTCGTGGTGGGCGTCCAGGTAAATAAGAAATATACTTCTCCTCTAATGAAAGGGCCAACAGCACCGTATAGAAGTATTTCGAAATCCGCATAGATCCCTAATTTTGCAGTGAAGCTGAAGACAAATGTCATCGGCTTCCATTCCTCGGTACGTGACTCCGAAGCAAGATCCGTCCATTTCCCATCATAGAATGACAATCCAGATGTTCTATCAACAGTGACTTTCACACCTGTATTGAATTGACCATTTGCTGCCAATTCGATGATCGGGCCCCATTCGAATTGCGGCTGCATGACCAAAGGTATTCCGCCAAGCCAGATGGTGAATGAATTGAATTTGGGCTGTGGGAATAATCCAGGCATATCCTTTGGGTCGAATTTCCATTCGCCCTTCAATGTAATATTAAAATCTATTTCAAAGACCATTTTTTCATGGAGCGAGTATGTGAATTCCTTCAATCCCCAGTCATACCTGGCGTAGGTATAGGCTGAAAATTCCTCATAATAGAATTTTGTGGAAATGACACCGCTAGCAATTGGTGTATCTATCTTGATCTCTTGATGATTGATCGATGTCAGATCCCATCCTCTTGTGCCATTGTCTATCATAAGGCTATCAGTGGCATTGAACTCGCCTTTCAGGATCACCTCGTCAAGACCCACTGGCTCCGTGTCAGCCACGACCTTGCCGTCTTCATTGGTAATGTTGACGATCCTTCTGAGATACCCATCGCCATCAGTTCCTGTGACGATATCTCCTTCGGAGTAATCTGGAGCCCCAGTATCTGTGGAATAATCAAAGGAGATCGTGTCATTGGTTATGGTGATCTCCGAGACCTCGTCGGACTCTTCAGGGATCTTCACATCCTTCCGGATCAGTGTTGCTCCGTTATCAAAGGAATCAGTCTCAAAATCATATTTATCAATTACCTGATCCGAGTCCTTATCCTCCATGCCGTAAAGTATGCCAGCATAGAAGGATCCTGATATCATGATGATAACGATGAAGATAGATGCCAATGCATTCTTGTTGATCTTCTTGCTTGCTTTATGACCACTGCTTTTGGTAGTTGGCTTTTTTGTGTCGGCCTCTGGTTCGCTATCATTGATGATCTCTGTTTCATCGATGGTTTCCGCATCATCAATGATCTTATCATCGTCAATGATCTTATCATCGTCAATGATATCATCATCATCAATGATCTTATCATCGTCAATGATCTTATCATCGTCAATGATCTCATCATCGTCAATGATCTCATCATCGACAATGATATCAGTTTTACCTGTATCATCAATGATTTTATCATTATCAATGGTATCGATTTTAACAGTATCGTCAATAACTTCTATTTCATCAATTGAGATGTCACTATCAAATTCATCATTGTTAACATTTTTGTCCATATCTTCAGAATGCATGTAATCACCCGCGTCCTAAATAGTATAAGCAAGTCAATGTAATTCATAATATAAATATTATACTGGCTGTTCATTTTTTTGCACAATTATGTTTTGATAATATCGAGGGACAAATTTATATGTTCAATCATTATCTACAATCGTAAGGATGCGAGGACTCCACAAGGCTAAGGCCTTATTTGAGTCCTTACATAATTCGCACCATGCTAGAGTGGTATGGTACAAATTCAGTAAGGCTATCACATGGCAGATGAAGAACAGCAAACCCCTGACCTCAAGACCGAGGAGACCGATCGCAGACGAATGGTCATAGAGAGCATTGTCGAGGGTCGGAAGATGGAAGCCTACGCGGAGCACCGTACCAAAGAAATGCACACCTGCTGGCTCTGCGATGAGATATGCTATAGAAAGAGATCCATGAAGAATATCGGGAAGCGATGGATATGCATAGATTGCCTTAGACTTTTGAAAGAAACCTTCGACACACTTGACCAGTGGGAAGAGGAATTGACATTGCAGAAGGAAGCCAGAAGCCAGTTGGATGATGGGTTCGGGGTTTGAATCGTACTCATTTTTTTGCAATTCTCACTGCGCTGATTTGCTCGGATTTGTTAAGCTGGGTGTGGATAAAGACCCCGCCCCTGCTTTAATCGAGGCGGGGCTTCATTCCCTCCTCGCTTTTAGGGGAGCGAGGAGTTCATCTTTTTGCTGGGACATCGCAACTGTCACTCGCTGGGTCATCGAATATAGTACCCCGCCCCTGCGTCACTCGGGACGGGGCATGCTCGAATGCATATGCTATTGCTGAAATATGCTCTGTCATCTATATGTTTATATCTTTAATTCACTATATCTATAATGATGAATATGCAACAGCCACCATCATCTCCTGCATCAACTCTACCGCCTCCTCCACCACCATCGTCGCAGCCGCCTTCCAATGCGCCTGCGCAAACTGCGCCTGCGCAAACTGCGCCTACGCAACCACATCCAACCGCTGGCCGTGGTGTGCCAGGTAGGAGAACCAATATTCTCAAACAGGTTTTCATAATCTTTCTGGTGGTTGTTATTGTTTTCTGCCTTGTATTTCTCTACTACTGGGTATTCGTCCTGCCTGATAATAGTGGCTTACCTGATTGGTTAAACCCAAGCACGGACATCACATGTTCTGAGTGGGCATGTGATGTCACCCAGGTTGATGAGATGAATGCACTTGGCTATCACGGAAATGGTATCGTGATAGGCATTGTGGATTCCGGCATTGATACTACTCATCCAGACATAGACCCGAATTGCATTATGGAGTGGAAGGATTATGTCAATGGGGAGGCCGATCCATACGATGACGACGGCCACGGGACTGCCATGGCCGGCATAATCATCGCAGATGGTGACCTTCAGGGAATTGCCAATGAGGCAAAGCTCATAGTTGTCAAGGCCATAGATTCCGATGGCCTTGGAGACCCCGCGGATGTTGTATCTGGCATAGAATTTTGTATGGATCCGAATGGTGATGGCGATCTTTCTGATGGCGCGGATATTATTTCACTATCTCTGGGCGGTCCCGAATCAAAACGGTTCTGGGACAGTGACGAGGTCAAATTGGCCGCTCGTAAGGCGGCCAATAGCGGTATATTCGTGGTCGCTTCCGCAGGCAATGATGGCCTGGATGATGATGGTGATGTGGGAAGTCCAGCAACCGAGGAACTGGTCATCGCTGTCGGCGCGATTGATAGCTCGCTGACAATCGCGGACTTCAGCTCAATTGGTGACAATGATGGTCGACCCCGGATGTCGAGTGATGACAGGGAGGATCCGAATATGAAGCCGGAGATCGTCGCTCCAGGTGTGAGGATAGCCACCACGTACCTCGATGAGAGCTATGTCGATATTGATGGCACTTCCCCGGCAGCTGCCTTCGTATCTGGATCACTGGCACTTCTTCTCGAGGCTCACCCGAGCTACATGATTAAGACAGGCCCGGAAAAGGTGGTCGAGCTCAAGACGATCCTGATGGAAACCTCTGAAAAACTGGACGACCAGGATACTCCGCACGATGACTATTACGGCTACGGCCTCATAAAGGTCAGATATGCCAGCGAGGCGATGTGAATGCTCACTCTTTACCATCCTGGCAGGAATTTTCTTTCTGTATCGGTGACTGACACAGAATGCGAATTGGAATGCCGGCATTGCCAAGGCGCATTTCTTAAGCACATGACACCGGCCAGTGATCCCAATATTCTGTACAACAAAGCAATTGAACTGGCCGCCAATTCCGGCATCGGCATGCTGATAAGCGGAGGATGCGACACAAAGGGAAAAGTTCCCCTGGATAACCATTATGAAACACTGGCTCGGATAAAACAGGACACTGATCTGATCTTGAATATGCATACTGGCCTGATAGGTCCGGATGATATACTGGCCCTGAATAAGATAAAACCAGATATCGTTTCCATCGATATCTGCGGCTCCCAACAGGCCGTGAAGAATGTCTACGGCCTGGATGCTGGCCCCTGGGATTTTGAAGCACTGATGTCAAGATTGGAAGATGCGGAACTGAATTATGTTCCGCATGTGACCATTGGCCTTGATCGTGGATTGGATTCCGGAGAGGGCGCGGCCATTGACATGATAGCGGATTTCAATCCCAAGATGGTGGTTCTGAACGCGCTCATGCAAACTCCGGGGCTCGATCATTCCACTTCGGTGGATGTGGAATATTTCTACGAGGTCCTGGGATATGCGACTGAGAGATTACCGGATAATATCAAGCTGGGGATCGGATGCATGAGACCCCGGAACCTGGAGATACCTGTCGAGCTGGCAAGATCTGGCAGATTGCAGGCACTGGCAATGCCCTCGGGCAGGTTCAGAAAAAAGCTGGATGATGAGACTATCAAGTATAATGAAAGGGATGGATGTTGTGCACTTACATCCCTTGATTGAGCAATACTTGTATATGATATAATAGCCAATATTCTTATTCTTATCTTTATAAAAACTATCCTTTGATCTTCTTTGCCAGTCTTGCGCTGATGCCCTTTACCTTTGTCAGTTCTTCCTCGCTGGCAGATCTTAATTGGTTCATATTGGTGAACCCTGCCTGATAAAGTGCTGATGCTTTGGCCAGCCCGATACCTGGAAGTTCCATGAATGACTCGACAACCGCCTGCTCATCCTCTTCCACGGCATCTCCTGTCATTGCCACACCCTCAGATTGTGTTGCTGCCGCGGCGATGATCATATCCTCTATTTCCACAGCCAGCTCCTCTTTCTTGGAAGCCGCTATCTTGATCGTCGGGTCTATGATCATTATCTTGTCATAGATCTCGAGCGCCATTTCTGTTTTGCCTCTTGCTTCAAGTATCTGGCCTTTCAAAAGAAGTGCATCCACATTATTTGGATTCATATTGACGACCGTATTAACATACTGGATGGCGATTCCCCATTTACCGTCCAGGTTCAGGGCCTTACCCTTTCCTAGCAAGGCCTTCTCATTTGTATTATCATGCCTGATGGCCTCATCGAAGAATCTGGTAGCCTCGGCATATTTCTTCGCAATGATGGAATTTTCTCCCCTGGCTATTATCTCATTAATGTCCACTATGGTATCGGCGACCACCATTGGATTTCCACAGACGAAACACATGGCCGCATGTGGGCTGTTCAATTCCCCACATTTGGGGCAGGCGATATCCGCCTCTTCTTGGAGATCTGCATCCAGATCGCCCATCTTTGTGACCGGGCCTTTATCTGCTTCTTTAACCTTCACAGGCGGTGGAGGAGCCAGTGTGGCCTCTAATTCGGCCATATCTATGGTCTCTGCCAGAGCGGCTTGTTCTTCCTCCTCCTTCTGCTTTGCCAGTTTTTCAGCCTTCATGCGCTCGGACATCTTCTCCACGCCTTCTTCCTTCTCCTGTACATAATTCTTGCTGTATATGGAAGAGGAAGCGTACAATTCCCTTAGTGGTAGCATGATGGATATTGACACCATCTGGATGATCACCATGATTACAAGGATGATGGGTATCAACAAGGTGAAGGTTGTGGACATTCCATAATCTATGCTGTAATCGAAGGCTCCAATTGCTGGGGTCGTATCATCCGTGTTCTCAATGATGGCATTCAGCTCAAGATTGGAACTGGAATATTCGATCAGATCATAGGTATTCTCTTGATTACTGTACAAAGGCCTTGATATGAGGTCTCTGCTCTTTTCATTCCTTATGGTGATATCAAGATCCAGTGTCTCTATAGAATTTACCGAGACAACCAGATTATTAAGTCTCACCAGGCCAAGTGGGTGATGGGATACCAATTCGAACATGGCTGTGTCATCATCACTTCCATATGGTCCAAGGTCCAGGGGGATGTTCTCACCCCGATTTTCCAGATCATTCTCGAATGTATCTGATAGATATTCATCGGTCAATGGAAGTAATAGCATGGCGATCAACAATGCAGATAGGATGATCGTGACACCAGAAGCTCGAATGGAGTTCCTGGCTATAAGGAATCGGCGGCTCTTTGATTTTGTGAACTTCACCTCCACTCCTTTGAAATAAACACCCTCTCCAGCCATCGCGACCATGAAAATAAGGGATATGAAAAGGAAAGTGTCAGTAGGGAAAAAGAAGGGCTCGAACCTCATTCCGTCGAGATATGATATTGCGCATGCGATAGCAATAGCAATGATGATCTGGATGAGAAAGAACATCCTCTTGACCTTCTTTATGCGTATCAATCTGTAGGAGCCTTCCAATCTCTCTCTGTATTTCTTGGCTGACTTTGCTGACATACTCGACCTGGTTAGGATGTAATGTCAATATAACTATGTTTCTGTACTTAGCCAACATGATCATTACTGGAAATTCACTTCTATCCATTACGAGAGACCGCTTCTATTCAATATATGAAATATGCTTCTCCATTATGGGAAACTCGTTTCCACCCATTATGGGAGATCGATCTCCATTTATCGTCCATCATTACTTGACATTCATCATCTTGTAAGATAATATGAGATTCTTCGCAGCTTCTTTCTCGCTGATCTGCCGAACAGATGTATTATAAGGCGCTCCAGCAAGCAATTCTGGGTCTTCCACGCATGCACTGGTGAGTGCGTCAGCATACGCGTCCAGTGTTGCCTTGGACGCGTTCTCCGTGGGCTCGATCATAAGTGCTTCTTCCACAAGCATCGGGAAATATACCGTTGGTGAATGGAAACCGAAATCAAGTAATCTTTTTCCGATATGAAGTGCTCTCACACCTCTGTCCTTCATGCAACTGGCAGATGCGACGAACTCATGCTTTTTCAAACCGGGGTATGGGATGTCCATCGTGGCTTCCACTTTTTTCATTAGATAGTTCGCATTCAAAACAGCTCTTTCGGATATCTGCTTCAGGCCATTGCCCCCATGCAGTATGATGAAGGTGTAAGCTCTGAGGATCACAGCCCAATTACCATAATATCCCTGCACCTTGCCGATGGTATCTGGTATATCATGATCAAGTTTGAAAGAATTGCCATCTTTCTTGATGACTGGCACTGGTAAGAAGTCAGTCAATTTCTGCACCACACCTACAGGTCCAGCTCCCGGTCCGCCACCGCCATGAGGGGTTCCAAAGGTCTTGTGAAGATTGAAATGAACGATATCGAATCCCATTTTTCCAGGGGATGTCTTCCCCATGATGGCATTGAAATTTGCCCCGTCATAATACATCAAAGCCCCGGCATCATGAACCATGCTGGCTATCTTAACCGCATCGGTCTCGAAGATCCCCAATGTATTCGGGTTGGTCAGCATGAAAGCCGCTGTCTTTTCTGAAAGCGCGGACTCAAGCGCTTCCAGGTCCACCATTCCATTGTTCGACGGAATGGTGATGACATCATAACCTGCCATTGCCGCACTGGCCGGGTTGGTTCCATGAGCTGAGTCGGGCATGATGACCTCCGTTCTCTGGTCATCATTTCTTTTCTTGTGATATGCTTTGGTTATCAGCATGCCAGTGAATTCCCCATGAGCTCCAGCCGCTGGTTGCAGGGTGACAGCGTCCATGCCGCCTATCTCACAGAGCATTTCCTGGAGCTCGTGCATGACCTGTAGAGTGCCTTGTATCATCCCTTCAGGTTGGTCCGGGTGCAGCATGCTGGCCTTTGCCATATTCGCTATCTCCTCGGATACCTTGAGATTATATTTCATGGTGCAGGAACCGAGTGGATAGAATCCACTGTCCACACCGAAGTTCATCTGGCTGAGAACCGTGTAATGGCGGACCACCTCGCTTTCAGAAAGTGAGGGTATATTCAATCTATCTTTACGAGCCAGATGTTCCGGGAGCTTGATAGTGATCGGTTCATTCACACAGATATCCGCCAGCTCCATTATGAGTGGTTCATCGTGCCTTGCCTGTCTATATCTGGACCTCTCACTTCGCTCGAGCTCTTGAATGCAATCGCTTTGCTCTCGCATTCAAATCGCCCCCAGTATCTCATTAAGAGCAGTAGCCAGCTTCTCTATATCGCCATCCGTGGTCTTGTCAGTCACCGCAAAGACCATCATATTCTCCATTCCGGGCACATCGGCGAGAGGCTTTCCGCCGATGATATTCCTCTCTGCCAGTTCGTCAAATATTATACTGGCGGAGGCAGGTAATTCTACTGTTATCTCATTAAATGAATATCCATCAAAGCAGGGTGTCCTCACGCCTTCGATGGTCGATAGACGCTGGCCCAGAGCACTGGCCTTCTCCATTAATTCCATGGCCAGTTCTTGAAGTCCTTTTCCGCCTTTCAATGACATATAGACCGCGGCAGCCAGTGTGGTCAATGCTTCATTGGAGCAGATATTGGATGTTGCCTTTTCACGGCGAATATGCTGTTCACGGGTCTGCAGGGTCATACAATAAGCCTGCTGGCCATCAGTGTCATGTGTCAATCCTACAATTCTGCCCGGCATCTTTCTGACCAGCTTTTTCTTACAAGAGAAAAAGCCCAAATGCGGCCCTCCATAGTTCATGGGATTTCCAAAGATCTGGCCATCGCCTATCACTATGTCCGCCCCGTGCTCCCCGGGTGGTTTTGCGATCGCCAGGGAAAGCGGGTTTGCTCCGACTACCATTATTCTGTCGGCCAGTATCTCCCTGAATTGCTCCATCTTCTCCTCGAATACGCCGAACATATTGGGTGATTCCACATAGGCCCCAATTGTTTCAGGTGTGATCTTCGATTTCAGATCATCAAGATCCAACTGGCCAGTCTTCTCATCATGGCCAATTTCCACGATCTGTATCCCGGCCCCATCAACATAATTGTCAAGGACCGAGCGCTTTGATGCGCTTATCATACGAGGAACAAGGAACTGTCCGCCTTTTTTCAGGCGTGCGGACATAAGAATCGCCTCTCCAAGCGCGGTCGCCCAGTCATACATCGAATTGTTGACTGCTTCCATTCCAGTCAATTCGCTCATCATTGATTGGTACTCGAACATCGATTGCAGCATGCCCTGGCTGGTTTCTGGCTGATAAGGTGTATAGGATGAATAAAATTCGGAGCGGCCCAGTATCGCGCCCACTGCTGAAGGGATGTAAATATCATAGGTTCCAGAGCCGAGGAATGAAGGGATATCGTCCACCGAAACATTCCTGTTCAGTATCTTCCCGAGCTGCCTTTTTACTTCCAGCTCGGAAACACCACATGGAAGGTCAAGTCCATCTACCTTGACCTGCTCTGGTATGTCATCGAACAGTCTCTCTACCGAATCTATGCCGAGATAATCCAGCATCTGCTTTTCTTCATTATTCTGGGCCATGGGCTCACCGACACCCGTATTGCCGGAATAGAAATAACCTTTTCGTTTGATAGGTGAGATTTTATAATTGGTGATATTACAGGGAACTTAGCATATGCCGAGGTAGTCTAGTCCGGTAACCGGCCCTGACGTTTCACTCACGGGCCTAACCCGTACTTTCCTACCTCTCTGAATATATAAACCAAAAGCCGAGGTAGTCTAGTCCGGTAGGGCGCCGGCCTCGAATTCAGAAATGTCATTTCATTTCATTTCTGGGTCAGAAAGCCGGTGGTGTTTCACCTCGGGAGTTCGAATCTCCCCCTCGGCGCTTTTGCATTTTAATATTGATAGCCAGCGCTGAGGGGTCGATTCGAAAACTACAACCAAAAGTCATCGCTGGAATATGTAACATTTTTGGTCTTGCTCGCAAAGAAACATCTTTGCTCGTCTCCCCCTCGGCGCTTTTGCTTTATATCTTATTTTTTAGTTATCTTTCCGCATCATTGGGTGTAATAATGGTGCGTTTTGCATATAATAATTAACATTTTATTATTACAATAGTTTCATTAACCATCGTTAATTATTATATGGTGCATTATATACATATATTCATATTTATTTTTATTAGTGCATAACTATATTAATAATCTGTTAATCCCGTGTTGTAACAGAGTTAAGGTACGCGATTTGCGTGCACAATGAATCGGAGAGGACAAATATGAGATCAGTTCAACAGATATTAGGAATTGTATTAGCAGTAATGATGATAATGCCAGTGAGTGTTATAGGGATGAATCTTGGAGATGAAGACAATGCCCTATATCTTGTGGAGAATATTGACACAGGTTTTGGCTATAACACGATCCAGGAGGCTATTGATGCCTCTGAGACACTAGACGGGCATACGATCCTGGTCAGTGCGGGAACATACTTTGAGAATGTGGTGATCGATAAAGCCATCACACTTCAGGGAGAGGATCCGTTGACCACTATCATAGATGGTGGCCTAGTCACGCACACTGTGAACATACAGGCAGACTATGTGACCGTGAAGGATCTCAAAATACAGAATTCATACCAATATAATCTCAATGGTGGAATTTACATTAACAATTTCGATCACTGCTTGATAGAGAACAATATCATTCATGACAATGGCCAGGGTATATTGCTGCAAGGAGCCACCTACAATGTGATCACAGGAAATACATTCACATCTAGTTATTCATCTGCTGTTGCCTTATATGTGGGAGCCGATCACAATGACATAAACAATAATACAATGACTAGCAATGCAAGAGGCATATGGGATTGGGAATCATCCTACACCTCAATTAAGGATAACACATTCACATCCAATACATATGGTATGTACATTCAAAGATTTCCAAGTATTGGAAACATCATCGAATCGAACACGATCACTGGCGGCACATTAGGCATTTATCTCAGTGCCACCCACAATAATCGGATAATTGGAAACACAATCTCTGGCGCCAGCCAATACGGTATCCATTTATACTTTATTTCAAATTCACAAGGTCCTCAGACCCAGATATACAACAATAATTTCATTGGTAATGCCATGCATGCTTACTCCGAAGGCTCTGGCACCCAAATATGGTCTCAATCTCTCCCAACTGGTGGTAATTATTGGGATGATTATATTGGCGTAGATGCGAATTCAGATGGCATTGGAGACACAGCACGAGCGATTCCAGGCACTGGGTCGGATGCTTATCCTTGGATGGTGGCAAATTATTGGGTGACTCCAGTGAGTAATTTGGACACTGGTTTCACATACAGGACCATTCAGGAAGCCATTGATGCTTCTGAGACATTGGATGGCCACGAGATATTTGTCGAATCCGGAACATACAATGAATCTGTCAATATCGACAAGGAACTGATCATAACCGGAGAGAACAAGGACAATACCATTCTTGATGGCGAGGGTGTCAACAATATTGGTTTCTATATCGGTGCACCAAATGTCGAGATATCTGGATTTAATGTAACTGGTACATTGCAACATGGTATTCATATCGGAGCTAATATGGATAATGCTTTCATAGAGAACAATACCATTTCCGGCAACGCTGGTAATGGTATTACTGTGGATGGCCCGAACATCGGAGCCGTCATTTTCAATAATAATTTCATTAACAACCTTGGATTCCATGCCTTTGACAGCGGCAATCCATTCTGGGATAATGGACTTCCATCTGGTGGTAACTACTGGGATGACTATGCAGGTGCTGATGGTAACGGCGATGGCATAGGCGACACGCCTTACATGGGTATTGAATGGACATCTGCAGGTTCCTGGAACACCATCTTTTCCACCAATGGCCAGGACGACTTCCCCTGGGTATCTCCAAGTGGCTGGCCATTTTTAGCAGACCCCGTTGAAAACATCGATACTGGTGATACATTCTCAGATATCCAGGAAGCTATTGATGATTCAAACACAGTGGATGGGCACACGATCATTGTTGCAGAAGGCACATACACAGAGAATGTCATAGTCAACAAGACCCTGACAATACAGGGAGCTGGCAGGGACAATACAACAATTGACGGCAGTGGAGTCGGTAAAGTTATGGATATCCAGTCCAACTGGGTGAACATAACTGGATTCAATGTCACCAATGGCGGAACCAGCTTAAGTGCAGATGCTGGTGTTAACCTGGACACTGTGACCAATGTTCATGTGTATGACAATATCATGTACGGATCTCAGCATGGTATCAGGATATCTGCTGGAAGCTCAAATACCATTGAGGGTAATATAATAACAGCCAGCGATTATGATGGAATCCGAGTTCAGTCCACGAGCTCCAATATGATATTGAACAATACGATATCTTTCTGTGAATACAATGGAATTCAGGTATCTACTGGATCATGGAACATCATTGATAATAACACTGTCTCTGACTCGCAAAGGGAGAACGGAATATTACTCTATCAGGCAGGATATAACACAGTTTCAAATAACACCGTCTTCGATAATGACGAGGACGGCATAAACCTGTATTCTTTCACTGGTATAACAGATTACAATATTGTAAGGGAAAACACAGTCTACAACAATGGACTGGGTATGGGCAGTTTTGATGGTGGTATCCATATTGAAAGATATTCAGATTACAATGTTATAGCGGATAATGACGTATTTGATAACTATTATTTCGGCATCGGAAATGATTATGGTTGTAACTATAATACCATAGAGAACAATTCCATTCATAACAATGACATATATGGTGCTTATATGAGTTATGCTAACAATGGTATTTATCAGTACAATGATGTTTATGATAATGGTGGGATCGGAATCGGCGGTGGAAATACCTGGGGGCATATAGTTAGATACAATAATATCACGAATAACAGCCACGGTATTTATTTCGGCCAGGGTAGCGATCATCAGATACTTTACAATACTATCTCGGATAGCAGGAACTATGGAATTGGTTTGTTATGGGGAGTATATGAGGTAGACAATACAAAAATCATTGGAAATAATGTCACGAACAGCAATTGGACTGGCATTGCTATTCTGAATGATTATGGCGGAACTTATGACAACCCACACCACAACAATACCGTGGAGAACAATGAGGTCTGGAATAGCAGTCACTTCGGTATCTGGCTATTGGAAGCTCAAGACACGCCAGTGAGGAACAACACTGTCGGTAACAGCGGATATGATGGGATAGCTGTCAACTATTCCGTTAACATTGATATTACAAACAACATGATATTGAATAACAATGGCGATGGTCTCTACCTTTACGATCTCGCAACCCACAGTGGTGTTGTGAATGATATCAGCAGGAACACGATCGTCGGAAATACTGGTGATGGAATATTCATAAATGGAACTTACAATGCGCCATTTAGCACGATAGGTCAGACAAATGTAGGAACTGCTTCACAGCCAATTCCAACTCCTGCACCTTTCTTCACAGGTACTGGCACGGGAACTCCTGGTGATCCATATCAGATAACCAATGTCAATGAGCTTCAGGAAATGAATGATGATCTGACAGCCAGCTATAAGATAATGAATAATATCGATGCAAGTGCTACATCAACATGGAATGGTGGTCTGGGTTTCGTCACTGTTGGATCTTCAAGTGGTCCATTCCAGGGTACTCTGGATGGTCAAGGATACACTATTAACGGCTTGATAATGGTTCGTCCAGGTGAGAGTGATCTTGGATTGTTTGGATACACTTGGGGCGCGACGATCCAAAATGTTCACATGACCAATATCTACATCGAAGGAAAATCATACCTCGGTGGTTTAGTTGGCCAGGCCTGGAGCTCGACAATATCTGATAGCTCTACATTTGGTTTCTTAAATCAAACCTCTGGAGGTATGGCAGGAGGCTTAACGGCACTTAACACTGGAACTATCACAGATTGCAGTGCTGGTGGCTTATTATATGGAAATAGTCAGATCGGTGGCTTTGTTGGAGAGAATTATGGCGAGATAACCGGAAGCTCAAGTAGCACAAAGGTCGTTAGCTCTACATTCTCCTCATCCATAGGTGGTTTTGTGGGAATTCACTCCAAATCTTTCGGTATCATGGAGATCAAGGATTGCTCGGCCACTGGGGATGTTGACGGTGCTTTAGATGTCGGCGGCTTCGTTGGATTCAATGAAGGCCCGATAGTCCAAAGTTTCAGCACAGGCACTGTTGGCAATACTACCACCGGCAATGGTTACGGCGGCTTTGCTGGAACCAACAAATACTACATCAATAATTCATACAGTCTTAGTGATGTGAACGGATACAATAAGGTCGGTGGCTTTGTTGGCATCAACACTGTTGGCTCTATATTCGGAACTATCATCAATAGCTATTGCACGGGTATTCCAACCGGCAATTCAGATATTGGAGCATTCGCAGGTGAGAATGAAGGCACGATCGACCCATGTTTCTGGGACACGGATACATCTGGATCGATGACTGGCTTTGGATCCAACACAGGAATTGTCGATCTTTACGGAAAGACCACGGCCGAGATGCAACAGCAATCGACATACACTGGCTGGGATTTCACTACTGTATGGGCAGTAATGGATGGAAGCGGTTATCCATTCCAAATAACAAATGCACCATCCAATATGATATTCAATGTCTTTGAACTCCAAAATATGAGTTTGGATCTGACTGTGGATTACTACTTGATGAATGATATCGATGCAAGTGCCACATCAACATGGAATGCAGGAGCTGGCTTTGAACCAATTGGAACTCTTGCAACCCAATTCTCAGGCTCACTTGATGGCCAAGGATATGAGATCGATGGACTATTCATCAATAGGCCAGCAACAGATTATGTTGGACTTTTCGGTTATCTGGGTATCCCTTCATCCGTTACCAATCTGATATTGGACAACTGCAACATAACTGGTGATCAGTTTGTTGGAGCCCTTGTGGGTCTAGGCCAAGGAACAATAACGAACTCCAATTCAACTGGGGATATTACAGGAACTACACACAGAGTTGGCGGCTTCATTGGAAGAAATACAGGTGGTACGATAACAAATTGCTTCAGCGCAGGTAATGCGAGCGGTTCTCAGGGAGTAGGTGGCTTTGTAGGATGGAATGATGCTGGTTTGATAACAGAATGCTCCAGCACTACTATCGTCCTTGGAGACCTCTCAATTGGCGGTTTCATTGGAGTGAACGATGCCGGTACTATCGAGAACTGCTCCAGTACAGGCGATGCCACCGGAACAGGAGATTCCATCGGTGGCTTTGCTGGAGAGAACTGGGGTTCGATCATGAACAGCTTCAGTACAGGTAGTGCCAATGGAGAGGATTATATTGGAGGCTTTGTCGGATGGAGTGATGATTCAATAACGAATTGCTACAGCACAGGCAGTGCCAGTGGGGTCGGTGGCTCAGTTGGCGGCTTCGTTGGAAGAAATGAAGGCTTGGTCATGAACTCCTACAGCACGGGCAATGCTACAGGCACCTCCTTTGTGGGAGGCTTTGTCGGATATGATATCATAGGCACGGTCACCAATTGCTTCTGGGATACAGATGCATCAGGGAACCTGGTTAGTGCAGACGGAACTGGAAAGACAACAGTCGAGATGCAGCAAGAAGCAACATTCACAGGCTGGGACTTCACTACTGTTTGGGATATCAATGAAGGCACATCCTATCCTTTCCTTAGAGCCATACCTGAGATAGCTGCTACATTACAAGTGAACCGTACCAACATGTTTACAAATAACACGATCCAAGATAATCTCGGATATGGGATTTATATTGAAGAAGGAAATGACAATATCCTTTATCATAACAATTTCATTGACAATGGTGTCCAGGTCTATGAGCTGGATGAGAATGCATGGGGATCCAGCATACTCTCTCAGGGTAATTATTGGAATGACTGGCAGACACCAGATGCGGATCTCAATGGCATAGTGGATGTACCATATGTCATTGGCCTGAATATGGATGCTTTCCCACTTGCCAATGCCATAGGCTCGGTCATCAATACAGATTCTGGCGAACAGTTCTTGACCATCCAGATGGCCATAGACGATGCAGATACCCTTGACGGCCACACGATAACTGTGGGCGAGGGTGAGTATTATGAGAATGTCGTGGTCAGCAAAGCTCTGACATTGATCGGAGCCAGCATGGATAATACCACCATCGATGCTCTGGGAACCGGAACTTCTGCTCAGATCACATCGGACTGGGCCAATATCTCTGGGTTTAAGATCACCAACAGTGGTAGTTCTGGCAATGATGCTGGTCTTGCCATATGGTATGCGGAACACGTCAAAGTGGAAAGTGTCAATGTTACCGGGAATTACTTTGGCCTTGGATACTATAATTCAAACTACAGTTATGTAGCCAATAGTTCAATGGGCTCAAATATATTGACTGGAATCAGAGTTGTCTGGAATTCAAATTTCAACCTGATCGAGAACAATATGGTATATGACAATGGCAACCTGGGAATTTATGTTGCTGATGGTTCTGATTCTAACACCATTACACAAAACGATATCATTGACAATATTGGTCAGCTCAGGATAACCAGTGTTAGCCAGTGGAACAATGTGACCTGGAATGACCTCTCGGCCTCCTCGACTGCTCAGAACATATTACAGATCGATGGTCCAACAAATTGTATTGTCGACAACAATACCATAACAGGCGGGGCAACTGGAATATACTTCACCGGAGCGTCCAACAATATCATTTCCCATAATACGATCAGCGATACGAACTCCTATGGTATCGATATGTACAGTGCCAGTGACTCAACAAAGGTTCATAATAACACGATCATCAATACCAATCTATATGGTATCATCTCCACAGGTAACTCGAATATCTTCAGAGATAATGATATATTGGATTCGAACAGCTATGGAATGCGCTTCAGAGGATCATCCAATATAATTGCCTGGAACACTATCAATAACAGTGCGGCCAATGGATTATCAATGTACGGAACCTCTACATTAAACACGATACACAATAACACCGTGACGAACAGCACTGTAGATGGCATAGCACTGGAAGATGATGACTGTGATAATAACAAGATACTTGACAATACTATTCAATACAATAGGATCGGTATCTACGTTTACCACGGCGACTCCAATAAGATATATAGAAATGAGATATCTTACAATTCTGAAGAGGGTATCAACTTCTACTGGTATGCTGATTGGGCAGAGGTGATCGATAATTACGTCCACAACAACACTGGCGCAGGAATTTACTTTGAGGGATCTTATCCTGATGATGCTATCATCGAGAGTAATACCGTTGGATTCAATGGTGGTCAGGGTATCCAGATGGATTCCACATCACCGCATTATATAGCCAATAACACGATCTACAACAATACCGGAACTGGCCTTTACCTGTTCTCCGATGGAGCCACGGTCTTCCAGAACATGATATACGGGAATGGTTTGGACGGATTGATGCTCAATGGTGCCGATGGCGTTATTGTCCGATATAATGACTTTTATGACAATGCGGCCAATGGAATAAATATAGTCAATACGGATCTTTGTGATATAAACAACAATACCATTTTGAATTCAGGCATTGGATTCAGGATCTGGGATTACTCAGATAACAATCTGATAAGATGGAACATGGTATCTGGCAATGGTAATGGGATATGGAATGGTGGCTCAGCAAATACTGCCAATGGCAATGAGATCAGCAATAATACCTTCAGGGATGGAACCAATGGTATTTATGTGACATCACCTGGCAGCTTCAATGGGAATTACATATTCCACAATAATTTCATCAATAACACTGTGCATATATTGGATTCTTTCGCAGCCAACACCTACAATCTAGGGTATGCCCAGGGTGGTAATTATTTCGACACCTGGACATCTCCGGACATAAACTGGGATGGCTTTGTCGATGTTCCATACGTGATCGACGGTGACTCAACTGATTATTTCCCCCATACCAACCCATTCGGATGGAATATGTTACATCCTGACCAGCATGTTCTCAATTGGGACCAGGGATTGTGGTATGATACACTACAGGGAGCCATCGCCAATGCAAGTGATGGCGATGAATTACATCTTGATGACATGACGTACTTCGAGGATGTCACCGTCGATGGTGTCGATGTCCTGATAAGGGACTCATCATTCAATCTCACTGGCCAGCTGGTCATAAGGAATGGCGGAACACTAACTGTGGATCCATCCTTCTGGAACCAGACTGGTGATATTTGGGTCGAGAGCGGTGGTTCTTTGATACTTGACGAGACCGAGCTGAGAATGAACAATGCCTTCCATGGCCAGTATCTTATCCAGGTGAACTCCACAGGTACCTTCAATCTAATCGAAGGAAGCACTGTGATGTCCAACACGACCTTTGGATATCTTATCAATGTGATGAGTGGTGCTGGCTTCAGGGTGGAGAACAGTACCATTAGGGATGCCGGCTGGGATTGGTCAAATGAAGGTGTGGAAGTATACGCAAACGGCGTATTTCTCTACAATGCGACATTCACTGGCAATGCTCATGGATTGTACCTTAGGTCAGATAACAACTACATAATCAACTCGACGATATCCAATAGCGATGAGGGATATGGATTGTACCTGCGTGATGCCGATTACAACACCATTATCAATACTGTGATCACGAACAGTGACAGTGGGGGGGTGTTTGCCTTTAATTGTGATTACAATACCATCGAGGGCTCCACGATCACCTCAAGCCTATGGCGAGGCATAAGATTACAATCGTCAAATTACAATGTGATCAACGGTTCAACATTCAATAGCAATGCCCAGAATGATATCAGTTTAAGTGATTCAGATTCGAACTATGTTACAAACAATTTGATGAGCTCTTCAATGATAGGGGTCTTAGTCACTCTTACATCCACTGGAAATCTTGTATCTGGCAATACTATTACCGGCGCGATCTCTGAAGGTATCAGATTGTCTGATGGGACATTCGGCAACACTGTAATATCGAACATTATAACCAGCAGCCCCATAGGTATCTATTCTTGGGACTCTGGTGACAATCTCATAACTGGCAACACAATGAACGCACTTACGGCTTTTGGACTGGGTGTAAGGGGTTCTGATTATACCACTCCAATGTCTCTGAATACCATAACCAACTCTCCGACCGGTGTTTTTGGTGTTGACAGTACCTTCACCATTGAGAACTTCACGTTCTCTGGCAATGGCTTTGAGTTGGCATTGGACCAGGACAGCCACATCACGACACTGAACTCGACCTTTAACAAGGCATCCATAAATTATATGGATGCGCTCTCCACACTTGAGATACAGTGGTTCATGGATGTGTACGTGCGTGATGACATGATGCAGCCAGTACCAGGAGCACAGGTGGAGATCGCTGATATCTTCAATACACCGCTTTACAATGTGAATGCCGATGCTAATGGATATGCCAGATGGAATATTGTGACAGAGTATGTCGAGGATCAGGCTAGCCAGACAGCTAATACACCGCATTTGGCTATTGCCAATAATGGTCTTTTGATGGGCTCCACTGTTGCTTCAATCGATATGTCAAAGGAAGTCACCGTGACCCTATCTTCCACAACACCACCAACAAATGTGGATGTCACAACTGGTCTTCAGTACGATGCCAATGGTGTTGAATATGATATCATGGCATCCGTAACCCAGAACGGTCAGGCATTGGTGCCAGACGCTTTCACCAATGTGAGCGTGACCATATTTGACGACACCATGACAAAGATCGTGGACAATGCATCCATGAACATACTGGATGCATCATTCGGGCTCTACACATACAGTGACAGCATACCCGCGGCAGGAACCTACTTCGTTGCAGTGAACGCCCAGATAGCTGGCTTCAATTACATTGGAATAACCAGCTTCGAGGTCGTTGGCTGGATCCAGACAATTACTGATATCAATGCGACAGTGACTGCGAACAATGCGCTGATACAGGCATATTGGACTGATTTCAATGCAACCTGGGCAACATGGGACGCGCAGTTCGATTCATACTGGTCATATTTCAATACAACGACTGACGGATTGAACATAACACTTCAGGACCAGATAGCTATTGTATACACCCAGATGAATGATTTCGAGGGCAATATGACCGCTCTCTTGAATGATCTGGATGCTGACCTTGGGCAGTTGGATATTAATGTGACCAACATGGATGCGGTCATGCAGGCCTATTTCCAGTCTATGTGGGACGAGCACAATGATACACAAGCACTACATGGCCTCTACTGGGCAGACTGGAATATGACATCTGCCGCACTGGGCGCGGACATTGATTTCCTCAATGCCACACTTCTGCAAGTACAGCTTGATCTTGCATCTTTGGATGCGACGGCCAATATCATACTGGCACAATTGCTCGCACACAGGGATGATTTCAATCTAACATGGGATAACTGGCATCTGTATTTCCAGGCATATCAGAACTATCTGAACACCACGATGGATGGTCTGAACTTGACCATCCAGGCCGAGGGCGCCAGCATCAGGAGCCAGATGAGTGGCTTCGAGGCGAATATCACCCTGCTTCTGAGCGATCTGTCCGGAAATCTTGGACAGCTGGATGCCAATCTGACCAGTATGGATGCCGCGATGCAGAACTATTTCCAGATAATGTGGGGCCAGCATAATGACACACATACATTGCAGAGCCTATACTGGACATCCTGGAATACCACGATGACACAGATCCAGAACGATCTGAACTTTGCTAATATGACACAGCTGGCGATGCAGTCATCCCTGAATGATCTGAGGGCGGAATTCACAGTGTTCTGGGCACATTACAATACCACGATGGCAGCCCAGACATCCCAGATCAATGATTGGTTCAACACAACCTGGGCTGATGCGTCATCCCAGACAAGTCAGGTCAATGATTGGTTCAATATGACCTGGGGTGACATTATGGCCCAGACAAGTCAAACCAATGCCTGGTTCAATACAACCTGGACTGACATGGCGGCCACAGAATCATACATAAGCGGAATGCTGTCATCGCAGGACCTTAACATATCTGCGATGGATGCGAGCATAGCGAGTATGAGATTCGCAATGGATTCCGGTATGACGAATCTCTCAATGGAGAATATGATGACATATGGTCAGATATCTGCTTACTGGGCAGACTTCAATACCACTTTGGATCTTATGCAGGCCGATGTTGATTATGTCAATGCCACTCTACTTCAGGTGCAGATAGATCTTGCCTGGCTGAATATGAGTGTGTCAGATCTTCAGGCGGACATCGATTACCTGAACATGACAGTTGCCAGCCTGTATTCGGACCTATGGCAGGTCGAGGGAAACCTGACCAGTCTCATAGATGGCCTTAATCTGACCTTCATGGACGAACTGGCCAGGGTGGACTTCGCTTTGTACAGTCAGATAATGAATCAGACAGCTGACCTGACCCTTCTATTGGATGGTCTCAGTATGGATCTGGATGGTCTGAACATCACGATGCAGGACGGTCTTGCATCTGCGCTGATCGATATGATCGCCGCTCTGGATGCAGACACTGCCTACCTGGACAGCAGGATAGTTGATCTTGAGAACATGGTGGATGGCTTCTACAGTGACCTCAATAATTCACTGGCCGGACTGAGAGAGCTTCTGGTATCTCATGATGAGAATATGACTGCTGATCTGGTTCTACTCGATGACACTATCCGTGACCTCAATTCATTGACACTGGCCGAATTAACTCAGAGGCTGAATTGGATATCCGCCAATCTATCATCCCATGACATTGGAGCTCTACTTTATCTTCAGGCTCTGAACCAGGACATCATGGACTTCCAGGATAATATCAATGCAACCCTGGCAGATATCGATGACACTCTTGCAGAGCTTGCAAAACTGGATGAGATCCGAGCCGATCTCTTCACATTGGCACAAAGTCTGGATGAGGCAGAGGCCAGCGTGATGGACAAGGTGGGTGCGGAGTCAAGTGAGCAGCAGGGAAATCAGAACATCATCATGCTGCTTCTGATAATAGTCATAATCCTGCTTCTTGTCAACACCGTCATCAGCATGAGAAAGGGTGGCAGCGATAAGGAGAAGCCTGAACCAGCAAAAGAGGACAAATGTGCGTACTGTGGAGTGTCTGGAAAGACTGGATCCTCTGATGGAGAAGGTGATTTCGTCTGCAATGATTGTGCTGATAGCATGAAGACCAGCGAGGAAGAATGATCTGGAATATTCTAGACAGGACACTGAAGTCAAAGCCAATGCCTGCGGTATTAACTGCCGCAGGCAATCTTACCTTTTTCAGGTAATTTTCTACTTTCAGATAATCTTACCTTTTCAGACAACCTATCTATAAAACCGAGGACTCCCAACACCAAAGATAGGTTTAATTATCCTTCTGGCTATGCAGGTTCATGTCCTCTGGCAAGATCGCGGTAGCTGTAATTATTCTGGTCCTGGCAGCTGCTGGCATCCTTATTTCTTCGGATATACTTCCAAGTGCTAATGATGAATTCACTCATGTGGATTACGTGGTCGATGGAGATACTATCAGGACCACGAATGGAGATTCGATACGTTTTCTGGGGATCAACACTCCCGAGAGGGGCGTGCCATACGCCGATAAGGCCACAGAAAGGCTTGAAGAGCTCCTTGGTGGAGGCGAGATAAGGCTGGAGGGCGATGTGGCCGATAAGGACGGTTACGGCCGACTCCTGCGCTATGTATGGGCGGGGGATGTCCATGTCAATCTGGAAATGGTGAGGTCGGGCTATGCCCATGTCTATGTCATCGAGCCCAATTCGAAATACTGGGACGAACTAAAGGAGGCTGAGGCTGAGGCCATCGCGGCCAAGAGAGGCCTATGGGAACCATCTCCTTATGATGTGGTGATATCCGATTTCCAGCCGATCCAGCTCTCGGGGGATGCTGGCCTGAACTATGAGACAATAACATTTACGAACAATGGGGATGATCCGATCAACATGACCTATTGGAATGTGAAGGATGAGGCAACTCATATGTATGGATTTGATGATATTACTTTTGAGCCAGGCACTTCAATATCTCTCGCAAGCGGAACTGGTACGGATTCCAATATCACGGTATATTGGGGAAGTGACTCATCCATATGGAATAATAACGGTGATGTGATATTCCTGAGAGATGAGAATGGACTGCTTGTGGATGGGTTGAGATATTGGGAAGAAGGAGATTCCTATATCCATAAAAAATTGGAATAATTGACATGACTATTATAATGGCAGACATGACCTAGTCACTATAACAATATCATATTGCTCTGCCTGTAGAATGCCGTCATACAAATCGTAAACCTTATATTCTAATTACAATATGCTGGTGACGAAGCGGAGGGGCATTTTGTTAGACTCTCTTCCCCCATAAAGTTTACTTTTTCCTTTCGCTTCACCTTTTTTCCTGAGAGTATGTCATATGTTTCTGGATTAAAATTTAAAATTATATTTCATAATTGATCTATTATTTGAAAAATAAGGAGGCGAAGCAAGGTATTCTATATCAAGGGAACGAACACCTTGCCACAATCCCATTTTGGTTATTGTGAAGGGAGATATAAAGACCTTTTGGTGGGTATTATTTTTTTGGCAATAACCTTTAAATATAGACCATAGAAAAGTATATAAAGGATTATTTCGCACAACTTTTTTTGTTATTTTTAGGAATTTCGGCGGTTATTATTGTTTACATTTTCTTTATATGGATCTTCACTGTGTTAAGATAAATCAAACTTATGAAGTGATAAAATATGGTAGCCTCTTTGAATATGACGTGGATTAGCCTTGCGAATCCACGCTCACGCCCTAGCATTAAGCTGTAAAATGTTGATATTCATTTTCGGGCTAAGTTCAAATCTGGACTCATTAATAAAAATATATAGCCTCGTCCAGATTTGAACTGGAGTCGAGAGATCCAGAGTCTCCCATGATAACCGCTACACTACGAGGCTGTTGGGTTTTTTATACCCAACAGCCGAGTGGTGTCAACTAAGGAACTTAAGTTCCGTGTTCACACCTCGAGGCAATTGAGCACATTTTGCATATTTCAGCAACCGTGTAAAAACGAATTGATATTTAACTCATTTGCAATGATTTGTCATTCAATAGATATTTATATAAATTTAACTTCCAGGGGTAATAATACCATGCGCCATTGAAGCTCGACCTACAATGGCCATTGGTACAGAATGCATACGCCATTGTAGCTTAGCCCGGTTGAGCGGCTGATTTGTAATCAGCAGGTCGGGAGTTCAAATCTCTCCAATGGCTCTTTCTTTTTTTACCGTTAAAATCTATGATTTTTTATAATGCCTGGCACCCCGTTTTTTGGATACCCTACTTTTTGAATGGTTTGCCAAAGAAACATTAATTAGGTAATTCCAATTAGCCTAGGCCATAAAAGGTGAATCCAATGGAAGAAAGCCAATCACGCGATTTTATAAGACAGGTCATAGACGAGGACCTCAAGACCAAGAAATACGATGGACGAGTGCATACTCGATTTCCACCAGAGCCAAATGGATACCTGCACTTGGGCAGTGCGAAGGCCATCTGGGTCAATTACGGGATCGCGGACGAATATGGCGGTAAATTCAATCTTAGATTCGATGACACGAATCCCATTGCGGAAGAAAAGGAATTCATTGATTCCATCGTGGAAGATGTGAAATGGCTGGGTGCGGATTTCGAGGATCGCCTATTATTCTCATCTGATTATTTCCAGCAGATGTATGACTATGCTATTGACCTTATCAAAAAAGGCAAGGCGTATGTTTGCGACCTCAATGCGGAGGAAATGAAGGAATACCGAGGTGATTACAATAACCTCGGTAGGAACAGCCCCAACCGTGAAAGATCAGTTGAGGAAAGCCTGGATCTCTTCGAGAGGATGAAGAAGGGTGAATTCCCGGATGGCTCCAAGACGCTGAGGGCGAAGATCGATATGGCGCATCCGAACATGAATATGCGCGACCCGCCAATGTACAGGATCCTGCATGCCACCCACCCGCATACTGGTGACGAATGGTGTATCTATCCAATTTATGATTGGGCACATGGCCTGGAGGATTCCATTGAGGGTATCACTCACTCGCTTTGCTCGATAGAATTCGAAAATCATCGACCACTTTACGACTGGTTCCTGGATGAGCTGGGTATCTATCATCCACAGCAGATCGAGTTTGCCAGGATGAATGTTTCTTACACGATAATGAGCAAGCGTTTCCTCAAGGAGCTTGTGACCAAGGAGCTTGTCAATGGCTGGGATGATCCGCGCATGCCGACAATATGTGGCATGCGGAGGCGCGGCTACACCCCCGAGGCCGTCAAGGAATTCTGCTCTCGAGCAGGTATTGCGAAGAAGGCGAATGTCATCGCCTTCGAATTACTGGAGGCTTGCGTTCGCGATGATCTGAATAAAAAAGCATCGCGAGTCATGGGAGTTCTTGACCCGCTCAAGATAGTTATCGACAATTTCCCGGAGGGCGAGATCGACATGCTGGATGCCATAAACAATCCAGAGGATCCGGATGCGGGAAGTCGCCAGGTTCCTTTTACTCGAGAAATATTCATCGAGCGCGCGGATTTCATGGAGGAGCCAGTCAAGAAATTCTTCAGGCTCGCACCTGGTCGGGAAGTTCGCCTAAGATATGCGTACTTGCTGACATACAATGATGTCGTGAAAAATGATGCTGGCGAGGTTGTTGAATTGCATTGCTCCGTGGATCTGGACAGTCGTGGCGGCAATGCTCCTGATGGCCGCAAGGTCAAGGCCACCATTCATTGGGTATCAGCGACCGAATCCATTGACACGGAGATACGCCTATACGACAGGCTTTTCACGGTGGAACATCCCCTTGGTGAAAAAGAGCATGATTACAAGGAGTTCATCAATCCCGACTCACTCAAGACACTGGCAGGCTGCAAGGTGGAGCCTGCCGTAAAGGATCTCAAGCATGGGGATACTGTGCAGTTCGAGAGGACTGGATACTTCTGTGTTGATCCGGATTCATCCGATGAGAATATCATATTCAACAGAACTGTTGGCCTCAGGGATTCTTGGGCTAAAATACAGAACAAAAAGAATGCAAAGCAGAAAAATTGATGGTAATACTCAAAGATCAATTTGTGGTTACTAACCAATTATATTCAATGAATATTCTGCGGTTCTGCAAAATCAATATATATTCAATAATAATTCTGTGATTCATAACCAATATATATTCAATGTGTCATTTGTGGTTCGATTACTATGGTAACAGAAGTCAAAGCCAGTCACATACTTGTGAAAACTCAAATGGAAGCGCAGAAGGTCAGTGGAAAACTTGCCTCTGGATCGGATTTTGCCAATATGGCAAAGAAGTTCTCAACATGCCCATCCGGCAAGGGTGGCGGAGATCTTGGATTCTTTGGAAAGGGAAGAATGGTAAAAGCCTTCGAGGACGCGGCCTTTTCAATGGAGATCGGAGAGATATCCAAGCCAGTGGAATCTCAGTTCGGCTACCACATCATCATGGTGACGGACAAGCGCTGATCCTGTATCGTCGTCAGGTACTGATATAATGGCCAAAGAGATCAAGAAGGTCAGAGCCAGACATATTCTCGTTAGCACTATAAGAGATGCAAATATGATATTGAAGAAGCTTGAAGAGGGAGCGAACTTCACTGCACTGGCAAAGACTTATTCAAAATGTCCCTCCAAAAAGCGGGGAGGGGACCTCGGCTATTTCGAAAGGGGGAAGATGGCAAAGCCCTTCGAGGAGGCTGCGTTCTCTCTGGAGAAAGATGAAACATCCGGGCCGGTGAGGACGCAGTTCGGTTATCATATCATCAGGGTGATGAAAAAACGCTGAGGTTCATTGTTTGATAAAGAGTGATCATATGGTTAAAGATGTAAAGAAAGTGAGAGCCAGTCATATTCTTGTTGGCAAGAAATCAGAGGCTGAGAAGATAATCAAGAAATTGAATGAAGGCGCGAGCTTCGAGACCCAGGCGAAGAAGTGGTCAAGCTGTCCTTCAAGAGCGAAGGGCGGAGATCTTGGGTACTTTGGAAAGGGCAAGATGGCCAAACCCTTTGAGGAAGCTGCTTTCTCTCTTGAAAAAGGGGAGATGTCTGGACCTGTTAGATCTCAGTTCGGCTATCATATCATAAAGGTGACTGGCAAGAAATAAACGAAGTGCTCGATGAGGAGATAACACCCGCCTTTTCGTTTGGCGGGTGTTTCTCATACCTCTTAATTATTCTTTTTTATTTTTCATTCAGCCACTATATTTAAATACAGTATCTGTCTGCCACGCTTCAATGGATACTGATTTCGCTATCTCCGTAATAATCGCAGTCTTCGCCATAGTCAATCCAGTGGGTAACGTGACATTTTTCGTGGCATTGACCGAGGGCTATACTCGAGAAGAGCGAAACTCGGTCATATGGAAGATCGTGACAGTGGCCTTTGTGGTCCTGGTAACATTTTCCCTTGCTGGCCATTATATATTTGAGATATTCAGCATAACCATTCCAGCTTTCAGGATCGCAGGTGGTCTTTTACTCTTCAGCATTGCATTTTCCATGCTGCATGGTACGCGATCCAAGGCAAAACTGACTGAGCAGGACAAGGAAGAGGCGATGAACCGCCAGGCCATCGGTATCGTTCCTCTTGGAGTACCGATGTTTGGTGGCCCGGGAGCTATAACCACGGTGATGATCTACATGTCTGATGGTTCTGCTGATGGGTTCAGTTTAACAGCCACTCTCATGGTGATACTGGCAATCTTGATAACCATGGTTGCTTCTTACTTCATTCTGTATTATGGAGAAGCGATATTCGAGAGGATCGGTAGAATGGGAACACTGGCCTTCTCCAGGATAATGGGTCTGATACTGGCTGCCATCGCGGTGCAGTTCGTCATGACTGGAATTATAAATTTCGTCGCAGACTATGGGCCAATATTCTGAATTAATTAGCCCACAATTGCTAATTTTAATTTATAAAGATCATGGCTTACTTGCCATATTTAAAAAGAACAAGTATTACAGTGCTGAATCAAGCCATCTGGCTTGATAAAAAAGATGCATGCATTTCTAAAATGCACATCTTAAAAAAGAAAATTCGCCGGAGCTCGGCTATGCCGAGATTCTGAAAGCTCAGCTTTGCTGAGATTCAGCCTGCTCGCTCGTTTATTTCCCGTATCTTCTTGCTCTCTTCTGATACTCACGTAAGCCTTTTCTTTTTACCTCGCTGTGCTGGCTTGGGCTCTAAAAGAAAAGTATTACAGTGCTGAATCAAGCCATCTGGCTTGATAAAAAAGATGCATGCATTTCTAAAATGCACATCTTAAAAAAGAAAATTCGCCCAAGCCTGCTCGCTCGTCTATTTCCCGTATCTTCTTGCTCTCTTCTGATACTCTCTTATAGCCCTTAAAAAATCGATCTTTCTAAAGCCTGGCCAGTACACATCTGTGAAGTATAATTCTGAATAGGCCAGTTGCCATAATAGGAAGTTGGATATACGCTCCTCGCCCGATGTTCTAAGGACGAGGTCAGGATCCGGAAGGTCGGCAGTGTATAGAAAATCCGCAAAGATCTTTTCATTGATATCTGCTGGCTCCAGATCACCTTTCTTCACGCTTTCAGCGATCTTCTTGATGGCCATGATGATCTCTTGACGACCTCCATAAGCAATGGCCAGGTTGAAAGTATGATTATTATGATCCTTGGTCTTTTCTTCGGCAAACTTAATGGCTTCCTGAACATTATCTGGAAGTAACTGGGTGTCCCCGAGTACACGAACCTTGATCTTGTTCTTTATCACACGCTCGTCCACAGCCACTTTTCTGAAGCTCTCTTCGAACAGCTTCATCAGAGTGGCCAGTTCATCTGAATCGCGGGTCATGTTCTCGGTTGAGAATGCGTAAACAGTTAGAATTTTAATATCGGCCTCCAAACACCATTCTAGAACTTCCTCCAGCTTGTTCTTGCCCTGGACATGCCCCTCTGCCTTGCCAAGCCCCAGCTCCATTGCGAAGCGTCGATTACCATCCATGATGATAGCCAGATGATTGGGAGTCTTGCCGTCCTGAACCTCTTTGACAAGCTTTTTCTCATATTCGGAGTAAGCGCGGTCTGCAATAATGCCACTGATCTTCTGAACCATAAAACTTCGATTTTCCTAAAGACAGCATCTTATTTAATAGAGTACGCCTGAGTCATCCTAAACTCTGGCGTAATTTACCTCTTACTATTTGCCCAATATGCACAAGATCATATCTGATGAACAACAAGCCCGCTTCTCAGCTTTGGCTCGAACCAGGTGGATTTGGGAGGCATGACATTGCCGCTGTCCGCAACTTCCATCAGTTCGCTGATAGAAGTTGCGTGCATGGAGAAGGCTATCTGGAATTTGCCAGAGTTGACAAGCTTCTCCAACTCCTGTGTTCCCCTGATACCGCCTATGAACTTTATGCGCTGGCTGGTCCTCGGGTCTTCAATGCCCAGTATGGGTCCGAGCAGGTTCTCCTGTAGTATGCTGGCATCCAGGCTCTTCACCGGGTCGTCAGCTGGATATGTGCCGTAACGTGGCTCCAATCCAAACCACTCGCCATCAATATAAGCGGAGTAAAAATGATTGCAGGTCGGTACTGGGTCAGCATCGGGCGCGATGAGAAAATCCTTGCCCACCTTTTCAAAGAACTCTTCCTTTGAAAGTCCATTGAGATCTGCCACCGCTCGATTGTAGGCCAGTATCTTCATATTGCTCTTTGGGAATATGACAGCCAGGAAGAAGTTGTATTCTTCATCACCCTTGTGCTTTTTGTTTTCTGATCTTCGGGTCTGTGCGACTATAGTGCCAGCCGCACTTCTGTGATGGCCGTCTGCCACATACAGAGCTGGAATCTTGTCAAAGGTCTTCTTGATCGCGGTTATCAGTTTTTTATCCTCGACCGTCCAGAAGACGTGGCCGATACCATCCGGCGAAACAAAGTCCGCGAATGGTTCATTGGCCGCGCAGAATTCCTCCTGAAGTTTATTGAACCCCGCATCATCTGGATATGTCAGGAAAACAGGTCCACATTGTGCATTCTGCGTCATGATGTGTTTTACTCGGTCCGCTTCCTTATCTGGCTTGGTGAATTCATGCTTTTTGATGAGGTCATTCTCATAATTTGTGGCTGCGACAGTAGCCACAAGGCCGACCTGTGAATGGTCGCCCATCACCTGTTTGTAGAAGTAGTATATGGCTTTCTTATCCTGTACCATTATTCCATCATCTATGAGAGCCTGTAGATTGCTGGCTCCCTGCTGATATACCTCGTCACTGTACAGGTCGATGTCCTTATCAAGATCGACCTCTGGCTTCACAACTCGGAGAAAGCTCATTGGATTGGTCTTCACCAGCTCCCTAGCCTCATCAGAATCCAGCACATCATATGGTGGTGATGCCACTTTGTCCGCGACGTCCTTTCTCGGTCTGAGACCTTTGAATGCCCTTACTACTACCATTTTTTCACCTCTTATCAATTATAATTTGTTCAGTTCTTCCATCACGCGCTCGGCAACCTGGATACCTGCTCTCAGCTGGCCTTCATGCGTCTGCGCACCTATGTGGGGTGTGCATATGAGATTGGGCAGTGTTAGCAGTTTATTGTCAACTGGAGGCTCCACTTCGAAGACATCCAGTGCGGCCTTGGCCACCTTTCCGCTGACCATCGCATCATATAGTGCTTCTTCATCGATGGTTCCGCCACGGGCGACATTGAGAATGGTCACGCCATCTTTCATTCTGGCGAACTGGTCCTTACCGATCATGTGTTTTGTTTCGGGAGTAAGCGGTAGATGCTGGGTGATGAAATCGCTCTGTGCTATTATTGTGTCCAGATCGACATTTTCGAATTTATCGCTCTTTGTGTAAGGATCATAGGCCAGGATCTTCATTCCAAAGGCTTCGGCTCTCTCGGCCACAGCAGTTCCTATGCGGCCGATACCGATGACACCCAGTGTCCTTCCGAAGACCTCATTGCCCTTGAGCTGTTTCTTTTCCCACTTGCCTTCTTTGATACCGGTAGTTCCGCGAACCACATCGCGAACTGTGGCCAGCATCAATGTGAATGTGAGCTCCGCAACTGATGCGGTGGTGGCTGCTGGTGTATTGACAACTACAATTCCTTTTGCCTTGGCATGCTCCAGGTCCACATTGTCCAGGCCGATACCCGCCCTGCCAATTACTTTGAGCTGGGTGCCAGCGTCTATGAGTTCCTTCGTGGCCTTGGTCGCGCTTCTGATGACGATAGCGTCGCAATCGGCTATCAGCTCTGGCAGCTTGTCCTTTGGCTCATCCCAGGCCTCGAGAACTTCAAATCCGCCATCCTTCAGTTTCTGCACGCCTTCCATTGCCAGCTTGTCCGATACTATTATTTTCATTTCACACCCTCCTGATATTTCTATTGCTCCCATATTTCGTCGATATGCCAAAGTAATGACTTGACATCATCCAGGTTCCATTCTCCCATGTGTCCGATCCTGAATGTTTTCTCTTTCAGTTTGGCTCCGTAACCGTTCGCGATCTGATATCCTTTCTTTGCCAGTTCCTTGTTCAGATCTCCAATGTTCTTCTCCTGTGTATTGGCAATGGTGGATACTGTAATTGATTCATAGCCAGGCTCTGGGAACATCTCCATGTACCTGTTGGCCCAGGCTCTGGTATACTGTGCCATCTGCTCATGGCGGTCATGCCTTGCCTTCGCTCCTTCTGCCAGCATCCTGTCCAGCTGGTATGTGAGCGCGTACATCAGGGACATATTGGGTGTGGTTGGGTTCTGCTGTTTCTTGAGATAATAATCATGAATTCCTACGAGGTCGGTGTAAAAGCCACGGCCAGGTACGGTCCTCGCTCTCTCCACTGCCTCTTCCGAATACAGGGCTATGGAAAGACCAGGGGGTAATGCGAAACACTTCTGGGTGGATGCGAATAAAATGTCAGTGTTCATCTTCTCCGGCACCATGTAATTTCCACCCATTGAGGAAACAGCATCCACGACGAACATGATATCCGGATACTCTTTCTTGATGGCCGCGCCAATATCTCCTACCGGGTTGCGAACACCCGTTGAGGTTTCATTGTGAACTATGGCAACTGTGTCATAATCATCCTTTGCCAGTGCCTCAAGAACAGCCTCTGGTTTAATTGCCTGACCCCATTCGACATCCAGGGTGTCAACTTCCTTCCCAGAGTCGCTAATGGTCTTGGCCATCCTCTGTGAAAAAGCTCCGCAAACTCCGGCCAGTGCCTTTTTCTGCACAATATTGCGGGCAGTTATGTCCATCCAGATAGTTCCAGATGACGTTAACACGGTCGCGTGCTGTTCGGTCTCAAAATACTCTTGGAGCTTGCCGATGATCCCGGTGTACAAGGCTGTAAAGTCCTTGCTTCGATGGCCAATGAGGTAATCGGTCTGCTTTGCTAACACTTCGGGCAACGCTTCTGTTGGTCCAGGTATGAATAGTCTGTTATGTGACAAGATATCACCGAAGGTGGGTATCTTAAATGGGATAATAAAGGTTTTGAAATATCAAATCGTACAAATATGCTGTTATTTCACAAATGTGATCTTTCAAGATTCTCAAGGTTGGTATTGGTATGTGGGTCATTTGTGATCTGTAGTGTAGTTTACAGATCTATTGTGGAGGCCCTTTAACGATAAGGAAGGCCATGAGACCTACCAATACCACTATAATTCCGATTATGAGCCATAATAAGATAATACCGTCGCTGAATCTTCCTACTTCTGCATCGTATGGGTCTGGATCAATGCTGTCAACATAGCCATCATTGTCATCATCCGTATCCCCATTATCTCCGATGCCATCACCATCGAAGTCCGCCCATTCTGATTTGTCAAGTGGGAATGGATCCTCTGCATCTGTTACATTGTCCCCATCATCGTCGGTGTCGATATTATTGCCAATTCCATCCCTATCAGTGTCCAGGAACTCGGTGGCATCCAGTGGGAAGGCATCATGGATGTCAACATAGCCATCATTGTCATCATCCGTGTCCTCATTATTGCCGATACCGTCCTCATCGGTGTCTACCCATTCATCCTCATTCAATGGGAAGACATCCTCGTTATCGTCCACACCATCGTCGTCATCGTCGTCGTCCGCATAATCTCCGACACCATCGCCATCTGTGTCTATCTGCTCTCTGGGGTCGAGTGGAAAAGTATCATTAAGATCAGGAACTTTATCATTATCATCATCCAGATCCATCCATGCTTGGGAATTGTTCCAATCACCATCTGGTGCTCCATCATTGTCTGTGTCAACAGGCATATCTGTTGCATTTGTCGGTGATGTTTCCATGAAGTCTTCCCAGATATCCGTGAATCCATCATTATCATCATCATCATCCTGGATATCTGGCTGGCCATCATCATCGAAGTCCTGCCATATTGTAAAGCTAAAGGAATAATTGGATCCAATGAAACTACCCATGATATCGGATGCATTCATGCCCATTGTGAGAGTATAGACCATGCTGTGATTCATATTATCCTTTAGAATTATTGTCAAGTTTGTGTTATTGGATGTCCATTCATAAGCATCGATCTCGACTGCTGGCTCTATTGAAGTGACATTCTCGACAGACGATATGTTCATGGGTTCATTGAATATGATCGAGATATCAGTTCCCCAGGAGATATCCACGCTACCGTCCATTGGATTATTGCTCTCTATTCTTGGATCGTTATCATCGAAAAAGACCGTCTGATTGTTCACGGTCTCATTATTGCTGGCATTGTCCATTGCGTAATATTCGATGTAATGGAAGCCGTCAAGATCAGCATCTATGGTGAAATTACTAGAATAATTGGTCCAGGCAGTCCAATTGCTTGCCGGATACCATATCCTGTATGATATCTGGGAAATAGTTCCATTATCGTCCTGGGCTGTGAGATTGAATTGGGTAGTGGAATTGATGTAGGTATATGACACATTGGTAATGTCAATATCCCATTGAGCTCCGATAATTGTCAATGTGGTGACTGGCGGCACAGTATCCGCTGCCTCTGAAAGGGGGGCCAGCGATATAAATAAAGCCACGACTATAAAAACCGACATCATTATCCTGAGGCTTCTCATCGGCACGAAAAACACACACACCCACATATAGTTTACTATTGATAAGATATAATAAATGAGTTCATAGAGTTTAGTGAGTTGGGAGTTTTTGGAGTTAACTCTACAAACTCCATGAACTCAAATAGCTCCTCAACTATTCAATACCGTTCATGCTTCCCAGCTCGATGTTCATCTCTGAGCATGTGGTAGGTCTCTGCATTGAAGCGTGTCTGTTCAAGTAAGCTGGCATCTCCCGACTTGATGATCTTCGCCGGAACTCCCAGGACCATGCTGCCAGCTGGAACTTTCGTCCCATCCCTTACAAAAGCATTGCCTCCTACAATGGAGCCAGCACCGATCTCGGAGCCATTCATAACCACCGAGTTCATTCCGATTATTGTTTCATCATGTATGGTTGCTCCATGGACAACACAACAATGCCCTAGTGAAACATCCTTGCCGATGGTAACTGGATAATTCCTGGAAACATGTATCACGCAGTTCTCCTGAACATTGGAGCCAGCTCCTATTCTGACTGGGGCTAGATCTGCTCTGATGACTGCTCCGGCATATACGGAGCACCCCTCGGCGATCTCCACATCACCAATGATGACGGCTGCTGGATTGATATAACATGATTCATGGATCTTGGGTTTCATACCGTCGGATAAACATGGGAGCCAATATGTATTTTTCTCCTGATTTATTTTGATAGTTAAATCAAAAGGTTTAATACACCCCGAAGCCATATCCATATTGATACCAATGAAAACCTATATGACAATGATGTTCAGCACAGAGGGTGCAAAGCCTTCGGAAGTAGTCGACCGCCTTAGCAATATCGGATTCAAGCCAACCACTGGAAACTATGATTTCGTTTATGAGTGGAATAACAATGCCACTGTTAATGAAGCTGTTTTCTTTGCCGACAAGGTGCATGAATTGCTCAAGGGCATGAATGTCACATTTAGGTTGGAAACAGAATTGTTCGATGATGGCTCTTGTGAGCCAGATATCGTTTGAGCATATCAGAAGCTTTCTAGTTAAGTATTCTCTATATTTAGCTTAAGCCAAAGAAAAAGTGGGGGTTAACTATAAATAACATTTTTCTTTTTGGCAGTTCAATGACCAACAGTACGCTCTTCAACAAAATTTTCGTTATGAAGAGCGAATCCGCTGGCTGTTGTCTTGAGTAAACCTCCTTCATTGATTTTGGGAGAGTGTGATATATGGTTGTAGTAGAGAGTATGCTGGATCTTGTGGGTGCGACGCCCGTTGTTAGATTGAATAATATGCATTTTGGCAATGTCGAGGTATATGCCAAGCTGGAGGATTTTAACCCTTCTGGCTCGGTGAAAGACCGAGCTAGCCTGGAGATGGTCAGATGCGCTGAACGCGATGGACTTTTGAAACCCGATTCCTCAATTGTGGAGGCGACCAGCGGAAATACGGGGATCGCACTGGCTATGATAGCGGCAGTGCGTGGCTATCGCCTGATCCTCTATATGCCTGAGAACATGAGTCTCGAGAGAATAAAGATGCTCAAGGCTTTGGGTGCGGAGCTGCGCCTGACTCCGAAAGAAGAGGGGGTGGATGGTAGTATCCAGAGGGCGGAAAAGGCCGTTCGGGAAGAAGGCATGGTCATGCTGGATCAATACAAGAACGAATGCAATACACTGGCGCATTATCTCTACACCGCGGATGAGATAATCGCGGACTTTCCACATATCGATATTTTGGTTGCTGGTGTGGGGACTGGTGGTACGATAACTGGTCTATCAAAGCGTCTGAAAGAGGCTTATCCCGATATCAGGGTAGTGGGAGTTCAGCCCAAACCAGATGACACCCTCCAGGGCCTCAAGAACCTGGATGTCCAGGCCATCCCGGAGATATACAACGGGCAGTTTATCGATCGCACGGTTTATGTGGGTGAGGGGGAGGCCTTCAGTACGGCAAGACGGCTTGCGAAGAAAGAGGGAATACTGGCCGGGATAAGCTCGGGCGGTGCTTTACACGCTGCCCTGAAGGAAGCCAGCCAGTTGGAGAATGCGAAGGGTAAGGGAATTATCCTTACCCTTTTCCCAGATGGGGGGGAGAAGTATCTGTCGACGGGGCTGTATGAGGGGTGATGGGTTGAGGTGTTTAGGGTTTTAGAAAGGATGAAAACTACCCCGCCCCTGCTTTGATCGGGGCGGGGTTTGATATATGCCAGTAGGTATTTGTCAACCGCTAGCACATCGAATATAAAACCCCGCCCTAATGAATGGTTTATGAATCATCCAGACGGGGCATGTTGCCTTTGATGGAATATAGTATGTAGCCAGTCTGCCTACAATATACTGAGATACCGATCTATCTCCCAGTCCGTCACCTGAGTCCTGTACTCATCCCACTCCTTCCTCTTCAAATACAGGAAATTATTGAAGATATGCGGCCCCAGTGTCTCCAGCATTAACTCGGATTTTTCCATGAATGTGAGCGAGTGTCCGAGGTTATCCGGCAATGATTCGATATTGTATTTCGCTCTCTCCGCCTGCGACAGTTTGTAGATGTCCTTCTCCACCCTTTCCGGTGGCTGCATATTGTCCTCAATACCTTTGAGGCCAGCAGCTAACATGACCGCGAACTGCAGGTACGGACTTCCCGCAGGATCTGGATTCCTGAGCTCGATCCTGGTCCCTCCGCCACGCTTGGCTGGAATTCTGATCAAGGCAGAACGGTTCTGTGTCGCCCAGGCAATGTAACAAGGAGCTTCATAACCCGGCACCAGTCTTTTGAAGGAATTGACCCATGAGTTGAGGATTGGATTCATCTCCTTGGAATATTGCAGAAGACCCGCGATATAATTGTAGGCCAGTTTGTTCAACCCATTTTCATCATCAGGATCATTGAAGGCGTTTCCATCCTTGCCGACCAAGGACATATGTGTGTGCATGCCAGTTCCATTTTCTCCGTGGATCGGTTTTGGCATGAAGGTGGCGTGAAGATCATTCCTGAGTGAAATGATCTTAGACACGTACTTCAGCGTGACCACTCTGTCTGCTGTTGTCAGCGGGTCGGAATATTGGAAGTTAATTTCATGCTGGCCAGCAGCAACTTCATGGTGCGTGGTGTAAACTTGAAATCCCATTTCCTGGAGAAGTGCAGAGATATCGCCTCTGACATTCTCGGCCAGATCTCTAGGTGACAGATCGAAGTAACCGCCAGTATCATTAGGAATGGTAGTTGGCTTTCCATCCACCATCTTTAGCAGGAAAAATTCACATTCTGGCCCGAAATTCGCAGAGTAGCCCATGTCGCTTGCCTTCTTCATCGCTTTTTCAAGCACGTATTTTGGATCTCCGGCGTATCTATCGCCATTTGTGCGGTATATGTCGCAGTTGAGCCTGGCTGTCACTCGTTTTTCCAATGATTCTGGTAATATCTGCCACGAGCCGAGATCCGGCTTCGCTATCAAGTCAGATTCTTCAATGGTGGCATACCCTTCGATGGAAGATGCATCGAAGGCGATTCCTTCATCCAATGCTTCCTCCAGCCTCCATTCGGGTATCACGATATTCTTTGGGTTTCCAAGTATGTCCGTGAACTGGACCCTGACGTTCTCGAGCTTCACCCTCTTTGCTTCTTCCAATATCTCTGAAATGTTCTTGTGCATATTCAACACCCCTATTGGCCTCATGGACCGATTCTCCTAACATGAAATAATGATACTTATAATATATTGAAAATAATTGATTCATTTGAATGATATATTCATAATTTAATGGTCAAATGAATCAATTATATATAAAATATACAGTTAATTTAATAAATGTTAAAGCCCATTATCCTGCATGGATGATCTCGATCTCAAAATAATCGCGTCTATGAATGAGAATGCCCGAAAGAGCTTCAGGCAGATGGCGAAGGAGCTGGGTGTTTCCATGAGCACTGTGGCCAACCGCGTGCGCAGGATGGAAGATGATGGAGTCATCAAGGGCTATGCGCCAGTTCTCGATCCGCAGAAGTTCGGATTCGATCTGCTGGCTGTCATTGGAATGCGGATATCCAGGGGAAAAATGATTTCCGTCCAAGATAATATCTCAAAGAATTCCAATGTTGTCAATGTCTATGATATCACTGGGGATTGGGACTCGATGATCGTGGCCAGGTTCCATAACCGCCGCGAATTGAACAAGTTCATCAAGTGGATATCCAGTATGGAATTCGTGGAGAGAACATACACCCAGATAGTTCTGAACATAGTGAAAGAGGAAGTGAGACTTCCTGTTCTTGATAAATAGAGATGCCAGGGTATTGGATCTTGATCGATGCTCAGAAGATGGGATACTGAAAGCTAATAATCAGCTTTCAGGGATCTCCCCTTCCACATCTTCTTCCACTGCCTGACTTTCATCTGTTTCCTCTTTTTCTTCTCCTTCATCTTCCTCTATCTCATCCTCTTCGTTATCTGGTTCTTCATCAGATACTTCATCCTCATCATCTTGCTTCTTTCCCTTCATTAGGAAGAGTTGTGCGCCAATTACCAGGGCGGCGATCAATATGATTATGATCCACATGAAGTTGAAGTCTGGATCGTCTGTAATTGGCTCATCATCATCGCTATCATCCGGATCCAACGGATCATCATCGTCTGGATCATCTGGAATTACATCATCATCATCCGGGTCTGTGTCATCAGGTATTTCATCTCCGTCCGTGTCCACCTGGGTCGAGAAATGGAATATGAAGTCATTTTCCATTGTATTGCCTGCAATATCCATGATCGTATTCCCTATTGTGATCGTGTACAGTGTTCCATTATCAAGTAGCTCCAATGGGGTCAGAATGATTGAAACATTAGGTCCTATCCATTCTATATCATAATCTATGGAAGGTGAGATCTGGATCGCAGAGATCACGGATAATGGATCCATTTCTTCATCAAATGTTATCTGGATCGTGGTATTTACCGACACTCCAGCCTCTCCTGCAATTGGGCTTATTTCATATATCTCTGGTCCGGTGATATCCAGGAATATAGTTTGGTTGTGAACTCCCTCATTATTTCCAAGTTTGTCAATTGAGTAGAATTCGATATAACATACTCGATCATCAGCTTCATTATCCGGGAGGTTGAACTCATCTGAATATTCATCCCAGGGTTGCCAGTTATTACCATTATCTATCCAAACCCGATACCATATCGCGCTTAGTCCAGCTCCATCATCCACAGCTGTTAGGTTGATGTTTTGCTGGGAATTGATGAACATAGAATCACCAAAATCAATGGTCGTGGTAGGTGCAGCATCATCAATGAAGAATGATGTATTGCCAGATCGTATATTTCCCACATTATCTGTTACATTGTATTCCAGGTAACAGAATCCATTAGACACATATTGTCCCAGGGTGAAATTGATTGTGAATTGAATCCAGTTTGTCCATCCACCACTATCGTCGAACACCCTGTACCATACCTCATCAATGCCAGTTGTATTATCAAAGGCATCCAGGCTGATATTCGTCGATCCAGTCATATAATACTGGTCTGATTGGAAGGCTGACCCATTGATACTGACCGATACTTCTGGAGATGTTTGATCCCATGTCATATTGAATTCGCTCCATCCAATATTGTCTGCATTGTCCGTGACCGTGAGCCGCACGATATAAACACCATCCGTATCTGCCTGGATGGTGGTGTCCTCTGCATCTGGCGTTCCGAAGGTTAGATTTCCAGGGCCAGATACCATGGACCACTCATAACTGGCGATCCCCGACGTGGCATCGTCAGCAAAGGCATTTCTGAATTCCTGGGCATTGGTCTGGATGTCAATTCCTGCATCTACATTTGGAGCCGTTGTGTCCCATCTAAGTATGAACTCATCCACGAACCAGTTGCCTGCGATATCTGTCACATTAAGCTGTATCACGTACACGCCGTCCATATCCGCGCTGATCCACGTATCCTGCGACCACTCATCTGAGAAAGTGATATTGCCAGATCCTGAAGCCACGCTCCATGTGTAATTGTCCATTCCAGATAGCATATCACTGGCGAAGGCGTCCTTGAAGATCTGTACACTGGTGTCAATGTCTATTCCGACAGTCGCGACTGGTGCGACCGTATCCCATAATAGCGTGAAATTGCTCACAGCCCAGTTGCCTGCATTGTCTGTTGCGTTCAGTTGCAGTATGTATAGGCCATCCATGTCCGCGCTGATCCACGGATCTTCCGACCACTGGCTTGTGAAAGTGATATTGCCTGGGCCAGATAAAACAGTCCATGAATTATTGCCTATGCCAGATCCTATCTCGAAGTAGGAGGAATCCTGCTGATAGGCCGAGTTGATAGTTGTATCATCCCCTGCACTGATGATCGGAGCAGTGCTATCATAATAAGCTCCTGCATCCGCGATACCAGGAGCATTCTCGACATTGGCAGAATTATCAATGGCAATGGAGTAGAAATCATAATCCCCTTCTCCATCAGGCCATGTGAAATCCCATGTCCATGAAAAGCTGGTCGTGTTGCCGAAGAAGGTCCATGCGCCACCCTCGTAACTGTACCAGAGTTCGATGTGGTCAATTCCGCTTCCTGGGTCGCTGACATTCGCGGTTATTGCGAATGGTGAGATATTCCACCAATAGGGTGATATTGTGTCGATCTGCGATACTGGATCGACAGCATCTATGTAGTTTGATGGGTGCAAGAGCGGGTAATTATCCTGATTTGTTCCACTGATGATACTTGTGTATGGGGTGTCGCCCAGGCTGTCACTACCCCAGGTATCCTGCAATGGTCCACACATGACATCTGCACCTCCATAATCACTCCAGTAATTACCGCCAGATGGGTAGCCATTGTCCCAGGAGTTATTGCCCCAGCTATCATCATAGGCCTGGATGGTATTGGCAATGAAGTCATTGTGGTAGATACTACAGTCTCTTGTCAATTCCAGGTAAATGCCATTTACATTACTGGATATGATATTGTCCCAGATTGTGTTATTGTGACAATTCGACTGCATCCTTATTCCGCCTTCATTATTGAACATTGTATTTTCCGATATATTGATCCAGTTGGTGTTCCACAAGAAGATCGCCCAGCTTGTTCCTGCAACACCATTTTGGATGGTATTGTTCATCAGATCAATGCGGCCAGAGTTTTCGATCCCAATGCTGTAGGAAGTTGAACCATCAATTCGGTTGTTCTTTGCAGTGCAATCGAAAGAGCTGGATAAGATATGGATCGCCATATTGTTATTGAACATATCATTATTGTCGATCATCATGTAATCTGAGTTTTCAGCATAGATAGCTTTCCCTAAATTGGATATATTGTTTCCTTCGACAATGTTATTTGGTGCGTCTGTGGCATATACTCCAAAGCTACCATCGATCATATCATTTCCACTGACAGTTACACCGCTGCAATCGTCCAGATACACATTAAAGGATGTTCCCAAAGAGAAACTATTTTCAATAATATCATTATCATCTGACTGGATATATATTCCAGCACTGTTGATATTGGAGATCGTGTTCTGTTCAAAGATATTGTTAGTGGAACCAGTTCCCACATATATCCCCTGGCCAGGAGCCTCGTGTATCTCATTGAATTTTACTGTGTTGTTCTGTGATGTCCAGAAGAGGCATATCACATCACCATTGTCCCATAGTGTGTTGTTAGTTATCATGTTCCATTGGCTATTGTCCAGGAGAATACCCCTGGGGTCTGTGTTCATGTGATGGGATATATTGTTGCCATTCAATGTGTTCCATTCTGAGTCCTCTAGCATGATACCATTCCCGGTATTGTCAAGGATCGTATTGTCTGATATATGATGGCCTGCGGAGTTTTGAATTTTAATACCATTCCGGCCATTGTTCGCGACCCAGTTCCCTGCGACAGTATTGTTATCACCATCTATTCCTTCCAGATAGATACCGTCGCATAAGTTCCCAACACCATTCTCTGTGATATTGTTTCCAATGTACCTGTTCCTTTCCTGGCTTCCACCGACATCCTTTGACCAGATCCCATGCTGATCACTCCACCTTATCTCATTGTTCCAGAAATCATTATCAGTTGACTGGCCCTGGACCACGATACCCCAATAATTGTGGTGTAGCTTGTTGTTCGATACATTGGTGAAGATCGTATTCCAGTACACAATTCCAGCCCAATTCATGCTTGTACAGTTCCTGATGGTATTGTTGGTCAGTGTTATGTAGGCCGAATCGGACATGAAGATGCCGTGGCCAGCAGAATCATCAATGCGATTGTTTGTGACCGTGCTATTATGCGAGCCAGATAAGAAATATATGGCCCTTGTAATGGTCATATAAATATCATTGTCATCTATCAATATTGTGTTTGAATTATCTGCCTGAATACCATAGTTTGAATCTGCTACATTATTTTCCATGACATCGGTTTCAGAGCATCCGTTCAGATTTATGGCAAAGGAGCCGCCAGATATGGTATTTTCAAGGATAGTGCAATTATTGGAATTTCCAATACTCACTCCATAATCATTTCCAGATATCGTATTGTTCTGAATATGGCACCAGTCTGATGACCATATATTTATCCCGCTGAAGGTATTGGATATTACATCATTATCAATTATCATTGAATTATCTGAATCTGAACTGAAGTCCATGCCATAAATATTCAGAGCCAGTGTATTGTTGGCAAATGTATTGTTCTTAGAACTCTGCACCCATAATCCAGAACCCGCGTTCAGCCATACCTCATTATCTCTCACAGTGTTCCAATTGGAATTCTGAAATGAAATTGCATCCTGGCTGTTTCCCGATATGTTATTATCATAGACCTCACAGTAATCACTCCATTGAATGTAAACACAATAGCTTGTTCCAGTGATCACATTGTTCCTTATGGTGATATTGTCAGCGCCAAGAGGCCTGACAGCTCCCCATGGGAAATTGTCAAAGCTGATATTCTGGATGATACAATGGGATGCACTGACCTCGACCCCAGCATCTCCCGCGATGGTCCCGCCATTTGTTATGTTCATATTTGTTATCATCACATTATCTGCAGTGACAAAGAATACATCCTCATTGTTATTGCCTGCACCATCGACGATCGTGTTTGCAGTGCCATTTCCAATAATGGTCAATTCCTTATTGACCAGCACATTCTCAACATAAGTACCGCTGTCCACGGTTATCGTGTGTCCATCCAGCGTATTTGCGTCATCAATGGCTTCCTGGATGGTTGTGAAGTTCTCGCCAGTATTAACATTCTGTACCGGCCCCATCGCGATTATTGATGTCCATCCGTCTGGGCTTGTGACAGGATGATCGTCCTGGTTCCCGCCGCCTGGCACGGAGTAGGGGTTATCAACGATCCCGTCGGCTCCCGGAATATCCTGATACAACCCTCCCATCGCGTCTGGAGCTATCCAGTCCGACCAGTAGTTTCCGCCGGATGGGAAGCTATCATTCCAGAAGCTCGCGCCATTATCTTCTGCTTGGAGTACATTTCCGATTATATTATTGTGGTAAATATAATTGTTCAGTGTTGAGGAATCAAACTCTAATCCCTTGTTGGTACTTCCAGTGATATTATTATTCACAATGTAGTTGCCACTGCAATCACTCCATGCCCTGAAGCCGACAACCGAGTTTGATATTACATTTCCAGTGATATCATTGTTGTGTGCATACTGGATAAAGATCCCTTCGGTATTTGAAAGCATTTGATTGTCATATACCTGGCAACCTGATGTTTGGTATAAGATCAGAGCAAACCGATTATTGAAAATATAATTGTCATGGATGGTGTTTGCCCCGGCATTGGTAAGATATATGGCCCCGTCTGTTCCGCCGTTAATGGTATTATTGATGTAATTATGAGAGATCACATTGGAATTTCCTCCACCTGATATTTTAATATTGTACCAGTAATTGGCAGAGAACTTATTGCCAGTTACTGTGTTTCTGGAGGTGGAGATGGATAGACCGTAGTCATTGTCATTTATTATGTTTCCAATCAGAGTATTGTCATTGGAGCCGATAATCCATGTCAGCACCATGACCGAATAATCATTATCGACAACAGTATTATCCAGGATGTCGTTCCAATTCGAGTCTCTTATGAACATACCCCTTCCATTATTATCCACATAATTATTGTAAAGGGTATTGTAATCAGAATTCTCAAGATAAATTCCTTCCCAATCCATATGGTGTGGCCGGTTCTCCGATATATTACAGTACTGAACATTGTCGAGCTCTATACCAGCCCAATCCCATGCACCGGCTCCAGCATTAATCATTGAAAAGCCGGATAAGTTTACCCAGTCTGATGTGATGAGGACCACATCACCGAGCAGCTGGCCGTCGATTATTGTTGTTGCATATCCCGCGCCCCTAAGGCTGATGGACTTGTTGATGACCACATTTTCAAGATATGTGCCAGTATCAACAGTTATCGTATGACCGTCGGTTGTGTTCACGGCATCGATAGCCTCTTGAATGGTTGTGAAATTTTCCATTGTATTGACATTAAGAACTGGCCCAGGTGCTGTAACTTTCAGATAAGGGTAGGTACTGCCCTCTGCAATTCCCCAGATGGTATTGAAGTCCCATGGCGGGTCAAACGTTGCCTGGCTCATCATTTCGGCAGTGATTTTTCCGGTTCCGCCATCGCTTGTTGGTCGTGTCGATGTCATAGTATCCCAGTAGGAACTGGTTACTGTGCCGCCGATGCTATTGCCAACCAGCCCGCCGACATTGGAGCCCGTGATTGTCGCGGTTCCTTTGCTGTATGAATTGATGATGGTCCCGTAGTTCGTACCTGCCAGTCCACCGACATTCCAATTGCCGGAAGCTGCGCCCCAGCTGTAGCAATTGTTGATGGTTCCAACGTCATTTATACCAACCAGTCCGCCAGCATTGTCAAAATTGCCGGTCGCACTTGCCGTGCTGTACGAACTGTTGATGAAGCCCTGGTTTCGTCCCACCAGTCCGCCAACGATAGAGTTCGGAGAGATGCTGACACTCACCATGCTGCCCGTACTGTAGCAATTGCTTATGGTGGTTCCGCTCCATTTCTCCCCCGCCAGCGCACCAACAAAGACGCCGCCTGTTATATTGGCGTTTACGATCCCAACATTAGTAATTGCGCTGCCAGTATCCATATATCCGAACAGCCCAGCATAGTCTGTCAGGGGACGGTTGATGAATATATCTGATATTTCAAAACCAGCTCCATCAAAATTTCCAGTGAACCCGGCCCCAGTTGTCCCTACAGGCTCAAAGCCAGATCCACCATTCCAAGTGGAGGTAACACTGGCATCGATGTCATTCATTAAAGTATAATTGCCAGCTAAGTCAATGCTCATATTCTGAAGTTGGAAAATATTTGTTATATTATATGATACTGCGATAGATGCGTAACTGTCCATTACTTCTGTTGGATCCAAAGCTCTATCCCATATTTTTGCCTCATCGATGATGCCATTGAAATATGCAAGATTAGTGGGAGCTACCCTTTTGCCAAATGTAATTGGCTGAACAGAGCTATCACATGGTGAAGTCAGTGATGCTGTGACCCCGGTATCAATTCCATCGACATAAGCCCTCATGGTTGAACCATCCCAGGTTCCGACTAAATGATGCCAATTACCATTTGTCAGCGTCCCTGCATTGTTAAAATATGTCTGCCCCCCTCCTTTGAATATTCCATAATATACACAATTTGAGTTAATTCCAAAAACCCAAATAGAATCGGTAGTTCCTGATTTTTCCACAATTCTCGCATGTCCTTGTCCATAATCATCCGCATATATCCAAGCAGATATGGTCATGGATGTTGTAAGATCAAGAGTTGGGTCATGGTCCACACTAACAAAATCATCAATACCATCGAAGTTAAGTGCAGTTCCAGATATGCCTGTGGTCCAAGAGGGATCATCTCCGGCAGAGCCAGCGTCTGCTCCAAGAGTTCCGTTATTGTCATTACCACTAGTATCATTCACCCACTGGCCAGCATCCTCATCGAAGTTCCATTCTGCCACAAGACTTGGATCTGCATTTGGAACTGTCTCGATATCTTGTCCGCTGGCTCCCACAATAGGAACCATGCTGGACATTATCATTACTAGCACTAACAAGGTTACACTAAATTTCTTCATATCCCTCACCTTTTATTATAATAGATAAGACATCATATCATATATTTATTCTCAATATATATTAGATATATCATAAGATACGAACAAAACAATTGTTATGAAAAATATTTATCAAATGTCTGGTATAACCAATACATAATAATACCGGTGAGTTCATGAATAAAAAGATATTATCCATAGTAATAGCATTGTTATTGAGCACAGTTTCCCTGAGTATCATCATGCCCGCAGGATCGAGCATACTGGACAACCAAGAATCGACCTTTGCCGGAACAGGGACAGTTGCTGATCCGTATATCATAACCAATTTGGTCGAGCTCCAGAATATGAAGAACAATGTTTCTGCAAATTATACACTAGCAAATGATATTGATGCCAGTGACACCTCAACATGGGGTAGTGGTGGTTGGGATCCTATAGGCGATTGGTTAAGCACTTTCAATGGTACGTTCGACGGCGCTGGATTCACTGTGACCGGATTGACAATAGACCGCTCTGTATATTCTTTTCAGGGTTTCTTTGGGGTGGCCAGTGCTTCTGCCACGATCAAGAACATCACTCTTTCAGAAGTGAGCATTATCGGTGGCGGTAACACAGGGGGTTTGGCTGGAAGGAGTTATGCTTCCTTGAGCAATTGTCATGTTGAGGGAGACGTCAGTGGTGGAATGAACACAGGGGGTTTGGTTGGGCAGGCTGGTGGCTCGATCGATAATTGTAGCACCAATGTGTCAACTTCCTCAACCCATACCAATTCTGGTGGTCTTGTCGGCCATGGCATAGGCCTTGACATGAATGGCTGCTCTGCCTTTGGTAATGTACAGTGCAACCAGTATGCTGCCGGTGGGGCCATAGGTTACCTTTCCAGTGGTCTGGTTATGAACTCATTCGCGGTTGGCGACCTGCAGGCAACTGATGAGCAACTTGGGGGCTTTATCGGCTATAATGGCGGTACGATCAAACAATGCTATGCAACTGGTGACATACCCAGTAGCTATTCCTGGAACGGTGGATTTGTTGGCCGTAATCACGGTACTGTTGAGGACTCCTATGCTACAGGGAATGTAACCTGTAGTGACCGTGCTGGTGGATTTTGTTCATACAATGTTGGAACCATAAGGACAAGCTATAGCATAGGCACACCATCGGGTGCAAATGCATCTGGGTTTGTTTCGGATATCCCAGGCACTGTGACAGACAGCTATTGGGATACTGGAGCGTCGGGTGTTTCCACATCTTCCTATGGAATACCGAAGAACACACCCCAGATGTTGACCCAATCCACCTTCGCGAACTGGAATTTCACCAGTGTCTGGGCGATGAAAGAAGGGGAGACAAGGCCATACCTTCAAGGCTTGCACCAAGAACCCATGATAACCCCAGCAAATATTTTGCTTGCTCAGGAGGACCAGTTGTATAGCGTTAACTATAACACAGTGGGTGGAGATTACCTGAACTACCCCGTCGCCAACACAATGACTTGGCAAGGGGAAACCAATGCAACTTGGCTGAATTTCAATAATGTCACAGGCCTTCTTTCCGGTACCCCGACAAATGATGATCCGGGCACTTACTGGGTTAATATTTCACTGGACCTTTACTGCGGCCATGCCGATACCTTCACTAATTTTACCCTGGCAGTGGATAATGTCAATGATGATCCAGTGATAGAAACTGCCGATGTAACCTCGACTCCTGAAGATATGACTTACTCAGTGGATTACGATGCCACAGACATTGATCCAACCAATGATGTCTTGCTCTGGACCCTGGCCACAAATGCAACTTGGCTCAGCATGGTCAATACCACAGGAATTCTGTCGGGAACACCTGGCAATGATGATGTTGGAGATTATTTTGTAGAGGTGAACGTTTCCGATGGTCTGGGGGGTTTTGACATCTCCAATTTCACTTTGACAGTTGACAATGTGCAGGATCCGCCCTTTATCCACGATGCGACGGTTCCAGACGGAATGGTAGGTGATGCCTATGTTCTGGATATGGATGCCACAGACATTGACGGGGACGTGCTTGAATGGACATTGGAGACCAATGCAACCTGGCTTTCTATCAATTCAACATCTGGCCTGCTTTGGGGAGTTCCAGATGCAAGCGGAACCTTCTGGGCCAATGTGACGGTGGATGACAATGACCAGGGAACAGACATTGTGAACCTGACTATACTTATCAAACCAGACTCTGATGCGCCAGTTGTGATCGATCCGGTGGAGAACGATACTGATGGCGATGGAACACCAGACACCACAGACACGGATAATGACAATGATGGATGGAGCGACGCGGAAGAGATACTGGCCGGAACAGATCCACTGGACGATACAGATGAGCCAGCAGATGCAGATGGAGATGGGATCGCTGACTTCATGGATGAGGATTCTTTCACTTCAGGCACTGGAACGAATGAAACAGCCAGTAACATCGAGACAGTAACTCCTTCATGGGCATATGGGGCCCTGATAGCGGCGATAATACTCGGCATATTGGTATTATTGTTATTACTGCGCGGTGGAGGAAAGAGCCAGCCAGCCACTAATGAAGTGGAGGAATCGGCGCCTTTGGAGGCTCCAGCACCTGCGCCTGCGCCGGCGGCAGCCCCGGTGATGCCTTTGAGATCTCCTACACCCAAACCAAAGCCTACGCCCAAGCTAGCAGAACAGTCAAAGAGCAAGAATCTCAGTAATAATGATAAGATCGCACGCCTGAAAAAAGCCTATGATTCAGGCAAGATATCGGAAGAGCAATACCTGACGAATATGAAAAAGTTTCAGAAATGAGATACATTATCTGGCATGACTTAAATATCTTCAATAATCCGCATGTATCATGGGTTACCTTTTTATACTCGACCTACTTTCATGGGCTTCTACTCAGACCAATATATGTAATATATATATACTGGCCTGGGCAACCGTGCACCCGGCGATACAAGCTGTATTATCGGGGAAGGGACGAGATCAGAGAGGAACATTGTATAACCTTGGAAGGTACGCCTTCTTTGATCGATGATACCATTCATACGCCATATACAACCTGGACGTGTGTCAAGCCGATAGTCTGTGGCTAGCTACGTTGTTTGGGGAATGGCTCGGCTCGGGCGCTGATGAAGGTCGTGCCAAGTTGCGAAATGCTCCGGGGAGGCGCAAGGAACCTTTGATCCGGAGATTGCCGAATGGGACTTCCTGCACTTTTGTGCAGCCAGTAATGGCGAGGAACGCGGGGGATTGAAGCATCTTAGTACCCGCAGGAAAAGAAATCAATAGAGATGCCGTGAGTAGAGGCGATCGAAAACGGTAAAGAGCAAACTGAATCCCACTGTGATGAATGGTGGGAGATGTGGTGTTATAGACCTTCTGTTTCCCTAACGAACGAACATGAAATCTTCTGGAATGGAGTGCAATAAAGGGTGAAAGCCCCGTAATGGTAAGTTCGTGGGATAAGAAGGGATCTTGAGTAGTGTGCGTTGGATATCGCGCATGAATATGGGAGGCATAAACTTCCAACTCTAAATACGACCCGAGACCGATAGTGAAGTAGTAGCGTGAGTGAAAGCTGAAAAGTACACCTGACGGTAGGTTAAAAGAGCCTGAAACCAAACAACTATAGGCTGATATAGCGTTTAAGCGAAGAAGCAGCGAAGACTGTGGAGCAGCGTTATATCGTCCGTTTAGAATAACGGGCCAGGGAGTTCTGATCATTGGCGAGGTTAAGCAATTTAATTGCGTAGCCGGAGGGAAACCAACAGTCCGCATCCCCGTAAGGGGTGAGGGACGAGGTGTGCTCGCCTGGAGTCAATGGTGTGATACCCGAAGCCGGTCGATCTATGCTTGGGTAGGGTGAAGCCTTTCGAAAGGAAGGTGGAGGCCCGAACCGGTGCTGATGTGCAAATCGCTCGGATAACCTGTGCATAGGGGTGAAAGGCCAATCTAGACCGGAAATAGCTGGTTCCTCTCGAGACTACTCGCAGGTAGATCTCAGACGAGACGGATAATGATGTAGAGATACTGATTGGGTGTTTAGGGGAAGAAATTCCTCGGCATCTTGCCAAACTCCGAATTTGTTATCGTCGTAGACTCTGGGAGTGAGGGCATTAGGGGTAAGCTCAATGTCCAAAAGGGTAAGAACCCAGCCTGAAGTTAAGGTCCCTAAATTTCGATTAAGTGTAACTTGAAAGGCGTCCATGGTCAAAGACAACTGGGAGGTGGGCTTAGAAGCAGCCATCCTTTAAAGACAGCGTAACAGCTCACCAGTCGAGATCATGGGCCCTGAAAATGGACGGGGCTAAAATCGAATACCGATACTTCAGAATACAGTAGTGTAATTTGGTAGAGAGGTGTATTGCGTGGGTAGAAGTTGGGCCGTGAGGTCCAGTGGACCGCGTTATAATAAGGATCCTGGTAGGAGTAGCAGCAAAGTGTGGTGAGAATCCGCACCGCCGCAGGGGCAAGGGTTCCTCGACAATGTTCGTCAGTCGAGGGTTAGTCGATCCTAAGGTATTTCTTAATCGAAAATACCGAAAGGGAAGCTGGTTAATATTCCAGCACTTCAAATGCCTTTGTTCATATTTTGACACATCTGGGTAGATTATGCATTCTTGTCTGAGTGCTTAAGCGTATATGCTGAGGAAGTATCGTAATGATGAGAACTCGGCGAAAGCGTTATGAGGCCGGCGAAGCCCGGCTATAATTTATCCCCGGTGTCCGTGAAAAGAGATATGTTTACAGCATTTGTGTTCGTACCCAGAACCGACACAGGTGCCCCTAGGTGAGAAGCCTAAGGCGTGTCGGCGTAATCCAGGCGAGGGAATTCGGCAAAATAGCCCCGTAACTTCGGGAGAAGGGGTGCCAGCCACGTGAGTGTCTGGTCGCAGTGACTAGGGAGCTCCGACTGTTTAATAAAAACGTAGGTGGTAGCTAGTCCGAAAGGATTTGTATTGCCGCTGAAACCTGCCCAGTGACGGTATCTCAAACCCGGTTCCAACCGGAAGAAGGACCGTTAAACGGCGGGGGTAACTATGACCCTCTTAAGGTAGCGTAATACCTTGCCGCTTAATTGGCGGCTTGCATGAAGGCCCAACGAGAGCTCTACTGTCCCCGCCTGGAAGCCGGTGAAACTGACATACTGGCGCACAGTCCAGTACCTTCCACCTGAAAGCGAAGACCCCGTGGAGCTTTACTGCAGTCTGTCGTTGTAATACGTTATTATTTGTAGAGAGTAGGCAGGAGACGTCGAAACTTGGACGCCAGTTCAAGTGGAGTCAAATATGGAACACTGCCCTTGTAGCAATGTATTACTTACTTCTGCGTGAAGGACACCGATAGATGGGCAGTTTGGGTGGGGCGCCACGCCCTCGAAAAAATAACAAGGGCGCCCAATGGTCGGCTCAGGCAGGTCAGAAATCTGCCGTTGAGTGCAAGGGCAAAAGCCGGCTTGACGTGATTTGGCACCACAACAAATCACGATGCGAAAGCAGGGCCTAGCGAACCAACACATTTCATTTATGGGAGGTGTTGATAACAGAAAAGTTACCCCGGGGATAATTGAGTTGTCGCCGGCAAGAGTTCATTACTCTTTGCCACACAACTTGAAGATCTACGTCTTCAAGAGCAGGGCAGATAGTGAATCTATCGACCCGGCGGCTTGCTACTTCGATGTCGGTTCTTCCTATCCTGGCGGTGCAGCAGCTGCCAAGGGTGGGGTTGTTCGCCCATTAAAAGGGATCGTGAGCTGGGTTTATACCGTCGTGAGACAGGTATTTTGCTTTTTGGTGGAAGTGTTTTGTTGCCTGAAGGGAAGGAGCCTTTAGTACGAGAGGAACGGGGCTTCGTGGCCTCTAGTTTACCAGTTGTCTGACAAGGCATTGCTGGGCAGCCACGCCATAAGGGATAAGAGCTGAAAGCATCTAAGCTCGAAGTTTACCCTGAAACGAGGCAACATTGACACTTATAGAAGATAAGTTTGATAGAGCGGGGATGTAAGTATCGAGGATTCGTCCGAGATATTCAGTCCGTCCGTCACTAACAGTCATTAGTCACAATATACTAGACGCTTAACAGTTTCGGCTTGTCCGTTACACAGGTTGTATATGGCATTTCCCACACCCCTTGGCTTCGGCCGAGGGGTCCATTTTATATTTTTAATCATGCAGCGTAGCTGCCGATTAAAAATCATAAGTTTGAACATCCCCGCCCTCACAGGCGAGGTTTTCAAATAGAGAGCACGTTGGTATTGTCACCTGTCCAATTGGTGAAACCCCGCCCTCTCGCTCGCCTTCGGCATCGCTTCAGACGGGGCATGACCCCAGCAATTCAATTCGCGTGTTTAGAATCTTATAATATCAGTAAAATCTAGTTTTCAGGTGGAAGATCGGTTGTATATGGTAATTCCTCACTCTATGTGGGGGTATGGCGTGTGAACACTAATCAAAATCTCAATGACAGACAGCTCAAGCCACCATCCAGCTTTCTAAATTCAGAAACATCTAATTCAATGACCTTATAGCCTGCATCTTCGATCATATTCTTTGTTTTTGGAAATCCAGCTGGTACAAGAACATGGTCATTGATCCAGACCGAATTGGCAGCATAACCTTCATCTACATCCACTTTTAAAATATTGAATGTCTGGAGCTCTTGTTTTGTCAAAAACTCACCTGCAGCAAGCAAATTGTTATTTTCAAGATATGATATTCCAGTTTTCAGGTGGAGTACATTCTCAAGCTCGATTGTCGATGAGCTCATACCATAATTCTCCAATATGGTATTCAACTGCCTGGCACCTTCAATGTTCGTTCTTTCTGACAGCCCTACAAAATAATGATCGCCTACCATCATGATGTCCCCTGCATCAAGAGTCCCAGGGTCTTTGATATACTCAATATTCAGACCCAGGTCCTTTACGGCTTCATCAACTGCACAGATCTCATTTCTTCTTAAATGGGAACCGGGATTTGTGATGATCGCACATTTTGGTGTCATTAAACAGGTATCTTCGATAAATGTCGAGTCTGGATAATTTTCGTCTGCCTTGAGAACAGTTACCTCAAGCCCTATATCTTTCAGTGCTTGGACATAATGTGAATGTTGCTTTATGGCAAGATCATAATTTGGCTTGCCAAGTCCAGCTGTGGTAATCCCATTCACCATGTTTTTGCATGGGATCTTGACCATCGCTTTTGAGAACATTTTCTATCTCCAATTGGTTAATTGAGGGAAGGCAGATAAGGGTTGTGGTTGGGGAACGGGGCTATGGAGCATGAATCACCTTCCAAAATAATAACACCACAGAACCCTCTATTTCATCTATAACTCTAGGGTGTGAAAGATGAAACTATGGAATAGATGGTTTTTAATTTAATAATTATAAACAATTATAAATAAAAATATTGTGGATGTAAATAAAACAATATCAAAGCACCGCGGCCGCGATATAATAGATAAACGCCCCGACCACTGCTCCACTCGGGATCGTGAATATCCACGCCCACACAATGCGCCTTGCAACCCCCCAACGCACGGCGCTCAATCGTCTGGTCGCGCCAACTCCAATAATGGATGAAGAAATCACATGTGTCGTGCTGATAGGGATGCCTAAAAGTGAAGTTCCGATGACAGCCCCAGCACCCGCGGTCTCCGCGCTAAAACCATGTATCGGGTCGAGCTTCGTTATCTTACTGCCCATGGTCTTGACTATCCGCCAGCCCCCCATCATTGTGCCCAGCGCGATGGCCGAGTGGGCTGAAAGGACTATCCAGAGATTGATGTCCAGGTGCTTGACGTCCGCGGTCGCGCCGTACCAGCCCATGCACCATAGAGCCGTTGCGATTATCCCCATGGTCTTCTGGGCGTCATTGAGACCGTGGCTGAAGCTGAAAAGAGCTGCGCTGAAAAGCTGGAGTTTCTTGAAGTAGCCGTCTACTGAACGTGGTGTTTTCTTGCGAACTATCCATAGAACAGCAGTCATCAACAGGAAACCAAAGAGCATACCGATAAGTGGTGATACGACCATGAATATGATAACGGTCCATAGTGTTGTCCATTGCACGGCACCCAATCCGGCCGAGACAATTCCAGCACCTATCACACCTCCGATGAGGGCGTGGGAAGATGATGTCGGCAGTCCTAATATCCATGTAAAGAGATTCCAGATCACAGCCCCCAGCACGCCGGCAAACATTACGATGAGAACGATCTTGGCCTGCTCGTAACCGAAATTCTCCAGGTGAAGGATCTTGGTCATCGTGGATGCCACGGCCGTGCTCCCAGCAAAAGCTGCGATGAAGTTGAAGAAAGCGGCCATGGCCACAGCCTTTCCGGGAGACAAAACCTTGGTGGAGACCACCGTGGCGATTGCATTCGCTGAATCATGAAAACCATTTGTGAAGTCAAATATCAGGGCAAGGATAATGACCGTTGAGCCCAGAAACATAAACTGCTCAATAGCCATAATATATCTCCGGTCAGGCGTATTTGATCAGGATGCCGTTCAAAACATCGGCTACATCCTCACACCTGTTTACTGCTAATTCTATATTAGTGTATAGCTCCTTGAGCTTGATAATTTCAATGGCATCCTCGGTTTGAAATAATTCGGCTATGGCCTTCCTGTAGATCGTATCGCCCTCACGCTCGAAATTACTTATCTCGCGACAGCAGTGTTTTGTATCCTTCGGCTTCTTCATGTCCTTTAGGTGGTTAATTGCCGTGTCCACCTCTTCCACCGCTCTGTTGAAATTGCACACCAGATCTATCATCGCCTTCGTGGGTTCTTCGATCTTGAACAGCACGATATTATCTGCCACATTATCGGCATGGTCCAGTATGTCATCCAGCGATGATGTGAGCTCTACGATGTCCTCCCGGTCAATGGGGGTGATGAATGTCTTGTTCAATTCCTCATGTATATCATGCACCATGCGGTCCCCTTTTCTCTCGATCTTCTTCAGATTATGCGCTTTTTGCTCTAGATCGGTGAAATCGGTCATCATTGTATTCAGGTACTTGACACCGCCTTTGACATTAGCACTCTGCTCAATGATCATGTCGAAAAATTTCTTCTCCTGCGGAATGAGCCATGAAAGAGCCAATATATCGCATCCTCCCCTTGAACAAGGGCATGAGACTGTAATGCAAAAGAGTATTTAGAGGTTTTTACCAATGGTGTGAAAAATCTTGTTGGTACCAGGGAATCTAGGGGTATAGTGTGTGGTTTCGATCAACCCATTATTCGACGATCATCTCATAGATCATCGCTGCTGTCTTGCTAGCAATATCAAAGTCTGCAGATCCAACAAGTAATCTGCCACTGGAGAATATCGTGATCTCCATGCCATCCTTCTCCACTTCACACATATTACCTGTGTTAGAGAGTTCGGTATAATCTCTGGCCTTTAGAATGGCCAGAGTTTTCTCGATGTCTATCCGTGTTGTGGATCTTGGAAAGGTGTCGAAAGCATCACCTTCGCATGTCCTGGACAGTGAGAATTCCAGGGCGGGCTTTCCATCCCCTTCACCGGTAGAGCCAGCTATTCCCCTTCCGTAGACGATTACTATCGCGATAATTCCCAGAATCATGCTTGGAAGTATAAGTGTCATGCACAGAAATATGCCCGAGTTCCTCAGGCAGATCGGCTGTTTATTGAAGACCGCGTTCGACCAGGGCAGTATGCTCATAAAGGCGGGGATAAATGCCAGGTATCTGTATATGTCATTGTCAAGCCAGACATTGAAAGGTCCGATATCGAACATTATCAGATTGTACCAGGCCAGGATCATTCCTATCACCAGCAATCCGGCACTAGCCCAGACAATGGGCTCAAGCTTATCCTTCACTTTATTTGCCATATTATGTACAACCACGAACCAACTTAATAGGATTTTGGTTCAGTATGAATAAAATAAAATGGAACGGTATCAGCCTTAAACGTGGCTGACACCGCTTGCGAATCCTGACAATCCGCCCTGGCTTGTTGTGATCTCCTTTACTGGTGGTGCCTGGCTTGTTGTGTCTATCTGTGTAGTGTGAACAGGTATTCCATCGGCCCCGGTTATTGTGTAATATCCTGTTGGTGGTGCTCTGGCCGTGTCTGTTACCTCGCGATCTTGGCTTGCTGCCAATGATCCTACTCCCATGAACAATAGGGAGGCTGTCACGAATACGGCAACCAGTAATGTTCCGTTGAAGCTGTCTTTCATCGTACTTGCCCTCTTTTTCCTTATACTTCTCATTGTCATTTTTTTCACATCCCGACCTCTTTTGTTGAATCATCCCCAAGCTACAATACCGCAGTATTTGCTTGGGTTGGATTCAATAAGGGCTCATATCCCAAAGCCGAGTTTGGGGAGCCCTCATGAAGTCTATTTCTATATAGAGTGGTCAAAGTTCATAACTAAAATGAGCAAAAGTGACCAATAAGTGGGCACTTTCAGGAATTAATGAGATGAGGTCGAAATCTGAAGATCGCGTGGTATTTTGCCCCAATAATTATAACAAATATCAAATAAAAAAATAATCATTTGTATCGCTTCTTATCATAGGCCTTGTACTTGGTCTTACGGGCCTTCTCCTGATGCTTCAGGGATGATTTCCACCGCGTGTTCTTGATCTTCCTGGGCTGCATCTTATTGACCGAGTGCATGTAATCGTATGATCGAAGCACTTTGGTATTGTTTCTCGAGGTCTTGATGATGAGCCATACCATGAAAATTGCGAAGAAAGCGAAGGTCAGAACCGCGTATGATATCTCTCCGAATATCACATTGACGATGTACATCACCAGTATGCCGATGAATAGCAATATCAGATAATACACGAACAGCAGATAGGATCTTCTGGTCTCCTCTTTTTGTCTCTCTTTATTACCCGATCTCTTCCCCTTGGACATTGAAGGGAATATGGGGATTGGTGTATATGAATGTGATTGGGGACCTTCACGGTTCTGTTGTGAAATTACCATCTACTCCTGTCATTGGAACCACGGTATTTGTTTTGGTGTGGAATACTTCAAATTCATAGGCAGTATCTGGACTCAGGCCAGTCAAATTAATGTAATCGCCCTGGTTGATCTCACCTCCGGCTGGATTATAGTCGAAATAGGTAGCTTCAGCCCCTTCTGGTCCATTATGCCAGGTCATGTCCTGGGGTGCTGTGCCTGTATTTGTCGTGAATTCCAATACTCCAATGTCCGAGCCATTTGCTATGGCAAATATTTTAAAATCCAATGGTTTTACATCAAAAGAAAATGTACCAAACTGTGCATATCCTTCAGTTGAGGAAGATGCTCCCATCTCATTCCAAGTACCGGCTGGCGACAATGAGCCATAGTAATGGTCATGGTATCTATCGGTCGTGGTGAAAAGCCCTCCTATCACTATCAATATCGAGATGAATACAACAAATCCCCATGCCTTGTATATTCTCTTATCTGGATACACTTTATCTCTCTCGTAAAGATAATAGGCGATTGTCGCGATGATTCCTATCGCGGCTCCGACCTTGATAAGGTCAAGATTGGGCATTCCGTATGGCACTCCATACAGATTTACCATGATTCCCAATGATAAAAATCCTGTGGCCAGTAGTCCTGCAAAGATCTCGTCCATATGGATCTTTAGAAGTCCATATATCATCGCAGATAATATCAAGACTCCGAGCAAAGTTATCAAGTTTGGGCCGACCATACACATAAAATGAATTAGGCTAGTTTTGATATATAAACCGAATCTTGACATGTCAAAATAAAAGGGTATCGGGGCAGGAAAAATCACCTGCCCCGGTTATTGTTGTTATTCTACTCATCCAGGAATTCTTCCGAATCATCATATGGAAGTATCCTCGTTCCGAGAAGAGCGAGTATCTGTCCCACGAACCAGCCAGATCCTATTGCGATGGCCACTGTTATCGCGATGGCCATCAATTGTGATTGTACGTCAAGACCAGCAACCACGAAGATTGCGGCCACTCCTCCCATGATACCAGGCATTCCATGCAGGCTGGATACCCCGCATGTGTCGATCTGATCATCTTATTTCCATTTAAAGATGATGGGCTGGAGTGCACAGTCTGGCAAAGGATCAACATTTTATTCAGTAAGTGTCCAAAGACTTGATCTGAAATAAGTCTTTATCGATTCCCAGGAGCTCTTCCAACTGCTTCTGGTTCATCTTGCCCTTTGGATCCATGGCCATGTGTATTCCCCATGTGTCCATTGTCCTGAATCCATAGTCCTCATATTTCTTGGCCTGGCTAGGTGAGGGGCCGACCAAGGAGCGAGTCACATATTCTGGTTTTTTGAAGTGGTTCTCCAGGGCTTGAAGGCATGGGGCAAAGTCCTTGCCATTGGGGCATACCAGCTCTCTTATCCCTAAATATTCACCCATGAACCTTACATAGGCATAGCCAATTGGTTTTTCATCTCGATAGAATGTAACTGCTTTTTGATAGAAGGCTCCCCAGGTTGATTTCTTTTTAGGATAATCATCTGGCCTATGGATGAATCCCAATTTTCCTTTGATGGCTTTCCTGAACATCTCATCGCCATTGTCTATCTTGTGTCGTCGCACCTTCATGGTGATGCCGGTCTTTGGATATGTCTGGCGCTTTTTCATCCCCCAGTCATATTCTCCAATTACATGATAGCCAAGATCAGAATAGAGAAGTGGAGCCACACTGGTCCTGGATGCACCGAGGAAGAATAGATCCACATCATCCTCGATCATGTGTTCATGCACCTTGTTCATCAGCTTCCTGGCCACACCTTTCTTGGCATATCTGGGAAAGGTGGCGACGGCTTCTATATATCCAATTTTCATTTTGCCCTGCGCGGTCTCTATCATGGGATATGTCGCGCCTACCTGGGACATTATCTGTCCCTTTTCCACAGCGTACATCCTGAACCAGGGAGAATTGAAAGGATCGGTCCTCCTAACCTTATCGACCAGTTTGCGGTCAGCTGGCTCACCATGGCATATGAGCATTATGTCATTCACCTGGTCCGGATCCACCTCGTCGTAGAACTTGAATCGCATGCAGATAGTTAGAATGCTAAGTGATAAAAATATTTCCCGAGCGCTCATTTAAATACCACGCATATAATATATATTTTAAAATAAAAATATTGCAGGCACACAATCACAGGTATGAGAGAACTGGCATCAATTGGGCAAGATGCCAGTTCTTCTAATCCTGAATTAAATATGCCTGACGTCACTTGCTATTCCGGAGCATCCTGCATTGTCATACACACATGATGCCTTTGGTGATGCGGTCATTGGAATAATTGGATCCACCATATCTACTTCATTTGGAATTTCATCCGAATGGATCGGGGCTACTATCTTCTGCGTATCACATGCTTTTGTGGTTAGCAACGGCTTCATCGCTATGCCATATCCCATACCCATTGCGATGAGGCTCATTACCAGCACCATGCCTATCACCTTGGCTTTATTCCCCTTTTCTAGCTCACCTTTCTTTATTGATCTTTTCTTTATCTTCATCTTTGTCACCATTATGATAATTGTCAGAATAGGTTATATTTTGGTGTTAGATGCGGAAGTAAAAAAATAAAACAAAAATATGAAATAATGGGATGTTTCTCTGCTTATCTGTTAAAGAATCGGACATGAAAATATGTCTGGGTATCTTCGATAATTGTTTTTTGCTCATTCATCTTGTTTTTGCATTGATTTTGTCTGAATTTTATCAAATTACCATCTCAATATTTATTTATACACCTTTGTTCAATATCTATTCAGTCGGAGGTAAAGTCTATGAGAGCCGAAATTGTAGAAAACTTGACTGAAAACGCCCCGCACCTTTCCATGTGCCAATAGGCAGTGGAAGCAAGTCTGGCTAATTTTTATTGAATGAGCGAAATATATTTATTCTATGACTTTCAATTTCGATATTATGAAACTGGAAGAACTCGGATGGTCTGCCTATTTTGAGGAGGCCTTCCAAAACTATCTCGATTTGGGATTCATTCCCGCACGCATAACTGCCCAACATGTCAATCTTTACACCGCGATGTCCGAACAGGGTGAACTTGAGGGCAAGGTCACTGGCAAGTTCAGGTTCAATACCACGGAGAGAAGTGATTTCCCAATTGTCGGGGATTGGGTGGCGGTCAAGGGTAATGGGATAACTGGCAAGATGTCTATACATGGTCTTTTACCAAGAAGGACCGCGCTTGAAAGGAAAGTTGCCAGCAATCTGGATCTTATCACCGAGGCCCAGGTTATCTCATCCAATATTGACATAATATTCATTGTTCTTGGCCTGGACCTGGATTTCAATATTCGAAGGCTGGAGAGATATATGTTTGCGGCTCACGAGAGTGGAGCCCGTCCGGTCATCATAATGAATAAATCCGATCTATGTGCGGATGTAGAGAGTAAGATAGATGCTATCAGAAAGATCGATGCCGATATTCCAATACATATCACCAGCGCCCTGGGAAAAGAAGGTCTGGATGTGATACAGGAATATCTCCAGCCTGCCATCACGATAAGCCTCGTGGGTTCCTCTGGTGTTGGTAAATCCACTATCATAAACACTTTGCTTGGCCATGAAAAACAGAAAACAGGATCCGTTAGGGAGCATGATTCTCATGGCCGGCATGTGACAACAAATCGCGAGTTGATGGTATTGGATAATGGAGCATTGGTCATTGATAATCCCGGCATTCGCGAGCTTGGCCTGTGGGGTAATGAGACAACACTTGGATCCATGTTCGAGGACATTGAGATACTGGCCTCACAATGTAAGTTCAATGATTGCAGACATCGTACAGAACCAAAATGTGCCATAAAGGAAGCGATCGAGAGGGGTGATCTTGAGCAGGAACGATATGGTGATTACAAGAAAATGCAGAGGGAATTATTCATCCTTGCAAGAAAAAAAGACCAAAGGGCCAGAATAACATCTAAAGAGATCAAGAAGGCGTATGGTGATCTCTGATCATTCCAAATGAAGGTATCATTTATCCAGCACCCGACATACCTCAAGGCATCCTCTGTATTTGCCATCGCTGTCTCTAACAGCGACGTATTCTACCTGAATATCCATGCCATTGTTCACGGTTCTCATTGTTTTCTTGTCAATGGAGCCAGATCTCATATCCGCAAGCAGTTTTTCCAGATCATCCTGGCTTTTCTTGGGGTGACATTTTCTAATATCAATTCCCAGGATACCGTCTGGCCTGCTGAATATCTTTGTCTCGGGCTGGCTCCAAAACACAATGAGATCATTCTCATCTATGAATGTCAGCTCAGCGGGTATCGAATCAATTATGTATGGCAAGATGTCCTTATCGATATTTCCTTTCATCGCACCTTGATGATCGTCCATGTCCTTAATTATTTCTCAATATTATATCCAATATCCAATACCTATCTCTAATATTATGAGCATGAGTCAAATAAGTAGGCAGTAGTAAAGTTTATTAACTATCGTTATAATGTAGTTAATGCACGGTGGAAAATGTCTAATCTTCCACTTCTCTCGATATTTTCTCTACCGTGCTACCTATTACTTTCTCCCACCCCCCTCTCAATAACCTTTATTAGATAACAACAGAATGTTGACATGTGAATCCATTAACTGTTTCCGAGGTCGCTTTTCGTATACGGGACCTGGTCAGAGGCCAGGATGCCTTTCATAATGTATCCGTAATAGGCGAGATAACTGATTTCAGAGGGATGAAAAGACATTTGTATTTCTCACTGAAGGATGATACCGCGGTTCTGAGATGTGTGATGTGGAATAGCCGCCTTGATGTAATTAAGGACCTCAAGCTGGATAATGGCATGAAGGTGATCTTGACTGGTGATATATCCACCTACCCCGGAGGCTCGAATTATCAGCTGGATGTCAAAGAAATAAAGGCAATGGGCACTGGTGACCTATACAAGAAGTTCATAGAGCTGAAGACCAAGTTGCAGGCTGAGGGTCTTTTTGAGCCCGAGCACAAGAAGCCGATACCAAAATTCATACGAAGCGTAGGTCTGATATCAAGTATCAAGGGAGCTGGCCTCCAGGACATGATCAGTGTCTTCGAGGATGGGCCTCCCATCGATGTCCTGCTTTATGACTCGCGAGTGCAGGGCGAAGGAGCAAGTGAAGGTATCATCCAAGGCTTGCGAGCTCTTGATGATATGGTGGACATCATCATATTTGGCCGCGGAGGTGGTTCCATGGAGGATTTGTGGTGCTTCAATGATGAGAAGCTGGCACGCGCTGTGTTCGGATGCTCCACTCCTACGATATCTGCAGTTGGGCATGATGTGGATCAGGTGATAACCGATCTGGTCGCGGACGCTTTTGCCGTAACACCTACGGCCGCTGCCAAGTTGGTCGTCAATAATATGTCGGAGGTCATTCAGGAAAAGAGCATGGCGGCAGAACGCCTGACTGGGGCCATGGAATATGTCCTGCGGAATAACCGGCAGACACTGGACCTGTGCGATATGGATGTGATCGGGCGGGCTATGAAGATGCGGATCGATGGGCAGCGAGATTCTATTGTCCGGATTCAGGAAAAGATCGATCATTCGGTAGTGAAGAAAATGATGGTGGATCGATCGATACTTGTTGAGAATGATAGTATGCTGAGATCCTCCTGGGTGGCGGGAATAAAGGAGAAAGGTCTGGTGGCATTTAGCCAGGATGGGAATATGATACGTGATGTTTCAGACCTGGAGAAAGGAGAGTTCAAGGCAATGTTCAGAGATGGTAAAGCAAAAGGAGAGGTGAAGGAAATTGAAGTTCGAAAAGGCAGTTAAGGACCTGAAGAAGATCGTGAAGGAGCTTGAAGATGATGATCTCGAGCTGGAAAGGGCTGTCGAGCTCTATGAGAAAGGCATGGAGCTGGCCAAGGTCGCGGATGATATCCTATCCAAGGCGGAGTTGAGGGTGAAACAATTAAATGAAGAATAAAATATAGAATTATTTGTATAATATTAGGCATACTCTGTCCAGTATATTTTTATTCCTCAGACATAATAATATTGATATTGATATTGATATTGATATTGATATAAAAAAATAAATAAAGAGTTGAAGATCAGATAGCTGTCTTCAACTCTTTCACGCGCTCCTTGAACTCTGCCTCAGATATTTCACCATTGGCGAGCCTTCCTTCCAGAGACCTCATCACTGCGGCCCTGAGCTGGATGGCACTGACATAAGCAATTATCGATGCCGTCATGGATGCGATAATTGCCAGTCCAATGCCCAGATGAACAGTGGGCGGTTGTTCATCTGCCTGCTCTTTGGTATCAGAAGATCTTATAATTTTCTGATATCTCCGTAGGCTTTTCATGTCTAATATAGGAGGAATCAATGTCATGTGAGGATCATCTGTTCTCATTTCCACACCCCCTAGATCTCCCTCAATACCATCACATCCTTTTTGAACTCATCCAAAGTTATCTCCCCCCGGTCTAACCTGGCTTCAAGTTTCCTGAATGTATATTCTTTCAATCTTATTGCACAAGATATTACCTCTACGTAAGGGAGCGGTTCTGGTGGGCCCTTTGGATTCCTCGGCATGTAATGTATATCAGTCTCAGCTGTCAATTAGTTCACACCCCAAATATTCAGGCAGAACTTCCTGAAGTTTTGATATTCTCTTCTCCATTTCCCCCTTTTTTGTCATTCGCTCGCAATATACCGAGCCATTTCCCCCATAGCTCAACTTATACCCCATTTTGTCCAGTTGTCTAAGGGCTTCCACTTTCTTTTCAAGGATATCAACGTCAATGGTACAATCCTCATTGATGCCCAGGGATACCAATAGTGCGATGAAGAACCTCTTTGTGTTCTTCTTGTTTATTCTGAGTCCCACGCCTATCTTGTACCCACGGTACTTCTCAACTGCCATTATCGATTCCTTGTGGCATGACTCCTTTGTCTTTGCCTCCAATTTCGCCAGGTCCATCATCTTTCAGACCTCCATTTCAATATCAGACCGGTTATAGTGGACATGACCGAAATGGCTGTTCTGTTGACCAGATTGATCTTGTCAGGCCTGTTGGTTTTCTTTTGAGGAGAGTGGAGATCATAATGAACTGTGTTCTTGCGATCTGGCATGGATATCATATGTGGATATTGGGCGGATGGTATGACCATGATATTGTCACTCGGGTTGTATCGTTTCATTTTTTATCACCTCAATAAGAATATTGTCAGTTAGGGTTATAATCTCATGTTAGATGAAACAGACAAAAAAATATCTTATTTTGGGAGATAATGGGCGATTTCTCTACTTTTATGTGTTTAAAACGGACAATTTAAATTGCCTGGCCAAGAATTACAGCTCGGCTCTTTTCTTGATATGATCGTCCAACCATGTATCAAAATGATGGGCTCTGTACTGCATATTGGACCTTATTGATTTGAATTCGTATTCCTTTCTCAAGGCCTGCTGAATGTCATTCATCTCCCTCATGGTCTTGGTCCAGAACAGTATCAAGATGAAGTCCGGCAGGTTGCCGAAGGAGTACAGAGTGATGAAGTTGGGGCAATAGTTTTCCCTCAAATTCGTGAATAGCTCCATAACATCTATACCAGGATCCACGGTAACTGACAGATAGGTGATTATATCATTGGTCATGGTGGGTTGCCAGTGGATGCCGGAACCTACAAGGCTTTCTTTCTCCAACTTTGCCAGTCGTCTTTTAACTGTCTTTGGTGATACATTCAGATCATCCGCGACATCGGATATTGGTCGCCGTGAGTTCTTGGAGAAGCTGTGTATGATCCTGTAGTCCAGCTTTGTGAGCTTGACTTTCTTTGTTTCCTCTTCATCCTCATCACTTTTCTTCTTCTTTTGGCATACGGGGATATCGAATATGCCCACCTGATAATCTTCCAGCTCACCAGCCTGTATACAATGGTCGGTCAGCTCTCTCAGATCTGATATATTAGGAATGATGCAGGATATGAACAATTTATTGTCCAGTCCTACTATGATCTTTAGCACATTCTTGTCCTTTCCCAGATTGGCCACACATTCATTCATGGATGAGCATGATGAATTTCCCATGATCAATACAGACACATGTTCTATAGAGGAACAGGATGGGCCCATGACAAAAGTTTCGATAACACCATTATCAATGAGGGCATTCAATCTTTTATGAATACTGTTCACCGATAGGTCCAGTATATCTCCCAACTCTCTTGTCGATATTCGCGAGTTCCCATGCAATATGCTTGTGATCTTGATATCTGTCTCATCCATGGGACAGATTATGTACATAATAGTTCTTAAATCTTTCGATAATTGCATTGTTAATTGGTTATTCGGACATATTATATGCTGAAACATTCGTATTTATGTATTATATATAATATCATACCCTATACAATATACCAAATTAAAAATAGGTTTCATACTATCTGATGTCTGTGATATCTCGAACTGGCAGTGAATTCGATATAATTCTGATAAGCGCGGAATATTGGGACGACCATCCGCTCTCTCCTGTGGGAATGATAGCCCGAGTGCTGGATGCGGAAGGTTTTTCTGTCGGCATCATCGAAAAACCTCTGGTGGAGGCGGACTTCACAAAACTTGGCTCACCAAAACTGTTCTTCGGTGTCACATCTGGCTCGATAGACAGCATGTTGAACAATTACACGCCTCTGAAAAAAATGAGGCGTGATGAGCCGGACATGCCAGATCGTGCATTGATCGTGTATTGCAATGCCCTTCGCCGTTATTTCAAGGGGTGCAGGATCATAATCGGTGGCATAGAAGCCTCGCTTCGCCGCTTTGCCCATTATGACTACTGGGACAATGATCTGCGAAGGAGTATCTTGTATGATTGCCGGGCGGATGTGCTGGTTTACGGCAATGGGGAAAAACAAATTGTCCAGTTGGCCAAAAAGGCGAGTGATGGACAAGAGCTCACAGGCGTGAAGGGCACATGCATCATCAGCAAGGAAGTTCCCGATGATTTTCATCAGCTGCCCTCCTTTACTGAGATAAAGGCCAGCAAGGAGAAGTTCTGCGAAATGCAGGCTGGCTTTTCTATAAACAAAAACCTGGCCCAGCAGTATGAACACGATTTCCTTCTACAATTCAGATCCCCCAATTATTCTTCCGATCATCTTGATCGACTTTATTCCATGGAATTCTCAAGAAAGATGCATTCGAGATCCAATTTGAAAATGGCTCAGTTCTCGGTGGTCACTCACCGTGGCTGTATCGGCGAGTGCAGCTTCTGCTCCCTGGCATTGCATCAGGGTAGCAAGATAATTTCCAGATCCGAGGAAAGCATCATATTCGAGATCGAGAGGATGGCCAAGCACCCGGAATTCAAGGGCTATGTGGATGATCTGGGTGGACCGTCAGCCAATATGTACGGCATGGATTGTGTTGGGTGTGATGGGAAATGTATCAACTGCTTCAAGCTGGACAAGAGCCATGAGCGACTTATCAGTCTAATGAGAAAAGCCAGGCAAGTCCGGGGTGTGAAGAAGGTCTTCGTTCGCAGTGGCGTGCGATATGATCTGGCAATGGAGAGCGAGGAATACATGCGGGAGCTGTCGGCTCACCACGTTTCCGGAACCCTGAAAATAGCTCCCGAGCACACATCTAAAAAAGTACTGGCCCTGATGAACAAAAGGAATGAGCGACTGGCTGATTTCATTCTTCATTTTGAAAGACTCAACCCGGATGGAAAGCAATCATTACGCTACTATTTCATGATCGGGCATCCGGGGGATGATGAGAAAGAGGTGCTGGCTCTCGTAGATGAGATAAAGAAATTGCGAAATGTGGAGCAATTTCAATTGTTCACCCCGACCCCGATGACACCCAGCACGTGCATGTACTGGTCTGGCATTGATCCATCAACCGGACGGCCGGTCGATGTTATCCACGACTACAATACCAAGAAGAAGATGAAAACACACATGATGAAGGCTGTTGGGGCAAGGTGAGCTTGGACTGAAGACATAGCTTTGAACTATTATTTCTCCCGCCATCCATATGGCCCCCACCACACTGGTACATTGTTGGCACCCACCCTTGCTTTCTCATTGCCTTACTGTTTATCATAATGATCAAATCATAACATTATTATCCATCCAGTCATTATCCGTGCTGGTGATATCATTTCTAAAATAAGCCATGAGGATATAGCAGAGAGCCTGAAGAAAGCCCTGGAACCTCTTGACCATGTACATGCCATGTGGGAGATGGGAGGAATATCCTTTGACAGGCTGGATACCTGGTCGGACATCGACGTGATATTGATCGTCGATGATGACAAAGTTGAAGAGACCTTCGACCTGGTTGAGGGAGCGTTGGAGAAGTCATATGGGGTGGATCTGAAGTTCAGAATTCCAGAGCCAACCTTCCACGGCCATTCACAATTCTTTTATCGGATAAAGGGAGCTAGCCCCTACTTACTCATCGACCTGGCCATACAAAAGGAGAACACCGAGGCTGATAGATTTCTTCAGTACGACATTCATGGCATACCGTTGATTCATTTTGATAAGAAGTCCCTGGTTAAAGACACTGGTCTGGACATAGATGCGATGATCGAGAGGTTCGGCTCCAGGTTGGAGATGCTCAAGACCATGTTCGACATGTTCCAGATAATGACGACCAAGGAGCTTAACAGAGGGACGTTCATGGACGCCTATGGATTCTACACTGGCATGACCCTCAGGCCCCTTGTCGAGGTTCTGAGGATCAAGCATTGCCCTATGCGGTCACAATTCCACACCCGTTATTCGAAGTACGATCTACCCCCGGAGATAGACGAGAGGCTGAAGAAGTTCGTACTTGTTCCAAACGGCGAGGAGCTGGCCAAGCGCACAGAAGAGGCTAAATTGTGGTTCTGGGAAGTATTTGATTCTATTGACTTGGCCGAGGTAAGAAAGATACTCGAGGCCGGGGATATTGGAAATCCTATGCGTGGCAAGTGATTGACAATATGCATTGGTAATAAAGGCTCGGTTCGGAAGGTGGGACGAAACCTCTATAAGTCCAGAGGTGATTAATAGGTGAGTGGAAGAGTGGCTATATGTTTGATTTCAAAGATAAATTCGATTTGATGATTGTTTTAGGCGGCTTTGGTCTCATATTGATTTTCTTAATCAATCTAATTATGTTGTGGACATCAGGAATTACTAATGCTTTCGAAGATTATAGAATGATACAAACAATCATTGGATTATTGTTCATAATTTTTCTTGTTGGATTAATGGGTAAGCTGTTCAAATCAAATGAAATATAGTCTTTATGGAGTGCAGACCAGTTCGGAATCAACAACCAAAAAATTAATATGCCAGTACTTACAATATTAATAATATGAGAGAAGATCAGAAGATGGCCATCATCAAATTATTGAAGCCGGATATTGCCAAAATATCATTATTTCTTATTTTGGCTTTTTTCATCTCCATACTTCCGATCTACCCATCCCATGTAGATCGTTACAATGGCTTTACAGTTGATGTCATGGACGAATATGATTCTTCTTTCATCGCCTACCAGTCCTTCAGTACCGTGCTGTACAATGATTATAACTGGACTGAACCGGAGTTCACGCCATACAGTGCTTTCGTGCCAAATGACGAACTTCTCAGGCATTACACCAAGGACTATGTCGATGCAGACCCTTCTTTTATGATCGTCTATGTGCCCCTATTCTTCTTCGGATACCTGGCCAGCTGTTATTATGTGGAACAGGAAAGGTATGATCGGAAGAATAGGCGCAGTGTGTGATAATGATGCATGGGCTCTCACGGAATGCCCGAGATATGTATTTATATTCCAGTTTCATAAACAGGTGTATGTCTGTCGCTGTCGAGACAATTGGCCTGACCAAGCATTACAAGAATGTGATTGCACTGGAGAACCTGTCCATCAAAGTGAATGAGGGCGAGGTATTCGGCCTCATTGGCCCAAACGGAGCTGGCAAGTCCACAACCTTGAAGATACTCACCACCCTTCTCACACCGACATCTGGCCAGGCAACAATTTTCGGCATCGATGTCGCCAAGCAACCCGATGAGATAAGGAAGATAATCAGCTACCTGCCTGAAGAAGCAGGATCCTACAAGCAACTAACTGGCAGGGAGTATCTGGAGTTCATGGCTGGTTTCTTCGATGATGATCCCGCAAAAACAAACGAGGTCGTGCAGAGGGGAGTTGAGATCGCTGGCCTCGACGAGAGGATAGACGACCGCACCAAGGAATACAGCAAGGGTATGCGCCGTCGCCTTCTGATAGCCCGATCGCTAATGACGGTTCCAAGACTGGCCGTGATGGACGAGCCGGCCAGTGGACTTGATGTCAATCACGCTTATTATGTTAGAAAGATTATAAGGGAATATGTGGAGAACCAGGGCGTTTCTGTTCTCTTATCCAGCCACAATATGCTGGAAGTCGAGTTCCTGTGCGATCGTATCGCATTGATAGATGATGGGATAATTATCGATACTGGCACACCCAAAGGATTAATCGAGAAATACGATGCAATGAACCTTGAGGAAGTGTTCATCAAGGTCACCAGGGGTGAAGATGATCCAGACTTGGCCGATCATCTGACAAGCCCAACCAACAGGGGGGCGGAATAATGCGAGAGCGAAGCGATTGCATTATTGGGCACCGACCAAAGAGAGGTGGTACGTGATATGGGCGCGCTTTTCAATATAATCAGGAAAGAGGTCAAGGAGATGGTGAGGGATCCTCGTCTTCTTCTTGGAATGATAATCGTGCCAGTTCTGATATTCCCTCTGATGGGCACGGCCATGAGTGCGACTGTCGAATCAGTTGAGCAGAGTGCGAGTAATATCAATATCGCATTGATCAATAATGATATTGGAAATGGATCCGCTCGATTGATAGACGTGTTCCTGGATAAAGGAGTGACCATTCATGATCGGTCTGAATATGCCCCCGAGGAGCTATTCGATGAACCCGATCCGGAATACAGTGTGATCGTGGTCATACCTCCTGATTTTTCATACAATATTGAGAACGATTCCAGCGTGGTCGTGAAATTCTACACGATCATGGAGACATACTCGATAAGCGAGGAAATACCCTCTTCTGTTCTGAGAAATTATCTCAGGGAATACATACAGGTCATCGTGGATGAAAGACTAACTGAAGCCTTCCCGGACCAAGAACCTTGGATGGTGGAAAATCCTGTACTATTGTCCAATGAAGCGGTCATACACGGCGAGATCGTGGAAAATGTCTCACCTGGCCGGATATCCGAGCAGATGATGTTGCAGAGCATGATGATCCCAATGGTGATGATGATGCTTCTTATCATGGCGGCTCAGCTGGCGGCAACTTCGGTCGCCATTGAGAAAGAAGAGAAAACACTAGAGACACTTCTTACAATGCCGGTATCCAGGAATTCCATATTGTTCGGCAAGGTCGGCGGGGTCGTGGCAGTGTCCATATTTGCTGTGATCGCCTATATGGCTGGCCTATCCTATTACATAAGCTCGATGGCGTCCATGAGTGATGATGCTGGCCTCAATCTTGCAGAGATCGGGCTGGCTCCATCCACCACTGGTATAATCCTGTTACTTGTCACCCTCTTCTTATCACTGATAGCCGCACTTTCTGTCGCGGTCCTTCTTGGCGCACTTACCGAGGATGTCAGAAGCGCCCAGGCATTGATGGGAGTTCTTTACGTGCCCATCTTCATACCCGCTATCGCTCTCATGCTCGTGGATATCAGCCAGCTTCCTTCGGCCATACAGGGTGTGATATACGCCATACCATTCTCTTATCCCGTGCTGGCTGCTAAAGCCATGTACACTGGCCTATACACCCCGATATTCTTCGGGATAATCTATCAGGTGATATTCACGGCAGTGATGATCCTGCTGGCTGGCAAGTTATTCTCCACCGAGAAGATCCTCACATTGAAGATCAATCTGAAGAACAGCAAGGGCAAGGGTGGTCCATTCCCACTCCTGAATGCATTGCAGGGCATGAAGAAGAAGAAATGAGCCAGTGTTCAATCAATCAAAGATGAACACTTCATCAATTGTGGATTTCAGAGCCACAGCCACGTCGTGTGCCATCTTCAATGATGGATTGTATTTGCCTTTTTCAAGGTAGACTATCGTCTCCCTGCGGACACCCACCTTTCGCGCCAGATCCTCCTGCGTCAGATTATGCCTGGCCCTTAGTTCCTTTATGCGGGTTCTCATCCTACCGCCCCATCCTGTCAGAAAGAAAACCCAGGTACCAGAAGGCGTTCTTCAAACAGCATCACCTCTCGATTGGAGGATCAGGAACGATATCACAAATGTGAAACCACCCACCAGAACAACTGTTGCCGTCACAAGACCACCTCGCAGCTCGTCATTATAGATGATGTCATACAGTGTTGGCCCAAACACCGCGCTCCATATCGCAGCAATGAAGCCATAGTATCCTGCCTTGTAGTTGACCATCCTTATCCTCTCATCATCAGATGGCAGGTTTTGCCTGACATTGCTTATCTTGTCCTTGACTATCAACATGGCGAAGCCCACCAGGACGATGATGATTATGGGCATGATGAAATCCTCTGCTCCCAAATCCTCAATATTCGCAACATTCGCAACCCACAGTCCCATGGTAAACAATACCATGATCATGACCGCGATCCCCAACATTATTCCGAGTTTGTCTTTCATCTATATCACCTTTTTTTCTATTCCATTCTTTTTAACTTCAAAGTCCCGAGGCTTAGTAATAAAGCTCCGAGCACACAATTGGTCACTATTATTATTATGATATTCCAAGGATCATCAAGGAATATCAATGACATCAATGATATTTGTGGAACAATCATTGCCATGATCATAACATTCACCATACTTTCCTTTTCATTGTATACTGGATTCAATATTGCTATCCCAAGAGCTGAGGCCACATTTGACATTACCACGATGATCATCACTGCAGTATATCCTAATATCATAATGATAGATATTTGAGGGATTATTATAAGAGAATATAAAGTTATTAAAACCCCAATTGGAAGGATAATTAACAGCCCCATAATTAATCTGGTCTTGATGAGTTTCCCCTCACCAGATGGGGCTTTCTTGAAGATGAATAATGCTTCCTTTCCACGCAGTGTTACCTCCCCGACTACAAAAGCAGCCAAGAGCGAGAATATGAAGAAAAGAAGGATGACAGCATCTAAGGGGCTCTCTGCATCATCACTACCAAAGAATACTTTTAACATGATCATAAGGCTAACAATATAGATTATCTTGGATAGATTCTCATACCTTCTGCTGTAGTCCTTAAACGCAGAGGCCAGAAGAATTCCAAAAGACTGGCCACCCCCGATTTTCTTAATAGCCTTGTAGAAATATCCGTCGCGCATTACCATTGATGATGAAAAACCCATAGCTTCAAGACTGTATACCCTATCGGCTAGCTTTGAGCCAATCCATAAGGAAGCAATGAAGAAGAAGGCCAGACCCCCAAAATTGATGATAGTGTCCTGCCATACAGAACTGATATCTCCGGGATTCAATCCAAAATCCATTATTATATTGGCACCCCAAGTGCTGGGAAGCATCATAAGTAAATTATCAACAGGTGTACTGGTTCCAGAGCTTTCAACAGCATCCATCAAGCCCCCGCCTATTATTGCATACATCAATGCGATCAGAGGTAATGCGATGATCATAGAAAGGGCCTTTCCGATGTCCTTTCCTCTGGCACTCTTCTCCAATCTTGTGCGAAGTATGCTGGCTATCAAAATGCCAATCCACTCTGCAGATAATAAGATTAATACAAAGGCCAAAACTATGATAATTACCTGCAACATATCAATACCAAGAGGTATAAGCAAGGCAGTGAAAAATCCCGTTATGAGGGTAATAAAAATGCAGTAAATAGGGGCTTGGCCCAGAAATTTTCCCATCAAAAGGTCACTGGATTTTAGAGGGGCTGATAACAATAGTTCTTTATTGTCCATATGCTCGAATTTAAGAGTATTGGCTATTGGAAAGATAATGAACCAGAGAAAGAACATGAATAGTATCAGGCGGATCATTGTCAAAGCTGTCTGGGAAAGAAAGAATAATAGGAAATCATCCAATAAGACATCTACAATTCTTGGAGCTATGTATCCCAGGTAAACACCTAAGAATATTATAACCAAAAATGGAAATATCTGCCTTATCTTTCTGATAGAGCTTGTGCTAATTAAATACTCATTTCTCGCAATAATTAACCATTTAGGCACTGCCATTGCCCTGTTCCCTCCATGCAAGAAGTTCTTTTTTATCAACACCGCCAGTCATGGCAATAAATGCCTCTTCAAGAGTGGGCTTTTCGGCCTGCGTAAGTATTTCCTCGACCGTACCCACTGTAATAAGTTTTCCTTCATTTATTATGCCAATTCTATCACATAACTCTTCAATTATGGGAAGGATGTGGCTGCTAACAAATATTGTCTTCCCGGCATCTTCAGATAATTCCTTCAATAGATGCTTGACAGTGAGAGCAGCTCGCGGATCCAATGCCGAGGTCGGCTCGTCAAGGAATATGATTGCAGGATCATGTACCATGGCTGCGGCGATCAGTACTTTCTGTTTCATTCCCCTGCTGAAGCCTTCAAGAAGGTAATCCTGTCGTCCGTCTAAGGCAAATATCTTGAGGTAATGATCTATCCTCTGCTTTAGTATATTCTCTGGCACTTCATAAAGTGCTCCCATAAATTCAAGAAATTCGTATGCACTTAATTTATCATAAAGACCAGGGGACTCAGCGAGTAGGCCAGTGATCCTCTTGACCTCTATATCTTGTTTTACAATATCAAAACCATTTACAGAAGCCGTGCCATTGCTGGGGCTAATTATACCGCTCAACATTCTTATGATGGTTGTTTTTCCTGCACCATTTGGTCCAAGAAGACCAAAGGTTTCTCCTTCATACACCTTCAGATCTAGTTTGTCCACTGCCTTTATACTACCATTCTTTCCATAGTATTTGGACAACTTATCTGTTCTTATCAATTCTTTCAAGATTTATCACCATTGTAGTTGTTTTCTAACTTTTTGTTTGATATTTCAAACATAATGTTAGATATATCGCACAAAGTATTTAAAGATTTGGATTATGGTGAATTACAGGTGTGGTGGAGGTTTGTTAAGAGGGGTATGCCAGTGTGTGGGAATAATGTCTCAAAGGATGAAGACCACCTCGCCCGCCTTGGTTCAGTTGGTTCAATTAGACGGAGCATGTTCAAAGAGAAGACGCTCTGCAGAGACATTGTAATGGGTTGCAGAGAACGCGCTCCCATCTTCTTTCATATTGACCCATGATCTAAGATACAAATAAATACTCAAAACATTATTATAATCAGAGGAGTAGGGAATCATGATGGAAAACAATGGGAAATCAAGATCTGACAATGCTGGAGGGCTATTATTTGTTGGCCCATTGATGATCGGTATCGGCCTTGGAATTTATTTTGGGAACGCGGCAGTAGGTGTATTGGTGGGCCTGGGCGTGGGATTCATCCTCTTCGGTCTGGTCAAGGCGTTTATGAAGGATTGACGCTCCACCACCCCCCCAATGCAGAGAGAATTACCACCACCATACTGAAACATCAATATAGCCCACATCAAAATATATATCAACCCCCTAACAATACCAGGGACGCAAATAAGGGCCCGTGGGTTAGAGCTTCCAATTTCTTCTTTTTAGTGCTCGTTGTGCTGGGTCGCCCTCCAAAAAGAAGAAGAAGGGTAACAAGAAAAACTCGGGCGACCATGCTCACTCGCAATTTGTTTTATATTTATCTGTTAAAATGACTGGCACTGGCTCCTGAATCAAATTCATATGCATGTGTTTGATAAAAAAGATGCATGCATTCCCGGAATGCACATCTTAAAAAAAAGAAGAAGAAGGGTAACAAGTCGAATCAAACCCATTGCATACGTTTGATAAAATAAATGCGTGGGATCAATTGATGAAGTCGCATTTAAAAAAACTCGCCCAAGCTCGGTTTGCCGAGATTGCGAAAGCTCAGCTTTGCTGAGATTCAGCCTTCTCGAAAATTGAGATTTCCCTTGAAGATAATCTTTATACTGGACTTCATTTTACCCTGCTGATAAGGGCCCGTGGGTTAGCTTGGCATACTTGGCGCTTCGGGGGCGCTAGACTCCAGTTCGAATCTGGGCGGGCCCACTTTTTTATATATTTAAGAATTTCCCTTAGGTAGGGGAATGTTTTCAGAGGTATAATTGCTTTTGGACATTTACACCGGACCCTCAATTGTATGAACGACCATTAAGTTCTTCTGAATGAACTCCACCTTCTGACCCGTAAAATCCATGATATTGGTAAAATGGCAGGGCAATCCTCTGGAAGTCATGAGATCAGGTCCAGCCATCAAATGGAAATGTAAATGTGGTCCAGTAGAACTTCCTGAGTTTCCAAGTCGCCCTAAAACTTGTCCTTGCTTTACCGTCTGTCCTTTCTCGACTTTGACACTATCTTTTACCATATGGCCATAGAATGAATATTCGCCATTATCATGCTCCAATACCACATAATTTCCCGATGCAGCCACAATAAATCCATACTTCTCAGCTATATCTGCGATCTCCTCATCTGGGAGCATGTCTGGAGCTGCAGGATTTTCGGGTGAATTTCCAAAACAATCAATGACCTTTCCATCAGCAATTGCAATGATCTCTTTATTGTACATCTTGAAATCCTTGTTTGGAGTCGAGCCAATTTGAGGCATCATCATGTCATCATTGAATTTCACCAAGTCCATTCCAAATTCCTGGGAGTGCATTGTTCTATGACTCATTGTATCATCACAATTACCCCAGACCAACCAGTCACCCTTCAGCGGAAAGATATATTCATTCTTTGTCTTGTACGCCTTTATGGGAATTGATATTGTTTCCTTCTTCTCTTCATTATCCAGTTCGTAGATCACCGTGCACTCCAGTTCATCGATCGGATTAATTGAGACCAATCGAAATACCTCAAGCCTGATGCCAGTCTCCTGCTGGTGATCTAATTCATTACCCGAGACAAAATTATCAGGGTTCCAGAACTCCTCCTGTCCCATGAAAAATTGTGCATTTGCTAGACGTGATGCCTCAGCTAGTGGGCCTTCCTGTTTTTTGCCGATCATTTCCAATAGTTTTACCACTTGATTGGCTCTGGCTGTCAATATATCTCCTGAATAGCTGATTTTCTGTACACTGACATCATTTGATATGATATCAAATTGGAGTTCTTTAATTGAAACCTTCTTTTTAAGAGTGTTTTTCACTCTCAGCGCTCTAACAAGAAAGGTAGTTTCCTTGGATGTTTTATATTCATTTTCATTTATTGTCGAGATCAAATAGCCAGAGGGTAGAAATGAGATATCCATGATAATCACCGATTTTCTTATATGGAATTGTATTCCACAGATATTAGATTTTTCTCTTTGGTTGGCCAATATCTGTGGATACAATTGTTTTAATTAGTTTTCACCTCGGGGCTGAGATTCCTGCTGGGGCCACTTCCATGCATACTTGATTATCAGTACAGTGAACAGAAGATATGTCACACCCAAAAGAGCTTGCCAGGGCGCTGTTGCTTCAGATATGAACCCTACATTCAATAGGAGGAATACTGAGGCCACACCTATATTTGCCGTACGAGCCATCTTTGGTTTCCCTGTAAGGCTGATGAATATCATCAATGCCTGAGCCATCGCAGTTGGGACTGCAACAAATAACAACAAATTATTTGCAACTGGGTCATTCAGTTGCTGCAGAAGAGATGCCATATCTCCAAATGTCCAGAGCATGAAATGTGCTCCCCACAATGCTGCAAGCATTATCTTCGTATTTATCTTCACATCTTCGAAGATTGGTTCGGTCGTTCTATCATTCTTTAATTCAAGCTCACTATCTTTTGTCGTATTTTTTACATTATTATTATTCATATTTATCACCTATTTTTACATTAATTTTATCATTATTCTCAATGTTGGATTTTGAATTCATAAAAATTAAGTCACTGGACAGCAGTTTCTGAATATCTTCAACATGCTTCTTCACATCCTCCCTGGTTGTGATCCGTTCGGCATACACCGATCCATTTCCGTCATAGCACAGGGTATAACCCATATCCTTGAGCTTCCAAAGTATTGAAATTGTCTTGTTAAGTTGTTCCAAATCAACACTACCGTCAGAAGATAGACCCAGTTCAATGGATGTGGCTGTGAAGATATGAGCCAAGGCTTCTTCCTCGATTCTGACACCAATATCAATTGTATGATCATTTTTCTTATATACAGTGGCTATGGATTCCTTACTGCCGGATTTTTCGGCTTTCTTGAATAGTTCGTCGATTTCTATCATCTTACACCTCAAGAAAAATAATGCCCGAATACGTTATAATCTCATGTTCGGAGCCTGAGTTAAAATTGATACAAATCTAGCAGATGAAATAGATAATTTTTTAACTTATAGGGTGAAAAATCGTCCATGAAAAAAAATACTGGCTAGTATTTTATTTCGCCCATCTTTCGAACATGTTCATGCGCCCAAGTGTCAAAATGATAGGCCTTGTACTGCACATTGGTCGTGACCTTCTTGAACTTTCCACTTTCCTTGAGTTCTTGCTGAATGTCATTTATCTGCCTCAAGGTCTTTCCCCAGATAGCCACAAACATGAAATCTGGAAGATTGCTGAATTCATAATGTTGAATAAAATGTGGTGAGTGATCATTAGATAAGTCTCTGACGACCTCTCGCTTTGATATGCCAGGTTTCAAGGTCAAGTACATGTATGATATGATCTCAGAGCCCACGGTGGGCTGCCATTGGATCCTGGCGTAAACCGATCCCTCCTCCTCCATTTTTGCCAATCTTCTTTTTACAGTTTTTGGGGTCACGCTCAGCTCCTTGGCAACGTCCGACATGGATTTTCTTGAATTATTGGCCATTGAATTACATATTTGATAATCCAGTTTGGAAAGAGGTGGAGTTTCGTCTTTCATTTCACCGTCAGTTAAAATGCCAAAGGTATATTCTTCGATGGCCAGCTCTCTAACAACATCTTCAGTGAAGTTCTTAAGATCTGATATCTTCCTAAGATGTCCATTTACCATGACCCAGTTATCCAAACACGAGACCACTTTATTGATGTTTCCCTTCTTTCCCAGTTTATTAATTGATTTCTCCAGGGAAGGAGAATTTGACTTGCCAAATATCAAGACCCATGCTGAAGCTGGGTGGAGATTAACTGGTATCAGAATGAAGTTTTCAATTATGCCCTCGTTCTCAAGGTTGTTGACTCTCTTGTGTACACTGTTCACGGATATATCTAAATTGTCTGCAAGCTCTCTAATGGTAATTCTTGAGTTCGCCCACAGCTCTTTGATTATGGTCAGGTCAACCTCGTCCATCGCGAATGAAATTGTATCATACTGAATAATATTTTCTGTTGACTGTATTATACTTATCTCGAAATTATATGAATGTTTTATCCTTAGCCGCCTTAAATATTTGTGATTAAATTCTACACAAATTGAGTGGATTCTACCATAATTTTGCCCGGGCCCATCAATCATTTTCTTAGTTGGCATTTAAATTCAATATGAAAAAGATGGGTAGCCCATTCCATAAGTAATCGCACTGGGTGAGAAAGACCTCACCACTTGCCGCCGGATATTCTCGGGTCATTCAGTATGGCCCAGATATAAGACGCGCCCCGCACCTTACCCTTCAACTCGCTGGGATCCTTGATGGGAACCATCTCATAAGCTATCTGAAAATCTGATTTGGACAGATTGAATTTCGTCCTGCTGGTGCGCATGACATCCCCTTCAATCCTGTAGGTGAACAGCATTTCTCTCCAAGTCTTGAAGTCCTCTCCCTCGAAGCTACTTATCTTTCTCCATAATATATTGAATTCATCGTTCATCCTATCACCTAAATACATGCCCTGCCCAGGATGGGGCATTCGTTTTCATTTCTGGCTTACGACCCGATTACGGATCATAGTTGCATCTGCTGCTCCTGGATCACCATAGAACTGCAAATCAATATCTGAACAAGCCAGACATCCAAGATTCTTCTCTCCGATATCATTCATATAGGCATGAAAGTAATTAATTCTTTCCGAAGTATTTTTTTGAATTATATAATCCTTAATAAGGCAACTGTTGTTTTGATAACAGCTCATCGCATGATCATATTATTTCCTTGCCTGTCATTGTTGCTCTTCTTGGGCTGCTTCTGCTGCTGGCGACGGCTATCTCTGTGTGGATTGGGCTTTCTTCCGCCACCTCCGCCTCCCTTATAGCCACCGGGCTTCCCGCCTTGTTTATTGCCCGGTTTATGACTCTGTTGCCCGCCAGGCTTATATCCCTGGCGGTTGCCTGGCTTTCCATCCTGCTTATTACCTGGTTTTCCGTCTTGTTGGTCACCCGGTTTATGACTCTGTTGCCCGCCAGGCTTATATCCCTGGCGGTTGCCTGGCTTTCCACCCTGTTTATTACCTGGTTTTCCGCCTTGTCTATTATCGGGTCTTCGGCCATGCTGCTTCTGCACCCTCTGTCTTGGCTTTGGCTGTTGCTTTTTTACTTCTGGCATCAACTTGACATTGCCCAGATAAGGTTTCACATCAGATACTGGGATCGGCTGTTTGATAAGCTTCTCAATATCTCTCCATGACCCCTGTTCTTCTTTACTGCAAAGTGATATGGATATCCCGCTGGAGCCTGCACGTGCGGTTCTCCCAATACGGTGGACATAGGTTTCCGCAACATCCGGTATATCGTGATTGATAACGTGGCTTATTCCTTCTACATCTATTCCACGAGCTGCGATGTCTGTAGCGACCAGCACCTTTACGGAACCATTCTTGAAATCAGCCAGCGCACTCTGCCTGGCTGCCTGTGATTTATTACCATGTATGCCCTCTGCATCTATGCCCGCGCGCCCCAGTAGCCTGACCATCTTATTGGCTCCATGTTTCGTGCGCGTGAAGACGAGTGCCTTCTTGACATCATCCTCTTTGAGAATATTCATCAGAACCGTTGTCTTCTGGTTCATCTCTGCCATAAACAATTGCTGGTCTATGAATTCGAGGACTGGCTTTTCTGGTGTGACATCCACCCTGATCGGATCATGGATCATTGACTTTGACAGCTTGACTATCTTTGGAGGCATGGTGGCCGAAAAGAACATCGTCTGTCTCTTATCTGGCAGGTATCCCAAAATTCGCCTGATGTCGTGTATGAATCCCATATCCAGCATCCTGTCTGCTTCATCCAGCACAAATATCTCCACTTTCTCCAGCTTGATATAGCCCTGCTGGATCAGATCCAGAAGTCTGCCTGGGGTTGCGACCAGAATATCCACACCTCTGTTCAGGCTCTTGACCTGGGGGTTCTGTTTCACTCCGCCAAATACGACCACAGAATTGACATCAAGATATCTTGCGTACATTCTCATGTTCTGGTATATCTGGTCGGCCAATTCCCTTGTGGGGGTCACTATGAGAGCGCGAACAATTCCGGTCTCGCGCTTTCGTCTGTTCTTGGCCAGGTGTTGGATGATCGGCAATGAGAAAGCTGCGGTCTTTCCAGTTCCTGTCTGAGCGCAACCTAGAATGTCACGGCCTTTGAGCAATGAGGGTATGGACTGTTGCTGTATCGGTGTTGGATCAACGTAATTGATATCGCCTAATGCGCGTTCTATCGGTTTTATCAGCCCGAAATCTGTGAATTTAAGATATGTCATGAAGCTACCTTCGAAGTTCGTGCTAAGGACAGGTAATATTAAATAGGTTCCACGAAAAAATAGTTATATTATTGGCCGCCATTACATGTTACAGGAGCATGTATCATGGACATCGATCTCTTGCAGACAATTGTTTTTTTCCTTCTGGTGGCCTTCTTGCCATCCATATTTTGGATAGGCTGGCTCATGAAGGGCTCCAATACAGTTCTGTCAATGTCCAGCTTGCTCATCATGTTCATTTGGGGAGCGGGCTTTGCAGTTATCATAGCTATCATTTTGGAGATGCTGGCTCCAGGCTTCAGCCCTCGTGAATATACTTCATCCGCCCTATTCATGGTCGTGGTTATCGCACCCTTTGCCGAGGAGTTCGCCAAGCCTCTGGGTCTGAAGTTCACTGGCTGGGATATAGGCTCCCTGCAGGATGGAGTAATACTTGGAGCAACTGCTGGCCTGGGCTTTGCGGCCACCGAGAACCTGCTGTACGAGTTATCGGCATTGAATGATGGTGGCTGGGAATCCTTCCTGATGACTGCGATACTCAGAAGTTTCGCGGCCTGCGCTTTGCATGCCAGTGCGACAGCCCTAACTGGCCAGGGATATGCAAGATATGTTGTGGATCATAGCTCCTGGCTAGTTATCATACCCTTCTACCTTCTGGCAGTTCTCATGCACGGAGTCTACAATTACCTGGCATCGTCTGCTAGCCTTATCGCATTCATTGGAGCGATGGCACTGGCAATGTTACTTATTTTCCTCACCAAGGATTCTGCATCATGAAGTAAATACTATGTTGGGGATTTGAATGTTATCGTATTAACTTTTCTAATCGCTAGTAATAGATTGAGAATAGGCGATTAGAAAGATCCCACTATCCAAAATTTCATAAACCATCATCTATTATTGACTTCTGAAATGGTGTGGTAATAAATATGGATCTCAAACTTGCATTGCTTGTGGGCACTGGTGGCTTTATCGGCGCAATACTCCGCTATGGGGTAGGTGACCTTCTCAATGAGCCCCGACTACCATATGGGACTCTGGCAGTCAATATCATTGGCTCTTTCCTTCTGGGTGTCATCATGTTCTCATCCCTAAGTAAGCTGGATCTTTCGACCGAGTGGAAGGTGTTTCTTGGTATTGGTATAATGGGGGCCTTCACCACCATGAGTACCTTCAGTTATGAGATATTAAATTTCTTCGAGAATGGCGATACAATGAAGGCCGCGACCTATGTCACTATAACCATCGTAGTCTGCATATTTGCGGTATATTTGGGTAAGCTTTTCAATACCCAGATATTGACAAAAGTGATGTGATATTGCCATATTTATCTAATTGATATTAATATTAATATATATCGATAATATATAATATCATAATAATATATCTCAACGCATATTAACAACAATGGTAACAACAATCAATCGGCCTGTTCATTAAAACGATCCATCACGCCATTGCCAGCTTCCTTGAAAGCCCGTGATACTCCGCCTACTCCCAGTTTGATACCGCCGAATACCCTGGACACGATAAGCACATGCGTGTCCATCTTATTCTTTTTCAGTATCTCCTGTAGAACTCTACCAGGATGACCAACCTCTCCGTCATCCTTTGCCATCTCCACCTGCTGGCCGTCCTTCAAAAAGCACAGGGCGAAGCAATGGTGATTGGCTTTTTTGTACTTTCTGCGGTGGATCTTCAGGATTTCATCAATCTCATCTGGCGAGTTTATTGAATAAAGATGGGCGAAGAATTTTGACTTCTTCTCCACGAATTTCACGCCAGTCAGTTCTTGCATGTCGGTTAATATGGCTAGGGAGGTTAAAAAGATTATCTGCGATGGCATTTAACTCTCCGTAATCCTTAACAATGCCCTGCGCAATCAACCCCTGATAACATGAAAGTTCTTGTAGTGGGCGGAGGCGCCAGGGAGCATGCCATCATTGAGGCTTTGAGTAGGGATGAAGTAGCATTGTATGTGGTAATGAAGAACCGTAATCCGGGGATAGCCAGATACTGTGATGACATTCTCTACCTGGCTGAGACCGAGATCGAGAAGATCACAGATTGGGCAATGGAAAAAGGGATCGATATGGCCATCATCGGACCAGAAGGACCACTTGAGGCTGGATTGGTCGATGAGCTAATGGAAGCAGGAATTTCCTGCATCGGCCCCACAAAAGAACTTGCAAGATTGGAGACCAGTAAATCTTTCACAAGAGGTCTTTTTGAGAAATATGACATTCCTGGAAATGCAAAATATGCCGTATTCCACAATATGGACGGAATGAGGGCATGGCTGGAAAGACTTGGGGAATATGTCGTCAAGGATGATGGGCTATGCGGTGGAAAAGGCGTGAAGCTCAGTGGTGAGCATCTGGAAACAATAGAAGATGGTTTGAAATACGCTGAGGAATGCATTCTCAAGCACGGCTCTGTTGTTATCGAAGAAAAATTCATTGGCGAGGAATTCAGTCTTCAGGCACTATCCGATGGTTTCACAGTTATCGGCTCACCTCTTGCACAGGATCATAAAAGAGCCTATGAGGGAGACACTGGCCCCAATACTGGTGGTATGGGCAGTTATTCAGATCATGACCATTCATTACCTTTCCTGAGACCAGGAGATTATGAGGAAGCACTGGCCATAACCCAGAGAACATGCGACGCACTCCGGGAGGAATGCGGAGTGCCTTACAAGGGCGTGATGTACGGAGGTTTCATCGCAACCAAGGATGGAGTTCGGTGTGTGGAGTTCAATGCGCGTTTTGGGGATCCCGAAGCGATGAATGTCCTCCCATTGCTGGAATCCAGCTTTCTGGACATCTGCAAGGCTATGGTGGATGGGAACCTGAAGCCAGAGATGGCCAAGTATCAGAATAAGGCGACAGTGTGCAAGTATATCGTGCCCAAGGGGTATGGTGTAAAATCCCTTGTGGGTGCGGAGATCACCCTGGATGAGGATGATATCACAAGCATGGGGGCGAAGCTCTATTATGCCTCTGTGAACGAGGAGAACGGCAAGGTGTTTACCACATCTTCTAGATCCCTTGCCGTTATAGGAATTGCCGATGATATTTTCGAGGCCGAGCGGATCTGCGAGAAGGCCGTGAGCTCCATCAAAGGTGAAGTTTTCATGAGACATGATATCGGAACACCGGATGCTCTACAGAAACGTATAAAAAGGATGAGCGAAATAAGAGGCTAAATATTTTTATAAAAAATGAATATAAAAATACCTGGCTATGCCCAATATATAATTAGATAAAGTCAGATAAAAAAACCTATATATATGCCTTGTTCATAACCCTTCTACGGGATGCACACAGGACTTGAATATATTGGTGTTCAAATGGATCTGAGACCCGATTTAAGGCATGTTGCATTACAGGCCGACGAGGCTTTTACCAGTCATACTTCTTGTAGAAAATGTGGCAATTCACTTGTGGTCTTGCCCGATGATAAGAGAAATGGTTTCTGCTTTGATTGCATCGATATTTTGGAGACCTTCAACAAGTTCGAAAAGGAGGAAGGCAGGTTCTTCTCTCCGTCTTTTAAGAATGGTATTTGATCTGTTCTGGCCTTTGTTTTGGATATTCGGCCATTTGGTATTTAGGATTCGATTTGTTAAGCTGGGTGCGGCAGTGTGTGGTGTTCGTTTGTTAAATGGGGTGTTGATAAGGACCCCGTCCATCGTTGAACTCCTGACGGGGCTTAATTTGACACCTCGCTTTCAAATGCGAGGTGTTTATCTTCTTACTGGCACATCGCAACTGTCACTTGAATCCTCAATGAATATAGTACCCCGCCCCTGCGTCTCTCGGGACGGGGCATGCTTGCATTGACCTGCATATACATTGTTGACAATATGTTATGCTGGCAATATGCTATGCCAGTTTTTGATAATGATAGATCCCGATAGCGATGAATCTGGATCATAGAAAATGAAAGATGCGGAATAGTTTGTAATCTATTCCGTATAGGTCTCGCCCTTCTCGTAGCTCTTATCCATGTGCTTGAGGAGGACATCCCTGTCCCTTCTCAGGTGGGACTCGTACCATGACCTGACGATATCTGCCAGTATGGCATGAATTTCATCCAGGTTCGCATTCTTTACAGAGGTGTCATATGCGACATACTCGCCGAACATTCTCTTCCATCCTGAATATTTGTAGTAATGCTCGCCCTCGCAGAATTCGAATGATAATCTGACATGGTCCTTGCCATTGAGCTTGTAATATTTGAATCTGAGAATATCTCCGACCCTGTTATCGCTCTGGGTCTTGTCAGCTATCTTGATCTCGCTTATGTCAATATAGGCTGCATTCTCTTTCATCGTCCACTCAAAGGGATACTTCTCGAATTTAGCAAACTCACTGTATGCTGGCTCGATAGAGAAATGGATATTGATCTTCTCGAATCTCAGGACGATCTTCCAGAAATCCTCAACAAGTGTTCTGTTGAGCGTTTCCTTCTTCGAGCTGGATCCGCCATCTACATCAATTGCTCTTTCGGTCTTCTTGTCCAGTTCGGCATCCAGGTCAGCAAACCAGTCTGTGGACTTAGCCTTCGGCTTAGCCGCTGGTTTAGCCTTTGGAGTTGCTTTCGGAGTACTTTTCGCTTTGCTTTTGCTTGCGCTTTTTCCCTTTGTGGCAGCCATAACAATCACTCTAATCGGTGTATTCAATATTCCCATATAAAAGTAACGTAATTATACGAGAGCCTTAATCTCTGTGAGAATGAGCATTAGATATCACTTGAATATCTCGCCTGCTTCCTTGTACCACAGCAGGAGGTCCAGATGATCCATTGGAATATTGATGTCGGATGCGAAAATGGCCATCTTCTCCTCGATGGCCAGATATCTCTTTGGTGAGATAGATGTCGGCATCTTATCTATGATGCCGATGGCCACAAGATTGCGCAGGATGTGGCGGTCGAGGATCGCTAATTCCTGTCCCATTCCTATATTACGCAGGAAATGACTGGCCTCCTTGTATCCCATTCCTTTGATGCTATTTACCAGCCATTCGCGCCTGTCTTTTGGCCGGTCTTGTTTTATTATTCTCTTTTTTATATTAATATTACTATTTATTAAAAAGAACTGCCTGGCTTCCATGATATATTTGGTCTTATTGTTCTTGAAACGCACATTGGACACGCATTCGAGTATGCCATCATGATCGCCCGAGAACAATGAGCCATCGCTGACCATCCTTTCAACTGCTGGCCAGCATACCTTGGCCTTTGATTGGGGGGTGAGCAGACAGAAGACCAGCTCGGCAAATATATCTTCATCATTGCCAGTTTCCCATTTGCTGGCAAAGTCTTCCAGTCTCTGTATGATGTCTGGTTTTATGTCCGCATACATCTCATGGAGTTTGGATATCATGGCTTTGTCCTGTGACAAGTCTAAATTCATGTTGATAGTCTTGTCCATGCTCCCATATATTTACAATGTGAATATCAATCTTGTGCCTATCTGGGAATGTGGTCAGGTCTCCTTTGGCCAAGAAACATATGCATGATCACCCACTATTTTTTTTAAAATTATGGCAAATATTTATATCGGTCTTTCACTTAACATTCTTTATAACTATGGTTAATATGGGCGATAAAAATCATGGAGTTTGAATATGCCAGATGAGACAATTAAGAAAAACATAATCCTTCTCGGGGATGGGGCCGTTGGGAAGACTAGTTTGATAAGACGATTTGTAACAGATCAGTTTAGTGATAAATATATCACTACCATCGGGTCCAAGGTCACGAAGAAAGAGATATATCTTGATACTGGCACGGACAGAACACATATGGTATTGCTTGTATGGGATATCCTTGGACAAAAGGGATACCGATTCACCCAGGCTCTTTCCTTCGGAGGAATTGAAGGTGCGCTTCTGGTAGCTGATATCACAAGGAAGGACACGCTTCAAAGCCTGGCAGAGTACTGGTTACCATCACTTCTCAGTGTGACAGGTCCATTGCCATTGGTCTTTATCGGGAATAAAGGCGATCTTAGTGCAGACGCTGAGTTCGGTATTGAGGAACTCAGGGAGGTGGCAGCAGAGTTCAGCTATGATGGGATGGAAGCTCAGGCCTTTATCACCAGTGCGAAGACCGGAGACAATGTAGAAGATACCTTTATCGAAATGGCGGCCACTCTCAGAAGCACCACTATCGAAATAAAATCTGGGTTGGATGGTGCCAGTTATATCATAGACAAGGAGGATATCAATTCATTGGTGGGTGTTGTGGATCATATTATTTCGGATTTCTGCAATCAGAATGGAGGCATAGAGACTGCCAGTCCTGTTGTCAAGCATCAGATAGAATCTGTCGGTATGGATCTGGATAACCCTGTAAAGAAGGATGTGGTTGCTTTGATAAATGCCCTGGCCAATGCCGAGGAGAAGTTCAAGCCACCCGAAACCGTGAATCTCAATCGAACAAAGAGACTCTACCTTGTCAATAAGTTCTGATATCGACCCTGGCAATTAAGTCATGTGCCAGTCAGATATGGTAATATTTCGATAGATTATTTCTATTAATTATTATCAGTTTAATTGTCAATATCGGATGGATGATCTCCATCTGGTGAATGTTCATCATCAATCTGTTGCCATTCATTGATCAATTCCTTGAGCTTATCATCTATGTTCTCCAGCCCTTTCATCCTTCCATTCCAGGCAGCCAGCTCGGGGAATTCATTCTCTATCTGTCCTATAAGTTCGGTTATCTGGTCATCCAGTTTCTTTGTCAGGGTTCCTGTGAACATGATGGCCATGTAGATATTCTCACCTCTCTCCATGAATAGCTCGCGGTCGCCAAATTCCAGTTTTCTGATCTTGTCAGTTCCTGTCTCGTCCAGCGAGTCATTTACGAATTGCTGGACCGCTGTAAGCATGGCACTCACTATGTCTCCATCCAATTCCGCTCTGAGCCCATGTGTGGATTTCTGATGGGATATCAGTCTTCCATCCTTGTATATCAGGAAGGCATCATCTATACTTGGAGGGATTGGTTTATATTTATTCCATAATATAATTATAATTATAGATAATAATATAAATAATAATATTCCCGACCATGGCCAGTATATTTTTTCCCATATGGTTATTATGCGCTCGATATCTAATGTGATATCATCCGAGAACTCGGCTGGTCTCTCACCATCGATGGGGTCTGAGGACACCATGATGACCCTGTAGCTTGCCCGTACGCTCTCCTCTGAAATGTCTGCCGCTCTGAGGGATATGGTGAAAGAATGTGAGCCTGGCGATACCTCGGTGAAATTCCAGGTATAGGCTACATCTGTCTCGCGAGGGATACTACTGCTCTGGAACTCAAGTCCATAAGGCATATTGAGGCTGAAGGTCACAAGGGAGGCAGGGCCATCTCCTGTATTGTTGTAATAAACCGTGAATACGATTATATCTCCTGGCCTCAGTAGAGGAGATGGTGAGATCACATCCATTTCTATATTGGAGATGTAGCTCTCGATCATGATAGGCAGAGGGCTGGGTATGATGACCTCCTGCAGGCCGTCAATGGGATCCATAACTGTCATTCTTGCAGTTATGTTCGTGTGCGCTATCCTGTCTGATATGTCCAGGGCCTTGATAGTGGCCGTATATGAATGTGGACCAGGCATGACATTGGAAAAGCTCCATAGGTGATTCTCGCCAGAGCTCGTCCATGGGACACTGCTGCTATCCAGCTCCAATCCGTCTGGGATCTCGATCTCTATATCCACGGATATGGCAGCTCCATGCTCTGAATTATTGTAATATACTGTTATGATGAATGCATCACCAGGTCTGACATGATCTATCTGTGATACCATGTCAAGGCTCACACTTGATCTCAATTCGCATATTAGATCCTCATCATTGGACACACTGCTTCTCATGAATCCAGATATGTCTGAGTAATTTATTGAAAATGATGTTGGCACAGCGGACCCTTGAAGCACATTATCCTTCAAGGTCATGTTCATGGATATCGCCAGATTAGAATAACTGGCGATCGATGGTAGTTCCCAGCTTATATCTGAGCCATTGAGGCTGCTGCCTGCAGAATCGAGGAAGTCCAACCTATTGTCCAAGGTTCCATTTAGCCAGGATGCAGGCGAGCTTCCACCGCCAGTATTGTTGACCATTATCCAATAGTGGATTACATCACCCACATCCGCGCTATGGGGGTCAATGAGTACCTCCAGCGAGATCATAGGCGATATCAGGGTATTGGATATCTCTTTAAGATAGGATCCAACACGATTGTCAAGCGGATCATTGTATTCAATGGCCATTATGGTCGATGTGGAGGTCCCATTGTCAATACCTGTATTGGCCCTTGCCTCAAGCCAGAAAGAGTAATTTCCTTGAGGGGTGTCAGTGAAATGATAGCGATAGATGCCTGTTGAATTGTCCAGTTCCTTTTCGTAGAAAATGCTGAGGGCATCCGCATTATCTGACATGAACATCATATTAGGATCAAGATAGATGCTAAGCCAGGTGCTTGATGATGTGCTCTGGGCCGTATTATTGAGGAATACATGAAGGCGGGTGACCATGCCCGGTTCTACTTCGGGCATGTCCCATTGCCCTTCCAGTGATATAGCTGGATCACTGGCCACATAGTCCAGCTGCATGGATCTGACCGATGGAGTGATTGAAGTGTCCATGGTATTCAGCAATGCTCTGAACCTTATCATGTTCAGGGGTGTTATCGATCGCAGATCACCATCTGGAGGCACAGGGTACCAATTGACCCCGCTATCCGTGGAATACTTATAACTCACATACTGGCCTCTGAGTTCCTCGGAGTGAGTGAAGAAGCCCCAGTTCGTGACATTGCCAGGTATCAGGTCCATGGTCTCAAGCACACCATTGAGATAATGCCTGTTGTAAGAGATATTAACATCACTGAGGATCGGTGTGATATTCGTCATGGATGTTGTGAAATTGGCCCTGTATTGTATGAACTGGCTCACAGGCAGATCGATAGTCGAGCTGGCTGGGTCCGTGAGTGGGGTGGACCAATTGGACCATATGCTGTCCTCTGGATCAAGTGAATTGCCGGCTCTTACTTGGAAAGATATGTCCGTTCCAGATGGTAGACTTTCAGTCCAGGAGATATTGTTCCAAAGGACGAGCGAGCCTGCGTCCAGTACTTCCGATGTGAAGCAGCCATCGCTCTCATAGGACGAGAACTTGATCGAGGCATCATCCCAAAGGTTCAGGACACCTGGTTGGACTCCTCCCAACTGCCTGTTGGACTCATTGGATTCTGTAAAGGTGAAAAGTGATATGGTGTACAGGCCAGATGAATTGAACATGCTCCTGTTGTCAGACCATAGCTCTACCCATGCCATATCTGATATGTTTGCCCAGTCTCTGTAATTAAGTATGACTGGAGGATCCCAAGGAGACTTGATCATTATCCTGGCAAGGGAGCCATTATTGATCTCATATGTTTCATCGCCCAATGTGAAATTGTGGAAGGCCGAGATATTCATGTCAGATGGCACAGAGGGCAGATTGAAGCTCTGATTAAGCCACGTACTGGAGCTATAACTGGCGACAGGGGACGGGTCAACAGATAGTATCTCCCATCTCTCATTGGCCCACTGGCCAGTAGCGCTGTCTCCAAGATTCTGGAAGTCCCATTCAATATCGCCATCCGTGGTGAAATTACCATTTGTCAGTAATTCCTGAGCCTGGTTCTGTTTCAGTGCGATGGAGCCATCTGCTCTTATATCAATATCATTCTTGATCTTAAAATCCTTTGATGTATTGAAATCCTCAAAGGAGGTCTGCAACCAGGATGATCCATACTGGGAAAGATTGAGGTAGCCTGGCTCCATCGTGGTATTGTAAAAGTCATGATCCGATGGTGTCATCAGATCCCATTGGGCGGTCCTTGTACCATCTGTATCGTCGAATTCCACAGGGTCGGAGAGGACCTGTGCTGAGGATGATATGATCATGGCCAGTACGATCAACGACCATACGATGGTCTTAGAATTTTCAGAATACATCTGATCCTTACCTCATTACAGGCATTGCCCATCCTCCATATAGGGTCAGAACATTTAAATATTATGTTGAACAATAATTTATTGTTCTAAAGCAGTGGTCGGAGCCATTAATATTCATATCTTCTAATAAATATATTATTTAAGCTTTATGCAAACATTTAAATATAGTACAGTGGAAAGGTATATATATAACATCAATATATAGAAATTGTAGGTCGATATTTTTTACAGACCTAAGGTTGAAAGGTGAAATATTGAGAGCATTCGTCAGGCCATTGACCCTGATGCTCTGTGGGCTTGTATGCATTGCGATGCTGACCTCGGGGTTCTCGGTCAATAATAATGAGAGAGTGAGGGTTGGACATACTCCGGGAGATACTATGTATCAGCCTGGGCCAGCACTACCTGCTCTTGGTTCAGATCCTGAGATACAATGGTCCAGTTTCAATTCACCAGACACTTCTAACTCATTCATTTTTATAGAGACATCTGACCTCAATAATGATGCCTCACAAGATATCTTGGTAGGTCAGCAGGCAGGAGGTCTGCTCATTTGGACCGGAGATTCCGATGGTAACTGGGCTTCCTTCACACCACCTACTGGGAGCATGATTTCCAATGACGCTTCCATTGGCGACCTCGACAATGATGGTAAGCCAGACATTACCATAGCCACTACCACGGGCCTATTTGCATGGACCGGGGATGGAACTGGCACATGGACAGATGCCAGTAATGGATTACCAACTGGCGATTTCAATTCAATAGTGATGGGGGATGTCAATAATGATGGGGATCTGGACATCATTGCCGGATGCTCTGCATCACCCGCGGAGAAAGGTGTACAGGTATTGCTGGGAGATGGAGCTGGCAACTGGGTGCATGGCGACAATAATATACCCAATTCCTTCACCGCCCAGGGCGTGGACATAGGCGATCTGGACAATGATGGGGATCTGGACATCGCGGCATCAAGGACCGATGGTGTATCGACCTGGACGGGCGATGGGACTGGAAGCTGGTCACCCAGCAATAATGGTCTACCCAGCGTGGGTTCTTATTCTGATGTGAAGATGAAGGACATGAACATGGATGGCGACCTGGATCTGGTGGCCACGCATGATGCTGGCCAAGGGGTCAGAGCATGGAGCGGTAATGGCCTGGGAGTATGGACCATGACCTTCAACCTCCCCTTCACAGGCACATACAATTCACTGGAGGTGGGAGATGCCAATATCGATGGACACATTGACATATACGCGGCTCCCACTGGTACAAACAATTCTATTTGGTCTGGAGACAGCCAGGATAACTGGTTCCTGCAAACTGGAGGACTTCCAGCAGCTCTTGTATATTCAGATATATCAATTGCTGATATAGATGATGATGGCAGACTGGATTATATCGGTGTCGGGATATCAACTGGCATAGTTATCTGGAAGGCTGATGTGGATAGGAGACTCAATGCCTGGAGTCAACTTGTTCCACCATCCACTTCATCACTCATAAATGACATCGAGGTCCTTGATGTTAACCTTGATGGTAAGCTGGACCTATGTTTCGCGACTGATAATAGCGGTATTGAGATATGGACCGGCGATGGAACTGGCAACTGGACAGCTTTTTCAACACCCAGTTTCAATGGCAGGTTCAGGAAGGTTAGGTCTGTTGACCTTAACAATGATGGTAAGCCAGACATTATTGCCACAGCAGCTCCTGGTGTAAAAGCATGGATCGGCGATGGAGCCGGAGGGTGGACCCAGAAGACGAATGGACTCCCCTCATCTGGAACATTTGATGGACTGACAGTGGCAGATTTCAATGATGATGGAAATATGGATATAGCTGCTGGCTCAAGAGGAAATGCAGGGATCACCGTATGGAATGGTGACGGCACCGGCGTATGGTACATTACTTTTGGACTACCGGTCACAGGGAGCTACAGGTGCCTGGATCATGCAGATGTGAACCATGATGGCAACATTGACCTGCTCACGGTAAATGGGACCATCAAGGTCTATTTGGGAGATTCAAATGATGGATGGACAGAGTCATCCACTGGATTGCCATCCACAAATGGTGAATATAGGGACGTTCGTCTTGGGGATGTCAATGATGATGGCAATGCGGATGTCATAGTGACAGCAAGTGATGGAGTACATATCTGGGGTGGTCTTGGCGACGGTACATGGTCATACCTATCAAATCCATCAACAGATAATAGTCTTGGCCTTGATATTTGTGATTTTGATATAGATGGCTCACTGGACATAGTGAGTGGATCCAGTACCAGTAGTTTCGGTATAACTCCAATGAAGAATGTACTTCCCACCTGGACATATGTCACAACAGGGTTGCCTGATGGCGGTTTATACGGAGCAATGGAGCTTGCAGACATCGATTCAGATGGGCGAATGGATATCATCACCAATAATGGGACTGGTGATGGGACTGGAGCCAATGTTTGGAAGGGCGTGTATGTACCAGTACCACTTCAGGCTCCACAGGATCCCATTGCAGAACTATCTGGCACAGGGAATTCGGATATACTGCTCCAATGGACACTTTCATCCACAGATATTGATGTGGTCACCTACAATATTTACAGAAGCACCTCATTTGATGCCAATGGTACAGGATATGCTTTGATTGATACCATGGGCCATGGAAATTCTGGCTATCTGGATAGTGGGGCTGGCAAGGGCGATTCTAATGATTATTTCTACATAATAGGTGCTGTTGGTTCACAGGGCGAATATGTGAATGCGACCAAACAGGCGGGCAAGATATCAACTCCCGTGAACTCTGGGTGGAATTTGATATCATCTCCAGTGGTGCAGAAAGGAACATCACTGGGTAATGCATATGGAAATATCAATTGGAACCACGCTCTATATTATGATGCTCTGGCACCATCCAATAAATGGGTCGGTAATATAACCACAAGGCCCGATGTTCTGGATATTCTTGATTCAGTCGGGTATGATATGGGTATCTGGCTGAATGTCAATAGCAATGATGACCTTGTTACCGCTGGTCTTGTATCTGATAATATATCGATCGAGCTGAAGGCTGGATGGAACCTCGTGGGATATCCTGGTTTGGAAGCCAAGACCGTATTGGATATCAAGATAGAGACTGGAGCTACTCAGATAGAAGGCTTCAACCCAGCCAATGCATACCTCATGGAGATACTGTCCAATTCGGACACAATGAGCTATGGTAATGGATACTGGATAAAGGTTGGTTCGGACACGACCTGGACCATAAATAATTACTAATTTACAATCACACCTTTCAACATAATATCTGTTGTCGCGGTCGGCGGCAACAGACATCGCCATGTGAACTAAATATAGTTAGTTAAATTTAATTTACTTAATATAAAGAGATGCCTTTCATGCCTCATTTTGTTTACTATGCTATGCTTACTATGCCCACTATGCTCACTTTGGCTGATACTTTCTCAACATAAGCGACAGGCTCACTACAGTCACTGAGCTCATCGCCATTGCCAGTCCAGCGAACTCTGGCCTGAAATGAAAATCAGCCAGAGGAACAAGCACTCCCGCGGCAACCGGGATAAGAGCGGAATTGTAGGCAAAGGCCCAGAAGAGGTTCTGTTTGATACGGGTCATAACCTTTCTGCTCAGCTGGATGCCCCCAACCACATCCATGAGATCGCTCTTCATCAGCACGATGTCGCTACTTTCTTTTGCGACATCTGTTCCTCTGCCTATCGCGATGCCGACGTCCGCCTGTGCCAGTGCGGGGGCATCGTTTATGCCGTCGCCGACAAAGGCCACGACCTCGCCTTTGTCCTGAAGCTCTTTCACCTTCCTGGCTTTATCTCCAGGAAGCACCTCCGCCAGTACTGTCGTGATACCTATCTGGCTGGCAATCGCATGAGCCGTTCTCTTATTGTCTCCGGTGACCATGCCGACCTCCAGCCCCATCCTGCCAAGGCTCTCTATGGCGGCCTTGGTCGTTGGTTTGATCTGATCCGCGATGGCCATAAGTCCCGCGATCCTGCCATCTATCGCGACCATTATCGCGGTCTTTCCCTGAGCCTCAAGTTCACCCATCCTACCCTCGATATCGTCGCTAATGGCGGTTCCAGACGCTTTTATGAAGCTCCTGGTTCCGATATGCACCTCTTCATTGCCGAGCTTCGCCTTCACGCCCTTTCCGCCAAGGGTGTCAAAGTCAGACACTTCTTTCAGCGGAATGCCGCGCTCCGAGGCCGCATTTACCACGGCCTCGGCAAGCGGGTGTTGAGAATTTTTCTCAACACTGGCTGTATATTCCAGAAGTTTTTTCTCGTCAATGTCAAATGGAATGATGTCTGTAACAACTGGCTCGCCTTTTGTAAGCGTGCCAGTCTTGTCAAAAAGTACGGTTGTAAGCCGACCCGATGTCTCCAGGGCCTCACCCCTTCTGATAAGTATGCCCAATTCGGCTCCTCTGCCCAGGCCGACCGTGACAGCGGTGGGTGTTGCCAGACCCAGCGCGCATGGACATGCGATGACAAGTATCGAAATAAGGACAGTGAGTGCATTTAGCAGGTCATTATCATAAGCATACCAGATGCCAGCCGCGATGATCGCGATGCTCAGAACAACTGGTATGAACCATGTAACGGCTTTATCAGCCAGCCTTTGAACATCTGGCTTCGAGCTCTGTGCATCATCCACCATCTGGATTATCTGAGCCAGTACAGTGTCCTTTCCAATTTTGCGGGCTTCTATCCTCAGCACACTGTTCTTATTGATCGTGCCACCAATGACATCGTTCCCAGTGCCTTTAAGGACAGGCACTGGCTCGCCACTTATCATGGATTCGTCAACATAACTTTCGCCGCCGACCACTGTTCCATCAACCGGTATTTTTTCCCCTGGCTTGACAATTATAATGTCGCCAATGATAACATCTTCAATGGCCAGCTCCATCTCCTGGCCATCGCGTATGACTGTCGCGGTCTTCGCTCTCAGCCCCATGAGTGTTTTGATGGCCTGGCTTGTCTTTCCCTTGGCCCCTTCTTCCATGTATTTGCCGAGCATCAGGAAAGCAGCCAACATTAAGGCTGCTTCATAGAACATGAAGTCCGGTGTCAGCACGATCTCAAAAGTACCCAGCAAGCTGGAGCCATAAGCCACTCCTATTCCCATGGAGTACATGACGTTCATGTCCAGATTGCGGTTTTGAAGGGCCATCAAACCATGCCGGAAGATCGGTTGGCTGGTGTAAATGAATGGAATTATCGTAATAGCCAGCATGAAATACGGCATGGAAATTCCACCTGGAGGCATGATGTCGAGGTACATCATGGCCATCAATGGAAGTGATACCGCAAATCCGATAATAAATCGATTTTTCTTGGAGGCCAGGGAAGCTTCCATGGCTTTTTCTTCGGCCTGGCTTGTATCCTCGTCTCCCCAGCCGAGATAGTCGTATCCGGCTTTTGTAACTGCCTTCTTCACAGTTTTCTTGAAGGCCTTGTCACTGACAGTCTGGCTGTCATATGTGATGTAAGCCCGCTCATTGCCCAGGCTGACATTGACATCCGACACTCCGTCCAGCTTGGTCAGTGTGTTCTCGATGGTCTTCACGCATGCGGCGCAAGTCATACCTCCTACTTTGATAGATGTTTGATTTTCAGGTGTTATTTCTTTCTCTTCCATTGTCTATTGTTAGTAATAATCGGGTTAATAAGGTTGTTCCCTTGCTTTTATGAACAGCAGGTCTGCATTGGCTAAACATTAATATACTGGCAGCTATATTAACTATAGTTAAGTAATAATATGGAAAAAGTATTTGTAGCTACTTTGATAGCATTGAGTTTAGTTGTTCTGGGCGCATCCAGCATAGTTGTTTTAGGCAATCTGAACAATGGAATGTGGAATGGTGGTCACATGGGAATGATGTCTGATGGAGGAACCTATGGCTCGGATCATGAATGTGACGAATACGGTGAGACTCATGAATATTGTGAAGAGAATTATGAAAAGGGTTACGGGGAAACCAGTGAATATTGTGAATCAGTTGGTCATGAGTATTATGAAGAGTGCGAGGAGCATATGCATGAAGAATCTGGCTACTATCCCTGCCATTGAAATCGAATCAATAATCTAAATGTAATCTCCAAGCTCTAACCTTGAGGATTGCATTTTTTCTATTCCACACCAACCCTAAGTATCCCAATTTCATCAATGCCAGCTTCCACAATATCACCTGGCATTATTCTTGATACTCCCTCTGGGGTCCCGGTGGCGATGATATCGCCCGGCTCCAGGGTCATCCTGGCTGATATGAATTCGATTATCTCTGGTATTTTGAACAGAAGCTTGGAGGTGTTTGACTTCTGACGCATCTCGCCATTCACATGAAGCCAGATGTCTAAATTATGGACATCTGTTACCTTCTCCTTCTTGACAAAATCTGAGACTGGCGCGAAGGTGTCGAAGCCCTTTGCGATGGCCCACGGCTTCCCATTCTTCTTCGCCTTGGCCTGGATATCTCTGGCTGTTACATCTATCAGAATTCCATAGCCAGCAATATGCTGTTCGGCATTCTTAGCAGGAATATTGCTTCCTCCCTTGCCGATGAGGATGGCCAGCTCCACCTCGTGATGCACTTCCTCGGATTGTGGGGGTATGATTATATTCTCATCCTGGAATATAATTGCTGATGAGGGCTTGAGAAAGAAGTCTGGCTTGACCGAAGGAGCATTGCCCATCTCCTCTGCATGGGCTGCGTAACTGCGGAGAAGGCAGAGTATCTTGCCAGCCTTGAATGTCTTGCCATCGATTACTTGGATATCCGTCATGAAAGGTCATTATCCTTGCCTTATATTAAATTTTCAATAACTGAACTCTTTGTCATGCAGTTTTGCACCTGGCTTCCATCTGGCGGTATCTCCGTCGAGCTGCATGAAAAGCTCGACGTGACCCAGGTTTATGAATCCCATCTTGTGGAACACAGCAATAGCTTCCTCATTTCGATATACTGGCCTTATCGAAAGGAATTTTACTTCCCTCTCGCGGGCAACCTCGATCATCTTCTCGATGAGTGCCCGACCAATGCCCTGGCCTTGTACATCAGGTCTGACCATGACTGGCTCAATTTCCCAGCCATCATCAAGGTCCTTTCTCATACCAGTAAGGCCGACAACCATCTCATCCTTCTCCGCCACCCAGATATTGTCCGCACCCGTTATCTCCAGATGCTCGTCAAAATATTTGCCTGGATCATCTCCTCCGATGGTCTGGTCCTCGTACAGGTCCCGATGCTTTTGGGTCAGGTCTTGCCAGAGACCTCTGCAAGCTTCCAGATCCTTCGGCTCATATCCTCTTATAATAAACGTCATCGAACCTTAATGTTCCATTACCTTTACTTTACTATCGATGACGCAGCCGTTCTGGCACTCATCGCATGCCTCGCATTCGAATTCCAGGGTGGCGTGCTTGACATTGTATTTTTGAAGTGTAGCCTTGATGTTCTTACTGATAAGCTCCACCTCATGCAGATCACTGGCATTGGTCTGGATATGCGCGTCCACTACATTGATGTGGGAACAAAGCGACCACAAATGCACATTGTTCACATCCTCCACTCCTTCGACCGATTGGATGTCCTTAACGACATCATCAAAATCAATGCCTGGTGGTGTGAATTCCAGCAGAATATGCACGGATTCTCGAATTATCTTTATCGAGGATACCAGGATGAAGATCGCGATAGCGAATCCCACAATGGGGTCCACGATGGTCTGGCCAGTGAAGTATATCCAGACCGAGGCAATTATCACGCCTACCGATGAAATTAGATCGGTCAGAACATGAATGAAAGCACTTCTGACATTCAAGTCCTCGCTACCATGAAGTTTGAAAGCGATCACGATATTGACGATGAGGCCGATGACCGCGACAATGAACATTATGCCGCTTTCGATGGGCTCTGGATCGAAGTATCTCTGAAAGGCCTCGATGAATATCCAGAAGCTGATGATTATCAGAAAAAGACCATTGACAAAGGCCGCGAAGACCTCTATTCTGTGATAGCCAAAGGTCTTCGTCTTGGACGGGAGCTTCCTGGCCAGGCTGACCGCCCCCAGGGAAAGCATGAGCGCGAAAACATCACGTAGCATATGTCCAGCATCCCCCAGAAGTGAAAGGGAACTGGACATGAATCCACCGATTATCTCGACAACAAAAAAGACAAATGTCAGGACTATTGCGAACTTCAGCCCCTTCTCTATCATGCCATCGCCACCAATTCCGTGGTTGTGGTTGTGGGAATGACCATGACTCTCTGAATGGTCATGGTTATTTGAATTGTCATGCTTGTGATCTTCTTCCATCAAGACATCATTACTCTTTGATGGTATATAGTTTACATTCCTAATTTTGTATAATGTGATCAAAAGATTGCCTATGGTCGCTCTGTTATTACTTCAAAACCTTAAAATACCAGTTCCAGGAAGCCTTTTCTTTTCCTCTCGCTCCGCTGGCTTGGGCTCCAAAAGAACAAGGTTTCCAATCCAAAAGAAAAATCGCCCAAGCATGCTCACTCGGGGCTATTACTTCAAAACCTTAAAATACCAGTTCCACTATCTGAATAATATCGACCATTGTGTCGGGAGTGAATAGTATTGTCAGACATAAAACGTTTGGTACTGGATGTGTTGAAACCACATAGTCCGTCGATAATAGAAGTATCTCGTCGCCTGAGCGCGCTCGAGGGTATTGCAGGTGTTAACTGCGCCCTTGATGAGGTGGATCAAGAGACCGAGAGCATAAAGATAACTATCGATGGATCAAATATCAACTTCGAAAATGTTGATTCTGTCATAAGGGATTGCGGAGCAGTCGTACATTCCATTGACAGTGTATCTTCAGGAAAGAAGCTGGTGGAAGAGGTTGAGACACCCCAGGACCGTTAAAAAATATGATTGTTGTGAAATCAATTCTTCTTCTTAAGTTCAGTGGCAACGAGATGAATTAGTTCGGTCTTCTTGACATCACTTTTCTCAACAAGGACTCGGCCTTCATGTCCAGATGGTGTGCCAGGGTGTGATTTATCCGCTTCCATCTTTGCTTTATGGCCAAGTTTCTTAACTGCTTTATAAATATCTTCTATCTCTGGACTATCTATGCCGAGTTTCTTAGGAACTCTACGTCCCTCTTCTCGGCATTTCTTGATATCAAAATATGTAGGCCAGAGTATTATGTTCTTGGCTCTGGTTCTGACCATGGCCGCACCTTTACTCTATAAGGACTGCATTGACAACGCCGTCCTGTCCCATTCTTGAGGTGATCTTTGCATCGCCGAGCTCTGTCTGGATGACAGCACCCTTATTGATGATGTTCCTTTGCACGTAATTGGGGTTGGCCGGATTCTCTGTCACAGTCAATATTTCGGTTCTGATGACCTTTCCTTTCTTTGGATCAAAAACATTGACCATCTGTGCAGACAGGATCTTGTTCTTGCTACTTCCGCCCAATGTCCTGTATTTCTTGGATGACCTATCGCCAATTACTGAGAACTGAAATTCCGTGGATATCTCATGCTTCTTCTTGCTTCTGTGTGGTCTGTATTTGCCACCTGACTGCTTTCTTGAGGATCGTCCTTGCCACAATGCCATGTTTAATCTCTCCATTTCATGTTGAGATTTCGAATGAGTGAACTTGTTTCACACATTTGAAACTTCGAATCCTTTCGAAGTTCCGAATGCAATCACTTCGTTCTCGCATCCATATACCTCTGTAGGAAAGCCTCCAATATAGATACTGTATAAAAGGATTGTGGATGAATTATGGTAAATATAGCCTCAATGCCTCTTCCGCTGTCTTTAGAATACCATAGAATTCCAAAATAATACCAAAACTATTTCTAAATCCCACGCCTTTCACCATTCATGGTTTCGGACAAGGCGGATGAGTTCAGCAAGGAGCGAGATCGATTAAATGAGATTGTCATGAAATATGCTGGCCA
>JAEHCQ010000039.1 GCA_020696385.1 Methanobacteriota archaeon | reverse complement strand
AACTCCTGCCTTAATCATGCTTTTCTTGGAGTCAATCTTTGAGCACATGAGCTTCATGGAGTCCACTGGGGGTCCAATGAATTCTATCTTGTTATCTAGACACTTCTGGGCAAAGTCAAAATTCTCTGCCATGAAACCATAGCCAGGGTGAATTCCGTCTGCTCCAGTGTCCAATGCGGCCTGGATGATTTTTTCCTGAACCAGATAGCTCTGGGCCGATGGTGCTGGCCCAATGTGAACTTTCTCATCTGCGTATCTCACGAAAAGGGATGTTTTATCTGCATCAGAGTAAACTGCTACTGTTGGTATGCCCAGTTCCTTGCATGCCCTCATAATTCGTATGGCAATTTCACCACGGTTGGCAATCAGTACCTTCTCAAGCATCTGAATCCCTCACTCGATTCTCATCATTGCGGCACCGGTCTCAAGCATGTCACCCTCGGCGACATAAAGTTCCTTGACCTCGCCGTCGAAGTCGGATTCAACATTGCTTTCCATCTTCATGACCTCAAGAATTGCGACGACGTCTCCCTTCTTGAC
>JAEHCQ010000038.1 GCA_020696385.1 Methanobacteriota archaeon | reverse complement strand
TTGCTTTATGCCAATCATTTTCAATAGATTGATTACCTGATTTGCTCTCGATGTCAATATATCTCTTGAATAGCTGATTTTTTGAATACTGACTCCTTCTGATATTACATCAAATTGCAGTGCTTTACTCGAGACCTTCTTTTCAAATGAGTTCTTGACTCTTAGAGCTCTGAGCAGAAAGATTGATTCCTTGGATGTTTTGTATTCATTTTCATTGACTGTCGTAATCAAATGACCTGAGGGAAGTACAGATATATCCATAATATCACCACTTTTCTTTTTTAGCATTGTATTCCACAGATATTGCCATTTTTCCTTTGGTATGGCATTATCTGTGAATACAAATACCTTAATTAATTTTCACCCCGGGGCTGAGATTCCTGCTTTGGCCATTTCCATGCGTACTTTATAATCAGTACATTGAACAGAATATATGCCATACCCAAGAGAACTTGCCAACCAGCTGTAGCTTCTGAGATGAACCCTACATTTAATAACATGAATACTGCGGCAACACCTATATTTGCTAAGCGAACTGCTTTTGCT
>JAEHCQ010000037.1 GCA_020696385.1 Methanobacteriota archaeon | reverse complement strand
CGTCGCGCGGGCCGACTACGGCGTTCCGTTCGAGGAGCTCGACCTGCCGGACCCGGTGAAGAGGGCGGTTATTCTGTATCAGGGGGAGCTGACCCCCGATTATCAATACATAAGCAAGTTCCTGGAGTAGCTGCACGGAGGGAGAGACATGCCGAATGTAGTCGTTTTCGGAGCGGGGATGGTCGCGAGGCCTCTCGTCAGATACCTTCTGGACCAGCCGGACGTAACCGTGGTGGTCGCCTCACGGACCGTGAGCAAGGCCGAGAGGATAATCGACGGGCATCCCGACGGCGCGGCCAAGTCGCTCAACGTGAAGGACATGGCCGCGGTGGAGAAGGAGGTCGAGAGTTCCGACGTGGTGGTCAGCCTCCTCCCGTACACCTATCACGTAGCCGTCGCCGAGCTCTGCATGAAGCACGAGAAGCACCTGGTGACGACGTCGTACGTGAGTGACGAGATGCGCGGACTCGACGCACGGGCGAAGGAGGCTGAGGTCATTCTTCTCAACGAATGCGGTCTGGACCCCGGCATAGATCACATGTCGGCGATGAGGATCATCCACGACGTGGA
>JAEHCQ010000036.1 GCA_020696385.1 Methanobacteriota archaeon | reverse complement strand
GTACGGTGAAAGAGAGGATGAGAACTATCCGTTTTTCATTTGTTTGAAGAAGTGATAAAGAAAAAAAGATGCTCCCGTTGGGAGGAGTGCGGTAAGAACCATTCAATGAGAGTACATCCGCACGACTTAGCCTTGAAGCGTTACAATATTATTCGATAACTTCAAGGCGAGACGGGAAGCACCGACTAACAGTAATGAAAAATAATAGGTGCTCCCGTCGGGATTCGAACCCGAGTCACGGGGTCGAAAACCCCGAATGATTGGCCGGTCTACACTACAGGAGCAGATATGTTTGATGAGCTAACTTAGCTTCTGTTGTGTAGAGGGCTCGACGCCAGTCGAGGCACTATCACTACAGGAGCCATTATTTCTCACTCTTGACTGAGCCGGAAATACGCCTCTAATATATAATTATACTTGATATATCCATCAATAATCTTATCATGATTAAACAATCAATAAGCTAAGCATTATATTCATCCTCCTATTTCCCCTTGATAAGGTGAGGAAATGGATCGAAAGAAAATATTGATAATGGGCGCAGCTGGCCGTGATTTCCACAACTTCAATGTC
>JAEHCQ010000035.1 GCA_020696385.1 Methanobacteriota archaeon | reverse complement strand
GAGAATCACGTCCTGGCCTGCGGCGGCTAGGTCCGTTGCCCGCCCGGCGTCAAAGACCGCGATGCCGGCGGCAGCGCCCGGCGAAGCGTTCAGTCCCTTGGCGATCACGGTCTTGGATGCCTTGGGGTCAAAGCTGGGGCGCAGCAACAGGTCGACGTAGGTGGGGTCGATGCGCATGATCGCTTCTTCCTTGCCGATCAGCCCTTCTTCGGCCAGGTCAACCGCGATCTTTACCGCCGAGGTCGCCGTCCGCTTGCCGGTGCGTGTCTGTAGCATCCAGAGCTTTCCGCGCTCGATCGTGAACTCCATGTCCTGCATATCACGGTAGTGGTCTTCGAGTTTATCCACGATCCCCAGAAACTCTGTGTATATCTCGGGTATCACCTCTTCCAGGCTGGGGTACAGGCTCGCGCGTTTCTCCTCAGAAATGCCCTGGCTCTTGGCCCATTCGCGTGAGCCAGCCAACGTCATGCGCTGTGGAGTGCGGATGCCGGCTACCACGTCTTCGCCCTGCGCGTTGATCAGGAACTCGCCGTACAGGTAGTCGTGCTTGCCCGTTGCCGGGACGCGGCTGAAGGCCACGCCGGTCG
>JAEHCQ010000034.1 GCA_020696385.1 Methanobacteriota archaeon | reverse complement strand
ATGTCAGAGAACAATGAGATCTCAGGATCTGAGAAAAAGATATACGCATTTCTATCCGCATCTACATTTGCATTAGGTTTGATCACCTACCTCAGCTGGGGCATGATCTATGGTTCATGGAACCTATTTGAGCGCTCAAATCTGGGAATATATGCAATAACAATAATATTATGTGGATTCGGAGGAATTGGTTTTATCCTTAGCTCTGGAATTCTGAACAAGTCTGAGTAAGGACTTCAATGTTCTTGTTGAGTTACCAATGTCCCGTATCCACCAATTAGGGCTCCCAACCCTAAAGGTTGCGGAATTAGGGCTTGGAATGAATCATTAATAGGTTTTAGAAGCATATATGATCATATCTGTGTCATTATCGCAGGATATGCATTTACCTTGTTTTTGCTCCACATCTTGAGGTACTCCCAGGACATTCATATCTGCTTTTAATTCGATATCCTCTCCACACACAGTCTCTCCACACCAGTGCATGGAATTGATTCCTTCGGAGACATTATCAAATGAGTCTATGTAATTAATGGATGACATGAGCTCTTTCTTCGTATCATTGTATAGGTCATCCTGGATCTGAGCCAG
>JAEHCQ010000033.1 GCA_020696385.1 Methanobacteriota archaeon | reverse complement strand
TTTGTCAGGGGTTCCCACCTCGGGCTTAACAGCTCCCGCTGTGCCAGGGGCGCCCACCTTTTTGTTAGCTGCAACCAAGAATCGTTATCTCGACGATCCCTATGGAGCTATATCAACTCTTTTGCTAGGAGGTGCCCCTGGCGCAGGGGGAGGCGGAGGGTCCGGAGGATGCGGCCGAGACGCTTCCGGCATCATTCTTGGGACTGGAGGCTCAGGAGGCGCTATTGGCGGCCAGACTGGAGGAGGGGTTGGTGGTGGTGGCAATGGTGGCGCTGGAGGAGATGCTATTGGTGTTTTTTTTGCTCGGAACTTGTACGGTGGTGGCGGCGGTGGTGGCGGAGGCGGCTGCGGAGGCGGCGCTCTTGATCTATACGTTGGGGGCATACTAACTATCGCTGCTCTTGCTAGAGTTAGTGCAAACGGTGGTAATGGTGGCAATGGTGGGAAGGGAGGAGACTGTGCCGATGACATTCAAAACTTTGGCTGTGGAGCAGGCGGAGGAGGAGGCGGCGGCGGATCCGGTGGCATCGTCAGGGTTTTTTATGTCACCGGAACAAATGTTGATCCTGGACACATTACTGCCGCAGGCGGAACTGGAGGATCGGCAGGGGTGGG
>JAEHCQ010000032.1 GCA_020696385.1 Methanobacteriota archaeon | reverse complement strand
AATACTGGTGAGCTCATCACCTACTCAATTGATTACTTCAATAATGGAGATGATATTGCTACGGATGTCGTGATCACAGAAACATATCCTGTTGGTGTGACATTCATAGGATCTGTTCCACTACCTGATGTTCCAACAGATAATGTTTGGACGATCGGAGCTGTGGCTCCAGGAACTGGCGGCACAATCACCATAACCGTTCAGGTGGATACGACCGCAAGCGGTGTTCTGACAAACTTTGTAGATCTTGAATACAATAACAGTGCTGGAATACCACAGATCATAGTTGGCGATTCAGCAGATACACTTGTTGAGGATCCATTGATGGATATCATCAAGGAAGGACCAGCGACCGCGAATGCTGGTGAGACGATCACCTATTGGTTGAACTATACCAACACGGGAACAGATGATGCTTACAATGTGGTAATCACAGAAACATACCCGGCTGAGGTCGCATTCAATATGTCTATTCCTGCACCTGATGTGGGTGATAATGTCTGGATAATACCAATGGTTCCAGCAGGTGGAAGCGGCAGCATAATGATCACTGTCGATATCGCACCAGCAACAACAGGTCTGATATCTAATTAGGTTATTCTGGAATACGAGGATGCGGCGTCAGCG
>JAEHCQ010000031.1 GCA_020696385.1 Methanobacteriota archaeon | reverse complement strand
CCTAGGGGCACCTGTGTCGGTTCTTGGTACGGACATAGAGGATCCTTCCCAACTTCCTTTTCATGGGCTCCAGAGATCAGCTGAACCACCCTAAAAACGGGTGGCTATTCCCGCTTTCGCTTGGTTCTCGCCATTACGGCACTCCCCAGACTTATACGGTTAAACAAAGCGACAGCCTTGCTCAACCTATCCAGAAGCGTCAGAAGTTAGGCTTGCGTCACCGCGTGTACCTCTATGGTGCAGGAATATTAACCTGCTTCCCTTTCGACCTTCTCAGTTAAGATCGGCCTTAGGACCGACTTACCCCCAGCTGACGACGCGTTGCTGGGGAACCCTTGCCCATTCGGCGGAGGGGATTCTCACCCCTCTCTGCTGTTACTACCACCGGGATACTCAATCCTGATCCGGTCCACTGGACCTCACGGCCCAGCTTCTGCCCAGTCAGGACGCCCTCCTACCAGATTACAGCACTAAGCTGCACTCTAGGGTATCGGTGGCTGGCTTAGCCCCGTCCATTTTCAGGGCCATCAGCCTCGGCGGGTGAGCTGTTACGCTTTCTTTGAAGGGTGGCTGCTTCTAAGCCTACCTCCCCGCTGTCTTGGGCTGATGACACCTTTCTATTTAACACTTAGCCAGCACTTT
>JAEHCQ010000030.1 GCA_020696385.1 Methanobacteriota archaeon | reverse complement strand
GGGATGAGGATAACCCCTACTATAACATAATTGGCGCTAAATTTATTAGCAAGGGTAATAAGCTCAAGATCCGATCTTTGTCGATCGAGAGTGCCCTAGTTACGAATCCGGACCTTCCTGTTGATTTCAGTGAAATAGAAAAGCATGCTCCCCATAGTCTAAAAGATTACAAAGATGTGGTGGAGGAATGGCGTAAGGAAGCGAGAGAGATTTCTTCCTCTGAATAATTTATTCCTTTACCAGGCACGATATAAAAGTGTAAAGGAGGAGTAAAAAATGAAAATAGGAATCGATCTCGACAGCACAATCACGGAATTACCAGAATTCTTTGCGGTATTGACCAAAACATTTATTAAACTTGGCCATGAAGTACACATTATCACTTACCGTCCTGGCATTGAAGAAGAAACATATGAAGAGCTTCGTGCTATGAAGATCAAGTACACCAAGGTCCATTTCCCGTATGAAAGAGATAAGTTTAACAAGTGGAAGGGAGTATTGGCCAAAAAGCTTGGTCTAGATATGATGTTTGATGATATGCCGGAAGTGCTCGATAGCATGCCAAAGAGTGTCAAGAGATTTTGGATTTGCGATCCCGAGATTTACGACCTTGGTGCGGCTATCAATGGTATGCGTGCTAAGACTAGAA